>NZ_JBLQTA010000001.1:0-592564 GCF_048159625.1 Ciceribacter azotifigens | reverse complement strand
TTGTCGGCCATGTCGAGGACGGTGCCGGAATGGACGAAGCCGGCGCAGTTGAACAGCACGTCGAAGGGGCCTGTTTCGGAAACGATCGCCTCGACGGCCTCGTCCTTCAGCACGTCGAGTACGCGGGTCTCGAGGGCGAGCCCTTCCGCCTTCGCCTCTGCGGCGAGGCTGTCGAGCGCCCCCTCATTGATGTCGGTCGCGACCACGCTCGCACCCGCCCGCGCAAAGGCCAGCGCACTCGCACGCCCGATCCCCTGGCCCGAAGCCGTCACAAGAACCCGCTTGCCGTCGAGAAGCGTCATGTCGAGGTCTCCATCGTTGGTGTGGCATTGTCAGACCACCTGACGCTTTCTCCGTCAAGACCGGGAAAGGTTCCGGCGGTACGCTTCGCGCGGCTCGCCGGGCTTTGCGGGAGACGCCCGTGCCGCAACGTTCATGGCCGGACGATGCGGCGAAGAACCCATCTGTTCTAATAGTTATTTTGGGGCTTGAACCGTCGCCGGATTTGGTCCTACGATCCAAATCACCGCGCCGGATGGACCTGTCGCACTCCGGCGACAGGTGGTCACCTGTGTACGCGACAACTATGCCATCGCTTTGCTTTCCAATGGGAATTTTGCTTCATGGAACTGGTGTTCGACGGTCACAACGATGTCCTCTTGAGACTCTGGAGGGCTAAGGCGGCCGGAACGGACCCGATTGCGGAATTCGTCGACGGGACCAGCCACGGGCATATCGACGGGCCGCGCGCAAAGGTGGGTGGGCTCGCCGGCGGGCTCTGCGCGATCTACATTCCCAACACCTCCGACTTCGCGCTGAAGGCGCCGGACGCCAACGGTCATTATGCGACGCCACTTGCAGAACCGCTGGAGCGGGCGCCTTCCCTCGACGTGGCGCTCGCCATGGCTTCGATCGCCGTCAATCTCGATCGTGCGGGTGCCTGGCGGCTCTGCCGCTCGACGGCCGAGATCCGTGCCGCCCTCGACGCGGGGATCTTCGCCGCCGTCATGCACATGGAGGGTTGCGAGGCGATCGGGGAGGATCTTGCCGCCCTCGATGTTTTTCACGCCGCGGGGCTGCGCTCGCTCGGGCCCGTCTGGAGCCGCAACAACATCTTCGGCCACGGTGTGCCCTTCGCCTACCCGATGACACCGGACACCGGTCCGGGGCTCACCGACGCCGGTTTCGAGCTCGTGCGCACCTGCAATCGCTTGGGCATCCTGATCGATCTTGCTCACATCACCGAGCAGGGTTTCTGGGATGTGGCGAAGACGACCGACCAGCCGCTCGTCGCCAGCCACTCCAACGCCCATGCGCTGACGCCGGTCGCGCGCAACCTCACGGACCGCCAGCTCGATGCGATCCGGGAGAGCCGCGGTCTTGTCGGGCTGAACTACGCCGTTACCATGCTGCGGGCCGACGGGCGCGACGATGCCGAGACGCCGCTCTCCGACATGGTGCGGCACGTCGACCATCTCGTCGAGCGGATGGGCATCGATTGCGTCGCGCTCGGGTCGGATTATGACGGTGCGACAATTCCGGCCGAGATCGGCGACGCAGGCGGTACCCAGAAACTCGTTGCCGCGCTCAAGGGCGCCGGTTACGGTGACGAGGAACTGTCCAAGATATGCCGGGAGAACTGGCTGAGAGTATTGGCTTCCGCCTGGCACGAATAGGCGGGAAGCACTGGTAGGCAAAGTACAGAAAAACAGGGGAACAGACATGTCCGGAATGCTGAACAAGCGCATGCGCGTAATGACGACCACTGCCGCTCTCGCCCTACTTCTGGCCGGGGCGCCGCAGGCTTTCGCCGCAACGCCGGCGGATACGCTGGTCGAAGGCTGGGCCATCGACGACATCATCACGCTCGATCCGGGCGAGGCCTTCGAGATCTCGACGGCGGAAGTCACCGCCAACACCTACAGCAAGCTGGTCAATCTCGACCTCGATGATACCTCCAAGGTCGTCGGCGAACTGGCCGACAGCTGGACGATCTCCGATGACGGCCTCACCTATACGTTCAAGCTGAAGCCGGGAGCGAAATTCGCCTCCGGCAACCCGGTGACCGCGGAGGACGTCGCTTTTTCCTTCGAGCGTGCCGTCAAGCTCGACAAGTCGCCGGCCTTCCTGCTGACCCAGTTCGGGCTCACCGGAGACAATGTCACAGAAAAGGCGAAGGCCGCCGACGAGACCACGTTCGTGCTGACCGTCGACAAGGCCTATGCGCCGAGCTTCGTCTTGAACGTGCTGACCTCCACCGTCGCTTCGGTCGTCGACAAGAAAGTGGTGATGGAACACGCCAAGGCGATGACGCCGACGGACGAGTACAAGTACGATACCGATTTCGGCAACGAGTTCCTCAAGACCGGCTATGCCGGCTCTGGCCCCTTCAAACTCCGCGAATGGCGCGCCAACGAAGTCGTGGTGCTGGAGCGCAACGACAACTTCTTCGGCGAGAAGCCGCCGCTTGCCCGCGTCATCTATCGCCACATGAAGGAAAGCGCCGGCCAGCGCCTGGCGCTCGAAAACGGTGACATCGACGTCGCCCGCAACCTCGAGCCCGGCGACGTCGATGCCGTTTCCAAGAAGGAAGGCATTGCGATCACGTCGGCGCCGAAGGGAACGCTCTATTACTTCAGCCTCAACCAGAAGAACGAGACGCTGGCAAAGCCCGAGGTCATCGAGGCGTTCAAGTACCTCGTCGACTATGATGCGATCGGCGAGACCCTCATCAAGGGGATCGGCCAGATCCACCAGACCTTCCTCCCGGCGGGCCAGCTCGGCGCGCTCGACGACAAGCCCTACACGCTCGACGTCGCCAAGGCCAAGGAACTGCTCGCCAAGGCCGGCGTGCCGGACGGCTTCTCCGTGACCATGGATGTTCGCAACACACAGCCGGTGACCGGGATTGCCGAAAACGTCCAGCAGACGTTGGCGCAGGCCGGCATCAAGCTCGAGATTATTCCGGGCGACGGCAAGCAGACGCTCACCAAGTATCGCGCCCGTCAGCACGACATCTATATCGGCCAGTGGGGCTCCGACTACTTCGACCCGAACTCGAACGCCGAGACCTTCACCTTCAATCCGGATAATTCCGACGAGGGCAAGAACAAGACGCTGGCATGGCGCAATGCGTGGGATCCCAAGGATCTTTCCGCCAAGACGCAGGCTGCTCTCCTCGAGAAAGATTCCGCCAAGCGCGCTGCCGTCTATGAAGAGCTGCAGAAGGAAGTTCTCGCCCGTGGTCCCTTCGTGATGGTCTTCCAGCAGATCGAGGTCGCCGGTTATTCGGACAAGCTGAAGGGCCTCAGGCTCGGACCGAGCTTCGACACCAACTTCGTCTACACGATCTCCAAGGAATAAACGGCCTTGGCCGCAGTGGAAAACAGAACCGAGGCGCGGCGCGCAAGGGCAGGCGCCTCGGTCCTTGCCCTTTCGTTCCTGAAGTTCGTGCTGACGGTCGCGACGACCTTCCTCGGTCTTCTCGCCGTCACCTTCTTCATCGGCCGCGTCGTGCCGATCGATCCGGCGCTCGCCATCGTCGGCGACCGGGCGCCGGCGCACGTGGTGGAGCGCGTTCGCGAGGAGCTCGGGCTCAACCTGCCGCTCTATCAGCAGTTCGTCATCTATGTCAGGCAGGCCGTGACGGGTGATTTCGGCACGTCCGTGCTGACCACCAATCCGGTGATGACCGACATTGCGCGCGTCTTTCCGGCCACGATCGAGCTTGCGACCATCGGCACCATCATCGGTGCCGTGCTCGGGGTGCCACTCGGCGTGCTCGCCGCCGTCCGGCGCGGATCGATTGCGGACCAGATCGTCCGGGTCATCGGTCTCATCGGCTATTCGGTGCCGATCTTTTGGCTCGGCCTCCTCGCGCTCGTCCTTTTCTATGCCAAGCTCGGCTGGGTCGCCTATCCGGGCCGCATCGACGTCGTCTACGAATACAGCTTCACGCCGGTAACAGGCTTCTTCCTCCTCGATGCGGCCATGCAGCGGCAATGGGACGTGCTGTGGGATCTCTTCCGCCACATCATCCTGCCCGGTGCGCTGCTCGGCCATTTCTCGCTCGCCTACATCAGCCGCATGACCCGCAGCTTCATGCTGAACGAGCTCTCCCAGGAATATGTCGTCGCGGCGCGGGCGAAGGGGCTTTCGGAGACCCGGATCATCTGGTTCCATGCGCTGCGCAATGCCGCCGTGCCGCTGATTACCGTGATCGCGCTTTCCTATGCGGGGCTGCTCGAAGGCTCCGTGCTCACTGAGACGATCTTCTCCTGGCCCGGACTCGGCCTCTACATCACCAATTCGCTGCAGAACGCCGACATGAATGCGGTGCTGGGCGGCACGATCGTCATCGGTTCCGTCTTCATCGGGATCAACGTCCTGTCGGACGTACTCTACCACGTACTCGATCCGAGGACTCGCAGCCGATGAACACGAACGAAGCGCCCCTGAAGCCGACGCTCCGCGAATGGCTGCTCTCCGACAGGCCGCGATCGCGCCGGCAGGCGCGGCTCGGTCGCCTTTACGTCATCTGGAGCCGCTTCACCGAGAACCGGCTTGCCGTGGCGGGGCTCCTGATCCTCTTCGGCCTTTTGTTCGTTGCGGCCTTCGCGGACGTGCTCGCGCCGCATTCACCGGTACAGGGCGATTTGCGTGGGGCGCGCCTCCTGCCGCCGGGCTCGGCCGGCTACCTGCTCGGCACCGACGACCAGGGGCGGGACATTCTCTCACGTCTGATCTACGGATCGCGGCTCACTCTCTTCGTCGTCGTGCTCGTGGCGGTCATCGCCGCGCCGGTCGGCCTCCTCGTCGGCACGATCTCGGGCTACGCCGGTGGCTTCGTCGACGGCGTGTTGATGCGGATCACCGACATTTTCCTCGCCTTCCCGAAACTCGTGCTGGCGCTGGCGCTGGTCGCGGCTCTCGGGCCGGGGATCGAGAATGCGGTGCTGGCGATCGCCGTCACCTCCTGGCCGCCCTATGCGCGCATCGCGCGGGCGGAAACCATGACCTTCCGGAATTCCGACTATATTTCGGCGGTCCGGCTGATGGGGGCCTCTCCGGCGCGCATCGTTACCCTTCACATCATGCCGCTCTGTCTCTCCTCGCTCATCGTGCGCGTGACGCTCGACATGGCCGGGATCATCCTGACGGCGGCCGGCCTCGGCTTCCTCGGACTCGGTGCGCAACCGCCGCTTCCCGAATGGGGCGCGATGATCGCTTCCGGTCGACGCTTCATCCTCGATCAATGGTGGGTGGCGGCCATGCCCGGTGCGGCGATCCTCATCGTCAGCCTCGGCTTCAACCTGCTCGGCGACGGATTGCGCGATGCGCTCGATCCGAGGGAGGCCGGCCAATGACGCCGCTTCTTGAAATCCGTAACCTCAAGGTTGGCTATCCGACACGCAACGGCCTCGTGGAGGCGGTGCGCGGCGTGACCTTCTCGCTCGGCCGCGAGCGTCTCGGCATCGTCGGCGAGTCCGGGTCGGGCAAGTCGCAGACGGGTCGCGCGATCATGGGGCTGACGCCCCGGCACGCGCGCCTCTCGGCCGAGAGGCTGCGTTTTGGCGACATGGACCTCCTTTCCGTCCCCTCCCGGCAACGGCGGGCCCTGCGCGGCAAGAAGATCGCGATGATCCTGCAGGACCCGAAATACTCGCTGAACCCCGTGATGACGATCGGCCGCCAGATCGTCGAGACCCTGCGGACGCATGAACCGGTTTCGAAGGCCGAGGCACGCGAGCGGGCGCTCGCCATGCTGGAGGCGGTGCAGATCCACGATCCGAGCCGCGTCTTCGACCTCTATCCGCACGAGATTTCGGGCGGCATGGGGCAGCGGGCGATGATCGCCATGATGCTCGTCTGCGGCCCGGAACTGCTGATCGCCGACGAGCCGACCTCTGCGCTCGACGTGACCGTACAGCTCGACGTGCTGGAAATCCTGGACAAGCTGGTCTCCGAGCGCGGCATGGGCCTGATCTTCATCTCGCATGACCTGCGCCTCGTGTCGTCCTTCTGCGATCGTGTCGTGGTCATGTATGCCGGGCGGGTTGTCGAGGAATTGCAGGCCTCGCGGCTCTCCGAGGCGCAGCACCCCTATACGCGAGGGTTGCTCAACTGCCTGCCGCAGATCGACCGCGACCGACATCCGCTGCCGACCCTCGAACGCAAGGCGGAGTGGGCGCTATGACCGCTGCTCTTTCGATCAAGGACATGACCGTCACCTTCGAGGGATACCGGGCGCTCGCCGGCGTCAGCATCGACGTCGCACCGGGCGAATCCTTCGGCATCGTCGGCGAATCCGGTTCGGGGAAATCGACGCTTCTGCGGGCAATCGCCGGCCTCAACCGTTTCGACGGCGGCTCGCTCGAGGTCCACGGCCAGCGTTATACCGGCCGGCGCCGCGACCCCGAATTCTACCGTACCGTTCAGATGGTCTTCCAGGACCCCTATGGTTCGCTGCATCCGCGCCAGACCGTCGACCGGTTGCTGCTCGAGCCGCTGGCGATCCACGGCTTCGCCGATACGGAAGCGCGGATCGCCCGAGCGCTCGACGAAGTCGGGCTCGGTTCAGGCTTTCGCTTCCGCTTCTCGCACCAACTTTCCGGTGGCCAGCGGCAGCGGGTCGCGATCGCCCGCGCGCTGATCGTCGAGCCGAAGGTACTGCTGCTCGACGAGCCGACGTCGGCGCTCGACGCCTCGATCCAGGCGGAAATCCTCAATCTGCTGGAGCAAACCCGACGGGACCGGAACCTGACCTTCGTGATGGTGAGCCACGACCTCGCGGTCATCAGCCACATGTGCGAACGGCTCGCCGTCATGCGCGAGGGCGGCGTGGTCGAGGAGGTTTCGGTCGAAGACCTGAGGCAGCGCGCCATCGGCGCGGACTACACCCGCCAGCTCTTGACGGCGAGCGAGGGCTTTCGTCGCGAGGCGTAGATTTCAGAACTGCCTCCGACCGGCTCACCACCGGATCGCACACGCCAATCGAGAAACAGAACCGACCCCGAATTCGCCGGAACCGCTCTAGCTCCCGAGGACCGCAAGCGTCTCGTCGGCGATCATCTGTTCCTCGTCGGTCGCGATGACGAAGACTTTCGTGCGGCTTTCCGGCGTGCTGACCATCTGCGCGTTGGCGGCGTTGGCCCCGTCATCGAGCGCGACGCCGAGGAAGGCAAGCCGCTCGCAGACCGCTCGCCGGATTGCCGGCTGGTGCTCGCCGATCCCGGCGGTGAAGACGAGCGCGTCGAGCCCACCGATGGAGGCGGAAAGCCGGGCGACTTCGCCGGCGATGCGGAAGGTGAAGACGTCGAGCGCCTCGCCAGCCTCCGGCCGGTCGCTTTCGAGCAGGACCCGGCTGTCGGCGCTGATCCCGGAAAGGCCGAGCAGGCCGGATTTGTTGTAGAGGAGGTCTTCGACCTCTTCGCGGCCCATGCCCTTCGTCCGCATCAGGTGGAAGAGGACGCCCGGGTCGATCGCTCCGCTGCGGGTCGCCATCGGGATGCCGTCGATCGTCGAGAAGCTCATCGAGCTGTCGTGACTCTCGCCACCGCTGACGGCGCAGAGACTCGCGCCACTGCCGAGATGGGCGATCACCGTTGGGGCGCCGGCTAGGTCGGGCCGGCGGCGGGCGAGCTCGGCGGAGACGAAGGCGTAGGAGAGGCCGTGGAAGCCGTAGCGCTTGATCCCCTCGTCATATAAGTTCCGGGGTATGGCGAAACGCCGGACCGCCGGCGCCTGGCCGGCATGGAAGGCGGTGTCGAAGGATGCCGTCTGCGGAAGGCCCGGTCTCAGGTCGCCGACCGCACGGATCAGTCGCACGTTCTGCGGCTGGTGCAGGGGGGCAAGCGGAGAGAGCGCGTCAATCGCTTCGATCGTCGGAGCGTCAAGCAGGACCGGACCGCGGAAGCGGTCGCCGCCGTGGACGACGCGGTGGCCGACCGCCGACACGGCATCCAGGTCGAAGTGCTTTGCCAGCCAGCCGAAGGTTTCGTCGAGCACCTCGTGCAGGACATCGCCACCTTCGGCCTCCAACGGAACGTCGAAGGTCTCCGGTCCTTCAACGAGATGGAAGGTCAACGGCTTGTGGCGGAAGTCGATCATCCCTTTGCCGATGCGGCGCGCCTTGCCGTCCTCGCGCAGGAAGAGGCCGATCTTCACCGTCGAGGAGCCGGCGTTGAAGGTGAGCAGCAGCCTTCCCGTCATTGGCAGGGCAGCCCCTGTGCCGACCGGCGGGCCGCCGTCAGCTTGGCGAGTGCCGCCGAGGCGATCCGCACCTTCAGACTGTCGGAGCGGCTGGTCAGGATGATCGGCACGCGGGCGCCGAGGACGAGGCCGGCGGCATCCGCGCCGGCGAAATAGAGGAGCTGCTTGGCGAGCATGTTGCCGGCTTCGAGGTCCGGCACCAGCAGAATGTCGGCCTGCCCGGCGACGGGGGAGACGATGCCCTTGGTGCGGGCGGCGTCGAGGCTGATCGCATTGTCGAAGGCAAGCGGTCCGTCGACGCGGGCGCCAGTGATCTGGCCGCGCGCCGCCATCACGGTCAGGGCCGCCGCGTCCAGCGTCGCCGGCATCTTGCCGTTGACGGTCTCGACCGCGGCGAGCACCGCGACCCTCGGCTCCGGATTGCCGAGGAGATGCAGGAGATCGACGGCGTTCTGGCAGATGTCGCGTTTCTGTTCGAGCGTCGGCGCGATGTTGATCGCGGCATCCGTGACGACGAGCAGCTTCGGATAGGCCGGCACGTCCATCACGTAGGCATGGCTGATCCGCCGCTCGGTGCGAAGCCCGGACGACGGTGCGACGACGGCGCCCATGAGCTCGTCGCTGTGAAGGCTCCCCTTCATCAGGATCGCGACCTTGCCCGCGACTGCCAGCTCGACTGCCAGTTCGGCCGCCGCATGGCTGTGCTCGGCGCAGACGATCTCGAAGCCGTCGAGCGCAATGCCCGCCTCCGCCGCGGCGGCGCGGATCTTCGTCTCCGGTCCAACCAGCACCGGATCGAGAAGACCTTCCTCGCGGATTTCGGCGGCCGCCTGGATCGCCTCCGGCGAACAGGGATGGACGACCGCCACCTTGAGCGGCGGGGATCGCTTGGCATCGGCGACGATCGTGTCGAACTGGTCCTGATGCTGCGCTGCTGCCGCGATGAGGGAGGGCAACACGGCCTGCGGCCACTCGACCCGCTCGAAACGGGTGATGACGGTGGCAAGGCCGGTCAGCACCTCCTCGCCCCTCTGGTTCAGGCAGCGGGTGTCGAGGACGACGATCTGCTTGTCCGGCCGCTTCTCGATCACGCTCACCGTCGCCGTGATCGTGTCGCCGGGCGCGACGGGTTTCTGGAATTTCAGCTCCTGTCCGAGATAGATCGTGGCGCCGGCCGGCGGGCGCGCACCATCGGCCGCCGAGGCAGCGGACCAGATCGCCCGGGCGACGACCTCGCCGATGAAATCGCGTGGCGAAAAGGCGCTGTCGGCTGCAGAGGTGAGATCACCGGTTTCGACCACGCGCTCAACGGTGGCGCTGTCGCCGACCGCGATTTCGTCGAAGGTCCGGTTTGTCAGGAGGGGGCTGTTCATCGCGGCCTCATCGTTCGAAGACATAGGTTCCGGGAGCTGTCTCGAGCGGCGGGTAGCCGCGCTCCGGCGCTCCGATCGTCGGCGGTGCGACCTTTGACGGCGAAGAGCGGGCGGCGAGCCAGTCCGCCCAGCGTGGCCACCATGACCCGTCCTCGGCCGCCGTGTCGCGCAGCCATTCCTCCGCCCCGATGCACGGGGGCGCTGCGGATTTCGTCGTCATGCGGAAATGCCGGTGCGGGTGGCCGGGCTCGCTGACGATGCCGGCATTGTGGCCGCCGCTCGTCAGCACGAAGGTCACTTCTGTGTCAGCGAGGGCATGGATCTTGAAGACCGATCGCCATGGCGCCACGTGGTCGCGCTCGGTGCCGACGGCGAAGATCGGCACGCGGATGTTCTGCGGAGCGGCCGGATGGTCGCCGACCATGTAGCGGCCGGCGGCGAAGTCGTTGTCGAGATAGAGACGCTGCAGGTATTCCGAATGCATGCGGAAGGGCATGCGCGTCGAATCGGCGTTCCACCCCATGAGGTCGTTCAGCGGCTGGCGTTCGCCCATCATGTAGTCACGGACGATCCGCGACCAGACGAGGTCGTTCGACTTCAGAAGCTGGAAGGCACCGGCCATCTGGTCGGCGGAAAGATAGCCGCGGTTCCACATCATGCTTTCGAGGAAATGCAGCTGGCTGTGGTCGATGAAGAGCGCGAGCTCGCCGGGTTCGGTAAAGTCGATCTGGGCGGCGAGCAGGGTCACGGAGGCAAGGCGGTCATCGTCAGCGCGTGCCATGGCCGAGGCCGCGATCGAGAGGAGGGTGCCGCCGAGGCAATAGCCGGTCGCATGGATCTTGCGGTCGGGGAGGATCGTCTCGATGGCATCGAGCGCTGCCATCACGCCATGCTGTCGGTAGTCGTCGAGCCCGAGATCCCGATCGGCGGCGGTCGGATTGTGCCAGGAGATGCAGAAAACGGTGTGGCCGCGATCGACCAGGTAGCGGATGAGCGAGTTCTGCGGCGACAGATCGAGGATGTAGTATTTCATGATCCAGGCCGGCACGATCAGGATCGGCTCGGCATGGACCGCCGCGGTCGTCGGCGCGTACTGGATGAGTTCGATCAGCCGGTTGCGGTAGACCACGCGCCCCGGAGTGACGGCGACCGTCTCGCCGGGGACGTACTCCTCCGTTCCGGCAGGCGGCCGGCTCGTGAGCCTGCGGTTGGTGTCGTCGACGAGATTGCGCAGGCCGTCGACGAGGTTCATCCCTCCCGTCTCGGCGGTTCTCTTCAGGACTTCGGGATTGCTCCAGGCGAAGTTCGAAGGGGAGAAGACGTCGAGCATCTGGCGGGCGGCGAAGGAGATCACGTCCTCATGGTGAGGCGTCACACCGGGGACGTCGTTGGTGACGTTGTGCCACCATTGCTGATTCAGCAGGAAGGCCTGCGAAAGCACGTTGAAGGGAAAGTGCTTCCAGCCTTCGCTGGCGAAGCGGTCGTCGCCGGGCAGCGGCTCTATGCAGGGGGGAGTTTGCGGGTCGGTGGCGCAGGCGGCGAGATGAACGGCGAGCCGGTTCGACTTGCGCAATGCCTTGTCGAGGAGTTCCAGCCGCTTTCCAGGCGCCATGGCGAGATGCATCGCCCAGTCGAAGACGGCAAGCGAAAGTGCCGCCGGCGAAAGCCCGCCCGTCATCGGCGCCATCAGCGCCTCCGTCATCCGGTTGAGCGCGTCGAAGGCTTCGGCCTCCGAAGCCTCGTCGGCGCCGAGCGCCGAGAGCGTCGCGTCGAGATCGACCGGGAAAGGCTCCGCCGCCTTGATCATGCTCTCTTTCGACACGCGATTCTCCTCGTTGCACCCGGGAGCCATTACAGCTCCGGTGCGTGATGCCGGGCTCGACATCGTATCGACAGTATAGCCCAATGTCCGCAAACCAAAATCTTGCCCTCTCTCAGCCGAAGCGATCGCGCCATGAGAGCTGCGCCCCTTCGACCGGCAAGGAAGTCGCTTCATAGACACCGCGGGCGACAGCGCGGGCCATGACCAGCGCCGCAAGGTGGCAGAGTTCCATGAAATCCACCGAACTTGCGAGCGGCCGCGCATTGGTCGCGGCCGCGAAGACCGTGTCGCCGTCGGCCGGTAGATGCGCCGGCAGGACGGCACGGCCGATGCCGTTCTGGCCCATGATCGACAACCGGTGCGCCTGTGCCTTGGTGAGTGCTGCGTCGGTGACGACTGCGCCGATGGTCGTGGCGGTGAGATTGATCCCCTTCGCCCTGAGCACGGTGTCGGGCGCGGAAAAGTTGGCCGGCAAGCCGATGCCGCCGAATTCGTCGTCCAGCTCGAACGGGGCGGACCAGAAAAAGGGTCCGTCGCCGATGGTCGCGGACCCCATGGCGTTGACGGCGACGAGCGCCGCCACCTTGTGGCCGCCGGTGGTCATGGCGCTCGCCGAGCCGAGCCCTCCCTTGAGGGTCGCCGTGGTCGCGCCGGTGCCGGCACCGACGCTTCCAAGTGCGAAGGCACCCTTGGTGGCCGCCTTGAAGGCGGTATAGCCCATGTCGCGATAGGGCGACTGGATGCCCCAATCCTTGTTGCCGCCGTTCAGGAGATCCATGAGGATCGCCTGGGGGACAATCGGCACGCGCACGTCGCCGACGGGAAAGCCGCGGCCGATCTCCCGCAGGCCCGCCTGCACGCCGCCTGCGGCGTCGAGGCCGAAGGCCGACCCGCCGGAGAGCACGAGAGCGTCGACCACCTCCACCGTCATCGAGGGGTCGAGGAGGCTCGTTTCGCGTCCGCCGGGCGCACCGCCGAGTACGCTGCCGGAAGCGACCGCGGGCTCGTCAAAGACGATCACGGTGACGCCGGAGCCGAGCTCGAGGTCGGTCGAATGGCCGACGGATATGCCTTCGATGTCGGTGAGCAGGTTTTCGATGGCATCTGCCATGCGCTCTCTCCTGTTCGTGGTGGCCGTGACCTTCGCGCGACGGCCTGACCCAGCGTCAAATCTGCGGTGGGAATGTGCCGACGTTCTTGATATGGATCAAGGGAGGGAGCGAATTTCACCGCCAGATTGGCTGGCATGGCGTCCCGCGCGATGCGTCTCCGGCCGGCATCGACACGTTTCCGATTTCTCGTCTTTCCGTTTTTCTGCAGAAGAGCATCCAATGAAGAAGACTGCAAAGTTTGTCGCGGCTCTCACCGCTCTGCTGGTCGTCGTCGGTGCGGCCGGCTACGCCTATCTCCAATGGGCTCAGCGCGATGCCCTGCCGGCGGGGATCGCCGCGGGCAATGGCCGCATAGAGGCGACGGAAATCGACATCGCGACGAAGTTCGCCGGCAAGCTGGCCTCGGTCGAGGTGGCGGAGGGTGATTACGTCACCGAGGGGCAGATGCTTGCCCGCATCGACACCGCTCAGGTGGAGGCGCAGCTGCGCGCTGCCGAGGCCCAGATCAAGGAGGCCGAACAGGCCCGCGATTCCGCCAACTTCGGCCTGTCGCAGCGGCAGAGCGAGCTTGCGCTGGCCGAGAAGGACCTCGAGCGCCAGCTCGTCCTGCTCGGCAAGGGGTTCGTCTCCGACCAGCGGGTCGATTCGCAGCGGCTCGTAAGAGACAGCGCCCGGGCGGCGCTTTCGGCTGCCGAGAGCGGCCTGCGCAGTGCCGAGGCGGCGATCGAGAGCGCCACTGCCGCGCGTGACCAGATCACGGACATGCTCAGCAACGCAACGCTCCTGGCTCCCAAGGACGGTCGGGTGCTCTACCGGCTCGCCGAGCCGGGCGAGGTTCTCGGTGCCGGCGGCAAGGTGTTGACCCTGCTCGATCTCTCCGACGTCTATATGACGATCTTCCTGCCGTCTGCGGATGCGGCCCGCACGGCGATCGGCGCCGAGGGGCGCATTCTTCTCGACGTCCTCCCGGACCGGGCGGTGCCGGGCACGGTTTCGTTCGTGTCGCCGCAGGCCCAGTACACGCCGAAGCAGGTCGAGACCCGCAGCGAGCGGGATCGCCTGATGTTCCGTGTGAAGATCAGCGCACCGAAGCCGCTGGTGGCGCAGTATCTGCAGCAGGTGAAGACGGGTGTCACCGGCGTTGGATACGTGAAGCTCGATCCCGCGGTCACTTGGCCGAGCTGGCTGGAGTCTGACCTGACCACCGGTGCCGCGACCGATGCCAAACCCTGAGGCCGACCATCAGGAGCCCGGCGTCGAGCTTCGCGGGGTCTCCCATCGCTACGGCCGTGTCGTCGCGCTCGACGGCATCGACCTCACCGTCGCCGCCGGCTCGAAGATGGCGATCGTCGGCCCTGACGGCGTCGGCAAGTCGACCCTGCTCGCGCTCGTCGCCGGCGCCAAGCGCATCCAGGCCGGCAATGTTCGTTCGCTCGGAAGCGATATGGGCGGGCAGCGCTCCCGCGCCGGCGTGCTGCCACGGATCGCCTATATGCCGCAGGGCCTCGGGCGCAACCTCTATCCGAGCCTTTCCGTGATCGAGAACGTTGATTTCTTTGCCCGGCTTTTCGGACACGGCGAGGCCGAGCGGCGGCGGCGTATCGCCGCGCTCCTGAAGGCAACGGGTCTCGATCCGTTCGGCGACCGCCTGATGGGCAAGCTCTCCGGCGGGATGAAGCAGAAGCTCGGGCTCTGCTGCGCACTCGTGCACGATCCGGATCTCCTGCTTCTCGACGAGCCGACCACCGGGGTCGATCCCCTGTCTCGACAACAGTTCTGGCAACTGGTGGAGAGCATCCGCAAGGCACGTCCGCGCCTCACCATCCTGACGGCCACCTCCGACATCGACGAGGCGACGCAGTTCGATCGGGTGGCGATGCTGAACGACGGCCGCATCCTGGCCGACGGGACACCGGCGGAACTGCTTGTCCGCACGGGTGCAAGCACGCTGGAGCGGGCGTTCGTGAGCTTGCTCAACGAGAACGGACACGGTGCCGCGGCGGGCAAGGACAAGGTCGCCGTGACGCAGCCGGTCGGGAGCGAGGATGTCGCTATCGAGGCCAAGGGGCTGACACGGCGCTTCGGCTCCTTCACCGCCGTCGATCATGTCAGCTTCCGCATTCCGCGCGGGGAGATCTTCGGCTTCCTGGGTTCGAACGGCTGCGGCAAGTCGACGACGATGAAGATGCTGACGGGCCTGCTTCCGGCAACCGAAGGGGAGGCCTTCCTGTTCGGCGAGCCGGTCGATGCCTCCGATATTCCCGCGCGAAGGCGCGTCGGTTACATGTCGCAGGGCTTTTCGCTCTACGGTGAGCTCACCGTGCTCCAGAACCTCCGGCTGCATGCGGCGATCTTCGATCTCAAAGGAGATGCCGCCACGGCGCGTGTGACTGAGCTCTCGGAGCAGTTCGGGCTTCAGGACTACCACGACACCGCGTCGGAACGCCTGCCGCGCGGTGTGCGCCAGCGTCTCCAGCTCGCGGTGGCGCTTCTGCACCGTCCGGAAATCCTCATTCTCGATGAGCCGACCTCCGGCGTCGATCCGATCGCGCGGGATGCCTTCTGGGGCGATCTGCAGCGGGTCTCGCGCGAGGACGGCGTGACGATCTTCATCTCCACCCACTTCATGTCCGAGGCGGAGCGGTGCGACCGCATCGCCTTCATGCATGCGGGCAAGGTGATCGCGAGCGGCGTCCCGGAAAAACTCAAGGCGGAGACGCAATCGGCCACGCTCGACGAGGCTTTCATCGCCTACATGAAGCAGGGCGGGCGCGAGGAGATGGCGTCCTTCGACGCGGCCCTGCCGGCGGCGACCGGGGCGACTGCGCCCGTGATGCGGACCTTCTCGCTGCGGCGAGCGATCGCCTATGCCCGGCGCGAGATGATGGAGCTCGTGCGAGATCCGATCCGTCTCGGCTTCTCTCTTCTCGGGACGGCGATCCTGATGCTGATCCTCGGTTACGGAATCACGCTCGACGTCAACGACCTTCGGCTCGGCGTGCTCGACCGCGACCAGACCGCCGAGAGCCGGGCGTATATCGACAGTTTCGCAGCCTCGACGGCCTTCCGTTACGAAGGGCCCCTGGACGATCAGCGGGAACTCGAGCAGAAACTCGAGGCGAACGCCATCGCCATCGCCCTCGAAATCCCGGAGCGCTTCGGAGCGGATCTGCGAAGCGGTCACAAGACCACGGTCCTGGCGACGCTTGACGGGGCGATGCCCTTCCGTGCGCAGACGATGCTCGGCTACATCTCCGGCGCACACGCGCACTTCCTCACGGAAGCGGCAAGGGCGGCCGGCGTCGCGACGAGCCCGGCGGCGAACGTCGAGATGCGCTATCGCTACAATCAGGCCTTCCGCAGCCTCGACGCTATGGTGCCGGCGGTGGTTGCGATCCTGCTGCTCTTCATCCCGTCGATCCTGACGGCGCTCGGTGTCGTCTCCGAAAAGGAGCTCGGCTCGATCAGCAATCTCTACGTGACGCCGGTGACCAAGCTCGAATTCCTGCTCGGCAAGCAGGTGCCCTATGTCCTTGTCGGCTGCGTCAACTACGTCGTTCTCGTTTTGATGGCGGTCCTGCTCTTCGGCGTGCCGATCAGAGGCAGTTTCCTCGGTCTCACGCTCGCGGCGTTCCTCTATCTCCTCGCAACGACGGCGATTGGCATCCTGAGCTCGACCATGACCCGGACCCAGGTCGCGGCCATGTTCGCGACAGCGATCGGGACGATGATGCCGGCGACGCAGTTTGCCGGATTGTTGCAGCCGGTCGCAACGCTCGAAGGCGCGGGCAGGTTCATCGGAACGCTGTTCCCGACCACTTACTTCCTGCGCGCCAGTGTCGGCGCCTTCACCAAGGCACTCGGCTTTGCCGACCTCGTTCCCTTCATCCTGCCGCTTGCGCTGTTCTGGCCGGTACTGATCGCCATGGCCTGGCTGCTCCTGCGCAAGCAGGAGGTCTGACCATGCTCGATTTCCGCAACATAGGTGCCCTTTTCGTCAAGGAACTGATCGGTATTCGCCGGGATACGGTGCTGATGGGGTTCGTGATCTATGCCTTCACACTTGCAATCTACATGCAGGCGACGGGGCTCAACCACGAGCTCAACCGCGCCACCGTCGGGGTTGTCGACCACGACGTCTCGCAGCTTTCCGCGGCGATCCTCGACGGTCTGCGCCCGCCGCAGTTTCAGGCGCCCGTTTCGCTCTCTCCGGGCGATGTCGATCGGGTGATGGATCAGGCTCGTTTTACCTTCGTGCTCGACATCCCTCCGAATTTCGAGGCCGACGTGCTTGCCGGCCGCAGTCCTTCGGTGCAACTGCTGATCGATGCGACGGCGCTGATGCAGGCGGGGATCGGGGCGGGTCACATCCAGTCGGTCGTCAGTCAGGAGGTGTCGCGCTTCGTCACCCGGACCGAGAAGACGACCAGCCTTCCGGTCGCAATCGAGGTGCGCATGGCCTTCAACCAGACGCTGACCACGGCGTGGTTCACCGGCACGTCCGGGCTCATCAACAACGTCACCATGCTCGCCGTCCTGCTCGCCGGGGCCGCGCTCGTGAGGGAACGCGAGCATGGCACGCTCGAACATCTGCTCGTCATGCCGGTCCGTGCAACGGAGATCATGCTGAGCAAGCTTCTGGCAAACGGGCTGGTGACGCTCGTCCTGACGCTGCTGTCGGTCGTCTTCGTGCTCGACCTCTGGATCGGCATGCATATCTCGGGCTCGCTCACGCTCTTCGCCGCCGGCGTGGTTCTGTATCTTTTCTTTGCGACCTCCTTCGGTCTTTTCCTCGGCACAATCTCGCGATCGATGCCGCAGATGGCGCTGCTCTTCATCCTGACGGTCCTGCCGATGACGATCCTCTCGGGTGGCATGACGCCGCTCGAAAGCATGCCGGACTGGCTGCAGACGGGCGTGCAGATTTCTCCCACCACCCATTTCGTCTCTTTCGCGCAGGCGATCCTCTTCCGCGGGGCCGGCTTCGACGTCGTCTGGCCGCAGTTCCTCGCGACCGGGGTGATCGGGCTCTTCTTCTTCCTGTTCAGCATGGCGCGGTTCCGCAGTTTCATCGCGGCACAGCAGGGATAAGGGGTTCCTTTCCTGTCGATACAGCCTGACATCTGCGATGACGATGCGACCGCGATCTGGTATGAGCAGGATACGTCCTTTCCGGCCCGCCGTTCGCGCGGGCGACATCTTTTCTCAAGCCTGGAGTTATTCGCATGCCCGGTCCTCAGGTGGTCCCCGTCGAGGGAGATCTGCAACTGCCGAAACACGTTGACGTGGTCGTCATCGGCGGCGGAATCATCGGCGCCTCGACGGCGCTCGAACTTGCCGAGCGCGGCGTTTCGGTGGCGCTTTGTGAAAAGGGCGGCATCGGCGAGGAACAGTCGAGCCGCAACTGGGGCTGGGTGCGCATTTCCTGGCGCGATCCGCGCGAAGTGCCGCTGATGGCCGAAGCCATCCGCATCTGGAACGGGCTTGACCAGCGCACCGGTCGCGACACCGGCTACAAGCAGTGCGGCATCGTCTTTGCTTCTATCAACGACACGTATGAAGCGAAGAATGCCGAATGGCCGGACATTCTGAGCGACTACCAGATGAAGTCGCGGATGATCGACCGAGCGGAATTCAGCGGGCTCTATCCGGGTATGAAGCACCACTTCAAGAGCGCGCTGTTCACGCCGGCCGACGGCCGCGCCGAACCGCAGAAGGCGGCACCAGCGATCGCCGAGGCGGCGCGTGACAAGGGTGCGCATATCCTGACGAAGTGCGCGGTGCGCGGCATCGAGACCTCGGGCGGCAAGATTTCCGGCGTCGTCACCGAGCGCGGAACGATCGCCTGCTCGTCGGTGGTGCTCGCCGGCGGCGCCTGGTCGAGCCTCTTTGCGCGCAATGCCGGCATCGACCTGCCGCAGCTGAAAGTGATGAACACCGTCATCCGCACCAAGCCGATCGAGGGCGGGCCGGAGCACACGCTCTATGGCAAGGACTTCGCGTTCCGCAAGCGCCAGGACGGTGGCTACACCATCGCCTCGCGCTATGACAACATCGTCGAGATCGTGCCGGACAGCTTCCGCTTCATGCTGAAATTCCTCCCCGCGCTGAAGAGCGAGTGGCGTTCGCTGCGCTTCCGCGTCTCCGGCCGCTTCCTTGAGGAAGGCCGCATGGCGCAGCGCTGGCGCATGGACGAGGAGACGCCGTTCGAACGCTGCCGCGTGCTCGACCCGAAACCATCGGACAAGTGGACCAATTACGCGCTGGCGCAACTCAAGAAGGATTACCCGGTCTTCGCCAAGGCCGAGATCGCGCAGCGCTGGGCCGGCTATATCGACGTGTCGCCGGATGCCGTGCCGATCATCTCGCCGGTCGAGAAGGTTCCCGGCTTCTTCATCGCCACAGGCTTCTCCGGCCACGGTTTCGGCATCGGGCCGGGGGCGGGGCGGTTGATGGCGGACCTCGTCACCGGCCATAGCCCTTGCGTCGACCCGACGGCCTTCCGCCTGTCGCGCTTCTTCGACGGCTCGAAGATCGAGGTGATCAGCGGGGTCTGAGGGGACCTTCTCCCAATGGGGAGAAGGGCGGCTCAGCGCTTCATCATCCTCGGATCGAGCGCATCGCGGACAGCGTCGCCGATTTAGTTGACGCTGAGCACGGTGAGTGAGATGGCGAGACCCGGCCAGAGGACGCGCGACGGCTTGGCCGGGTCGCGATAATTGGTATTGGCTTCACCGTTAGAGTTGTGATCGTCAATGCGGCCGATGAAGAGTTCCCGCTCTCCCGGCAATCAAGGTCAGCCTGGTTATCTCGCTGACCTTGTTTCGTGATTTTGATTCTCTGGCCCCGGCAACAGTCACCGCCCGCTTGAAAAAGACATCCGTGAAATGCAGGCCTGGTCAAAATTTGGGCCATCCAGGCATAGGCCCATTTTCCATTCGGAGCGGAAAATTGCGGCTTGCAAAGGCACTTTGAGGCAGCGCAGTATGGCCGCACAAGAGTGGGAACCACAAGAATAGTCGAGGACGGAACGCATGCCTGTGTTGAACCGTGCCAGCGAATTGCAGGCCGAGGTAGCCGCCTGGCGCCGCCACCTTCATGAGAACCCGGAGCTGCTGTTCGATGTCTACGAGACGGCCGAATTCGTCGCCGAGAAGCTGACATCCTTTGGTTGTGATGTCGTCAAGACCGGCATCGGTCGGACCGGCGTCGTCGCCGTCATCAAGGGCAATCGCGGCGAGGGGCCGGTCATCGGTTTTCGTGCCGACATGGATGCCCTGCCGATCTATGAGACGAGCGGCAAGGAGTGGGCATCGAAGACGCCGGGCAAGATGCATGCCTGCGGCCATGACGGGCACACCGCCATGCTGCTGGGCGCTGCCAAATATCTCGCCGAAACCCGCAATTTCCGCGGCTCCGTCGCGCTGATCTTCCAGCCGGCCGAAGAGGGTGGCGGCGGTGGCCGGGAGATGATCGAGGACGGCATGATGGAGACATTCGGGATTTCCCAGGTCTACGGCATGCACAATTATCCTGGCATTCCGGTCGGTCATTTCGGCACCCGCAAGGGCTCGGTGATGGCCGCGGCCGACGGGTTCGAGATCATGGTGCACGGCCGCGGCGGCCATGCGGCCCAACCGCACAAGACCATCGACCCGGTGCTGGTCTCCTCCCACATCGTCATTGCACTCCAGGCGATCGCCTCGCGCGAGGTCGATCCGCTGAAATCCGTGGTGGTGACGGTTGCGACCGTCCATGGCGGTGAGGCCCCCAACGTTATCGCCAATACCGTCAAGCTGACCGGCACGGTTCGCACGCTTCTGCCCGAGACGCGCGACTATGCCGAGCGACGTCTGAGCGAAGTGGCAAACGGCATTGCCGCAAGCTTCGGCGCCAGCGCCGACGTGCAATATCGGCGCAGCTATCCAGTGACGTTCAACCATGCCGAAGAGACGGAATTCGCCCTCGATGTCATGCGGCGGATTGCCGGCGAACGGGCGGTGGAGGGCGACCTACCGCCGAAGATGGGGGCAGAAGACTTTTCCTACATGCTGGAGGCCCGTCCCGGCAGCTTCGTCTTCATCGGCAACGGTGACAGCGCCAATCTTCACCATTCGGCCTACGACTTCAACGACGAGGCTATCCCCTATGGCATCAGCTACTGGGTCACGCTTGCGGAGACGGCGCTCGCGGCCTGATTTCGCGGCCAGCGGCGCGCCGAAGCATCACGCGCGCGATCTCGATGGATGAGGTCAATAGCCCCATCCGCCCGCCCGGTTACGAGCCGCCGCCCCGCCAGTACCGGGAGGTTTTCTCCGGCCACCTCGTACAGGTGTGAAACTTTCGGCGGATCGGCGGAGCTTGCCGAGGGTCACGCCGACTTAATCAAAGACGTGTCATTGTCCGGCGGTCGAACGGCATTACATCAGTGCCACGACCATCATGGAGCAGCGATGACAGGCGAATCAGAAGCCGATCAGGAGAGGCATGGGGCCGGCAGGTCGCGCCGACACGGTGGCAGGCTCTCCGAGATACTCTCCGGGCTTGCCGCGGACGAGGGACGGCTGCGGATTTCCGTCGCCGACATCTTCCAGGCGATGGGCGACCGCGCCTTCGGCGCCCTGATCCTCATCTTCGCGCTGCCGAACATCGTGCCGACGCCGCCCGGCACGTCGGCGCTCACCGGCACGCCGCTGGTCTTTCTCGCCGCACAACTGATGCTCGGGCAGAAGCCATGGCTGCCAAGGATCATCGCCGACCGATCGATGACGCGGCAGGATTTCGCGAGCATCGTCACCCGCGTCACGCCCTGGCTCGCCAGGGCCGAGCGGATGCTGCGGCCGCGGCTCGGCTTCCTCGTCTATCCACCGGCGGAGTACCTGATCGGTTTCGTCTGCCTCGTCCTTGCGGTGGTCCTCGCGCTTCCGGTTCCCCTCGGCAACATCCTGCCGGCGATCGCGATCTGCTTCTTTTCTTTTGGCATTCTCGAGCGCGACGGCATCTGCGTGCTGATCGGAACGGTCGTTGCGGGGATCGCCGGCGTCGTCGTCGCCGGTGTGGTCTACGCCCTCGTCAAGGGCTTCCTCCTGCTCGTCCAGGCGACACTTTTCTGACATACCAACGCGTTTTCCAACGTGCGAAGAGCTTTGCAAAGTACGTTGCCTCGTCCTATCGTCAGGCATCAGATCTCCAGCACAGGGCATATCATGCTGATTTCGCTTTACCAGATGCAACCGGTTTCGGGGGATGCCGCGGCCAATCTCGCCAAGATCGCCGAGGCCGCCGAAGCCGCGTCCGGCATGGGTGCCGTGCTCCTGGTCGCGCCCGAACTCGCGGTGAGTGGCTACGGGCTGACACCGGAGCGCTTCGCGGAAATCGCCGAGGAACGGGACGGCGAGATCATCGGCGCGCTCTGCGACATCGCCGCCGAGTTCGAACTGGCGATTTGCGCTGGGTTTCCCGAACGTGACGGATCTGTCGTTTACAATTCCGCGGTGCTGGTGCGGCCGGACGGACACTGCGAATTCTACCGGAAAGGCCATCTCTACGGCGACGGCGAGCGCGCGTCGTTCACGCCCGGCGGAGACGTGCCGCAGGTCTTTGATCTCTTCGGTGTCCGCACCGGCATGCTGATCTGCTACGATGTCGAGTTCCCGGAGTATGTGCGCACGCTGGCGCTCGCCGGCGCCGAACTGGTGCTGGTGCCGACGGCGCTTCCGCGCGGTGAGATCAGCCGGCGGGTCGCCGATCTGGTGGTGCCGACCCGCGCTTTCGAGAATGGCGTCTTCCTGGTCTACGCCGATCTCTGCGGAGAGGAGGGCAGGTTCACCTATGGCGGTCGCTCGGCGATCGTCGGTCCCGATGGTGACGAACTCGCCCGTGCGGGCACGCACGAGGCACTGCTGGTCGCAAAACTCGATCCGGCCGCCTATGACGATTGCCGTCGTCAGAATCCGTATCTCACCGACAGGCGGCCGGACCTCTACCGTATCGGCTAGAGCCGATCGACCGATGGGGCGGGAGGCGGCCTTGTGCGTCTACCGACGAGCGCCTACATGCGATCGGCCGCCTGAGCGGCCCGTTCAAGGAGACCCGGATGATCTTCGATGCTGCCCGACTTGCACTTCGCAATCTCTTCGCCCCGGAAACCCGCGCGGTGTTCTGGAAGGTGCTCGGGCTGACGATCCTCGTTCTCGTAGGCCTGTGGCTTGCACTTCGCGGCGCCTTCATCGCCTATGTCCTGCCATGGTTCGATGCGTTCTTTCCCGGAATGCCGGATTGGGCGGGCTGGCTCACCTTCGTGCTCGGCGTTCTTGCCAGCATCGGTCTTGCGCTTGCGCTCGCGCTTCTGTTGTCCTCCGTCACCGCGATCATCGCCGGTCTCTTCCTCGACGATGTCGCGGAAGTGGTCGAACGACGGGACTATCCGAAGGATACGCCCGGTTCGGCCATGCCGCTCGGCGAGGCGCTGGTCGCGTCGCTGAAATTCTTCGGCGTCGTCGTGCTCGGCAACATCGTAGCGCTGGTGCTGCTCTTCGTTCCGGGCATCAACATCGCCGCCTTCTTCCTCGTCAACGGCTACCTGCTCGGGCGTGAATTCTTCGAGTTCGCCGCCATGCGCTTCCGCAGCCCGAGCGAAGCGCGGGCCTTTCGCTCGCGCCACGGCGGGACGGTGTTCATGGGCGGACTGGTGATCGCGGCCTTCCTGGCGGTGCCGATCCTCAATCTGCTGACGCCGCTCTTTGCAGCCGGCATGATGGTTCACCTGCACAAGCTGCTGAGCGCCCGCGATCCCCTTTTCCGGGCGTGACGGTCAGGTCGGCAGCGCGGTTTCCGCATAGAGGGCCGCGTATTCGGCGCTCGGCGGGATAGGCTTGATGACGTCGATCAGGACGCCGTTCGGATCTGCGGTGATGAAGTGCCGCTGACCGAAGTCCTCGTCACGCAGCGATCTGAGGATCGGCAGGCCGGCCTTCAGGCAGGCGTCGTGGACGCGGTCCGGATCATCGACTTCAAAATTGAGGATGAGGCCGCTCACCGGCTTCCGGGCGACGGGCGGCACGGTCTCGTGATCGGGTTTGAGGATCGCGAGCGTCACCCTCTCGTCCTCGCGTGACTGCAGGTGGATGTACCAGTCACTTTCGAAGAGCGGTTCGAAAGCGAAGTGGCGGCAATAGAAGTCCCGGGTTTCCGCCAGGCGTTCGCTCATGATGACGGGATAATAGCTGCTGCTGCGCATGCTTCACTTCCTCCTGTGTTTCACATACAATCTGCATGTATCTATAACATGCATACAGATTGTATGTAAACGAGGACTGCATGCGTCGCTCAAACAAGGATCGCACCGAAGCCACACGGCAAACCCTTATGGACCACGCCCGTGAACTCTTTGTGGAGCGCGGCTACAACGAGACGGCGACGCCCGACATCGTCGCGGCCGCCGGCGTGACGCGCGGCGCCCTCTATCACCATTTCGCGGACAAAAGGGACCTGTTCCTCGCCGTCATCGACCGGGAGGCGGAGCGGGTCGCCGCCGAGATTGCGGGGGCCGCCGGCGAGGCGGTTTCGGCACGCGACGCGCTCGTCCGAGGCATCGCCACCTATTTTTCCGCGATGGCTGTACCGGGCCGCAGCCGCCTGCTGTTGCTCGACGGTCCTGCGGTGATGGGGATCGAAGGCGGTCGCGCCACCGATTGCGATCACGCCGAGGCGAGTCTCCGCGACGGGCTCGAAGCCTATCTTCGCGAAACCGGTTCGGATCTCGCCGGGCTCGATCCCCTGACACGTGTGCTTTCTGCCGCCTTCGACCGCGCGGTTCTGGCGATTGCGGCGGGAGAGAGCCGCGAGACCTACGAGCAGGCGATCATCCGCCTGATCGACGGGCTCGTTACTCGGCCATCCCGATGACCTGCGGCGGCAGTTCGACGAGCGGGGCGGGCACGTCGCAGCTCTTCTCCGGCGACTTGCAGAGGTCGGCGATGACGCAGCGTTCGCATTCGGGCCGGCGTGCCTTGCAGACATAACGGCCGTGCAGGATCAGCCAGTGATGGGCGTGGAAGAGGTACTCCTCCGGGATGACCCGCAGCAGCCTTTCCTCGACTTCGTCCGGGCTCTTTCCGGGCGCAAGCCTGATCCGGTTGGCGATGCGGAAGATATGGGTGTCGACGGCGATGGTCGGGATGCCGAAGGCCATGGACATGACGACGTTGGCGGTCTTGCGTCCGACGCCGGGCAAGGTCACCAGTTCCTCGCGCGTGCGCGGCACTTCGCCGTCGAAATCCTCGATCAGCTTTCTCGAAAGGGCGATGACGTTCTTCGCCTTGTTGCGATAAAGCCCGATCGTCTTGATGTGGTCGCGCAGCCGCTCCTCGCCGAGGTCGAGCATCTTCTGCGGCGTGTCGGCGACCTTGAACAGCGCCCGCGTCGCCTTGTTCACGCCGGCATCGGTCGCCTGCGCCGAGAGCGCCACGGCGACGACAAGGGTAAAAGCGTTGACGTGTTCGAGTTCGCCCTTCGGTTCGGGACGCTGCACCGAGAAGCGACGGAACATCTCCTGAAGCTCCGCCCTGGTATAGGCAGACCTCGGCGCGACCTTGCGTCGCGCACCGTTCTGGTTTGACTTTTGCGAAGTTTGGGCGCTGGATTTTTTCTTCGGATCGGTCATTGTCAATCTATAGTCGGGCGCCATGACGAAAGGCAATGTGGGCATGAAGGAACCCCCGGTTTTCGCGGCGGAACTGACGCCGTACCGTTCTCTCGGCCGGCGGGGCTTTCGCGTCCTTCTGGTGTTGACCGGTGCCGTCTGTGCGGTTCACGCGGTGTTCTTCGTCGCCACAGGCGCCTGGCCCATCGGTTTCTTCTTCGGCCTCGACTTCCTGCTTCTCTACGGTGCGTTCCTGCTCAACTATCGCTCCGGACGGGCCCGCGAGGAGGTGCTGGTGTCGCGCACCGCGCTCGCGATCCGCAAGTTCACGCCCTCGGGGCGGATGACGGAACACCGTTTCAATCCGTTCTGGGCGCGGTTCTTCGTCCGTCGGCACAGCGAGATCGGCATCGTCTCGATGCAGGTATCGGGGGAGGGCAGGCGGACCGACATCGGCTCGTTCCTCAACCCGGAGGACCGTGAGAGCTTTGCCAGGGCCTTCAATGCGGCGCTGGCGACGGTCAAGCAGAGGCTTTGAGCCGTGGGGCAAGAAACGGGTGGTTCGCGCCCGCCCGATATGGTGATGTCATCCGAAAAGGAGTTCGCCATGACCATTGCACAGATGATTTCCCGCTCCGCCGGTGAGCTCGCGCCTGTCGATGTCACGCCCGAAGGTGGCGACTATGAGACGGTACGCCGGGTCATAGAGATGCTGACGCTCGACTATCGTGACCAGCCGTCGCTGGAGACGATCGCCGCGCGGCTCAACCAGTCGCCGACGCAGTTGCAGAAGACTTTCAGCCGCTGGGCGGGGCTTTCGCCCAAGGCCTTCTTGCAGGCCGTGACCCTCGACCACGCCAAGCGGCTGTTGCGCGAGGAAGAGATGCCGATCCTCGAAACCTCGCTCGAGCTCGGGCTTTCCGGTCCCGGCCGGTTGCACGATCTCTTCGTCACTCACGAGGCGATGTCGCCCGGCGAGTGGAAGCAGAAGGGCGAGGGACTGACGATCCGCTACGGCTTTCACCCGTCGCCCTTCGGGCTGGCACTGGTGATGGCGACGGAAAGAGGTCTTTCCGGGCTCGCCTTTGCCGAGAGCGGCAACGAAATCGCCTGCTTCGAGGACATGGCGTCGCGCTGGCCGAATGCGCGCTACGTGGCCGACCAGGCGGCGACGGCGCCCTATGCCGCGCGGATATTCGATCCGGGCCGCTGGAGCAACGAGCAGCCGCTGAGGGTGGTGCTCATCGGCTCGGATTTCCAGCTCCGCGTCTGGCAGAGCCTGTTGCGCATCCCGCTCGGCAAGGCCGTGACCTATTCCGACATTGCCCGCGACATCGGCCAGCCGGCGGCGAGCCGCGCCGTCGGGGCGGCGGTCGGTCGCAATCCGATCTCCTTCGTGGTGCCCTGCCACCGCGCGCTCGGAAAGGGCGGCGCGCTCACCGGCTACCATTGGGGACTGACGCGCAAGCGGGCCATGCTCGGCTGGGAGGCCGGTCAGCTGAGCGGGTGAGGCCAGCGGAAAAATCCATTCCGTAAATCGATTGAAATCGTGACCGTCCCGTTCTTGACTTTGCCATCTTCGGCTGGTGATAGTCGGGCACATTTCCGGAGGCCCGGATAGAACAGGGAATAGGACCATGACTTCCAAACTCGAGCAGCTTCGTTCCATGACCACCGTCGTCGCCGACACCGGTGACATCGAGGCTGTGGCCCGTCTGAAACCGGTGGACTGCACGACCAACCCGACCATCGTCCTGAAGGCGCTCGGCACCCACATGTTCGACGACACCTTCAAGGAGGCGATCGCCTGGGGCAAGTCGAAGGGCGGTTCCAGCGAGGCCGCGGCCGCGGCCGTCGCGGACAGATTGGCCGTCGCCGTCGGCGCAGCGCTCGCGAAGATCGTACCGGGCCGTGTCTCCACCGAGGTCGATGCCGATCTTTCCTTCGACATGCAGGGCTCGATCGCCAAGGCGCACGAGATCATCGCTGGTTACAAGGAACTCGGCATTGAGCGCGAGCGCGTGCTGATCAAGCTCGCTTCCACCTGGGAAGGCATCCGCGCGGCGGAAGTCCTGCAGAGCGAAGGCATCGACTGCAACCTGACGCTGCTCTTCTCCAAGGCCCAGGCCATCGCCTGCGCCGAGGCCAACGCCTTCCTCATCTCGCCCTTCGTCGGCCGTATCCTCGACTGGTACAAGAAGTCGACCGGTGACACCTACACCTCGGAGACCGATCCGGGCGTTCTGTCGGTCCGCTCGATCTACAATTACTATAAGGCGAACGGCATCAAGACGGTCGTCATGGGCGCCTCCTTCCGCAATGCAGGCGAAATCGAAGCGCTCGCCGGCTGCGACCGGCTGACGATCGCGCCCGCACTGCTCGATGAACTCGACGCCGACAAGGGGACACTCGAACGCAAGCTCGCCCCCGAGGCGACCGTTCCGGAGCCGCGGATCTCGCTCGACGAGAAGGCCTTCCGCTGGATGCTCAACGAGGACGCCATGGCGACCGAAAAGCTCGCCGAGGGCATCCGCAGCTTCTACAAGGATCTCGTCGCCCTGCGCGAGAAGGTCGCCAAGGCGCTCGCCGAATAAGACGGCAATCCTGCCGGACAAATGAAAGGCGCTCCGGAAACGGGGCGCCTTTTTCGTAGAGCGTCAGTCGTCGCCCATCACCACCGCATCGGGGACATAGTAGGTCTCGGCTCCGTCCACGGTGACCACAGCGTCACCACCCTGCTTGCGGCTGCGGATGTCGGAGCCCTCGATGCCGGTGAAGCGGCCGGCGCGGTAGTCGAGACGGCGGCGCGAACCGTCGGGTGCGGTGATCTCGATCGTCGCCATGGGTCCCTTGCGGACGATGCCGTAGTCGCAGGAAGCGAAGCCGTCGAATCCCGGCAGCCGGCAGCGAAGTCTGCCGGTGGCGTCGTAAGGATGGCCGGGCAGCAGATAGCCGTCATCCGGATAGGGCGGCGGGTTTGAGCCCCAGTCCTCGACCAGGAAGCGGCCGTTCACCCAGCCGCTCACGCGCGGCCGGTCCGTGGTGGCGATGCGGCACCAGTAGCCGCTCTCCTGTTCGAGGCAGCCGAGGTTCTTCACCGGCATGCCCTCCGCCAGCTCGGCGATCACGCGGAAATTCAGGCCGGCGCCGGAACGGATCGCGAGGAGACCGCCCGGCGGCAGGCCGTAGACATGCCAGACATAGGGATCGTCCGGGTCGTTGTAGCCGGGCTGCGGCGCGGGATAGAGACGTGGATCGCCGTTCGGCGGCAATGTCTGGGCGAGGGTTGTGTCGGCCGCGCCGGCCGCAAAGGCGGCAAGTGTGGCTATAACTAGCGTCAGCATGACGAGAAAGCGCATCGAAACTCCCTTAATCGCATCGAACAAAGTCGATCCGTCTTGAACGCCCGCCGACTATCGCCGGCAAATGGTAAACGCAGTGACATGTTGGCTACGCGACTGGCCACAATTGCAATGTGGGATTGCGCCGGCTATTTCTGCTTGGACACTACACGGAGGTTTGAGTCTATGGCAGATGCTGTCACACTGGACGCCATGATACATCGTGATGATTTTGCTGTAATAGGGCCACCGCTAAATTCGGCTGAACCCATACGGACTCTTTCAATCGAGAATGTAACAAGTAGTGGTATGCTTGTGCCCCTTCTTAGAAAACCTGATTTTCAGAGGGAAACAAATCACTGGTCCCCTTATCAAGTTGTAACATTCCTGGAAAGTTTTTTAGATAACGAGCTAATTCCGTCGCTTATACTTTGGCAATCGCAATCATATGTGTTTGTTATTGATGGAGGACACCGACTGAGCGCACTGAGGGCTTGGATCGAAGATGATTATGGAGATGGAGCCATATCGCGCAAATACTTCGGGAATGAGATAAGCCGCTCACAGCTCGGTATAGCGAAAAAGACGAGAGAGCTCGTAAATTCCAGAATTGGTAGCTATCGAGATATTAAGGATGCCCTTGTCAATCCTGATGTATACACGGAAGACAAGGTGCAGAGGTCTCGTAATATGGCGACACGCTCATTATCTCTTCAATGGGTGAATGGAGATGCTGCAAAGGCCGAGAGCTCATTCTTCAAGATCAACACTCAAGGTACTCCGTTGGATAAGACGGAGGAAACGATCCTCAAAAATAGATATAGGTCAGTTGCTATCGCTGCGCGGTCAATTGTCCGTGCCGCAACGGGACATAAGTATTGGTCTAAATTTGAACTTGATGTTAAGGATAAAATAGAGAAAAATGCCGTACTAATACACCATGCGCTATTTAATCCAGAGGTTGATACGCCAATAAAGACATTGGATTTACCTGTCGGCGGGGCAAAGTCGCCAATTTCAGCTTTGGAAATGTTAATGGGGCTTATATGTATAACCAATGCTCCCCAAGGGAAATTTCAAAAGTCGCTCGAAGAATTTTCAGAGGATGAAGACGGGAGCGGAACAGTGCAGGTGCTGATTGATTGCGCCAGAGTTGTTGGACGCGCATCTGATACGCTCCCCGGCAGCCTTGGCCTTCATCCGGCGGTCTATTTCTATTCTGAGAGAGGCAGGCACATACCTGATCTTCTACTCGGAATGTTGCTGTTAATCAGAAAAAAGCTTCAAGAAAACGACAAGGAGTTTTTCCGGAAGTTCACAGATTCACGTGCTATTCTGGAGGATTATCTTGTTGAAAATAAAAGTCTGATTACCCAAAGCTTGCAGCTATCGCGTAGCGCGGTTCGTTTTATTCGCGTTTCAGAGATGTTTGAATATTTGATCGATGCATTTTATGATAAAAAAGAATTTAGTCATGAAGATCTAATTAAAGTTATATCTCCAAATTCTGTAGCAAAGATATTGGCGATAGCGGAAAAGCCGACGAGCACAAAGTTCTCAACAGATGCAAAGTCTGCGATCTTTATTCGGCAAGCTCTATCTTCAGCGATTCGGTGTCCTATATGCCATGGCTATGTTGATGCGTCTAAATCTGGATCCTATGACCATGTAGTTCGGGTGGAGGACGGGGGTGGCGGTAGCTCCGGCAACGGCCAAATCACGCACCCCTACTGCAACACAGCCGTAAAATGCTAAGAGTCGGTATCGCCCCGGCGCGATAGGTGCCGGGGCGATAACATTCAGTGCGCGATCATGACGTGGCGGACGGCGGTATAGTCTTCGAGCGCGTAAACCGACATATCCTTGCCGTAGCCCGACTGTTTCAGGCCGCCATGAGGCATCTCGTTGCACAGCATGAAGTGGGTGTTGATCCAGGTGCAGCCGTAGCGGAGCCGTGCCGCGGTCTTCATGGCGCGGGAAATGTCCTTCGTCCAGACGGAGGAGGCGAGGCCGTAATCGCTGTCGTTCGCCCATGCGATCGCATCGTCGGTCTCCGAGAAGCGGGTAACCGAGACGACGGGTCCGAAGACTTCGCGGCGGACGATCTCGTCGTCCTGCAGCGCGCCGGCGACAACGGTCGGCGTATAGAAGAAGCCCTTTTCGCCCGCGACCTTGCCGCCGGTGACGATCTCCATGTGCTTGTGCTCGGAGGCGCGGGTGACAAAGCTTTCGACGCGGTCGCGCTGGCGCTTGGAGATCAGCGGCCCGATCTCGTTCTCGGTGTCGTCGGCCTGATTGAACTTCAGCGTCGAGACGGCCGAGGCGAGGTCGGCGACGAAGTTTTCGTAGATCTTGTCGGAGGCATAGATGCGGCAGGCGGCGGTGCAGTCCTGGCCGGCATTGTAGAAGCCGAAGGTGCGGATGCCGGCGACGACCGCTTCGAGATCGGCATCGTCATAGACGATGACCGGCGCCTTGCCGCCGAGTTCGAGATGGGTGCGCTTCACCGTCTTCGCGGCGGCGGCGAGCACCTTCTTGCCGGTGGCGATATCGCCGGTGATCGATACCATGCCGATCTTCGGATTGTTGATCAGCGCATTGCCGACACTTTCGCCACGGCCGAGCACGACGTTGACCACGCCCTCCGGCAGGATATCGGCGAGCAGCTTCGCCATCTTCAGCGCGGTGAGCGGCGTCTGTTCCGACGGCTTGAAGACGACGGTGTTGCCGCCCGCGATCGCGGGCGCCAGCTTCCAGGCCATCATCATCAGCGGATAGTTCCACGGCGCGATCGAGCCGACGATGCCGACCGGGTCGCGACGGATCATCGAGGTGTGGCCGGGCAGGTATTCTCCGGCGACGGGCGCGTGCAGTGAGCGGACGGCGCCTGCGAAGAAGCGCCAGCAGTCGACGATCGCCGGAATTTCATCGTTGATGACGGCGTTGATCGGCTTGCCGCAGTTGAGCGATTCCAGCGCCGCAAAGCCGGCCGCGTCCTTCTCGATGGCGTCTGCGATCGCGAGCAGATAGCCGGCGCGCTGCGAGGGCGTCGTCGCCGACCAGCTGTCGAACGCTTTTTCCGCAGCGTCGACGGCGGCGTCGACCTGGGCGAGCGAAGCCTCGGGAAGCTCCAGAATGGTCTCGCCGGTCTTCGGATTGAGGATCTTCTCCTCGATCTCTGTGCCCTTTTCGAAGCGGCCGTCGATCAGCATCTGGGTGTCCATGTCGTTCTCCCTCATCTGGTTTGTCGGGTTATTTGCCGCTTCCCGAAATCCGGTCGGTGTCGCGGGTGAGATAATAGGCCGCCAGGATCGGCAGGAAGGTCACCATCACCACCAGCATGGCGACGACGTTGGTGACCGGCCGCTGGCGCGGGCGAATGAGTTCCTCGAGCATCCAGATCGGCAATGTCGCCTGCTGGCCGCCGGTGAAGGTGGTGACGATGACCTCATCGAACGAGAGCGCGAAGGCGAGCATGCCGCCCGCAAGCAGCGCGGTCGCGATGTTCGGCAGCACCACGTGACGGAAGGTCTGGAAACCGTCGGCGCCGAGATCCATCGACGCCTCGATCAGCGATCCCGAGGTGCGGCGGAAGCGGGCGACGGCGTTGTTGTAGACGACGACGATGCAGAAGGTGCCGTGGCCGAGGATGATCGTCCACATCGAATAGGGGATCTCCGCCAGCGAAAAGGCCGAGCGGAGCGCGATGCCGGTGACGATGCCGGGGAGCGCGATCGGCAGGATGACGAGAAGCGAGATCGCCTCGCGACCGAAGAAGGCCGAGCGCGCCACGGCGGCTGCGGCGAGCGTACCCAGCACGAGCGCGATCACCGTGGCGATGCTCGCGACCTTGACCGAGAGCGTCAGTGCTTCCCAGACGTCGGGACGGTTCCAGGCGATGGCGAACCACTGGGTGGTGAAGCCCGGTGGCGGCCACTGGAAGCTCTTCTCCTCCGTCGTGAAGGCGTAGACAAAGATCAGGAGGATCGGCAGGTGCAGGAAGAGGAGCCCGCCGGCCGCGGCGATCTTGAGCGGCCATCCGGCCGAGGAGCGGTCAGAGCGCATCGAAGGCCCCCATGCGTTTGGCAGCCCACAGATAGACGCCCATGATCGCGATCGGCACGACCGAGAAGGCGGCGGCGAGCGGCACGTTGCCGGCCGTTCCCTGCTGGGCGTAGACGGCCTGGCCGATGAAGAGGCGCGAGGAGCCAACGATCTGCGGAATGATGTAGTCGCCGAGCGTGAGCGAGAAAGTGAAGATCGAGCCGGCGACGATGCCGGGCATGGCGAGCGGAAGCAGCACGTTGCGGAAGGTCTGGCCGGGATGGGCGCCGAGGTCGGAGGAGGCCTCGATAAGGTTGCCCGGGACACGCTCAAGTGCGGCCTGGATCGGCAGGATCATAAAGGGCAGCCACACGTAGACGAAGACGAGGAAGGTGCCGATGTAGCTGATCGACAGCGAGTTTCCACCGATCACCGGAAGCGCAAGGATGCCGTCGAGGAGCCAGGAAAGGCCGAGACGGTCGAAGGCCCAGGTGAGGATGCCTTCCTTGGCGAGGATCAGTTTCCACGCATAGACTTTGACCAGATAGCTCGACCAGAGCGGCAGCATGACGCCGAGATAGAAGAAGGCCTTCCAGCGGCCGGTCGCGTAGCGGGCGGCATAGTAGGCGATCGGGAAGGCAAGCACCGCCGAGGCGAGCGTTACCGCCGCGGCCATCAGAATCGTTCGCACGATGATGTCGAAATTGGTCGGCACCAGGAGCTGACGATAGGTGGAAAGGGTCAGTTCGTAGCTGATGAGGCCGGAGAAATCGTCGATCGAGAAGAAGCTCTGCAAGAGCAGCGCGATGAGCGAGCCGACATAGATGATGCCGAGCCAGAGAAGCGGCGGGATGAGCATCACCGCGAGCAGCAGCGCCGGGCGGCGCCAGAAGACGTCGGAGAGGCGGCCGAAGGCGCCGGACCTGCCGGGCAGGATGGAGGCGGTCGATACGTCGCTCATGCCTCGCCGTCCATGTAGTGGAGATCGGAAGCGAGCCACGAGATCCTCGCTTCTTCGCCGGGCTTCGGCGTGGCCTGGCCCGCCGGCACCATGACGTTGAGTGCGGTCTCTCCGGCGCGCAGATGGAGGCGGGTCGTACTTCCGAGGAAGCTCTCCGACACCACGGTTGCGGCGATACCGCCTTCGGAAACGAGGCGGATCGCCTCGGGCCGCAGGCTCGCCCATTTCGCCTCGCCGCCGAGCCGCTGCATGTCGGCCGGTGCGATGACGTTGGAGGAGCCGACGAAATCTGCGACGAAACGGGTCCGCGGGCGATTGTAGATCTCCTGCGGTGTCCCCGCCTGGACGATGCCGCCGTTGTTGAAGACGGCGACCCGGTCGGCCATCGAGAGCGCCTCGCCCTGGTCGTGGGTGACGAACACGAAGGTGATGCCGAGCGAGCGCTGCAGGCTCTTCAGTTCTTCCTGCATCTGTTCGCGCAGCTTGAGGTCGAGGGCGCCGAGCGGCTCGTCGAGAAGGAGCACCTTCGGCTTGTTGACCAGCGCGCGGGCGAGCGCGACGCGCTGGCGCTGGCCGCCGGAAAGCTGGCCGGGCTTGCGGGCGCCGTAGCCGGGGAGTTTTACGAGTTCGAGCGCCTGTTCGGCGAGGCGATGGCGCTCCGCCTTCGCGACACCCTTGACCATCAGCCCGTAGGCGACGTTGTCGAGAATGCTGAGATGCGGAAAGAGCGCGTAGTCCTGGAAAACCGTGTTGACCTGGCGGCGATAGGGCGGAACGCCTTCGGCCGTTTCGCCGAAGATTTCGATATGGCCGGAGGTCGGCTGCTCGAAGCCAGCGATCAGCCTGAGGCAGGTCGTCTTGCCGGAGCCGGACGGTCCGAGCATGGCGAAGAACTCGCCGGGCGCGATCTTCAGGTCGACCGCGTCGACGGCTTTCACCGGGCCGAAATGGCGCGACACCTGCGAGAAGGAAACGGCTGCGGTCATGGGTACTCCGGATGGTTTTGGTTGGCCTCGACGTGACGCCCTCTTCTCCCCGGCGGGGAGAAGTGCCGAGCGTATGCGAGGCGATGAGGGGGCGGCACGCACGGCCCCCTCATCCGCCCTTCGGGCACCTTCTCCCCGTTGGGGAGAAGGGGATCTTAACGTCCGCCGATGACGCCGATATAGTCGGAGACCCAGCGGTGATAGGGGACGCACTCGCCCTGGCTTTCACATTTGCTGACCGGGGTCCGCCAGAAGCTGATCTTCTCGAAGTTGTCGAAGCCGTTGGTCGCGCAGCCTTCGTCGGTCAGGAGTTCGTTGCCCTTGCAGGCGGCGGGAACCGAGGGAACCGCGCCGAACCAGGCAGAGACGTCGCCCTGCACCTTCGGCGAGAGCGAGTGCTCCATCCACATGTAGGCGCAGTTCGGATGCTCGCTGTCGACATGCAGCATGGTGGTATCGGCCCAGCCGGTCGTGCCTTCCTCGGGGAAGGTCGAGTCGATCTTGGCGCCCTCGGCCTTCATCAGGTTCACCTGGAAGGGCCAGGAGCCGGACGCGACCACGCCTTCGTTCTTGAAGTCGTCGATCTGGATCATCGCGTCGTGCCAGTAGCGGCCGACGAGCTGGCGCTGGCCGCGCAGCAGGTCGAGGGCGGCCTTGTACTGGTCCTCGTTCAGTTCATAGGGGTTCTTGATGCCGAGGTCCGGCTTGTGGGCCATCAGGTAGAGGGCGGCGTCGGCGATGTAGATCGGACCGTCATAGGCCTGCACGCGGCCCTTGTTGGACTTGCCGTCGGGAAGCGTCATCTCTTCGAAGACGACGTTCCAGCTCTTCGGCGGCTGATCCTTGAAAGCCTCGGTGTTGTACATCAGCACGTTCGGGCCCCACACATAGGGCGTGCCGTAATGGGTGCCGCCGACGGTGTGCCAAGGGGCATTCTGCAGGCGCTCGTCGATGGTCTTCCAGCTCGGGATGAGATCGGTGTTGATCGGCTGGACGCGCTTGCCCGCGACGAGGCGCAGCGATGCGTCGCCCGAGGCGGTGACGAGGTCGAAGCCGCCTTCGTTCATCAGCGCCACCATTTCGTCGGAGGTGGCGGCGGTCTTCACCGTCACCTTGCAGCCGGTCTCCTGTTCGAACTTGGTGACCCAGTCGTAATTCTTGTCGGTTTCGCCGCGCTCGATATAGCCGGCCCAGGCGACGATGGAGAGCGCGCCTTCACCCTTGCCGAGTTCCTTCAGCGGTTCCTGGGCGACGGCATTGGTGGCGAAGCTGGCAACGGCAATGATTGCGGTGCACGACTGCAATAGTTTTTTCATAGCGATTTCTCCCGGTTGGGGGCCGCCTTGTCGCGGCGTTTGTTCCCGGTCGTGAACGTGACGTGAAATTGCCGCATTCGCAAATTCATTTGTCAGAACGGCGCTATCGGTTTTTCCGAATGATGAGGGATGAAGACCCTCCGAGATTTACCGTCCCCGCCCGCTTCTCAACGCCTCGGCGATGCCGACGAAGTCTCTCGCCGATTGGGGCAGGCTGGAGCCCTTGCGCCAGACCATGCCGACCTGGACCACGGGAAGGGCGCCGGAGACGTCGCGGCTTTCGATGCGGTCGCCTTCGAGCGACCAGGGGCGGTAGACGAGGTCGGGCAGCAGCGCCACACCGGCCCCGGTCGCAACCAGGCTGCGGACCGCCTCCACCGAGCGCGTGCGGAAGGCTACATGAGGGCGGGCGCCAAGGGCCGAGAGCAGCTTGCCGGTGTTCTCCTCGATTTCATCGACGGTGAGCATGATCAACGGTTCGCGGGCGATGTCGGCAATCGAGATGATGTCGGCGGAGACGAGCGGATGGCCCATCGGCAACCACAGGCGATAGGGCGAGGTTTCGAGGATCTCGGCCTGCAGCGCCATGCGGTCGCGCAGGTTGGAGATGACCATGACGGCCACATCGAGTTCGCCGCCGATCAGCAGGTGTTCGAGATAGGAGCCGTTGTCCTCGATGGCCGAAACCTCGACCCCGGGGCAGGCGCGGCGATAGCGGGCAAGCAGGTCCGAGAGCACGTAACCGGCGACCAGTGATGTGACGCCGATGTTGAGCGTGCCGCCGGTGTTCTCCTGGGTTTCGGAAAAGGCGTTGCGGGCGTCGGAGACGGTCGCCAGGATCTTGGTCGCATGGCGGAGGAACTGGTGGCCGTTATGGGTGATCGACAGGCCGCGCGGATGGCGCTCGAACAGCTCGACGCCGAGGTCGCCCTCCAGTTCCTTGATCGCCTCGGTGACGGAGGACTGCGAGATCGAAAGGTTCTGCGCTGCGCGCGTCACCGAGCCCTGCTCGGCGACGGCGACGAAATACTGTAACTGCCGAAGGGTGAATGCCATGGCCGTTTAGAGCATGACTGCGGGTGCGGGAGCAAGCAGCAGAGCCGCTGCGGCATTCCGGGACCTTTGCCCCGCGTCCCCTGCAAGGCAGGCCTGCGCAGACATGCCCTTTGCAAACGTCAAGAGACGTATACTATTAATGTTTCGATTTCTCTACGCCCTCGCGACGCGCGGCGGGCTCCTCCCGTCAGTCGCTCCATGAAATCCACTGCTCTCGGCTACCTCTTTGCGCTGCTCGCTTTCGCGATCTTCTCGGTGCAGGACGGGGTTTCCAAACATCTCGGCAGCGCTTATCCGCCGGTTCTGGTGGCGATGATCCGCTACTGGGCCTTCGCGCTCTTTGCCGTGCTTCTCGCGGTGCGCAGCCGCGGCGGGCTTCCGGCGGCGATCCGCACGCAACGTCCATGGCTGCAGGTCCTGCGCGGCGTCCTGCTCGCCGTGCAAATCCCGATCGCGATCACCGCCTTCACGCTGGTTGGGCTTGCTCAGTCGCAAGCGATCTTCGCGTCCGGCCCGCTGATCGTCGCTTTGCTCTCCGTGCCGATCCTCGGCGAGAAAGTCGGCTGGCGGCGCTGGACGGCGATCGTCGTCGGGCTCTGCGGCGTCATCCTGATCCTCGGGCCGAGCACGTCCGGGTTCAACGCGCTCGTCGTCCTGCCGCTTCTCGTTGCCCTGATCGGCGCGCTCTACGGGCTCTGCACCCGGCTCGTCAGCCGGGTGGACGGGCCGACGACCAGTTTCTTCTACATCGGCGTCGTCGGTGCCGTGGTCCTGACGATCGCCGGACCGTTCTTCTGGACGGAAATCTCCGCCTCCGACTGGAAATGGATGCTGGTCCTCTGCCTCACCGGCATCACGGCGCATTTCCTGCTCATCAAGGCCTACGACAATCTCACCGCCGTCGCCGTGCAGCCGATCTCCTATCTCCAGCTCGTCCTGGGCTCGATCCTGGCCGTCAGCGTCTTCGGCGAGACGCTGAGGCCGAACATGATCATCGGCTCTCTGATTGTGGTCGGCGCCGGCCTCTTCACCGTCTGGCGCGAGAACGTGCTCGCCCGCAGGGCCGCACAGGCGGCTCAGGGCGGGCCGGCGGCGTGAGGCGTTGAAACCCCGCGCGGCTCAGGTCAGGCTGCGGAGTTCGTCCAGACCGACCGGCGGTTCCGGGCGGAATTCGAGAGCGTAGACGCGCTTGGCACACTTCTCCCGCACGCGGTCGACCTGCTCGTGCTCGCCTTTCAGGCGCGAGCGCAGCAGTGGATCGCGGGTTCCGCTCGCGGCCATGCTCTTGTTGATCACCCAGCCATAGGGTTCGATGCCCGCACGCTTCAGGTCGCCCTGCAACGCCGCCGCTTCGGACACCGGTGTCGTCTCCGGAAGGGTCACCAGGATCACCCGCGTGTAGTTTTCGTCCTGCAGGCGCATCAGCGGCGTGACGAGCCGTCCCGGTGCATCCGCATCGAGGTGGCGGGTCATCTGCCTGTGGTAAGCGCCGGTGGCGTCGAGGAGCAGCAATGTGTGTCCGGTCGGTGCCGTATCGATGACGACGAAGGCGCTACGCGCCTCGGCGACCACGCGCGAAAAGGCGTGAAACACGGCGACCTCCTCGGTGCACGGGGAGGCGAGATCCTCGCGCAGGAGCGCTTTGCCCTCGTCGTCGAGGTCGCGACCGCGGGTCGCCATGATCTTTTCGATGTAGCGCTCCGTTTCGGCGACGGGATCGATGCGGTCGACCGTGAGGCCCGGCATCTCGCCCGCGACCACGAAGGAGAGGTGGGCGGCCGGATCGGTGGTTGTGAGGTGCACGGCGTGGCCGCGCTTCGCCAGCCCGACGGCAATCGCCGCGGCCACCGTCGTCTTGCCGACGCCGCCCTTGCCCATGACCATCACGAGGCCCTTTTCGCCGGCGGCGATCTCATCGACCAGTTCGCCGATCCCCGGCAAGTCGCCCGCAGCATTTGGCACGTCCTCCACCTGCGCCGGAGCCGCGGACGGCGCGGACAACAGCGCCCGCAACGCCGGAATGCCGACCATGTCGAAGCCGAGCAGCGGAAATTCGTCGCGCGGGCGGGCCGCGAGCGGTGCAGGCATTCCGGCGAGCGCTTCGTCCTGCTCCCGCAGGAGGGCCGCAGCCACCGGATCGGCGGGGTCGCTCGGCCTGAAGCGACCGTTGACCGCGAGCAACTGGTTAGACAGGCCGAGCTCGGCGAGTTCGTCCGAGGTGCGTGCCGCCTCGCGGATCGCGCCCTTGTCGGGGCGGGTCACGAGCACGATCGTCGTGCGCGCCGGATCGCCGAGGCAGCGCAGGGCGGCGCGGAAACGATCTTCCTGCATCTTCAGTCCGGAATGCGGGCCGAGGCACGAGGCGCCGCGCTCGTTGGTCTCCAGGAAGCCGGTCCATGCCTTCGGCAGGCTGAGGAGGCGCAATGTGTGTCCCGTCGGCGCCGTGTCGAAGATGATGTGGTCGAATTCGGGGGTGTCGTCGGCGAGCAAGCCGACGAACTCGTCGAAAGCCGCAATCTCGGTTGTGCAGGCGCCGGAAAGCTGCTCCCGGACCGTCGACACCTCCTTGCTGTCGGCCTCCGGTCCGAGCTGTTCGATGACGCGCTTGCGGTAATCCTCCGCCGCCTGTTCCGGGTCGATGTTCATCGCCGAGAGCCCCGGAACGCCGGGAATGGGCGTCGGAGTATCCGACAGGCTGACGCCCAGCATCTCGTCGAGGTTGGATGCCGGGTCGGTGCTGACGAGGAGAATACGAAGGCCGCGGTCGGCGAGCGCTATGGCGCTCGCGCAGCTGAGTGACGTCTTTCCGACCCCGCCCTTGCCGGTGAAGAAGAGAAAGCGGCTGGGGTTTTTCAGTGCGCTGAACGGGGACATGAACGCCTTCCGGAGAGGGGAACTCGATTGTACTTCCATATCTAGTATGGACAATCTGAGGCTTGATCTCCAGCAAGTCTAGCGAGGGATCTAGCGCGGGGCGGGTTTGCGCATGCTGGGGCTTCGGGGCGCCTGCCAGGCGGTCCGAATGAAGGCCAGAACAAAGATGCCGCTCATCAGCAGCACGATCGTCGGTGCCGGGGCGCTGTCGATGAGGAAGCTCAGATAGATGCCGGCAAAGGACGAGACGAGGGTGACGGCGAGCGCCACGAGGAGCATCGTCTGGAAGCGTCGGGTGACGAGGAAGGCGATCGCGCCCGGTGCGACGAGAAGCGCAACGGAAAGGATGATGCCGACGGCCTTCAGGGCGCCGACGACGGTCAGCGACAGCACGACCAGAAGGCCGTAATGCAGCAGGCGGACGGGCAGGCCGATGGCGCGGGCATGCATCGGATCGAAGGCGTGCAGCAACAGATCCTTGCGCAGGAGGACGAGGAAGGCCGTCGCCGCAAGGGCGATGAGGCCCGTCTCGACGAGATCGGCGGGCAGGATGCCCAGCATGTCGCCGAAGAGGATGTGGTCGAGGTGCACGTCACTCTCGATCTTCACGTAGAGCACCAGTCCGAGGCCGAACATGCCGGAGAAGACGATGCCGAGGACGGTATCCTCCTTCACGCGGCTGTTTTCCTTGAGGTAGCCCGTCAGCAGCGCGCAGACGAGCCCGGCGGCGAAGGCTCCGACGGCGAATGGCAGGCCGACGACATAGGCGATCACGACGCCGGGCAGAACGGCATGGGAGACCGCGTCGCCCATCAACGACCAGCCCTTGAGCACTAGAAGACAGGAGAGCAGCGCCATCGGCACCGCGATCATCAGCGTCACGGCGAAGGCCGACTGCATGAAGGGCAGCTGGAAAGGCAGGAGTGCGAGGTCGAGGAAATCGTTCACGGTGCTGCCTCCAGTGCGAGGCGGGCGCGGCGGCGTGCGGCGAGGCGGCCGTGCTTCGGGGCAAAGACGAAGGCCGCGAGGAAAAGTGCCGTCTGCAGCACCACGATGATGCCGCCCGTGGCGCCGTCGAGGAAATAGCTCAGATAGGCGCCGACGAGGCTCGTCGCCGCGCCGATCGCGAAGGCGAGCGCGATCAGCCGCTGGAAACGGTCGGTCAGGAGATAGGCCGTCGCGCCGGGGGTCACCACCATGGCGATCACGAGGAAGGCGCCGACCGTCTGCAGTGCGGCCACTGTCGAGGCGGCGAGCAGGGTGAAGAACAGTAGCTTCAGGAAACCGGGACGCAGGCCGATCGAGCGGGCGTGGTTCTCGTCGAAGAAGGTGACCATCAGGTCCTTCCATTTCAGGGCGAGGATCAGCAGGCTGACGCTGCCGATGATGACGAGCTGCAGCGTGTCCTCGGGCGTGATGGCGAGGATGTTGCCGAGCACGATGGTCTGGATGTTCACCGAAACCGGCGACAGCGAGACCATGAACAGCCCGAGCCCGAAGAAGGAGGTGAAGATGAGGCCGATGACGGCATCTTCCCTCAGCCGGGTGCGCTGGTTGAGAAGGAGCATCGCGCCGGCTGCGAGTGCGCCCGAGAGGAACGCACCGAAGGCGAAGGGCAGACCGAGCATGTAGGCGCCGGCGACGCCAGGCACGATCGCGTGCGAGAGTGCGTCGCCGATCAGCGACCAGCCCTTGAGCATCAGATAAGCGGAGAGGAAGCCGCAGACGCCGCCGACCAGGCCGCTCACCCAGATCGCGTTGACCATGTAACCATAGGAGAAGGGCTCAAGGAGCACGTTCATCGGATACCTCCGGTTCGCGTGGAGCGCCGTAGATGACGAAGGGCCGCTCGTCGTCGGTGATGACCTTCACCTCGCGGGCGTCCGCGTCCTCGTGCAGGTCGGGCCCGGCGAGCACGAAGTGGCGCAGTGCGCCCCCGAAGGCGCGCTTCAGGTTGTCCTCGTTGAAAACTTCTGCCGTCCGCCCAGCCGCCAGCACCGTTCCCTTGACGAAGATCGTGCGGTCGCAATAGTCGGGCACGCTGCCGAGATTGTGGGTCGATACCAGCATGACGCGGCCCTCGGCCCGCAGGTCCTGCATGAGGCCTACGATCTGCTCCTCGGTCGTGACATCAACCCCGGTGAACGGCTCGTCGAGCAGGATCACCTGGCCCTCCTGGGCGAGCGCACGGGCAAGAAAGACGCGCTTGCGCTGGCCGCCGGAGAGTTCGCCGATCTGGCGCTTGCGGTAATCCGCCATGCCGACGCGGGCGAGCGCGTCGGCGACCATGATGTGGTCACGGCGCGAGGGGATGCGTAGCATCGACATGTGGCCGTAACGGCCCATCATCACCACGTCCTCGACGAGGACGGGAAAGTTCCAGTCGACCTCCTCGCTCTGCGGCACGTAGGCGACGAGGTTGCGGCGAAGCGCCTCCCGCGCCGGCAGGCCGAGGATCGAGATGCTGCCGCAGGAGAGCGGGACAAATCCCATGATCGCCTTGAAGAGCGTCGACTTTCCGGCACCGTTCACGCCGACGAGGGCGGTTATGGTGCCTTTGGGGATATCGAAGCTCGCGGCCTTCAGCGCCGTCAGCCCGTTGCGGTAGGTGACGGAGACATGGTCGACAAGGAGCCCCGAAGAGCGGCTGCGTGAACTGCTGCCCATGATCATCCCGCAAGTCCTTTCGCAATCGTCGCGACGGTGACCTTCAGAAGATCGAGATAGGTCGGAACCGGGCCGTCGGCTTCGCTGAGAGAATCGACGTAGAGAACGCCGCCGTAGAGTGCGCCGGTTTCCGCCGCCACCTGGCGGGCCGGCTTGTCGGAAACCGTGCTTTCGCTGAAGATCGCCTTGATCTTGTGCGCGCGCATCGCATCGATGACGGCGCGGACCTGTTGCGGCGAGCCCTGGCTGTCGGCATTGATCGGCCAGAGAAAGACTTCCTTCAGGCCCAGATCGCGGGCGAGATAGGAGAATGCGCCTTCGCTCGTTGCGAGCCAGCGTTCGTCTTCGGGGAGGGCGGCGATCTCGGCCTTCATCGGTTCGATCCCGGCCCTGATCTTTTCGGCATAGGCCTTGGCGTTGGCGGCATAGACATCGGCGTGATCAGGATCGATCGCGGCGAGCGCCTTGCGGATGTTCTCCACGTAAATCAGGGCATTGTCCGGTGACATCCAGGCGTGGGGATTGGGCTTTCCGTCATAGGCGCCACCGGAGATGCTGAGCGGCTCGACCCCTTCGCTGACCACGGCTTCGGGCACGTTCCCGAGATTGGCGAGGAACTTCTCGAACCAGCGTTCGAGGTTGAGCCCGTTCCACAATACGAGATCGGCGTCGCTCGCCTTCAGGATGTCGCGCGGGGTGGGCTGGTAGTTATGGATCTCGGCGCCCGGTTTGGTGATGCTGTCTACTTCGGCGGCGTCGCCCGCGACGTTGCGTGCAATGTCTGCGATGACGGTGAAGGTTGTAATGACCTTCGGCTTCTCCGCCGCGGCCGCCACCGCAGGCAGGCTGACGAATACGATGGCGGCGAGCAGGTCGATGATCTTTCGTCCCACGCAGGCGACTCCTTTTGCAAGTCATTCGCATTTTAACGTAGCCACACATTTGCGAATGTCAATGCAACTGCAAATCATTCGCAATGTCCGCGCAATCAGACGTCCTGCGATTAAAACTTCCTCAAGGTCGGCGTGCTAGCAAAGGCCGTTGGTATTGCGTAACCGGGAGTGGTCCGATGGTGGTCTCGTGGGCTTGAAGGGACTGTTGAACATATTTCGCCCGTCCCGAAAGCTGGCGCTCGTCTTCGGCGGGCTTCTGGTCTTCTGCGGAGCGACGGGCTCCGCTGCGGTCTATATCGGTGCTGAAAAGCTGCTCGGATCGACCTTCCGTGGGACGAACGGGCAGAAGTGCACCGAAGTGGATACTGTCCTCATCAAGAAAAAGGATCGTGAGTGGATCCGCAAATACGTGGCGACGAGTGGGGGAGACGGTCTTGCCCGCATGAAGACGGCGCTGCGGGTCGCGGAGAAGACGTTCCAGGAGAAAAAGCCTGACCTCGTGCAGGTGGTGGTGATCGATGATCTGGGGCCGAAGGATCGCGCGAACATGCGCGGTCATGCGATTGGCGCGGACGTCGTCTACATCCCCGATCCGTCGCGCGTGCCGGAGGTCGATAACGCCGCCGTCTTCACTGCGCGCTACATAGACCGCCCGGCGAACGAGAGCGGTCTCTTCTACGGTGAGAAGATCGTCGTGCCGAGCGAGGACGTCGAACGCATCGCGGCGTTGATGGACGACAAGTTCGACTGCGCGAAACCGGATGGTGCCCCCGAGACGGCGGCTGCCGGCGCCCACGGCGCCGATACCCATGCCGCGCCGACGGAGGGCGGCGGCCACGGCTGACCGCCGCATGACATACCAGAAAACGAAAGCCCCGGGATACGGCGTATCCCGGGGCTTCGTCTATCGGCAGGTCGACCGGCTCAGTCGCCCTTGTGGCGGCGGGCCGGGAACAGGATGATGTCGCGGATCGACGGTGAGTCCGTCAGAAGCATGATCAGGCGATCGACGCCGATGCCGAGGCCGCCTGCCGGCGGCATGCCCTGGTCCATGGCTTCGAGGAAGTCCTCGTCCAGTTCCTTGTCCGTCTCGCCGCGCTCGTGCGCTTGCTTCAGCTGCTCGACCATGCGGTTGCGCTGCTCGACCGGGTCGTTGAGCTCGGAGAAGGCATTGCCGATTTCCCAGCCGTTGCAGTAGCTCTCGAAGCGTTCGACGAGGCGCGGTTCGCCCGGCACTTCCTTGGCGAAGGGCGAGATGTCCTTCGGGAAGTTGATGACATGGGTCGGCTGGATCAGGGTCGCTTCGACCTTTTCCTCGAAGACATAGGCGAGGCATTCGCCCCAGGTCGCGTCCTTCTCGACCTCGAAGCCGGCGCCATAGGCGGCAGCGCGTGCCTCCTTGTCGGTCTTGATCGACAGGAAGTCGATGCCGGTCGCTTCCTTGACCGCTTCGGGCATCGAAACCCGGCGGAACGGACCCTTGAAGGAGAGCTCCTTGTCGGTGAAGGCGAATTCGGTCTTGCCGTGGACGGCGAGCGCCAGGCTTTCGAACAGCCGTTCGACGAGACTCATCATGTCCTCGTAGTCGGCATAGGCCCAGTAGCACTCCATCATGGTGAACTCGGGATTGTGCCTTGTCGAGACGCCTTCGTTGCGGAAGTTGCGGTTGACTTCGAAGACCTTGTCGGTGAGGCCCGACACGAGAACGCGCTTCAGGTAGAGCTCCGGCGCGATGCGCAGGTACATATCGAGCTTCAGCGTGTTGTGGTGGGTCTTGAAGGGTTCTGCCGCGGCACCGCCGTAGATCACCTGCAGCATCGGGGTCTCGACTTCCATGAAGCCTTCGCCCTCGAGGAAGCGGCGCAGAGCGGACAGAATTCGCGAACGCTGCTGGAAGCGCAGCTTGGATTCCTCGTTGACCATGATGTCGAGATAGCGCTTGCGGTAGCGCGTCTCGATGTCGGCGAGGCCGTGATACTTCTCCGGCATCGGCAGCAGCGTCTTGGTCAGCATGACGATCTCGTGGGCGTTGATCGTCAGTTCTCCGCGCTTGGTGCGGCGCACCGCGCCGGTCACGCCGATGATGTCGCCGAGGTCGATGAGCGGCAGCAGGCTGCGGGCCTCTTCCGGGGTCGTGTCCTTGTGGGAGAAGATCTGGATTTTGCCCGAGGCGTCATGGATGTCCATGAACATGCCCGAATTGCGCGAGGAGTAGACGCGACCGGCCACCGTCACCACGTCGCCGGACTCGGTGTCCGGCTCGAGATGGGCATATTTCTCCGCCAGTTCCTCGTTGGTCATCGTGCGGTGGAAGTGTGCGGGATAGACGTCGCCCACCTTCTCGCGCAGCAGCGCGAGCTTCTGGCGACGGACTTCCGTCGCGTCGGAGGAGAGGGCGGTTTCGGTCTTCTGTTCGGTCATCGTTCAATCGCCTTCAGGGGCTTTTTTTCGTTTCGGTTACCCCGGCAGGGCAGAGGAGGTAGTTCAAGGGCGCCGCCGATTGAGGCGACGCTGCATCGTCAGCCGGCGGCACCTGCCATCGAGGCCAGCACCTGGCTTGCCACCTTCAGCCGCTGGCGCACGACCGACCGGCCGAGCAGCGCCATGGAATCGAAGAGCGGTAGCGAGCGCTGGCTTCCCGAGACGGCGACGAAGAGCGGCGGCGTGACGACGCGCAGCTTCTTCCCGAGGCGGTCGGAAATCGCCCTCAGTTCCTCTTCGATCGTGGCGACGTTCCATTCGACGATCTTTTCGAGGTCGAACTGGACCGTGTTGACGATCTCCAGCGTTTCGGCCGGCGAGGTCTTCAGACCCGCGAAGGAGGCAGGCGTGAGGCCGACGTCGTTCGCCAGCAGGAAGCCGGCGAGCGGCGGCAGTTCGCCGAGCTTCGAGATGCGACTCTGGGCGAGCTTCAGCCCTTCGGTCAGGCGGTCGTTTTCGGACGCCCAGTCTAAGATGCGGGAGAGGAAATCCTCCGGCGTAAGCTTCTCGCGGATCCAGCGACCGTTCAGCCAGTCGAGCTTCTGCACGTCGAAGATCGCGCCGGCCTTCGAGAGGTTCTCCGGATCGAACTTTTCGGCGAGTTCGTCCATCGTCAGAAGCTCCTCGCCTTCGGCGATCTGGACGAAGAACAGGCCGAGGAAGTTCATCAGCGCTTCCGGCAGGTAGCCGAGCGCCGAATAGTAGGAGATCGAGGTCGGGTTCTTGCGCTTCGACAGCTTCGACTTGTCGGCATTGCGCATCAGCGACAGGTGCATGAACTTCGGCGGTTCGAGGCCGAGATATTGGTAGAGCAGGATGTGCTTCGGTACCGATGCCAGCCACTCCTCGCCGCGGGCGACGTGGGTGATCTTCATCAGGTGGTCGTCGACGACGTTCGCCATGTGATAGGTCGGCATGCCGTCGGCCTTCAGGAGCACCTGCATGTCGACGCTATCCCACGGGATCTCGACGTCGCCGTAGACGCCGTCGTGGAACTTGCACGAGCCTTCAGTCGGGATCTTCATGCGCACGACGGAAGGTTCGCCCGCTTCCATGCGCTCGGTCACTTCCTCGGCGGTCAGGTGGAGGCAGAGGCCGTCATACTTCGGCGCCATGCCCTTCGCCCGCTGCGCGTCGCGCATCATTTCGAGGCGTTCGGGCGTGCAGAAGCAGCGGAAGGCGTGGCCGTCGCGAACGAGCTGCTCGACGAAGGGACGATAGATGTCCTTGCGCTCCGACTGGCGGTAAGGGCCGTAAGGCCCACCGACATCGGGGCCTTCCGACCACTTGAGGCCGGTCCATTTCAGCGCGTCGAGAACCTTCTCCTCGAACTCCGCCGTCGAGCGGGTGGCGTCGGTATCCTCGATGCGGAGGATGAACTCGCCGCCGTTCTTCTTGGCGAAGAGATAGTTGAACAGCGCGATATAGGCGGTACCGACATGGGGCTCGCCGGTCGGGGAAGGTGCAATACGGACGCGGACGCCGGAAGTGGTCATCGGATTCTTGCTCTGGTGACGTGCGAGTGACCGGCGGAAAACCGCGTGGTCACGGACGGGGTGTCGAAAAGCGAAAAACCGCGCCGAAAACCGCCCAAGGCGGGAAATCCCGCGATTTTTCATTCCGTGGCCTTAGGCCACATTCGGCCGCGGGCGTCAAGACAAACTGCGGCAGGGCGGGGATGCCATGACGGCGGCGAAGAGGAAACCGATGAAAAAATCGGGTCGTCGGGAACCTTCACCTGCCGGTCGCGTTTGATCCTTCAGAACACGGGCCGTGCCAACCGGACGCGACGGGAACGAGAACACGGTGATTTTTCCGGTTTCTCTCCGTGGCCAACGAAACGGCAGACGAGCTCTGACCCGTCCGGCCCGCGTTCCTCATCCCTAGTCCCCGCCCTGAAGAGCCGCATTCCGCCAATGCTGGCTCTTCCTTTTTGCCTTCTTTCCTGCCGCCGTCACGTGACTGGCCAAACCAGGAGCAGGGTCGGCACGCTGACCAGTACGATCAAACCCGAGAGCGGCAAACCGAGCCGCGGGTAGTCGCTGAAGCGGTACCCGCCCGGGCCGAACACGAGCGTGTTGCACTGATGGCCTATCGGCGTCAGGAAGTCGCAACCGGCGCCGATCGCAACCGCCATCAGGAAAGCCTCCGGTCTGTAGTGGAGGTTCCCCGCGAAACTCGCCGCGATCGGCGCCATGACGAGCACGGTTGCGGCATTGTTGAGGAACGGTGTGACCAGCATGGCCGTCACGAGGATCAGCGCCAGCGCCCCGTAGGTGGGAAGGTTGACCGCCACATGTCCGAGCCAGACGGCAACGACGTCGCTCGCTCCGGTCGTGCGCAAGGTGTCGCTCACCGGAATGAGTGCCGCGAGCATCACGAGGATGGGACCGTCCACCGCCCGGTAGATCTCGCTGAGCGGTATGGCGCGCAGGATCACCATGCCGAGTGCCGCCGCGAAGAAGGCGATGCCGACGGGGGCAAGACCGAGCGCGGTCGCGCCCATCGCGGCGACCAGGATGGCGAGCGGAACGGCGGCGTTGCGCGGAGTACCGAGCAGGATCTCGCGTTCGGCAAGCGGAAGGCAGCCGAGTTCCTGCAGCAGGCCAGGCAGCGTGTTCCTCCTGCCCTGGAGGACGACGACGTCGCCGGCGCGCAGGGTCATCTCGCCCATGCTTTCGCCCGTTCGCTTTCCGGGGCGGCTCACGGCAATGACGTTGACGCCGTAGCTGTGAAAGATCGAGAGCTCGCGTGCGGTCATGCCGACCAGGAAGGAATCGTGGGCAATGACCGCCTCGATCGCGCCGATCTCGCTGTTCTTCTCGCCGTCGTGGACGAGCGGCCTTCCGGAAAGCGCCAGCGACGCCTGGGAGACGATCCGGTCGAGCGCCTCGGACGGGCCTTCGAGAAGAAGAATGTCGTTTTCCCGGATCTGCACGTCGGGAAAGGGAGAGATGCGGACATGGCCGCGCAGGATGCCGGTCGCGATCACTTCGCCGCCTGAGAGCGTCAGCAGGTCGCTCAGCCTCTTGCCCCCGACGGACGATTGCTTTGTGACTCTGGCCTCGGTCGCGTAGCTCGAGTTCTCCAGCGTTTCCTGCAGGGACGAAGCCTGGTTCTCCCTCTCCGGCACCAGCCGGAAGAAGAAGATCAGAAAGAGGACGCCGGTGAGGGCGAGCACCGCTCCGACCGGTGTGAAATCGAACATGCTGAAGCTCTCGCCGGTGATATCGTGGCGAAGCTGCGAGACCACGATGTTCGGCGAAGTGCCGATCTGGGTCATCAGGCCGCCCAGGAGGGCAGCGAACGCCATCGGCATCAGGAAGATCGACGGAGACGTGCCAGAGCGACGGGAGAACTGAAAGGCGACCGGCATCATGATCGCCAGCGCGCCGATATTCTTGATGAAGGCCGAGAGCACGGCCACGGTCAGGAGCAGCAGGACCATCTGCGCGCGGACGGACTCGAGCTTCGGGAAGAAGCGCTTGATCGCCGCATCGACGATGCCCGAGCGGGCGACGCCGGCGCTGACGACGAGGGCGCTGCCGACGATGACCACGATGTCGTTGGAAAAGCCGGAGAAGGCCTTGTCGGCCGGTACGAGCCCGAGAGCGACGGTGACGATGAGCGCAGTGCAGGCCACCACATCATAGCGGAAGCGATCCCAGATGAAGAAACCCATCATGGTGCCGATTACCGCGAAAGCCAGAATCTGCTCGGTTGACATGAGACTCCGCTGCCGTTTGACCTTGAGTATTCCGGATCAGGCGGTACCGATCAATCCCTCCAATGCAGGGTGGTCTGCTTTGTTCCGAACCAAGACGCAGGAGCCTTGAAATGCGATCGGCCCGCGCGGGGTTGCCGCGCGGGCCGATCGATCCGGGTGCTCGCCCCTTAGTGCAGCGTCTTCTTTCCGGCCTCGGCGCGGCGTTTGCGGCGCGCCAGCATGTTGAGGCCCTCGACCAGCGCCGAGAAGGCCATTGCGGCGTAGACGTAGCCCTTCGGAACATGGAAGCCCATGCCGTCGGCGATCAGCGTCATGCCGATCATCAGCAGGAAGCCGAGCGCCAGCATGACGATGGTCGGGTTCTTCTCGATGAAGTTCGCCAGCGGGTTCGAGGCAAGCAGCATGACCGTGACGGCCACGATGACGGCGATGATCATGACCGGCAGGTGATCGGTCATGCCGACGGCTGTGATGATGCTGTCGACGGAAAAGACGAGGTCGAGCAGGAGGATCTGGCCGATGGCGGCGGCGAGCGTGCCTGTCGCGGACGAGGCGATGAAATCCTCGTCATGGTCTACTGGATCGACGCTGTGGTGGATTTCCTTCGTGGCCTTCCAGACGAGGAACAGGCCGCCGCCGATGAGGATCAGGTCCTTCCAGGAGAAGCCGTGGCCGAAGAGTTCAAAGAGGGGGGTGGTGAGCTGGACGATCCAGGCCACCGTGCCGAGCAGGACGAGGCGCATGACGAGCGCCAGGCCGATGCCGATGCGGCGTGCCGGTACGCGCTGGGCAGCGGGCAGCTTGTTGGTGAGGATCGAGATGAACACCAGGTTGTCGATCCCGAGAACGATCTCCATGACGATCAGTGTGATCAGGGCGACCCAGGCGGCGGGGTCCTGGACGAGAAGAGCGAGATCCTGCATGAACTTCTTCCGGTTGGTGGTTCGTGGAAGCACAAATGGCCCAAGTGTCACCAAACGACAAGGCCCGGACATGGGCCCGCTCCGGAAAATTACGCCGATTTCGTCGGTTAGCCGTCTGCCCGGACTTCGGTGCCGTAGGCAGCCATGAAGACCTTGAGGCCGCTGTCCACGACATACTCGATCTCAGTCTCTTCCGGCGGCACGGTCATTTCGCCGAACAGGCGCTGGCGGAAAAACTGGCCGGTCGCAAGCTCGATGTACTGGCGGGCGGCAAGATCGGTGTCCTCCACCTTCAGCGCTCCGGCCTCGACCTGCTGCTCGATGAAGGTCCGCAGGACGGTGCGGGCGTTGGCCGGGCCGGTGGCGAGGAAGCGCTTGCAGAGACCCGGCATGCGGTCGACGACGCCGAGCAGGATGCGCATTGCAAGGATCATGTCCGACTTGATGATGTGCCGGGCGAAGGCGATGCCGAAACGGTGCAACCCGTCGCGGACATCGTTGCTCTCAGCCAGGATGTCGCGGAGGAACTCCGTGAAACGGCCTTTCTCTCTTTCGATCAGCGCGCCGAACAGTTCTTCCTTGCTGTCGAAATAGACGTAGATCGTTCCTTTGGAGACGCCGGCCTCCCGCGTCACGTCGTTCATGCTCGCCGCGTCGAAGCCCATCCTCATGAAGACGGAGCGGGCGCCGTCAAGAATCTGCTCGCGCTTCACGGGGTCTTCGCCGGCGGCGAAGCGCCCTACGGGACAGAGGCTGGTCTCCGGGGCCGGGTTCGGCGTTTCGGACATTATCTTGCTCACGCGTCTCTTTCGGGTACTCAAAACTAACGAAATCGAACTCGACGGTTCGATCACTCTTGATATGTGGGATGAAACGCTCTAAGTCAACCGAACCGAACGGTTCAGTTCAATATATATGCGCTTTTGCATATCTGACCCGAAACGAAACCTGCCAGTTCAAGATGGAAACGACAATGTCCGGCTCCCAGAGAAGCAATGCAATCCGCTCGGTCGACACCGGCCATGAGCCAGTCGTCGTCGAGACGACGGCCCCGGAGACAGTCGAAGGCCGCCAGGACGAAACTTCTGCTCCTTCGCAGGTCCAGGCACCGGTGAAGGCGAAGAAGCGGCGCAGTCCTGTTCTGCCGATCGTGGCACTTGCGCTTCTCGCCGGTGCGGCCTGGTACGGCTACAATTGGTGGACCGAAGGCCGCTTCATGGTGTCTACGGACGATGCCTACATCGGAGGCGACATCGCCATCATCTCGCCGAAGGTCGGCGGCTATGTTGAGAAGGTGAACGTCACGAACAACCAGATCGTCAAGGCGGGCGATCCGCTCGTGACCCTCGACAACGGTGACTATCGCATTGCCGCCGAACAAGCCGAGGCGCAGGTGAAGAGCCAGCATCTGACACTCGACCGGGTCGACGCGCAGATCAAGGGCGCCGAGGCGAGCCTGCTGCAGGCGAAGGCCCAGAGCCAGGCGGCCGTCGCCAGCCTCGACCTCGCGCAGCTTTCCTACAAGCGGGCGAGTGGGCTGCAGGCGCAGAAGGTCGTCTCGACCGCGGACCTCGACAGCGCGAAGACGCAGCTCGAACAGGCGCAGGCTAACGTGAGCGCCGCCGACGCGAACATCGCTGCGGCCGAGGCACAGATCGCTGTCCTCAAGGCGCAGCGCGCCGAAGCGGAGGCCGGCATCCGTTCCGCCGAACTGGCGCTCGAAAAGGCGAGGCGCGACCTGGACTTCACGGTCCTCAAGGCGCCCTACGACGGCGTGGTCGGCAATCTCGCGGTCCAGACGGGGGACCTCGTCTCCGCCGGCAAGCGGCTCGCCGCACTGGTTCCGGTGAGTGATCTCTTCATCGACGCGAACTTCAAGGAGACGCAGATCGCCCATCTCGCGCCCGGATCGAAAGTCAACATCCACGTCGACGCCTTCGACGAGGAGCCGCTCGTCGGGACTGTCACGTCGATCGCGCCGGCCTCCGGTTCGGTCTTCTCGATGCTGCCGGCGGAGAACGCGACCGGCAACTTCACCAAGGTTGTCCAGCGTGTGCCGGTGCGCATCTCCTTGCCCAAGGAGGCTCTCGACACCGGCAAGCTCCGGGCGGGCCTGAGCGTCGTCGTCGACGTCGACACGCGCACTGCGCCGGCCGGCGCCTCGCTCGCGGCCAAGTGACGGATGTCGAGGTAGGAGCATGGCTGCGACTGCGACAATGAGGAATGCGGGCGGGGCAGTGCCCGCCGCGGACCAGCCGATGGACCCGAAGCGCGTCATCGCGTTCTTCGCGATGGTGTTCGGGATGTTCATGTCGATCCTGGACATCCAGATCGTTTCGGCGTCGCTTGCCGAAATCCAGGCCGGTCTCGGCGCCGGCGCGGACGAGATCGCGTGGGTGCAGACCTCCTACCTGATCGCCGAAGTCATCATGATCCCGCTCTCGGGCGTGCTGGCGCGTATCCTCTCGACGCGGGTTCTGTTCGCGCTGTCGGCCGCCGGCTTCACGATGGCGAGCGCGCTTGCCGCAACCGCCACGAACATCGAGCAGATGATCGTCTACCGGGCGATCCAGGGCTTCATCGGCGGCGGCATGATACCGTCCGTCTTCGCCGCGGCCTTCACGATCTTTCCGCCCTCCAAGCGAAACATCGTTTCGCCCATCATCGGCCTCGTCGCAACGCTCGCGCCGACGATCGGCCCGACCATCGGCGGTTATATCAGCCATGCGATGTCGTGGCACTGGCTGTTCCTCATCAACGTCATTCCGGGCATCCTGGTCACCGCCGTAACATGGAGTCTCATCGACTTCGACGAGCCCGAGCTCAGCCTGTTCAAGAAGTTCGACTGGTGGGGGCTCGCCTCCATGGCGCTCTTCCTCGGCACGCTCGAATACGTACTGGAAGAAGGCAACGCCAAGGACTGGTTCAACGACGAGCACATCGTGCTCGGCACGATTGCGATGCTGATCGGGGCGGTCGTGTTCTTCTACAGGGTGTTCAGGGTGGACTTCCCGGTCGTCGATTTGAGGGCTTTCACCAACCGCAACTTCGCGTTCGGCTCGCTCTTTTCCTTCGTGATGGGGGTCGGGCTCTACGGTCTCACCTACCTCTATCCGCTCTATCTCGGGCGTATCCGCGGCTACGATTCGCTGATGATCGGCGAGACGATGTTCGTGTCCGGTGCGGCGATGTTCCTGACTGCACCCGTGGCCGGAGCGCTGTCGAGCCGGCTCGATCCGCGTGTGATGATGATGATCGGCTTCGGCGGCTTTTCCGTCGGTACGCTGCTGATGACCGGAATGACCGCGGACTGGGACTTCTACGAGCTTCTGTTGCCGCAGATCCTGCGCGGCTGTTCGCTGATGCTCTGCATGGTGCCGATCAACAACATCGCGCTTGGAACACTGCCGCCGGAACGGATCAGAAATGCCTCGGGCCTCTTCAACCTGACGCGCAATCTCGGCGGTGCGGTGGGCTTGGCAATCATCAATACCATGCTGACCCAGCGTTCGGACGAGCACTATGCCCGTCTTTCCGAGCACATCACCTGGAGCAATCCGGCGGCACTCAACTGGCTCAATAATGTCGGCGGCAATTACGACAGCTATGGCCTCGACGGCGCTTCGGCGGCGGTGAAGAAGCTCGCAGGCGTCGTGACCCAGCAGTCGTGGCTTCTCTCCTTCATCGACGTCTTCACGGGGCTGACGCTCCTGTTTTTCTCACTGATTTTCCTCACCTTGCTGATCAAGCGCCCGGCCGCCGCGGCACCTGCCGGCAGCGGGCACTGATCCCTCCCACCTCCCAGATCCACCGCAGCGCCTCGGACCGTCGCCTCAAAACGACGGTCCTTCTTTTTTGCGGGACGCTTTTAACGATATGAGGTACGTATCTCAGAATGTGATTTACGTACCTCAAGAACTCCGGTAGAGAGTCGCGCCGGAGGAGACATGAAGCCGACCGTCCACGACATCGCCATCCATGCGGGCGTGAGCCTAGCAACCGTCGACCGGGTGCTCAACAACCGGCCCGGCGTGCGGCAGGAGACGCGCGCGAAGGTCGATGCCGCTGTTGCGGCACTGGGCTTCGTCCGCGACATGGCCGCGGCCAATCTCGCGAAGGGGCGCGTCTATCTGCTGACCTTTATCCTGCCTTCCAACGACAATTCCTTCATGCGTGGGCTCGTGGCGGCCGTCGGTGATGCCGTCACCCGGGCTGCGGTCGAACGGCTGGCGATCCGCATCATAGAGGTTCCCGCCTTCGATCCTCAGGCCCTTGTCGCCGCGTTGAAGGAGGCGGGCCGGGAAAGGCCGGCCGGCGTCGCGCTGGTCGCGGTCGATGCGCCGGAGGTGCGCGCCGCGGTCGACGAGCTGGTGCAGGAGGGCATCCCCGTCGTCACGCTGGTCTCCGACCTGCCGGGATCGAGACGGCAGCACTATGCGGGGATCGACAACATCGCGGCCGGCCGCACGGCGGCGAGCCTCATGGGGCGGTTCCTCGGGCCCGAACCGGGCAGCGTCGCCGTCCTTGCCGGTTCGCTGGTGGTGCGCGACCATCGGGAGCGGTTCGAGGGGTTCCGCGCGGTGATGGCGACGGAGTTCGGCCATCTGCATCTGCTGCCTGTTCTGGAAGGCCGCGACGACCCCGCAACTGCCGAACGGGTGTTGCGCGACGAGCTTGCCGCGCATCCGGACATCGCCGGCATCTACAGCCTCGGTGCCGGCAATCGCGGTCTTGTACGCCTCCTGAAGGAGGTGCGTCGAGACCGCCGGCCGGCGGTGATCGCCCACGAGCTCACCGAAACGACGCGGGCGGCGCTGACGGAAGGCCTGATCGACGCGGTGCTCAACCAGGATGCCGGCCACGAGGTCAGAAGTGCGATCCGCGTCTTGAAGGCGAGGGCGGACGGACAATCGGTCGTCGAGGCGCAGGAGCGCATCCGTCTCGACATATTTCTGCGGGACAATCTGCCGTAACGGCCAAAGAATGGAGTGACACATGTATCTCGGCCTCGATTTGGGAACCTCGGGTGTCAAGGCGATGCTGATCGACGGCGACCAGCGTGTTGTCGGCTCGGCGAATGGCGCGCTCGATGTGTCGCGGCCGCATCCCGGCTGGTCGGAACAGGATCCGGCCGACTGGATCCGAGCGACCAGGGAAGCGGTCGCCGGGCTCAAGGCGAAGCATCCGGCCGAACTCGCGGCGGTGAAGGGCGTCGGGCTCTCCGGCCACATGCACGGCGCGACGCTGATCGATACCGAGGACCGGGTCCTGCGGCCGTGCATTCTCTGGAACGATACCCGCAGCCATCTGGAGGCGGCAGCGCTGGACGCCGATCCGCGCTTCCGTGCGATCACGGGCAACATCGTCTTCCCCGGCTTCACCGCGCCGAAGCTCGCCTGGGTCGCGAAGAACGAGCCGGAAGTCTTCGCGAAAGTGGCGAAGGTGTTGCTGCCGAAGGACTATCTGCGGCTCTGGCTCACCGGCGAATACGTCTCCGACATGTCTGATTCGGCTGGTACTTCCTGGCTCGATACGGGCAGGCGGCGCTGGTCTTCGGAACTGCTCGATGCAACGGGCTTGACCGAAGATCAGATGCCGGGCCTCGTGGAGGGGACCGAACAGGCGGGCACGCTTCGCAGGGAGCTTGCCGGCGAATGGGGTATGACGGCGGGCGTCGTCGTCGCCGGCGGGGCCGGCGACAATGCGGCTTCCGCCTGCGGCATGGGCACGGTCGCGGAAGGTCATGCCTTCGTCTCGCTCGGCACCTCCGGGGTGCTCTTCGCGGCGAACGGCAGTTACCTGCCGAAACCCGAGAGCGCCGTGCACGCCTTCTGCCACGCCTTGCCGAACACCTGGCACCAGATGGGCGTCATTCTCTCGGCAACCGATGCGCTGAACTGGCATTCGGGCGTCACCGGCAAGTCGGCAGGCGAGCTGACGGCCGAACTCGGCGAGACGCTGAAGGCGCCGGGCAGCGTCACCTTCCTGCCTTACCTTTCCGGCGAACGCACGCCGCACAACGACGCGAAGATCCGCGGTGCCTTCATTGGCCTTGGTCACGAGAGCGGGCGTGCAGTGCTGACCCAGGCCGTGCTCGAAGGCGTGACGTTCGCGATCCGCGACAATCTCGAGGCGCTGAAATCGGCCGGAACGACGATCGGACGGGTGACGGCGATCGGCGGCGGCTCGCGCTCGCGCTACTGGCTTGCCTCGATCGCGACGGCGCTCGGCATTCCGGTCGACGTTCCGGCCGAGGGCGACTTCGGTGCGGCTTTCGGCGCCGCCCGCCTCGGCCTCATTGCAGCGACAAAGGCCGACCCGCTTGCCGTCTGCACGGCGCCGAAGACGGCCGAAATAATCGAACCGGTCTCCGGTCTGGCGGGTGCCTACGAGGACGCCTACCGGCGCTACCGGGCGCTCTATCCGGCGATCAAATCGCTGGCTCATTGACAGGGGCGCCCCCTCATCCGCCTGCCGGCACCTTCTCCCCGCTGGGGAGAAGAGATCTGCGGCAAGCGCCGGGACCCTCCTCTCCCCAGCGGGGAGAGGGCAGGGTGAGGGGGAGCCAGAAACGCGACTTTCACGGCATTCGAACACGCACAAAGGAGGACTACTCATGAGCACAGGCTTTTTCGGCGATATCGCCAAGGTGAAATACGAAGGCCCGGAGAGCACCAATCCGCTCGCCTTCCGCCACTACAATCCCGACGAGATCGTCGCCGGTAAGCGGATGGAGGACCATCTGCGCTTCGCGATCGCCTACTGGCACACCTTCACCTGGCCGGGCGGCGATCCCTTCGGCGGGCAGACCTTCGAGCGTCCGTGGTTCTCCGACACGATGGACGCGGCGAAGCTCAAGGCGGATGTCGCCTTCGAATTCTTCCAGCTCCTCGGCGTGCCCTACTACTGCTTCCATGACGCGGACGTCCGGCCGGAAGGCACGAACTTCGCGGAAAACACTCGCAATCTCAACGAGATCGTCGACTATTTCGAGAAGAAGCAGGCCGAGACCGGCGTCAAGCTGCTCTGGGGCACGGCGAACCTCTTCTCCAACCGTCGTTTCATGTCGGGTGCCGCCACCAATCCCGATCCGGACGTCTTCGCCTTCTCGGCGGCGACCGTGAAGACCTGCATGGATGCGACCCGGAGGCTCGGCGGTGAGAACTACGTGCTCTGGGGCGGGCGCGAAGGTTACGAGACGCTGCTCAATACCGACCTGAAGCGCGAGCTGAACCAGCTCGGCCGCTTCCTCAACCTCGTCGTCGAGTACAAGTACAAGACCGGCTTCAAGGGCACGATCCTGATCGAGCCGAAGCCGCAGGAGCCGACCAAGCACCAGTATGATTACGATGTCGCCACCGTCTATGCCTTCCTGCAGAAGAACGGACTGGAAAACGAGGTGAAGGTCAACATCGAGCAGGGCCACGCGATCCTCGCCGGCCACTCCTTCGAGCACGAGATCGCCATGGCGAACGCCTTCGGCATCTTCGGTTCGATCGACATGAACCGCAACGACTACCAGTCCGGCTGGGATACCGACCAGTTCCCGAACAACGTCCCGGAAATGGCGCTCGCCTATTACCACATCCTCGCGGGCGGCGGCTTCAAGACCGGCGGCACGAACTTCGACGCCAAGCTGCGACGCCAGTCGCTCGATCCGCAGGACCTGCTGATCGGCCATATCGGCGGCATGGACTGCTGCGCCCGCGGCGTGAAGGCGGCGGCGAAGATGATCGAGGACCGGGCACTGTCGAAGCCGCTCGCGGAGCGCTACGCCAAGTGGGAAAGCCCGGAAGCGCAGAAGATGCTGCGCGGCGAATATTCCCTCGACGAGATCGCCGGCATGGTGGAGCGGGAAAACATCAATCCCGAGCCGAAGTCCGGCCGTCAGGAATATCTGGAAAACGTCGTCAACCGCTACGTCTGAGGCGGGAGACCAGAGCGAAAGGAGGGGCGGGGCGTGTATGCGCCCCGGCCTTCGTCAACGAACGTCATGCTCGGGCTTGCCCCGAGCATCCATCAATGGTGGCTGCAGGACGGGACGTGCCGCGAGTATTCGGCTGTCCTCGCTGACGGTTCGTTCTTTCAGAAAGTCGCATGCCGCGCAGGCGCCAGTGGATGCTCGGGTCAAGCCCGAGCATGACGGGGGCGTCGGCTCGCCCCGGGCCAGCGCCAACGTCTTCATCCGATCGCCGTGATCTCCAGCTCCTGGCCGTTGACGGTGACGACGTCTCCGACAGCCTTGCCGAGAAGCAGCGCCGCGACCGGAGAGACGTAGGAAATCGATCCGGCCTTCGGGTCGGCCTCGTCCTCGCCGGCGATACGGTAGGTCTGTACGCGGCCGTCGTCGCGCTCGAAGGTGACGCGGCTTCCGAAGGCGACCGTCTCAGTCGAGGCGGGCGGCGGAACGAGCTGGGCGGTGCGCACCCGCTCGGAAAAATAGCGAAGATCCCGCAAGGGGCTCGCCGACTGCCGGCGGCGTTCGTTCACGTCTTCGATCGCGTTGGCCACCTCATAGGCCTCGCGGGCCTGTTGCAACTGTGCTTCCAGCGCCTTCAGGCCTGCCTCCGTCACGAGGTTCGGATGCGGCGATATCGGCCGGTCGGGCAAAAGGGTTTCGGAGGCCGCCTCGGCACTCTCTTCCTTGACGAAAGCGACACTCAAACTCGATCTCCGTTCCGTTTCTCTCAGGGACAATGCTGCGCTCGGGGCGAACAGACAGTCTATACGACAGGTGACGGCGCGCGGGCAAATCGCGGGGGCGCTGTCGGCCCTTCCGTGGGAATGCCAGAATACCTTCATGAATCACGCAGGCGAAATACTCATCCTGGCCGGCCCACCCGGCGCCGGTAAAACCACGACGGCGCAAGCACTGGCACAGGAACATGGATCGTCCAAGGTCCATCTTCATGCGGACGGCTTCTGGCCTCACCGCCTCGCAGGCGCCGTCACCGACCCGCGGACGACGAGGTCCGGCATGATCAGGATTTCCTTCGGTTCGGAAAGCGGCGTGGCGAGCGTTTCGAGAAGGAGCGCCATCGCCTGTCGGCCGATTGCCGTGCGCGGCTGGCGGATCGTGGTGAGTGCCGGGTTCAGGTAGGTCGCTTGCGGCACGTCGTCGAAGCCGATGACGGAGAAGTCGCGCGGCAGGTCGTAGCCGCGGGCGGCGAGCCCGTTCATCACGCCGACCGCGGTCGCGTCGTTGACGCACATGAAGGCGGTCGGCAGCGTGTCGCGCATGAAGAGCTGTTCGAGGCCGAGGCGACCGCTCTCCGTCGTGCCGTCGCCCTCGACGATGATCCGCTTGTCGGCCGGAATGCGGGCCGCATTGAGCGCGACGTCGTAGCCCTCGCGGCGGCGTGCCTGGCCGAGGCGCGTTTTCGAATCGCCGATGAAGGCGATCGAGCGATGGCCGGCCGAAAGCAGGTATTCGGCGGCCTTGCGGGCACCGGCCACGTCATCCACACCCACATACGAGGTCCGCGCGCCGAAGACCGGCTCGAACACGGCGACGGTCGGAGGCAGCCGCTGGCCGAGCGCCTGATGGCCGAATGGTTCGTGGCCGGTGAAGAGCACGAGGCCGGCGGCCTGTCCGGAACTCAGGAATTTCAGGTATTCGAGCCCGCGTTCCGGGTCGTTCTGGGTATGGCCGATCAGCACGCCGTAGCCATGGGCGCGCGCCTCGTTCTCGAGCCCCACCAGAATGCTCGAAAAGTTCGGGTCGCCGATGTCCGGGGCCAGCACCAGGATCATGTTGGAGCGGCCCATGCGCAGCGAGCGGGCCATGGCGTTCGTCGTGTAGCCGGTGATCGCGATCGCCTGGTTGACCCGCTGGCGCGTAGATTTCGCGACCTTCTCCGGCGTGTGGATCGCCCGGCTGACGGTCGCGATCGAAACCTCGGCGAGACGCGCGACGTCCTCGATCGTTGCGGGCGTGATGTTCGACACGGGCGGAGCCCCCTTATCCTTCCGGAATCGCTCGCGACATTATCCCCGGCGCCATGGCGGCGAAAGCCGGCCCGGTGGTGGTCATCCCCACATTTCGAAAGATGTAAACCTTTACATGTCGAGTGTAAAGGTTTACAGAAAGCAGCATAAGCGGTTGAGGAGCCGCAGGGAGGACAGCATGAACAGCCATGAGGGCGGCGTTGTCGTGCCGGTGCTTGCCGCCGAACGCATCTCTAAGATCTTCGGCGAGGTGCAGGTGCTCTTCAGCGTTGATTTCGACGTGCTTCCGGGCGAGGTCCATGCGCTGATCGGCGAAAACGGGGCGGGCAAGTCGACGCTTGCGAAAATCCTCACCGGGTTCGAGCAGGCGAGTTCCGGGCAGATCCTTCTCGACAGGCAGCCGGTCACCCTTCCTTCGAACGGCCGGGCCGAAGCGCTCGGCATCGTGCTCATCCACCAGGAATTCAATCTCGCCGAGCACCTCACGGTGACGGAGAGCCTCTTCCTCGGCCGCGAGGTGGCCCGATTCGGCATACTCGACCGCCGGTTCATGCGCGAGGAGACGCGGCGCGTTCTCGATATCCTCGGCTCGTCGATCGACGAGGATGCGACGATCTCGTCGCTCTCGGTCGCCGACAAGCAGATGGTGGAGATTGCCAAGGCGATCAGCCGTGATGCGCGGGTCGTCTTCATGGACGAGCCGACGGCTGTGCTGTCACGCGACGAGACGGACATCCTCTTCGATCAGGTGCGCAAGCTCCGCGCCAAGGGCACGAGTTTCGTCTTCATTTCCCACAAACTGGACGAGGTCATCGAACTGACCGACCGGGTGACGGTGCTGCGCGATGGCCAGTGGATCAAGACGGCGCCGACCGCGCTGCTTGATGCCGAGTCGATGGCGCAGCTGATGGTCGGGCGCGAGCTCGCGAGCCTCTATCCCGCCAGGCATGAGCCGGATGTGGACGAGGAGGTCACGCTCTCGGTGCGTTCGCTGAGCACCGGATATGTGACGGACGCGAGTTTCGACCTGCGCAAGGGCGAGGTGCTCGGCTTTTCCGGGCTGATCGGGTCCGGCCGCACCGAACTCATGGAGGCGGTCGCGGGCCTCAGGCCGCGCCTGTCCGGCGAGGTGGTACTCAAGGGGCATGCAATCGGCTCCGGCGATTTCCTGTCGGCGAAGGCGAACGGCCTCGCCTACATGACCAAGGACCGCAAGGGCCGCGGCTTGCTGCTCGGCGAGGGCATGGCGACCAATCTCACGCTGCAGTCGCTCGACCGGCATGTCCGGCATGGCTATCTCGACCCGTCGAGCGAGGCCGACGCACTCGCGCGTGCGCGGCGCCGCTTCGATATCCGCGTGCGCGACGATCACATCATGGTCGGGCGGATGTCTGGCGGCAACCAGCAGAAGCTGCTTCTCGCCAAGATCATGGAGACCGAGCCGGACGTCGTCATCATCGACGAGCCGACGCGAGGCATCGACGTCGGCACCAAGCAGCAGATCTACCATTTCATCGCCGCGCTTGCCCGTGAGGGGCGCTCGATCATCGTCGTCTCCTCGGGAATGCAGGAGGTGATCGGGCTCTGCACCCGCGTCGCGGTGATGCGTGAGGGGCGGATCGTCGGAATGCTGGAAGGCGAGGAGGTCTCCGAACAGGTGATCATGCGCTACGCCGCCGGACTGAAACGGAAACTGGCGGGCTGACCGGGATCGGACAAGAGAGGATGCCGGCTGCGGGATGCGCCGGCGGGGAGGACGAGGGTGACGATGTCGACGAGTGAACAGGGCGGAGCAGCCGCCTCCGTCCGCAAGGGACGCAAGAGCCTCGATCTGAGGGCGGTCGCGCCGTTTGCGGCGCTGGCTCTGCTGCTGGTCGTCGGTGCACTGGTCAATCCGAACTTCATCGGCATCAACAACCTCGCGAATGTCGCGACGCGCAGCGCCTTCATCGCGATCATCGCGGTCGGAGCGACCTTCGTGATCTCGTCTGGTGACCTCGACCTTTCGGTTGGCTCAATGGTCGCCTTCGTGGCGAGCCTGATGATCCTCTTCCTGAATTCCGGGGCGATTGCCGATCCGTCGCTGCTGCTCGCCGCCGCCGTGGCGCTCGCCGTCGTCATAGGAGCGCTCTGCGGACTGGCGAACGGCCTCATAACCACGGTCGGCCGCATCGAGCCTTTCATAGCCACCCTCGGCACCATGGGCATCTATCGCGGCCTCACCACCTGGCTTTCGCAGGGAGGCGCGATCACGCTGCGTTCGCCGGAGATCCAGGAAATCTACCGGCCGGCCTATTTCGGCTCGATCCTCGGGGTGCCGGTTCCGATCCTCGTCATTCTGGCGGTGACGGCGATCGCCGCCTTCATCCTCTATCGTACGCGCTACGGCCGGCACGTCGTGGCCGTCGGCTCGAACCGCGAGGTGGCGCGCTATTCCGGTATCGGCGTCGACAGGGTGCGCACGCTCGCCTTCGTGATCCAGGGGATCTGCGTGGCGATCGCGGTGCTGCTTTACGTGCCTCGCCTCGGCTCGACGTCGGCGACCACCGGCATTCTGTGGGAACTCCAGGCGATCACCGCCGTCGTCATCGGCGGCACGGCGCTGAAGGGCGGCGTCGGACGTGTCTGGGGCACCATCTGCGGCGCCTTCATCCTCGAACTGGTGGGCAACATCATGCTGCTCTCCAACTTCATCAGCGAATACCTGATCGGGGCCATCCAGGGCGCGATCATCATCATCGCGATGCTCGTCCAGCGCTCGCTGACGCGCAGACCGTGAAAGGGCCGGGCTGAACGGGGTGGCCCGCTCGCAAACCGACACCCCAGTGACTATCGGGAGGAAAGACATGCACAAGAGACTCTTGGGCCTTGCCGTCGCCATGACGGCGATCTTCGGCGCCGCCCACGCCCAGGATGCAAAGACGATCGGCGTTTCCATTCCGGCGGCCGACCACGGCTGGACGGCGGGCGTCGTTTACCACGCGAACCGTGTGGCCGAGCTTCTCATGAAGGAGCACCCCGGCCTCAACGTCATCGTCAAGACCTCGCCCGACCCGGCGAGCCAAGCGAATGCCTTGCAGGACCTCGAAACGCAGGGGATCGACGCGCTGGTGATCCTGCCGACTGATCCGGATCCGCTCGTCAATGCGATCAAGGAAGTGAAGGGCAAAGGCACATTCGTGTCGATCGTCGACCGCGCGCCGTCGGTCAACGACGCCACCGTCCGCGATCTCTACGTCGCCGGCAATAACCCGGCGCTCGGCCGCGTCGCCGGCGAGTACATCGCCAAGAACACGCCCGACGCAGAAGTCGTCGTCATCCGCGGCCTGCCGATCCCGATCGATCAGCAGCGCCAGGACGGTTTCGACGAAGGCATCAAGGGCTCCAACGTGAAGATCCTCGACCGCCAGTTCGGCAACTGGAACCGCGACGACGCCTTCAAGGTCATGCAGGACTACCTGACCAAATATCCGAAGATCGATGTCGTCTGGTGCCAGGACGACGACATGGCCGTCGGCGTACTGCAGGCGATCGAGCAGGCCAAGCGCACCGATATCCAGTACATCGTCGCCGGCGCCGGTTCGAAGGACATGATCAAGAAGGTCATGGACGGCGACAAGATGATCCCGGTCGACGTGCTCTATCCGCCGGCGATGGTCGGCACCGCGATGGAGCTGACGGCGGCCGCCATCTACGACCAGGTTCCCGTCCACGGCACCTATACGCTGGACGCGACGCTGGTGACGAAGGAGAACGCCGAACAGTACTACTTCCCGGACTCTCCGTTCTGAGCGCGTGCACAAGAGACCGCGCCTGCCCGGACATTCCGGGCGGGCCAATCGCGAAATCTAGCCGGTTGTCTCCGGCGTATAATGCTGTAATTGTTAACGGCAACGTTGCAGATGTGGAGGAGTATTCATGAAGACGATCAAGGGCCCCGGCATCTTTCTCGGGCAGTTCGCCGGCGATGCGGCGCCTTTCAATTCCTGGGACGGAATCACGAAATGGGCCGCCGAGAAGGGCTATGCCGGCGTGCAGGTTCCGACCTGGGCGGGACAATTGATCGATCTGAAAAAAGCCGCCGAATCGAAGGACTATTGCGACGAGTTTGCCGGTGTCGCGCGGCAGAACGGCGTCGAGGTGACCGAGCTTTCCACCCATCTGCAGGGTCAGCTTGTCGCCGTGCATCCGGCCTATGACGAGGCCTTCGACGGGTTCGCGGCGCCGGAAGTGCGCGGCAATCCGAAGGCGCGGCAGGAATGGGCCGTGCAGCAGGTCAAGTACGCGCTGAAGGCCTCCCGCAATCTCGGCATCAAGGCGCACGCCACCTTTTCCGGCGCTCTCGCCTGGCCGTTCATCTATCCGTGGCCGCAGCGGCCGGCCGGGCTCATCGAGACCGCGTTCGACGAACTCGCCAAGCGCTGGCTGCCGATCCTCGACTATGCCGAGGAGCAGGGCGTCGACGTCTGCTACGAAATCCATCCGGGCGAAGACCTGCATGACGGCGTGACCTTCGAGATGTTCCTCGAACGGGTGACGAATCACAAGCGCGCCAACATGCTCTACGACCCGTCACACTATGTGCTGCAGTGCCTCGATTACTTGGACAACATCGACATCTACAAGGACCGGATCAAGATGTTCCACGTCAAGGACGCGGAGTTCAATCCGACCGGCCGGCAGGGCGTTTATGGCGGCTATCAGGGCTGGGTCGAGCGGGCCGGTCGCTTCCGTTCGCTCGGCGACGGCCAGGTCGATTTCGGTGCGATCTTCTCGAAGATGGCGGCGAACGATTTCGACGGCTGGGCCGTTGTCGAATGGGAATGCGCGCTGAAGCATCCGGAAGACGGTACGCGTGAAGGCGCAGAATTCGTCAAGCATCATATCATCCGCGTGACGGAGAAGGCCTTCGACGACTTCGCCTCCGGCGGCACCGACGAGGCGGCCAACCGCCGGATGCTGGGGCTGTAACAGACGCTTATTCCCCTCCCCAACCCCTCCCCACAAGGGGGAGGGGCTTTGCCGCCAACGTTTGAGCTCTACGGTGACCTTACCACTACGAGCGGGACCCTGGCGGCGATCGCTCTCCCCCCTTGTGGGGGAGATGGCGGCAGCCAGAGGGGGCTTTCACTCATTTTTAGGAGAACAACACCATGGCAATCGAAGGCAAGGACGAGGGAATGCGGGCTGAGAAGATCAGGCTCGGCATGGTCGGCGGTGGGCAGGGCGCCTTCATCGGCGGCGTCCACCGGATGGCCGCCCGTCTCGACGATCATTTCGATCTCGTCGCCGGCGCGCTCTCTTCGACGGCGGAGAAATCTTTGGCCTCCGGCCGCGAACTCGGTCTCGATCCGGCGCGCTGCTACGGTTCCTTCGAGGAGATGGCGGAAGAGGAGGCCGCAAGGCCGGACGGCATCGAGGCCGTGTCGATCGTCACCCCGAACCACGTGCACTATCCGGCCGCCAGGGCTTTTCTCGAACGTGGCATCCACGTCATCTGCGACAAGCCGCTCACCTCCAACCTGGAGGATGCGAAGAAGCTGAAGGCGGTGGCGGACAAGAGCAGCGCGCTCTTTATCCTCACGCACAACTACACCGGCTATCCCATGGTTCGCCACGCGCGGGAACTCGCACTCAATGGCGAACTCGGCGAAATCCGCGTCGTGCAGATGGAGTATCCGCAGGACTGGCTGGCCGAGCCGATCGAGCAGACCGGCCAGAAGCAGGCGGCGTGGCGCACCGACCCGAAGCAGTCGGGGGCGGGCGGTTCCACCGGCGACATCGGCACGCACGCCTACAATCTCGGCTGCTTCGTCTCGGGGCTGGAGCTCGATGAACTGGCCGCCGACGTCCACACCTTCGTTTCCGGGCGCAAGCTCGATGACAACGCCCACGTGATGCTGCGCTTCAAGGCCAAGGGGGGAGAAATGCCCGCGAAGGGTATGCTCTGGTGCAGCCAGGTGGCGACCGGCCAGGAAAACGGGCTGAAACTGCGCGTCTACGGCAGCCGCGGCGGCATCGAATGGACGCAGGCCGATCCGAACTATCTCTGGTTCACCCGGCTCGGCGAGCCGAAGCAGCTCATTACCCGCGCGGGCGCTGGCGCCGGTTCGGCAGCCGCGCGCGTCACCCGCATTCCGAGCGGTCACCCGGAAGGCTACCTCGAAGCCTTCGCGACGATCTACTCGGAGGCCGCTGCCGCCATCAGGGTTGCCCGCTCCGGCACGGCCGTCGATCCCGCCGTCGTCTATCCGACGATCGACGACGGGGTGAAGGGCGTCGCTTTCGTCGAGGCCTGCATCGCCTCGTCGAAGCAGAACGGGTCCTGGGTGAAGGTGTGACTGTTCGCCCCTCCCCCTTGCGAGGGAGGTCGTGCGGAGCGCGCAGGTGGGGTGACCTCCGTCGATGTCTTCACCCCACCCCGGACCTGTGGTCCGACCCTCCCCTCGAGGGGAGAGTGTCGTTTAACTGCAACGTTGCAGTTTTTTCATCCGTCGGCCTTTTTCCCTGTTGCGGATTGGTCTAAACCGCTTTCGATGTTTCGCGCGGGCCGGTGCGCCAGCCCTTCCGGCCGCGCGTGTTGCGATCCAAACGGCGGGGTGTTTTCCATGATCGATCCGAAGAGGCTTGCCGAGCGGTTCCCCGGCGATTTCGTTTTCGGCGTTGCTACCGCCTCGTTCCAGATCGAAGGCGCCTCCAAGGCCGACGGCCGAAAGCCGTCGATCTGGGATGCGTTTTCCAACATGCCGGGGCGGGTGTTTGGCCGGCAGAACGGCGATGTCGCCTGCGACCATTATCACCGCTGGGAACAGGACCTCGACCTCATCAAGGAGATGGGTGTCTCGGCGTACCGCTTCTCGATCGCCTGGCCGCGGATCATCCCCGAGGGTACGGGCCGGATCAACGAGAAGGGTCTCGATTTCTACGACAAGCTGATCGACGGACTGAAGGACCGCGGCATCAAGGCGTTCGCCACGCTCTACCACTGGGACCTGCCGCTGGCCCTGATGGGCGACGGCGGCTGGACCGCGCGCTCCACGACTTACGCCTTCCAGCGCTATGCCAAGGTGGTGATGGCGCGGCTCGGCGACCGGCTCGATGCGGTCGCGACCTTCAACGAGCCGTGGTGCTCGGTCTGGCTCTCCCACCTCTACGGCGTGCATGCGCCGGGGGAGCGCAACATGGATGCAGCGCTCCACGCGCTCCATTACACCAATCTCGCCCACGGTCTCGGCGTCGATGCCATCCGCCAGGCGGCGCCGCAGGTGCCGGTCGGGCTTGTGCTCAACGCCCATGAGATAATCCCGGGATCAGAAAGCGAGGCCGACTGTGCGGCGGCCGAACGGGCCTTCCAGTTCCATAACGGCGTCTTCTTCGGTCCGGTGTTCAAGGGCGAATATCCGGCCGACTTCCTCTCGGCGCTTGGCGAGCGCATGCCGGACATCAAGGACGGCGACATGGAGGTCATCAGCCAGAAGCTCGACTGGTGGGGCCTCAACTATTACACGCCGATGCGGGTCGCCGACGATCCGACGTCGGGAGCGGAATTCCCCGCGACCGTGGATGCGCCGCCGGTCTCCAAGGTCAAGACCGACATTGGCTGGGAGGTCTGCGCGCCGGCGCTCAAGTCGTTGGTGGAGACGCTCTACGATCGGTACGACCTGCCCGCCTGCTACATCACGGAAAACGGCGCCTGCTACAACACGGAGGTGGAGAACGGCGAGGTCGACGACCAGCCGCGCCTCGACTACTACGCCGAGCACCTCGGCGTGGTCGCCGATCTGATTCGCGAAGGTTTTCCGATGCGCGGCTATTTCGCCTGGAGCCTGATGGACAATTTCGAATGGGCGGAGGGCTACCGCATGCGTTTCGGCCTCGTCTACGTCGACTACGAGACGCAGGAACGCATCATCAAGAAGAGCGGCAGATGGTACAGCGCGCTCGCCTCGCAGTTTCCGAAGGGCAACTTCAAGGCGGGGTGACACGGCCGACCGACATGACATGATGACGCTCTGATTCTCCCGAAAGGCACGCCATCATGTCGGTCCCGGCCAAACGCCTCTACGCGCTCTGCGGCTCCTTGCGGGCACGCTCCACCAACCGCGCTCTGCTCGAGGCGATCCGGCGTCTTGTCCCGCACGGCGTGGAGGTCGAAATCTCCGGCCTGATCGACCGACTGCCGATCTTCAATCCCGACCTCGAAGGCGATCTCACGCCGGAGCCGGTGCTGGCCTTTGCGCGAGAGATTGCGACGGCGGACGGCCTGATCGTCAGTGCGCCGGAATATGCCCACGGAATTCCGGGCGGCCTGAAGAACGCCCTTGACTGGCTGGTGTCGCGCTTCGAAATTCCCGGCAAGCCCGTCATGCTTGTGCATGCCTCGCATCGGGGCGATTTCGCACTCGAAGCGCTGACTGAAGTGCTGAAGACGATCGGGACCGATCTCAGGCCCGAGGCCTTCCTGCGCGTGCCGTTGCTCGGCAAGTCGGAGGACGAAATCGCGGCGATCCTCGGAGCGCCGGAGACCGAACACGTTATTCGCTCGGCCCTCGTGCGCTTCGTGGGCGGTGTTGCCGGGAAGCACCCGGCGTCACGCTAAGGAATTCGGGCACTCCCTAAGGGCGCTGCGCTTGCCTCGCTGTTTCCAAAGGGCAGCTTCAAGGCCGGGCGACGAACTCCGTTCAGCCGATCTTGATCAGCTTGTCGTTGCCGCGTTCCGCCTCGCTGCGGGCATCGAATACGGCGCGGGCGGCGCGGATCTGGGTGTAGTTCTCGAAAACCCAGCCGCCGAACGCCTGGATCGGCTCGGAAAAGGATTGGCCGAGTTCGGTCAATTCGTATTCGACGCGTGGCGGCACTGTCGCATAGACGGTTCGACGCACCATGCCGTCGCGCTCGAGCGCGCGCAGCGTCAGCGTCAGCATGCGTTGCGATACGCCGACGACCGTTCGCTTGATGTCGCTGAAGCGTTGCGGTCCGTTTCTGAGCACCATGATGATGAGAACAGTCCACTTGTCGCCGAGCCGTGACAGCATTTCGCTGACGGTCGGACACTTGGCTGGGTCAAAGCTCGAGCACATCACACTTACCTCCATGTGACTTGGTATAACTCATGTGCCTTCTTGTGTCTCGTGCAGAGTTACATATTTAGGTCTGGTTACGTTTAGTTACTTGGTTTCAGAAAGTGCCTTTCCAGAATGGCGCCTCGGAAACCACCAGACCAGAAAGGTACTCTCATGCTCCTCGACAAGCTCAACTGGCGTTACGCGACCAAGAAGATGGACTCGACGAGGGTCGTCCCCGACGACAAGGTCGAGCGGATACTCGAAGCGGCACGGCTGGCACCGACGTCCAGCGGCCTGCAGCCCTATGAAGTGATCTTGGTCACCAATCCGGAGGTGCGCGCGCGCATTCGCGAGGTGGCCCGGAACCAGGCGCAGGTCACCGACGGCTCGCACCTGCTCGTGTTCGCGGCCTGGGACAACTACACGACCGACCGCATCAACATGATGTTCGACCTGGTGAACAAGGAGCGCGGCTTCACCAACGAAGGCTGGGAGAACTACCGGCAGATGCTGCTCAGCACCTATGTGCCGCGCGATCCGGACGTGAATTTCCAGCATGCCGCCCGGCAGGCCTATATCGGATTCGGCCTTGCCCTGACCGCCGCCGCATTCGAGGGCGTCGATGCGACGCCGATGGAAGGATTCGAGGCGGACAAGCTCGACGAACTCCTTGGCCTGCGCGAGCGCGGCCTTCGTTCGGTGACCATCATGCCGCTCGGCTACCGTGAGGCGGAAAGCGATTGGCTGGTGAACCTCAAGAAGGTCCGCCGCTCGAAGGAAAGCTTCATCACCGTAGTCAAGTAAGCGATCGGGCGTGTCGGGTTGCCGCCCGGCACGCCGATGGTCAAGTGCCCGGAGCCGCGTTCAGCCGGTCTCGGCGGATGCTGCGGCCGTCCGGCGGGCAAGCACCCGGCTCTTCTCCGTCAGTCCATCGCGACGTTGAGGCAGAGAAGAAGGAGCGGCACCGCACCCAAGGGCCAGCTCCGTGCGTGGCACACCGGTTCCAGTTTGGACGAATTTTCTGCCTGATGATGCACGCCGCGGAAAAACATCTCTATTCTTGTGGGGTGGCGAGTGGCATAAGCGGATCAGATTTCTGCGGCGCATGGCTGATCTGCGCCCGGGGGGTTTGAAAAGGTGAAACCAGAGATGCTAGAGCGGCGCCGAACCGTCCAAATGTGTATGTTGCGATAGACGATCCGGCTCCTGCCATCTTTGCCGCTGTCCGCGGTGATCACCGAAGAGACTTCCATGACGAACCGACCAAATCCGCGCGACGCTTCAACGGGAGGCTCCCGATGACCGCGTCTGTTGACAATTCCCCGCCTGTGCAGAATCCGATGGTCGCCTTCGAGGGCGTGACCAAACATTTTGGCGGCACCAACGGCCAGCCCGCCTTCACAGCGCTGGCAGGCGTCGACTACATTGTGCCGAAAGGTTCAATCACCGGCATTATCGGCCGCTCGGGGGCCGGCAAGTCGACCCTCATACGACTGGTCAACGGCCTGGAGACTCCCTCATCCGGCAGGGTCCTGGTCGACGGCGTCGACGTCGGCGCACTGGATGACGCTGCGCTTCGCGCGCTGCGCCGTGAAGTCGGCATGATTTTCCAGCATTTCAACCTGCTGTCCTCGCGCACGGTGCAGGACAATATCGCCTTGCCGCTGGAGATTGCCGGCGTTGACCGCAAGACGATCGATGCGCGGGTCAAGCCGCTGATGGACCTGGTCGGGCTCTCCGACAAGGCAGGGCGTTATCCGGCTGAACTCTCCGGCGGGCAGAAGCAGCGCGTCGGCATTGCCCGCGCGCTTGCCACCGAGCCGAAGCTGCTGCTGTCGGATGAGGCGACGTCGGCGCTCGATCCCGAGACCACGCAATCCATCCTCGATCTCCTGAAGCGGATCAACCGCGAGCTCGGACTTACCGTTCTGCTGATCACCCATGAAATGGAGGTCGTGAAGACCATTGCCTCCGACGTCGCGGTGATCGATCGGGGCCTCATCGTCGAGCAGGGACGGACCTTCGACGTCTTCACCCGCCCGCAGCACGAGACCACGAGGGCACTGCTCTCGGCAGCGGTCGGCGTGAAACTGCCGGAGTGGATCAGCAGCGACCTCGCCAGCGCGCCGACCCCGGGCGACCGGGCCTTCGTGCGGCTGATCTTCTTCGGGGAGACGGCCTTCCAGCCGCTGACCGCGCGGCTCGCCGCCGAGATCGGCGCCGACCTCAATATTCTTGCCGGTGCGATCGACGAGATTGCCGGCGAGCCGTTCGGCTCGCTCGTCGTTTCCTATCCTGCCGACGCTGCAACGCTGGAGCGGGCAGGGCGCTTCTACCGTGAAACCGGTCTCACCACGGAGGTGCTCGGATATGGCGCCTGACATGCTCGCCGGCCTTCTCGTCAAGGCATTGTTGCAGACATTGCAGATGGTCGCCGCCGCCGGCGTCATCGGCACGCTCGTCGGCTTGCCGATGGGGATCTTTCTCGCGACCAGCGGAAGGGGAGAACTCTTCGAGGCGCCGCTCACCAACCGCATCGTTGGACTGGTCGTCAATGCCCTGCGCTCGACGCCCTTCATCATCCTGGTGGTCGCGATCATTCCATTGACGCGCCTCATCACGGGCACCTCGATCGGCACGATCGCCGCGATCGTCCCGCTCACGATCTCGACCATCCCGTTCATTGCCCGCCTGATCGAGGCGGCGATCCGCGAGGTCGACAAGGGTCTCATCGAGGCGGCGCGTGCGATGGGCGCGACGCCTTTCCAGATCGTCGCCAAGGTGCTGCTCGCCGAGGCCAAACCGGGAATCACGCTCGCGCTGACGCTGACCGTCGTCAGTCTCATCGGCTATTCTGCCATGGTCGGCGCGGTCGGTGGCGGCGGGCTCGGCGATCTCGGCATCCGTTACGGCTACCAGCGCTTCATGCCTGAGGTGATGCTCGCCGTCGTCGTCGTGCTCATCCTGCTTGTCCAGGCCGTGCAGAGCGCCGGGGATGCGCTCGCCCGGCGCTTCGACAAGCGTAGCCGAAACAATTGAAACCCTCCCTTTCAGGAAACCCAAGGAGAAAAGACAATGAAGAAACTGATCATCGCTGCAGCTGTCGCAGCCCTGTTTGCCGCCGGCCCTACGCTGGCTGAAGACATCAAGGTCGGCGTGACCGCCGGCGAGCACGCCCAGATCATGGAAAAGGTCAAGGAGATCGCGGCGAAGAAGGGTCTGAACATCGATATCGTCGAGTTCTCCGACTATGTCGTGCCGAACCAGGCGCTAGCCGACGGCGATCTCAACGCGAACTCGTTCCAGCACCAGCCCTATCTCGATAACCAGATTGCCGACCGCGGCTTCGACATCGTCAGCGTCGGTACGACCATCACCACCCCGATGGGCGTCTATTCGAAGAAGGTGAAGAGCCTCGACGAACTGGAGGACGGTGCAACTGTTGCCATCCCGAACGACCCGACCAATGGCGGTCGCGCGCTTCTCGTTCTGGCTTCCAAGGGCCTGATCAAGGTCGATGCTGCCAAGGGCCTGAAGGTCGGTCCGGCCGACGTGACCGAAAACCCGAAGAACATCCAGTTCGCCGAGCTCGACGCTGCCCAGCTGCCGCGCTCGCTTGATGACGTTGATGCCGCTGTCATCAACACCAACTACGCCATGGAAGCCGGCCTCAATCCGCGCAAGGACGCCATCGCCATCGAGGGCGACAAGTCCCCTTATGCGAACGTCATCGCCGTGCGCTCGGCCGACAAGGATGCCCCCTGGGTCAAGACGCTGGTCGAATCCTACCACGACGACAGCATCAAGGCCTTCATCAACGACGAGTTCAAGGGCGCGCTCATCCCGGCGTTCTGAGCCGTCTCCACGTTCGACAAACGACAGAACCCCCTCCTCGCGGAGGGGGTTTTTCGTTTCGGCGAATGGCGATTACGCCATCAGCCTGCGTCACTTTCATTGAACACCCTGAGGCGATGACCGTCCGGATCGGCGGCGAGGAAGGTGCGTCCGAACACCATGTCCGCCGGTTCCTTGAGGATCGTCGCGCCGGCGCTCTTCCATTCCTGGAAGCGGCGGTCGACATCCGCGCGTGTCGCCACGACAAGGCCGACCTCGCTGCCGCCGACGGGTGTCGGCGCCGAGATGTCGGCGCTCGATGTCGACCAGAGGCCAAGCAGCAGCCCGTCGTTGATTTCGAAGCTGACGAAGGTCGGGTGTGCCTCGAAGGGCGCCCTGCCGAGCAGGCGGCCGTAGAACTCGGCACTTTTCATCGGGTCGGCGACATAGAGGAGGGCATAGGCTCGTGCAGTCATTTTTGTTTCTCCGGTTCTTGTTTCGGAATGACCGGATACTACGGGATGTTGCTGCCAATTTTTGTCAGCATCAGAACGATGGCGGGTTTATTCCCTGCAGTTGCCGCCACTCGCGGACGAGCTGAAGCCTCCGTCTCGGATAACGCACGGCGACGTTTTCCAGCGCAGTCAGCCGGTCCGTGCGGAAGTGGCGGAAGCCGTCCCGCATCTCGCACCAGGCGACGATGATCCGCTGGCTGTCGAAATAGCCGAGTGCGATCGGCCAGATATCCCGCTCGGTCGAACTGCCGTCGGCGTCGCGATAGCCGATCCGCAGCTTGTGCTCGGCGCGGATCGCCTGCCGTATCTGAGCGACGTCGACGATACCGTCGTTCGTCTTGCCGCCGGGGCCGACCATCAGGCCGGAGGTCGAGAGATGCTGCCGGAGATCGGCCGGCAGCACGGCTTCTATCTTGGCAAGGGCATTGTGCGCCGCGTCGTTAAGTCCGCCGTCGCCGCGGCTCGCCACCCAGCGAAAGCCGAGCACGAGCGCTTCGATCTCCTCCGGCGAGAACATCAGGGGCGGCAGCATGTAGCCGGGGCGCAGCATGTAGCCGATGCCGGCTTCCCCGTCGATGTCGGCGCCCTGCGCCTGCAGCGAGGCGATGTCGCGGTAGAGCGTGCGCAGCGATATGCCGAGCGTTTCCGCAAGCACGCGCCCGCTCACCGGCCGGCGATGCTGGCGCAGAACCTGAAGCAGTTGCAGGAGGCGTTCGGAACGGCTCATCGGTGTCCATGCTGGCAGATTTTGTCAGCAGGATTAGGACAACTCCGCGCACTTGGCCAGTCCATGAGCCGGAGGAGAGGCTCGGCTCAGCGGCCGGCCTCGAGCCAGAGTGTCTCGATGATGCGGGCTTCGGCCTTCGGCGGATCGGCGAAGAGGTGTTCGGCGATCTCCAGCGCCTCGCGCCGCAGCGCTTGTTGCTGGCGGATCACGGCACCCAGCAGATGCGCGAGTTCGGCACCGCCGTTCAGGACGTCAGGCTCGCGGTCGAGGAGGGCGACCAGAAGCGCCAGATCGTGCTCGTGACCGAGGACCGTGACCAGCGCCTTGGCCCCGGCGAGCTTCGCCACCATGGCCGAAGGCCAGAGGTCGCGGAGAAGCGCGAGGTGCATGGAATAGTCCTGGGCGCATTTGCGCAGTTCGTGGAAGACTTCTTCGTGGGCATCCGTTCGGCAGGCCTCGACGGCTTCCCTCGCGCGTGCAAGATTGCTCCGCCATCCCCTGGCGATGCGCTTCGCCGTCGCCTGCCGCCGGTCGTCGAAGGAAAGCTCGTCGAGCGCATGGATCGCCTCCCGGCATGCCTCGACGGCGGCGCTGGCCTTCTGCGGCAAGTCAGCCTCGTCGGCAGCCATGGTGTCCCTCCGCACCGTGAGGGCCGTCCGGGCATGGGCGAGCGCCTCCCGCTCCTCGGCGTTGAGCGCGTGGTCTTCGAGATAGGCCGCGGTCTCGATCAGCGCGGTCGCATCGCGCACCAGCGAGAGGGCATGGGCGGTTTCCCGCAGGCGCGCGTTCTCGTGCTTCTGGAAATCCTTCGCGTCCTCTGCCACCAGACGGTAGAGCGCGCGCACGCGCTTCAGCTTCCGGCGGGCCTGATGGATGGCTTCGTGCAGGCCCTCGGGCTGCTCCGTGATGAGGGCGATTGCCCGCTCGAGTTCCCCGGCCGCTGCTTTGCGCAGCTCCCCGGTGAAGGGACGGTCCGGCCTAATTCGGTAGGCCATAAAGTGCGTCCTGCTGCAGCTTCTCGGTCGCCAGTGCCTGATTGGAATAGCGCCGGTCGCCCGTCACTTCCCGGCCGATCCAGTGGGGCAGGGACGGGGTGTCGCTTTCATCCCGCAGTTCGACCTCGGCGATCACCAGCCCATGATAGGCACCTTCGTAGACGTCGATCTCCCAGACGAAGCCGTGATGCTCGACGGTGTAGCGCACCTTCTCGATGACGTTGCCGACGGCGAGCGCGATCATTTCTTCGGCGTCATCGAGCGCGATCGGGTATTCGAACTCGTCGCGGACCAGCGAATTCTGGCCGATCTTGACCGTCAGCTGGGCCGAGGTGCCGTTCTTCGTCCGCACGCGCACGGAGCGGTCGTGCATCAGGACGACATAGGCCTGGCGCATCGGCGTCGCAGACGTCGCGAGCGCCCGCCAATCGTCGTTTGCCACGAGGAACTTCCGCTCTATCTCCTTGGCCATGGACCCATTCCGCTTGCCGCCCTGCGGGGTTACCGTACAGGAAGTCTGAAATCCGTCAAACGGAGGCGGAGCGAGCGTGCGCATTTGTCTCGACAATGCGGGCATGTCGCTATATCCGTCTGTCAATTTCAATCGTTTTAAGAAAGGGAGCCGGACCATGGGCGCCAAAACCGAAAAGCTTCTTTCGACCCTGAAATTGCAGCCGGTCGTGCCGGTGCTGATCGTCGAGGATGCCGGGACGGCCGTGCCGCTCGCCCGTGCGCTCGTGGCCGGCGGACTGAAGGCGATCGAGATCACCATGCGAACCGATGCCGCCCTGGAAGCCGTGCGCCGCGTCGCGGCCGAAGTCGAAGGTGCCGTCGTCGGCGCCGGGACGATCCTCAATCCCGTGCATTTCGACGCGGCCGTCAAGGCCGGCTCGCAGTTCATCGTCAGCCCCGGAACGACGCGCGAACTCGTCCACGCCGCCCGTGCCTCGGAGGTCCCGCTGCTTCCCGGCGCGGCGACCGCGAGCGAAGTCATGCAGCTGCGCGAGGAAGGCTATCAGGTGCTGAAGTTCTTCCCCGCCGAGCAGGCCGGTGGCGCCGCCTACCTCAAGGCTCTGTCGTCGCCGCTCGCCGGCACGCTCTTCTGCCCGACCGGCGGAATTTCGCTCAAGAACGCGCGCGACTATCTCTCGCTACCGAACGTCGTCTGCGTCGGCGGCTCGTGGGTGGCGCCGAAGGAAATGGTCGCGGCCGGCGACTGGGAAGGCATCACCAGGCTCGCTTCCGAGGCGGCGGCCCTGAAGGGCTGACCGGGCAGTCGGCATCGCCGTCTTTGTATTGTCGCGATCGGCTACCTATGTAGCGTTGAACGAGTGCACAACACGGAGATGGCGATGTTCGACGCGAAGAAGCTTCTGGACCAGTTCCTCGGTTCACAGGTTCCCGGAACCACCGGGACGGTGAAGGAGAAAGCGGGCGGTATCGCCCAGCTCGCCAAGGACAATCCGCTCGCGACCGGCGCGATCCTCGCCGCCGTTCTCGGCACCAAGACCGGCCGCAAGCTCGCCGGCAATGTCGCGACCATCGGCGGCATCGCCGCGATCGCCGGCCTCGGCTACCAGGCCTACAAGAATTACCAGGCCGGCAAGGCGCCGCAGACGGCACCTGCCACCTCCGAGCCCGTTCTTCTTCCCCCGCCGTCCGATTCGCCGTTCAGCCCCGACGCGGCGGCCGCTGGGAACGAGTTTGCGCTGATGCTGGTCCGGGCGATGATCGCGGCCGCCAAGTCCGATGGCCATATCGATGACGCCGAGCGTGCCCGCATCCTGGACAAGATCCACTCCTCTGCCCTCAACGCGGAGGCCGAGGCCTTCATCGCCGAGGAGCTCACCCGGCCGACGGATGTCGAGGCGCTGGTGGCGGCGGCAAAGACCGACGCCCAGAAAGTGGAGCTCTTCACGGCGTCGCGGCTTGCGATCGATCCGGACAGCCGGGCCGAACGCGGCTATCTCGACATGCTCGCCGGACGGCTTGGCCTCGCCGACGGTCTGGTCGACCATATCGAGGCGACGGTCGCAGGCGCCACCGTCTGAGGTCATGATGCTGCCCAATGGCCAGTTGCCTTTGGCAGGCGGCTGGCCTACTGCTTTGCCGGAACATTCCGTGAGGCAGGCATGCGCGATCTATCGACATTCAAAGGCTGTCCGGCGCCGGCGCCGGTAAGGCTCGAGGGCCGTTTTGTGACGGTCGAGCCCTATGACAAGGACAAGCACCTCCAGGCTCTCTGGGACGGCCTCGGCGGGATGGGCATCAATCCGCTGCTCACCTATTTCACCCAGCCGGACTTCGGCGGCATCGCCGATTTCGAGAGCTGGCTCGACGGCGTCCGCACCAAGGGCGGCTGGCTCACGCACGTCTTCCGGGACAATGCCTCCGGCAAGATCGTCGGCATGGCAAACTATATGCGCGCCGACCCGGCCAACGGCGTCGTCGAGGTGGGAGGCGTCGCCCACGGTCCGGCGATGAGCCGCACGCCGCTTGCGACCGAGGCCCATTACCTCATGGCGAAGCACGTCTTCGAGGATCTCGGCTATCGCCGCTACGAGTGGAAGTGCCACAACGAGAACGAGGCGAGCAAGACGACCGCGCGCCGCTACGGCTTCACCTTTGAGGGCGTGTTCCGCCAGCACATGCTGTCGAAGGGCAAGAACCGCGACACCGCCTGGTTCTCGATCATCGATGGCGACTGGCCGCTGGTGAAGGCGGCGTTCGAAGCCTGGCTGCACCCCGACAACTTCGATGCCGAAGGCCGGCAGAAGCGCAAGCTCGAAGACATTCGCGCCGAACTCGCACGGGCGGTGGCGTGATGGCCGGGGGCGACAAGGAAACCCGCTCTTCGGCGATCGCCGCCTTCGTCATCCTGCTCGGGATCGCCCTTGCGCTCCTGATCATGCCGAAGGTCGTGCTGTGGGTCGGCGGCTACTCGCCGGTGCTCGCCGCCGCTCTCGGCACGCTGGTGATTCTGTCCTTCTTCCTGATTTTCTGGCTGCGCGCGCGCTATCAGCGCCACCGCGGCGATCAGGACTGAAGCGCCGCCGCAAGCAGCACCACCCCCATCACGATGACGAGAAGAGCGCCGCCGATCTCGATGGCGCTCGTCACCTTTCGTGCTGCCGGCGATCCGGGGCCGGAGAGGCGGACGGCAAAGGTCTTGGCCGAGACGGCAAGCGTCGCGAGGAGGGAGACGGTGATCGCGGTCCCGAGGGCCATGGCGAAGACCGAGAGCACCCCGCCGATATAGAGCCCGTTCAGGATCGAGAAGGTCATCACCAAAAGAGCGCCGGAACATGGCCGCAGGCCGACGGCGACGATCGCCGACCAGGCCTCGCGCAGCCGGAACTCCTTTGCAGAAAGGAGCCGCGGATCGGCGATATGGCTCATCCCGCAATCCGGGCAGACGGCACCCGGCGCAAGCCCCGAATGGCTGTGTTCGGCGGCGACGGCTTCGAAACGAAGACCGGTCGTCGTGCGGGATGCCGGAGCCGAAGGCGTTCCGGCGAACAGCGGTGCGCTCGCCGGCTGGACGGTGAAAATCGACCGCAGCTTGCGCACGAGAAGCCAGAGACCGAAGGCGATGATGAGCCCGTAGCTTGCAAGCTCCATCGCGTCGGTCGCGTTCGTCAGCGTGATTCCCGTGCCCCTGAGGACGAGATAGGCGACCCCGACGACGGCGATCGCGACCAGCGCCTGCAGCGCCGAAGAGACGAAGGAGATGCCGACGCCGCGCTTCAGCTCGGTCTCGTTGGCGATCATGTAGGAAGAGATCACGGCTTTGCCGTGCCCCGGGCCGGCAGCATGGAACACGCCGTAGGCGAACGAAAGTCCGACGAGCGTTGCAAGGCGGCTCGGGTCTTCCCGCATCGCCTTCAGCGATTCGGTCAGGGCGCGATAGAAGGCTTGCTGGTGCTCGTTCACCCAGGCGAGAAATCCGCCGAACATGCCGGTCATCGGGAACGACGGCTCGGCGGTGCCGATGCCGAGCGGCGACCCCGCGAAAGCGGACGGCGCCACGATTGCAGCGGCAACTGCGACGAGGGCGGCGTACTTGCCGAGGCGGGCGTTCAGCACGACACCTCGAGGCGGGTCGCAAACAGCTTGCCCATGTCCGAGCCGCCGGGATTGTTGAAGAAGGCTTCCGTCATCATGTTCTGGTTCTGCGCCGTCACTGCGTCCGGATCCGGACGAATGACTTGCCGCTTGCAGGCCTCGAAGCCGTCGCCCTCGGTCGCGAGGTCTTCATCCTTCGCGAAGTCGATCGACGTATAGAAGGTCGGGTCGTAGATGCCGAAGGAAAGCTTGCCCTTGAGCGGCACGGCGGTCTGCGGCTTCACGATGAAGAAGACGAGGAGCTGGTTGTCCTTGAAGTCGACGTTGAAGACCTCGGGCGTCGCAAGTTTCACCGGGTTACCGTTGTCGGTGATGAAGGTGAAGTAGTCGTAGTCGCCGGTCGAGGTGCGGATCGTGTCGGCGATTTCCTTCAGCTCGTCGGGATCGAGCTTCAGGTTGGTGTTCTTGTCGAAATCGAGCAGCACGCTGGAGGAGAACACGTCGTCAAAGCGCCAGACATTGCGGACTTCCGTGATATTTCCGGCGTCCGCGACCACCTCCAGCCGCGCCTCCGCGAAGATATGCGGATGGGCGAGCGCGGGTAGCGGCTGCAGGGCGAGGGCGATCGCTGCGGCTGCCGGCGTGAAAGTCTTCTTCATGATGCCCTGTTGTTGCTCGCGTCACGGGATTCGGCGATCCTTCACCGTTCCCTTTACCAGAATTGGGACGGAAGTTGGACTGCTTCTCCTGTGCCGGCCGGGCACGCCTTAGGCGTTCTTGCGGAACCAGCCGTGGAGATAGTCGACGAAGGCGCGAACCTTCGCCGGCAGGTAGCGGCGGTGCGGATAGACGGCATAGATGCCGCGATCGGACGGCAGGTAGTCGTCGAAGAGCGAAACGAGTTCTCCCGATTGCAGGTAGGGCCTCGCGATGAAATCGGGGATCATTGCGACGCCGAGCCCGGCACGTGCAGCCCGAAGCGTCGCCTGCGGGCTGTTGACCTCGATCGGGCCGCTGACGTTCACGGAAAAGCTTCCGTCCTTCGGCTCGTGGAAGCGAAGCGTGTTGTGGGTCCGCGAATTCGTGTCGATCAGGAAGGGCACCCGCGACAGGTCTTGCGGATGGGTGAGCGGCCCGTGCTTTTCGACGAAGGCGGGCGTGGCGCAGGCATAGACGCGGAAATCGGAGAGCTTGCGGGCGATCAGGCCCGAATCATCGAGTTTGGTAATGCGGATCGCAAGATCGAATCCTTCCTCGATGAGATCGACGAACCGGTCCTCGGCGACGATCTCGAGCGAGAGATCGGGATGCTCCTTGACGAAGTCGATCAGCGACTGGCCGACATCGGCATCGATGAAGGTGCGCGGCAGCGAGACCTTCAGCTTGCCGCGGATATCGGCGTTATTTTCGCGCACCAGGTCCGCAAGATTGTCGATCTCCTTCAGGATATCGGAGGCCGTCCGGTAGTATGTGTGACCCGCCTCCGTCAGGGAGAATTGGCGCGTGGTGCGGTTGAGAAGTAGCGCGCCGAGCTCGTCCTCCAGTTCGCGGACATACTTGGAAAGCAGGGCTTTCGAGCGACCGGTCTTGCGGGCGGCGGCCGAAAAACCCTCGGCCTCGACGACGTCGATGAAGGCGCGCATGCGGGTCAGAGTATCCATAATGCCGGCTCCTTCGCGAATTGCACCGAATTGTGAACACAAGCGAAAGATCGTTCAATCCCATTTTCGGGGAACGCGACAAAAAACGCTTGATTATGACTGCGAATATTCTTATTTGCTCGCTTGCCCAAAGTCGCACGTGCCTGTGGGTGTCCGCCGACCCTCGAACTGGGAGAAATCCCTAAGGTGAGGTCATCGGTAAGGTACCTGGAACTAACCCCTCCAGTCGCTATTCCGGCCAACCGGGAAATGCGAGGACACCTTGAAGCAACGACGGTGCGGGCCTTTCTGGTTCTCTTCCGGCTTTCCATCAGCCGGGGTCACTGAAGAGGCACACCATCATTGCCGGAAGTGCGGTCGGGTTCCCCAACCAATCCATGGCAGACAAAGCGGATTCATGCGCTCGGTAATCGGGTGCGTCTATCCATCGTTTACGCGCTGAGCGTTCGTACGGTACCAGAGTCTCCACCGGCTGGTTTCGAGCGATCTCTCGTCGCCCTTTGTCATTCCGGAACTTTCGTGGTTCCGGGCTCTTTGGAATATGGAAGGGATAGACCGATGACCACTGCCCGCATCCTCGATTTCATCAAGTCCCGACGACCGGAAGGTCCTTGCCTCGTGGTCGATCTCGACGTCGTGCGCGACAACTATTCCGCCTTCCGTCATGCCCTGCCGGACAGCGCGATCTACTATGCCGTCAAGGCCAACCCGGCTCCGGAAATTTTGTCGCTGCTCGCCGCGCTCGGCTCGAGCTTCGACTGCGCCTCCGTCGCCGAGATCCAGATGGCGCTCGACGCCGGCGCGACCGCGGACCGCATCTCCTACGGCAACACCATCAAGAAGGAACGTGACGTCGCGCGCGCCCACGCGCTCGGCATCAGCCTCTTTGCGGTCGACAGCCACGAGGAAGTCGAAAAGATCGCCCGTGCAGCTCCCGGCGCCCGCGTGTTCTGCCGCGTCCTGACGGACGGCGATGGCGCTGAATGGCCGCTTTCCCGCAAGTTCGGCTGCGTCCCGCAGATGGCCGTCGACGTGCTCGTCTACGCCCACCAGCTTGGTCTGGAGTCCTACGGCGTTTCCTTCCACGTCGGCTCGCAGATGACCAAGGTCGATGCGTGGGACGCGGCCCTCGCCGACGCCAAGCGTGTGTTCGCCTCGCTCACCAAGCAGGGCATCCACCTGCAGATGGTCAACATGGGCGGCGGTTTCCCGACCAAGTACCTGCGTGACATTCCGTCGGCGGAGGCCTATGGGCTGGCGATCGCCGGTGCGCTGAAGAAGCACTTCGGCAATCACATCCCGAAAACGATCATCGAGCCGGGCCGCGGCATGGTCGGCAATGCCGGTGTGATCAAGGCCGAGGTCGTGCTCGTCTCGAAGAAGTCGGACAACGATGCGCATCGCTGGGTCTTTCTCGACATCGGCAAGTTCGGCGGCCTTGCCGAAACCATGGACGAGGCGATCCGCTACCCGATCCGCACGGAGCGCGACATGGACGAGATCGAGCCCTGCGTGCTCGCCGGCCCCACCTGCGATTCGGCGGACGTGCTCTACGAGAAGAACATGTATCCGCTGCCGGTCTCGCTGACGATCGGCGACGAGGTCCTGATCGAAGGCACTGGCGCCTACACCACGACTTATTCGGCGGTTGCCTTCAACGGCTTCGAACCGCTGAAGTCTTACGTGATCTAAGGCCAAACCTCACTCGAGGACGACCGCGCCGGCATTTCCGGCGCGGCAATCACAAAGATCATCGGAAACACTCTCGGGATGGGAGGTCTAAATGGCCACTGTTCTTGACACGGTGCGCGCCTTCTTCGCGCCTCCACTGACCTTCGTCGTCGAAAACGAAACGCCCGCTGACGTCGTGGCGCGCGAGATGCTGCTCGACCGCGCGATGGGTGCCGACCGGCGCAAGAAATCGTCGGAGAAGATTCGTCGCGGCCGCGTGCCGGCCGAAGGGCTAGCGTTCGTCGCCCGCGATGCGGCCGGTCACGTGATCGGCACCGTGCGGCTGTGGAACGTCGAGGCCGGCGTCGACAACAACGGTCGCCCAGTGGACGCGCTTCTGCTCGGGCCGCTCGCCGTCGACGGCGCCCACGAGGGCAAGGGCGTCGGCTCGGGGCTGATGCGGGCTGCGATCGCGGCGGCAAAGGCGCGGGACCACGGTGCGATCCTCCTGGTCGGCGACGCGCCATACTACCGGCGTTTTGGCTTTTTCGCCGAGAAGACCCAGCATCTGGTCATGCCGGGGCCGTTTGCGCGCGAGCGTTTCCTGGCGCTGGAGCTGAAATCCGGCTGGCTCGACGAGGCTGTCGGCATGGTCGTCGGCAGCGGTCGCAAGCTTTCGCGAACGGGGCGGCGCCAGAGGGACTGATCGGACGCTGCCGCCGGGCGCTCCATTCGCGCTTCTTTGCGGGCCGATTCGCGGCCTGCGTGCAGATTTCCGGCTCGGGAGCAGCGGAGTGGGAGCCCGAATTGCAGTTCGGCGGGGTTCGTGTGACGCGTCGTTAAGTCGCAGATTTTTCAGGGTAATATGCCTTTCGTCAAATTTAGCATTGTAAAAATGTCACAATCCTGATCGATCGATTTTCGGCATTTGATTAACATGTTAAATATTGATCTGGCGCAACCGGTGACGGTGAGCGTGGGGGATAGTCGGCGCCATGGCTTCAGGCCAAACGACTGACCAAGGAGAGACCCCATGACCACCACTTGCACAAGGCGGATCAGCGCTCTTGCCGCAACCACTGCAATCCTGTTGTTCGCCCAGGCGGCCGGCGCGGCGGATTTGACCCCCGCGGTTGAACCTACCCCGACAGCCGAGGACATCGGCGCTGTCAGCCCGTGGCAGATCCGCGTGCGCGGGCTTGGCGTCATTACCAATGACGAAGGCTCGGTCGACGGCGTCGCCGGCTCGGATCTCTCCTACAGCGACTCGGTCATCCCCGAACTCGACATTACCTATTACTTCACCGACAACCTGGCTGCCGAACTGATCCTCGGCACGACCTGGGCCGGCATTTACGGCGAAGGTTCGCTCGCCGGCCTCGACCGCATCGGCAGCACCTGGATTCTGCCCCCGACGCTCACCCTGCAGTATCACTTCACGGATTTCGGCGCCTTCAAGCCCTATGTCGGCGCCGGCGTGAACTACACGATCTTTTACAACCAGGATGCCGACAGCGCGACCGACCTGCATGTCAAGGATAGCTTCGGCTTCGCGCTGCAGGCCGGTTTCGATTACATGATCAACGAACACTGGGGCGTCAACTTCGACGTCAAGAAGATCTTCTTGCGTCCGGACTTCGACGTGACGGTCGGCGGTGCAGACCTGACCGGCAACGCCAAGCTCGATCCGTGGCTCATCGGCGGTGGCGTGACTTACCGCTTCTGATCCGTTCTCAGACTTCGCGCGGCAGCCAGGGGCGTCGGCCCCCTGCTGCCGTTCGTATTTGCGATGCACCTGCCGCTACAGGCGCGACGCCACACAAAAGCCCTCCTGCCGCGTACTATCCTAGGTGGTGGCTCATGAAGGGGACGCGACGGCATGAAAATCGCGGCGTTGAAGTGGGAAGGAAACAATATCGGCGACGATATCCAGAGTGTGGCCGTGATGCAGCATCTGCCGCCGGTCGACGTCTTTCTCAACCGGGACCACCTGAAGAACTATGACGGCCCCGAGACGTTGCTGGTCACCAACGGCTGGTTTCTGTCGAAGATGGAGAACTGGCCGCCGAGCCCGTCGATCAAGCCGATCTTCTTCGGCTTTCACGTCCAGAAACATGCCAAGCCGACCATCGCGCGCCACGTCGACTACCTGAAGAAGCACGAGCCGATCGGCTGCCGCGATCAAGGCACCGTCGATTTCATCCGTTCTCTCGGCGTCAATGCCTACCTATCGCTCTGTTCGACGCTGACCTTCGACGCGCCCGCTGACCGCGCTCCCGATTCCATCTACATGGTCGAGGTGGAGGATCGCTATCTGTCGCCCAAGATGTTCCGCAAGGGCCTGACGGTAAAGCACGCCAGCCACCGCTTCATCGACGTCTCGGAGGAGACGCGCATGCAATATGCCCGCGAGGTCGTGCAGACCTACGGCCGGAAGGCTGCACTCGTCGTGACGTCCCGCATTCACTGTGCCATGCCGTGTGTCGCCATGGGGATCCCGACCGTCTTCATCGGGCCGAAGAGCTACAGGACCGAAATCGTCGAGGAGATTGGCCTCACCCGCAATGGCCGGCAGCACTGGTTCCGGCGCCCGTTCGTGGCGAAGATGGACGAATGGCCGGCGCCGATCGATATCGCCGCCACCAAGAACCGCATCAAGGCGGATATCAAAGGCCGGATCGCGGCGGCGCTTGCCGCTAGCTGAGGAAACGCCTCTTGAAGGTCTGCATGATGAACTCGACCGTCGCATCGGTCGGGTGCCGGAAATCGTCCTTCATCGGGTCGGGCAGGAAAGACGTCACCATCTCGTAGGACGGGAAGTAATAGAGCCCGCTCTGCGACGGGGGGCCGACCTCGCGCATGAGTTCGTCGATCGCGACGCGCAGCGACGCCTTCGAGACCGAATTCGCGGTAATGCAGGATACTGGCCGGAAGGTCGCGGCAAGCGGCACCGGAGAGAGCGTCACGATCACGGTCGCGTTCGGCCGATGTGCCCGGATGAGTTCATAGGTGCGCCGCAGATTGTCGAGATTTTCCGCCGCGCCGAGCACCCGGAAACCGTGGCGGTTCGGGTCGAAGTCACGCTTGGGAATGGCGCGCCAGAAGATCTCGCCGGTCGGCTTGTCGTACCAGACTTCGGAAAGCCCGAGCGTAAGAATGAAGATGTCCGACTTTTCGAAAATCTCCTGCGTTGCCTTGCGCACGTCGTCCGAATAGTCGCCCGGAATTCCGTCCTTGTCGTGCCAGAGCTCGATCTTCGGCGCCTTCCCCTCGAAGGCCCACTCGAACTGCTGGCGGATCGCTGCGGAGTTGACGATACCTTCGCCGCTTCTGACGACGTAGGAATTGAGCTTCATGTCGCGGCCGAAGACCTGGTAGCCCTCGCGATAGAGAAAGCGGGTGACTTCTGCCGCAAAGCAGCTGCCGAAGGCGGTGATATAGTGGTCTTTGGAGATGAATGGGGCATCGGGAAACCATCCCTTGCCGACGTACTCATCGACGGCGCCTGGCTTGGCGATCGCCTTCTTGTCGGGGAAGAAGTTCGTGGTCTCGCCGCGATACCAGGTGGCGTGCGCACGGCGCTTTTCGCCGCCGGTGCGATAGTAGATCAGGTCCTCGCGCTCGGCCTCTTCGATGAGACGCAGGGCGCGGAGGATCTTGTACCGCAGGGTCTTCTTCCGGGGTTTGGGTGATTGTGTCGCCATGGGCCAGCGATAGCCCAGCGGCGGTCTCAATTCAAGCGGCGGCCCTAACCCGAGATATCCACCACGCCGCAGTCGCCGGCTTCCGAGCCGAAGGCGAGCAGCTTGCCGTTGGCGCTCCAGGCCATCGAGGTGATGGCGCCCTTGCCGGGACGGCGCAGCAGTGCCTCCTTGCCGTCAGCGATCCGGACCGCGAGAATCATGCCGTCGATGAAACCGATGGCGAGGACCTCGTCTGCGGGGTGGAAGGCGACATTGGTCACCAGGATGTTGGCGCGCGTGCCGAGTTCGAGCGGCGCTTTGCCCATCGGGCCGTCCTTGCCGGCGAAGGGCCAGACGATTGCCGCCGGTGCGCCGGAGGAGGCGAGCCACTTGCCCTTGGGCGACCAGGAGAGCGACTTGACCTTGGCCGGATAGCCGGTCATGCGCATATGGCGGCTCTCGTTGGGCTTGCCGTCGAGCTTCCATCCGTGCAGCGCGCTTTCCTGCATGGTGGTGACGACGAAGCGGCCGTCCGGCGAGAAGGTGACGTCGGTGTGGGCGCCCTTCCATTCGAGATCGACCGGCGTGCCGGCGGTGCCGACCCAGTGAAGGGAGACGCCGTTGTAGCGGGCAAGCGCGATCCGGAGCCCTTTCGGTGCGAAGTCGATGCCTTCCACCGTGCGCTGTTCGGTGAACTCCTTCACCGTACCGTCGGCGAGCAGCACGAAGGCGGATTTGCCGTGCGCATAGGCGACCGCACCCTGCGGCCCCGCAGCGACGACGGAAATCCATTTGCGCGGCGCTTCGGCGAGTTCGCTGACGCTGCCGTCATGGGCAATCCTCAGGACCTTGCCGTCCTCGCCGCCGGTGACCAGCGTCTGGCTGGCGTGGTCCTTGACGCAGGTGAGAAGCCCCTTGTGGGCCTCCGTCACCTTGTCGCCGCCGTCCAGCCGGTGGATGGCGCCGGAGGCGGCGGCGAAGAAGGGGATGTCTCCGAGAAAGGCAGCAGCGACGACGTGGCCTTCGATATCGAGAGGGGCGACCGTCGGCATCAGGCTTGCTTTCCCGTTTCCACGACCATGTCCAAAAAGCGCTTTAACGTCTTCAGGCTCATGCCGCGGCCTCGCAGGCGTGGAAGCTCTTTTCCAGCTTTTCGCGGTCGAGATTGCGGCCGATGAAGACGAGACGCGTCTCGCGCTTCTCGCCGTCCTTCCATGGGCGCTGGTGATCGCCCTCGATGATCATGTGCACGCCCTGGACGACATAGCGCTCCTCGTCGCCGTTGAAGGCGATGATGCCCTTGAGGCGGAGAATGTTCGGACCGTCGGTCTGGGTCACCTTCTGGATCCACGGGAAGAAGCGATCCGGATTCATCTCGCCGCCGCGCAGCGAGATCGAGGTGACGGTCACGTCGTGGATGGCGGACGGGCCGTGGTCGTGGTGGTGGTGATCGTGCCCATGGTGGTGATGGTCGTGATCATGGTCGTGATGATGGTGATGGCCATGGTCGTGATTGCATTCCGGGCCGCAGACATGGTCCGGATCGTCATGGTCGAGGAAGCTCGGATCGTTCTCCAGCGCGCGCTCGAGATTGAAGGCGCCCTGGTTCAGCACCTTGGCGAGATCGACGCCCGAGCGGGTGGTCGTGTAGACGCGGGCGGACGGGTTGATCGCATGGACGATGTCCTCGATGCGATGAAGCTCGTCGTGGCTCACGAGATCGGCCTTGTTGACGACGACGACGTCGGCAAAGGCGATCTGGTCCTCGGCCTCGCGGCTGTCCTTCAGCCGGAGCGGCAGGTGCTTGGCGTCGACGAGCGTCACGACGGCGTCGAGTTCCGTCTTCGAACGGACATCGTCGTCCATGAAGAAGGTCTGGGCGACCGGCACCGGATCGGCAAGGCCGGTCGTCTCGACGATGATGCCGTCGAAGCGGCCGGGACGGCGCATCAGCCCCTCGACGACACGGATCAGGTCGCCGCGCACCGTGCAGCAGACGCAGCCGTTGTTCATTTCGTAAATTTCCTCGTCGGACTCGACGATGAGGTCGTTGTCGATGCCGATCTCACCGAACTCGTTGACGATGACGGCGTATTTCTTGCCGTGATTTTCCGAGAGGATGCGGTTCAGCAAGGTCGTCTTGCCGGCGCCGAGATAGCCGGTGAGCACGGTGACGGGAATGGGTTTCGCTGCAACTTCGGACATAGGAACCTCGATGGGTGAACTGGGCGGACAGGCGCCCCCGGTGCGGTTGAGTTCATATAGGCCGCGGCGTGCGACAGTTCAAAGGCTTTGTTGGCGGAGCCTGCCCTCGCGTCTCTAGCGTAGCGCGTCGACGTCGAAGGTGTGGACATCCTGCAGCAGTTCGACGAGGCCGCGGATGGCGTGGGCGATCAGTCGTTCACCCTTTTCTGCCGTTGCGGCCGCCGCATTGCCGGTCACCCCTTGCGGGTTGAGGTCCGCCATCTTCCAGCCGAAGGCATGGGGGCCGTAGGCGCGCAGATGGGTGAAACGCCGGGCATAGTCGGCCTGCCGCGAGGGAAAGTCGGCGGCACGGGTCATGTCGACCTTGCCGGGATGAAGGGCCAGCATGACGGACGTTTCGATGTCGCCGCCATGGATGCCCATAGCCTTCTCCTCAGGCGTGACGACGCCCTCGGGTACGCCGAACCGGGTCCAACTCGTCGCCACTGCCAGCATGTCGAAGCGCACGCGCGCCTCGGTGGCGACGATCGTCATCAGCGGTGAGTTGCCGCCATGGGCGTTCAGCATCACGAACCTGCGGATACCCTCTCGCGCCAGATCACCCGCGATCGAAAGCCAGCGCTCGACGGCTTCGCCGTAGCCGAGGCTTCGTGTCCCAGGAACATCCATGTGCTCGATGGAATAGCCGACCGGCTCCGTCGGTAAAAAGGTGACGGGCAGGTCGGCGGGGAGGGCGGCGATCAGCCTCTCGACGATCCCCTCGACGATCAAGCGATCCGTCTCGAAGGGGAGGTGCGGCCCGTGCTGCTCGTGCGCGCCCAGCGGCAGGACGGCGATCCAGTCGCGGCGTTCTTCCGGAGAAAAGTTCGGATCGTTGTCGGCAAAATTGCGGTGAGGTCTGGACATTCCGGGACCTTATCCGATCTTCGGACGGCGTTTCAATGCGTTGTAAAGATTAGCCGGCTTATCATGCCCGCACGCGGCGAGGACTATCGGAGCATAGAGATGGCGAAGAAAGACAAGTCGGACAAGAAGGGCGGCAAGAAAGACAAGGCCGGCCGGAAGAAGGAGGCGGTACGCGAGGCCGCAAACGTCGCCTTCGCGCCCATCGTCACACAGACGGCACGGTCGCTCAGGACACTTTTATCCCGCAATCTTGCCGATTGCGGTCTCTATGCCGGCCAGGACGGGGTCGTCCAGGCGCTTGCCGAGGAGGACGGGCTGACGCCGGGAGCACTTGCTCAGCGGCTCGGTGTCAAGGCGCCGACCATGACCCGCACCATCGGCCGCATGGAAGCCCAGGGCTTCGTCGAACGGCGGGCGGACACGCTCGACCACCGTCTCACCAAGGTCTTTCTCACCGACGGTGGCCGCGCCAGCCTCGAACGCATTGCCGTCGCGGCCTTCGAATGCGAGCGGCAGGCGCTCCAAGGCCTCTCCGGCAAGGAGGCCAAGACACTTTTGCGGCTGCTTCTCGCGGTGGAGGAGAACCTGCAGGCGGCCATCGGCATGCGTTGAAGGTGTGCGACGGCGAGGCCTTTTTCCTAGCTGAAAACAGCAATTGAAATCCGCAATTAAATTGTTTAATTAAAACGTTTAATCGCGGGAGAAGGCTTTCCACCGCGAGCGAACGCGATTGCCCCGGGAGGACACGTGGCTCAAAAAGTGAAGCTCTCCACGATAGCCGAGTCTCTCGGTCTGTCGACCGCTACCGTATCGCTGGCCCTGCGCGACAGCCCGCTGGTTGCGGCAGATACGCGCGAAAAGATCAAGGAACAGGCCCGTCATCTGGGCTATATCTACAACCGCCGTGCCGCCAGCCTCAGGACATCCCGTTCCGGCATCATCGGTGTCGTCGTGCACGACATCATGAACCCGTTCTACGGCGAAATCCTCAAAGCCATCGAAAGCGAGCTCGACCGAAGCCGCCATACCTTCATTCTCTCCAATCACTACGATTCCGTCGAAAAGCAGCGGACCTTCATCGAGACGCTGCTGCAGCTCGGGGGCGACGGGGTGATCATGTCGCCGGCCATCGGCACGCCGGAGGAAGATGTCATGCTGGCGGAGGAGAACGGCATGCCGGCCATCCTGATCGCCCGTTCGATGGAAGGCCTCGACCTGCCGACCTATCGCGGCGACGACAGTTACGGCATCTCGCTCGCCACCAACCACCTGATCGGACTCGGCCACCGGACAATCGCGATGATTGGCGGCACGGACCAGACGTCGACCGGGCGCGACCGCTACCAGGGTTACGTGAACGCGCTCCGCAAGGCCGGCATCGAGGTCGATCCGGCGCTGCGCATTCCCGGTCCCCGCACCAAGCAAGGCGGTTTCGAGGCGGCTGTGCACTTCCTGTCCCTGCCGCAGAAGCCGACGGCGGCCGTGTGCTGGAACGATCTCGTGGCGATCGGCCTGATGAACGGCATCGCCCGTGCCGGCCTCGTCCCCGGCAAGGATATTTCGGTCACCGGTTACGACGACCTCGAGGAGGCGTCGATCGCGACGCCGGCATTGACGACGGTCTGGAACGGACAGGCGGAGGTCGGAAGGCTTGCGGCCCGCGCGCTTCTCGATAAACTGGCGGGCAGTCACGAGCCGGACGGCATCCATCTCATCAAGCCGGAAATGCGCATCCGCCAGTCGACCGGCCCCATCAAGCGATAAGGAGCAGACCATGGCGATACAGCCGCGCCCGACCATCCTCGTGCCCGGCCGTATCAATCCGAGGGTCACCGACAGGCTCGCAGAGCGTTTCGAGGTCCTGCGCGTGCCGCACGGGCCGGAACTGGAACTCGGCGAGACCGAAGCGGCACGCGTCCGCGGCGTCGCCGTTTCCGGTGCGTTGCCAGGGCGCTGGATTGCGCGGCTTCCCAATCTCCGGGTGATATCGAGCTTCGGCGTCGGCTATGACGCCGTCGATGTCGCGGCGGCAGTGGAGCGCGGGATTATCGTCACCAACACGCCGGACGTGTTGAATGACGAGGTTGCCGACACTGCCGTCGCACTGCTCATCAACACCGTCCGCCAGTTGCCGCAGGCGGAAACCTGGCTGCGCGAGGGTCGATGGGAACGTGAAGGGCCGTTTCCGCTTTCGCCGCTCTCGCTCAAGGGGCGGCATGTCGGCATTCACGGCCTCGGTCGCATCGGGCTCGAAATCGCGCGCAGGCTCGAACCCTTCAAGGTCAGGATCAGCTATCACACCCGCCGCCCGCGAGCCGACCTCGGATACGGTTATTTTCCGTCTTTGACGGCGCTTGCCGGGGCTGTCGACACGCTGATCTCGATCGTTCCGAAGACGCCGGAAACCTTCAAGGCGATTAATGCGGAAGTGCTCTCGGCTCTCGGCCCGAACGGCGTCCTGATCAATGTCGGCCGCGGGTGGACGGTCGATGAGGAGGCGTTGATCGAAGCCCTTCGTGACGGTGCCATCGCCGGCGCCGGGCTCGACGTCTTTCAGGACGAACCGCGCGTGCCGGAGGAACTGCTCACCTTCCCGAATGTCTCGCTGTTGCCGCATGTCGCGTCTGCCTCGGTGCCGACGCGCAACGCCATGGCGGATCTGGTGGTCGATAACCTGATTGCCTGGTTCGAGACCGGCCGGGTTCTGACGCCGGTGCCGGAGACGCCGCAGAAGCCCGTGAAGTAGCGGCCTCTACCGCCTCACGCGGTGAGCGCCCGCGCACTCGCATAGGTGCGCACGGCCTCTCCGAAGGCCTCGAAGAGGGCGCGGGAGGGCCGGTCGGTTTCGGCCCAGTATTCCGGATGCCATTGCACGCCGACGGCAAATCCTCGGGCGCCGATCACGGAAACGGCCTCGATCGTTCCGTCTTCCGCCACGGCTTCCACCTGCAGCCCGGGCGCAGTCTTCGAGATTGCCTGGCGATGCAGCGAGTTGACCTTGACCTTGCCGGCGCCGAGATAGCGGGCGATGCAGGAGCCCTCGGCGACGATCACGTCCTGGCGGATCGAGAAGGCGACGTCGCGTTCGACGTCGGCCGGCTTTCGGTGGTCCCATATGCCGGGCTGCTCGTGGATCTCGGTCGCGAGCGTGCCGCCGAGCGCCACGTTGAGCTCCTGGATGCCGCGACAGATCGCCAGAAGCGGAATGCCGCGCTCGAGTGCCCGGCGAATGAGGGGCAGTGTCGTCGCATCGCGTGCCGGGTCGAAGGGGCCGTCACTCTCCTTTGCCTCGGCGCCATAGAGCGAGGGATGCACGTTCGTCGCGGAGCCGGAGACGAGCAGGCCGTCCACACGGTCGAGCAATGCGTCCGTGTCGTTACCCTCCTCGAAGGCCGGAATGATGAACGACATCACGTCGGCGACCTTCAGTGCCGCGCGGACATACTGGTTCTGCGCCGCATGCCACACGGTGCCGTCGAACTCCCGGATGTCGGCGGGAATGGCGATAATCGGCTTCGGCATCATGGTCTCCGTAAGATGCGGCGGGATGTGCGAGTTCTGCCGTGCTCGGGCGAGGGAAGTCAATAGTCTTTCCACCGTCGCCGCGAGGCAGGAACCCGGCAAAAAAGGCGGGTGGACGCAGGAAATGCCAGCATTTCCGAGGTCGCGTGAAATTGTTCGAACAGGCAATCGTTATAGGCCGAAAGAATATTGCCCAAGCGCTTGAAAGGGTTCACCCAAAATGGTTATCTCGCGGGGACTGCTGCTGGACAGGTAGGGGAGCTTTCCTGTCGGGGCAGATCTAAAGGGAGGTTTTACTTTTATGGATCGTCGTTCATTCATCAAAAAGGCCGGGGCCACGGGTGCGGGTGTTGCCGCTTCTACCGTCCTGGCCGCACCGGCCATCGCTCAGGAAAATCCAAAGATCACATGGCGCCTGACATCTTCTTTCCCCAAGTCGCTCGACACCATTTACGGTGGTGCAACTGATATCGCCGAACGCGTTGCTGCGGCAACCGATGGCAATTTCCAGATCCAGGTCTTCGCCGCGGGCGAAATCGTTCCCGGTCTGCAGGCCGTTGACGCCGTTGCCGCCGGCACCGTCGAAGCCGCGCATACCACGTCCTATTACTTCTGGGGCAAGGAACCGACCTTCGCCTTCGGTACCGCCATTCCCTTCGGTCTCAACGCGCGCATGTCCAACGCCTGGTTCTACCAGGGCAACGGCAACACGCTGATGAACGAGTTCTATGCGACCCAGGGCCTCTACGGTCTTCCGGCGGGCAACACGGGCGTCCAGATGGGCGGCTGGTTCCGCAAGGAAATCAATACCGTCGATGACCTCAAGGGCCTGAAGATGCGCATCGCCGGCCTCGCCGGTAAGGTGCTGGAAAAGGTCGGCGTCGTACCGCAGCAGCTCGCCGGCGGCGACATCTATCCGGCGCTCGAAAAGGGCACGATCGACGCGGCCGAATTCGTCGGTCCCTACGACGATGCCAAGCTCGGCTTCCACAAGGTCGCCAAGTACTACTACTACCCGGGCTTCTGGGAAGCCGGCCCGGTCGTCCATGGCTTCTTCAACCTGGAGAAGTTCAACAGCCTGCCGAAGAACTACCAGGCGGTGCTCCAGGATGCCTGCGCATTCGCCAACACCAACATGATGGCGAAGTACGACGTCAAGAACCCGCATGCGTTGAAACAGCTTGTATCCGAAGGCACGGTGCTTCGTCCGTTCAGTCAGGAGATCATGGAAGCCTGCTACCAGGCCGCCATCGAGATCTATGCCGAGCTCAGCGCTCAGAGCCCGCACTTCAAGAAGGTCTATGAAGACCAACTGGCGTTCAAGAAGGATGCCTATCTCTGGGCTCAGCTCGGCGAATACACCTTCGACACGTTCATGATGATCCAGCAGCGCGCCGGCAAGCTCTAAGCTTCGGTCCGCACGGTCACAGGTCCGAGCCCCGGGAGCGATCCCGGGGCTCTTCTTTTTCGCGACATGTGCAAAGGGAAGGCGCAGAAAGAGAAACGGCGCCGCTTGGGCGCCGTTGCTCGTTCGTTTACTTGATGACCGGCGGCTGACTCAGGTCCATGTTGGGGCTGCCGGCGCCGGGTGCGGGAGCCGGCGCGGGTGCCGGCTGCTCGCCGCCGAGATTGAGCGGCGGCAGGCCCAGGTTCGGAGTGTCGGTTCCGCCGTCCTGGCCGAGGGGAGGCAGCGACATGCCCCCGCCCTGGCCGAAGCCTGGAACCTCGATCTTGACGTCGTCCGGGTTGATCGCCTCCACACCCGCCTTGTAGCGCATGACGAGGCTCGGGAAGGCGATGACCACCATGATCATCACGAACTGGATCACGATATACGGCAGCACACCCTTGTAGATATCCAGCGTCTTCATGCCGTCCATCATCTTGCCCGTCACCTCATCCTTCCAGCGTCCGGCGGGAGCGATGGAGCGCAGGTAGAAGAGAGAGAAGCCGAAGGGTGGCGTGAGGAACGACGTCTGCAGGTTGATGCCGAGGATCACGCCGAACCAGACGAGGTCGATGCCGAGCTTCTCCGCGACCGGCGCCAGGAGCGGTACCATGATGAAGGCGATCTCGAAGAAGTCGATGAAGCAGCCAAGAATGAAGACGATGATCGTGACCACGATCAGGAAGCCGTACTCGCCGCCCGGGAGCGCCGTCAGCAGATCCTCGATCCAGACATTGCCGTTGATGCCGTAGAAGGTAAGGCCGAAGACGCGGGCGCCGATGAGGATCATCATGACGAAGGCCGAGAGCTTCGTCGTCGCATCGAGGGAGTGCTTGAGCGTCGCAAGCGAGAGGCGTCCCTTGAGGGCGGCCATGATCAGCGCGCCGGTGGCGCCCATGGCGCCGCCTTCCGTTGGCGTCGCGATCCCGAGAAAGATCGTGCCGAGCACAAGGAAGATCAGCGCCAGCGGCGGGATCAACACGATGATGACCTGCTGTGCGAGCCGGGAGATGATGTTGAGACTGAACTGCCGGTTGGCGAGGGCGACGAGATAGACGGCAACCACGCCGAAGGCGAGGGCGGAAACGACCCGCCATTCGGGACTGGCGATACCGGTGAACAGGTATTTGTGCCCGACGAAGTAAAGTGCAGCCGCCGCAGCCATCATGGCGAGCAGCGAGGTGACACCGCCGCCGAGGGTGCGGGCTTCGAGCGGCAGAGCGGGAGCCCATTGCGGCCGGACGAGCGAGACCACGAAGATGTAGGCGCAGTAGACTGCGACGATCAGGATCGCCGGATAGAGGGCGCCGACATACATGTCGCCGACGGAGCGGCCGAGCTGGTCGGCCATGACGATCAGGACCAGTGACGGGGGGACGATCTGCGCGAGCGTGCCCGAAGCCGCGATCGTGCCGGCGACCAGCGGGCGGTTGTAGTTGTATCGCAGCATGATCGGAAGGGAGATCAGGCCCATTGCCATGACCGAGGCGGCGACGACGCCGGTCGTGGCGCCGAGCAGCGCGCCGACCAGGATGACCGCGTAGGCGAGACCGCCGCGGATCGGTCCGAACAGCTGTCCGATGGTGTCGAGCAGGTCCTCCGCCATCCGTGATCGTTCGAGGATCAGACCCATGAAGGTGAAGAACGGAATGGCGAGCAGCGTGTCGTTGTACATCACGCCGTAGATGCGGTCCGGGTGAGACTGCAGGAGAGGCCAGAACAGCCTGATTTCGGGGGAGATGGCAGAAAGTTCGACGCCGAGGGCGAAGTAGATCAGGCCGCCGGCAGCGAGGGTGAAGGCCACGGGATAGCCGAGCAGCAGCATCAGCATCACCGTGGTGAACATGATCGGGGCGAGATTGTGGGCGATGAAATCGATCATGTCAGTGTCCCGTCACTTCCTGGCTGTCTTCGGACTCTTCCTTGAGATAGCCGAACACGATCGCCGCGCGCTTGATGATCTCCGACACCGCCTGGGCACTCAGAAGGAGGAAGCCGACGAGGATGGCGGCTTTCGCCGGCCAGACGATCAGACCGCCTGCACTCGATGAGATTTCTCCGATCCGGTAGGAATTCCAGAACCACGGCCAGGCGAGCCAGGTCATCAGGAAGGAGAAGGGAACGAGGAAGACGATATGCAGGATCAGGTCGATCCAGTTGCGGGTCCGGCGACTCCAGCCGCTGGAAACGATGTCGATGCGGATGTGCTCGTTCTTGAGCAGCGCGTAAGCCGCCGCGAGCATGAACACCGTGCCGTATAGATACCACTGCAATTCGAGCCAGGCGTTCGACGAGATGTCGAACATCTTGCGGACGATTGCGTTACCCGCGCTGATGAGGACGGCGGCAAGCAACAGCCACGACACCCAGCGTCCGATTGCGCCGTTGATCGCATCGATCAAGCGGCTGATCGCCAATAGTAATGACATGTCGGTTCTTCTCCCTGAAACCTGTAATTTCCCATAGAACAAGGGTGGAGATGGCGCAACCGCACCATCGACTGGCTTTTGCGAAGGAGGGCTGGTGCCCGCCGGCGGAGCCGGCAACATGGCGCCGGGTACGCGACTCGCCTGCAACCGCAGCTGGGTCGACGCCTTCGCCCGGTCCGGACATTGATAGGCGTCAAACGGCTGGGAACGCTGGCGATCTATACAGTTTCGGGCCGATATGGCACAGTCGGCGATGTAGATCATGAAATTCGGTAATTAATTAGCGATTATTGATGTATTGCGGCCGCAGTTCGCGGTTCCGTTTTGAAACTAGACTAAAGGCTAAAGCGTTTTTGGCGAAATTTGAGGGGCCGCCGTGGATTGGCGACCTTTTTGCCGGGGCGCACCGGACGTCGCGTCCGGCTGAACCGTTACCGGGGCGAGGGCCGGCGGGCATGGGACTGCGGAGATTCGTTCATACTTGCGCAATCAAATCTTAATTTCTTCTTTATACCGTGCCCGTCGCGGAGGAGGCTCCCTGGATGAAGGCTCGAAGTGCAGCTGTGCCGACGGACGTCTACCTGTCCTTCGTCGCGTCCCTGTTCGGCAACCGCCAGACGCTCTTCGTCGGGATGGGCGCCCACATCCTCACCTATCTGGCCGTCTACCATAAGACGCGGGACTTCTTCTATATCGGCCTGTCGATCGCCTTCCTCGTCGTTTTCGCGCATCGGATCCGGCTTTTCGTCCGCTTCAGCAAGGCCGACAAGACGTTATGGAGCCGCCAGGAGATCGCCCGCTGGGAGCTTCGCTACGTCATCGGAGCGGCGTCGACGGCGGCGATCCTCGGTATCGGCTGCGGATACGCCATCCTTTTTTTCAACGATACCTTCGTGGAGCTGGCCTGCGTCGCCGTCACTATGGCTTCCATGGTTTCTGTGGTGGGGCGCAACTACGGATCGCGGCTGGCCGTCAGCCTGCAGACCATGGCCGCCTGCCTGCCGATCATCGTCGGCGCGATGTTCTCCGGCGACCCCTACAAGCTGCTGCTGTCGATCATGCTGATCCCGTTCATGCTCACGACCCAGTCCATGGCGACCGGCGTGCGGGAGTTCCTCTACGAGAACGTGGTCGCCTCCCAGGAGATGAAGAAGATCGCCGGCAGTTTCGACACGGCGCTCAACAACATGACGCACGGGCTCCTGATGCTCGATCCCGACAACCGGATCGAGGTCATCAACCGCAAGGCTTGTGAACTCCTTCACCTCGGAGACCGCAACCAACTCAAGAACTGCGACCTCGACGTCGTTCTGCGCTACGGCACGCGCCACGCCTTCATCGACGGCTCGATGCCGGCGTTGATCCAGAAGCAGCTCTCCCAGTTGACGGACGGGACGATCTCCCGCGCCGTCATGCAGTTTTCCGAGGACATGATCCTCGAGTTTTCCGCGACCCGCCGGCCGGAAGGCGGCGTGGTGCTGATCTTCGAGGACGTCACCGCTAGGGTGCGTGCCGACCGGAAGATCCTGCATATGGTCCGTTTCGACGCCCTGACGGGCCTGCCCCATCGCAGCTACTTTTCCGAACTGGTGAAGGACGAACTCGCCAGACGCCGGGAGTCGGGCGAGGTGGGCTTCCTGGTTCTCGATGTCGCGGATCTCAAGCACGTCAACGACATGCGCGGGCACCTTGCCGGAGACCGGCTGCTGGTGGCGATCGCAGGCCGGCTCCGGGCGCTCGCCGGTCGCGAGGCGCTGGTCGGCCATCTCGTCGGGGATCATTTTGCCCTGTTCTTCCCGAATGTGGCGCGAGACGCCGACCTGGAATCGAGGATGCGGGACCTCCACGCGGCGGCAAGTGCCGACTACGAGGTCGAGGGAACGATGACTCCGGTTTCGTTCAGCGCCGGCGCGGTGATCGTGGACAGCGCCGACCTGCGCATGGAGGAGTGGCAGATCAAGGCCGATCTGGCGCTCTACGAGTCGAAATCCCGTGGCAGGGGCGTGTTCACCGTCTTCGCGCAGGAGATGGACGCCCGCTACGTCGAGAGGCAGCGGTTGAAGACGGACCTCGCCGCGGCGGTGGCTGCCGGCTCGCTCGATGTCGTCTACCAGCCCATGTACAGGCTCGACGGTTCGAGCCTCGACTGTTGCGAGGCGCTGTCACGCTGGACCCATCCGGAACGCGGAGCGATCCCGCCCGACGTGTTCATCCATATCGCCGAGGAGATGGGCATCGTCTCCGAGATCACCCGCTTCATGATCACGCGGGCATGTCGCGATTGCACGACATGGCCGGAGCATGTCAGCGTCTCGGTCAATCTCTCCGAGCACGACCTGCGCAACGACGCGATCATCCAGGTGGTCATGGATGCGGTGAAGGAGACCGGTCTTGCGCCCGCGAGACTTCATCTCGAGGTCACCGAGGGAAGTCTCGTCGAGGAAGTCGCCAATGTGCGCCTCATTCTGGAGCAGTTGCGCGCGCAGGGAATCACCATCGCGATCGACGACTTCGGCACCGGCTTCTCGAGCCTCAGCTATCTCGACACGCTGCCGGTCGACATCGTGAAGATCGACCGCTCCTTCGTCCGCGACATCTCCGAGGACGCCCGCCGCTTCCGGCTGCTTCGCGGCATCGTGACGATGTCGCGCCAGCTCGACCTCCAAATCGTCATCGAAGGAGTCGAGACGGAGGATCAGCTCGCGCTGTTGCGGAAGTATGAATGCGCCGACCTGATCCAGGGCTATGTCTATTCGGTGCCCGTCGCCTCCGAGACCATCGGCCTGCTGGCGGAGAGAGCGGAGACGAGTGCCAAGATGGCACGGACCGCCGGTTCCGCCTGACGCCGACAAGTAAGTACTTAAGTGCAATCCAGTATAATTTTAGGGGTTTTCGAGTCAGATTGCGTCGCATGATACGCTCTTCGGCCCTCTATTAACCATAAATCTCGTTAAAATGCACGCCATTCCGCCGATGAGACTGTGAAAGTTGCCGGCGACTGCTATTCTTTGGTTAATGAAGCGTTAACCGAGAGTTTTTCAGATGAATGTACATGTTTCCGTCGAGGAAAGTTTTGCCGGACGACTTATCCAGCTTCTCGACCACGTCGAATACCGGCGGATCGAATGCGCGGAGGATTTCAGGGATATCGAACGGCTGCGCTATCGCGCCTACAAGGCGGCCGATGTCCTGCCAGTCGGCGGCGCAAGGCTGCTGGACGACATCGACTTCGACGACCACGCCTACGTCTTCGGCGTGTACTACTTCGAGGAACTGGTAAGCACGATCCGGCTGCACTACGTCACGCCCGACCATCCGGTGTGCCAGTCCTCCGGCGTGTTCCCGGATGCGATCGACGACTTCCTCGATGCGGGACTGACGCTCATCGATCCCGCGCGGTTCGCTGCCGATCCGCAGGTGGCCGCGGAACTCCCGGTCATCCCCTACATCACGCTGCGTCCGAGCATCGTCGCCGCCGCCTATTTCAAGGCCGACCGGGTGCTGCAGCACGTGCGTCCCGCGCATTCGGCCTTCTACAGGCGCGTGTTCTACGCGGACACCATCATCGAGCGACGCATGACGGAGATCTACGGCCTCGAGCTGAACCTGCTCGCGACCGACACCCACAAGACGGGTGCGAAGCTGCTCCAGCGCTACCCCTTCTTCGATTCCGGGGAGCACGAGCGCCGCCTGATGTTCGGTCGGCACGGCGAGGCGCGGTTGCCGTCGCTTACCATCCGCCCGTCCGCGCGGCTCGTGGCGGAGGGTCAGATCCAGGGAGCCGTCAACGGCATTCATTTTTGACCGGAACGCCAGTTGCGAGCCGATTGCACTTCCCACGCGCTTGGTATAAGTCGGACGAAAGGGAAGAGCGATGGATTGCCGCCTCGGGAACCGAGTTTCCGGCCGACAGTTTCATCGATCAGCAATCGCGGCCGCCTCAAGGGGAGACAGATCATGAGCGAACACCACACCGGACCCGTCGAAACCGGCGCATCGATGAACTATGCCGAGCATGAGAAGACCTATGATCTCTTCATCGCCGGTGCGAAATACGGCACGGTCGTTCTCGCTGCCCTGATGATCGCGATGGCGGCCGGCTTCTTCACTGCCGGCGGCTTCCTCGGCGGGCTGGTCCTTTTCGTCGTTCTTACGATCGCCGGCATCTACCTGCTGCGCTGATACCGGACCGGCTGCAGTCACAGCTTTCGAGGCCCCGCTCCGGCGGGGCCTTTTCTTTTCGAGGAGCACGATCGTACCGGCCGGCATGGCGACGCTGTCGAACCTGCCGGTGGATGGCTCACTCTATGACCGAGAATGGGGAAGGGGCACACAGGCCCCGATTGCTCAGCTCGATGCGCCGCGCGTGCGGGCGAGGCCGTCGGCGGCCGGCTTGTACTTCGGATCGAGCGCCAGCGCGTGTGCGAAGGACTTGGCCGCGCGAGCCTTGTCGCCCCGCCGCTCGTAGACCAGCGCCTGGTTGGCCCAGGATTCGGCAACCTTCGGGTTGAGCTCGATGGCGTGGTTGAAGTCGGCGAACGCGTTGTCGTCGTTGTTCAGCGCCAGATAGGAGATGCCACGGCCGTTGTGCGGCTCGGGTGAGCTCGGCGACAGCGAGATGGCCTTCGAGAAGTCGTCGATCGCCTTGTCGTGCTGATTGCGCAGTTGGTAGATCAGCCCGCGGTTGTGATAGGCCCGCCCGTCGGTGGTGTCGAGTTCGATGGCCCGGTTGAAATCGCTGAAGGCCTCGTCGATTCGGCCCGCCTGCCGGTAGATGTTGCCGCGGCCGATATAGGCGACGTCGTAGCTCGGGTTGATGCGCAGCGCGGCGCTGTAGTCGTTCGCCGCTTCCACCGGCTTGCCCATGTTGCGCAGCACGAGCGCGCGGTTGGCATAGGCCTGGTAGAAATTCGGGTTGAGCTTGAGCGCGGTGTTGAAGTCGTCGACGGCCCTGCGGAATTCACCGGCGCGGCCATAGGCGGAGCCGCGGACGTTATAGCCTTCCGGATCCTGCGGATTGGCCGCGATCACGGCGGAGAGCGAGGCGATGTTCTCTTCCGACCCCTGTGCCCGGTCGATTCGGATCATGTCGCTCGTCGTCGACGTCGACTGACAGCCAGAAAGCCCGAGGGCTGCAATCACCGCCGCTGTTCCGAGCATGAAACCGACGCGCGCAGGGCGGCGCTCCTCGACCTTGTGTGCCAGGGCATGAGGGGAAACAGAAGTGACGACCATTTTCCGGTATGCTTTCCGTAACGAGGGCAGGTGTTTGACTTCACAAATGTAAAGAGCGGTGGCGACCCGTCGCCCCCGCCCTTAGAACATCGGAAAACGTCGAAAAAACGACGGATCAGCGGCCCGGACGACCGGCGGAGATCAGGCCTTCGCGCTGCATGCGCTTGCGGGCCAGCTTGCGGACGCGGCGAACGGCTTCGGCCTTCTCGCGAGCGCGCTTCTGCGACGGCTTTTCATAATAGTCGCGCATCTTCATTTCACGGAAGATACCCTCGCGCTGCATCTTCTTCTTCAGAGCGCGAAGCGCTTGGTCAACATTGTTGTCGCGGACTAGTACCTGCACGTTTATCCCGTTCCTTTGGTTTAGAGTTGTGGTCTCGCCGGAGCAGATCGCCGGCGAAAAATCTATCGCTTCGTGAGGCGGAGGCCTGACGATTTGGCGGTCGAATAGCAGATCGGGCTTGGAAAGTCCAGACTGGGAAGATGCGGCGGGCAGAAAAATCCCGCGAAACGCCGTCTTGTCGGCCCATGTCAAAAGCCGGACGGCAATGCGTCGCAAAAGGGCGCTCGCAAGGCATATTGATTTGCGACTTGTAAGGCCCTACCCAATTGCCTGAACCACAGGAGTTTGAGGCGAAATGCGCAAGTATTCGGTTTTTGCCGTGGCACGCGAGGCGCTGCGCGGTCACAAGGGCTGGGACGCCCAGTGGACCTCTCCGGAGCCCCGGTCGTCCTATGATGTGATCATCATCGGCGGCGGCGGTCATGGCTTGGGCGCGGCCTATTATCTCGCCAAGGAGCATGGAATCACCAATGTCGCCGTGCTCGAGCGCGGCTGGATCGGTGGCGGCAATACCGGGCGCAATACCACGATCATCCGGTCCAACTATCTCTATGAAGAGAGCATGGACATCTACGAGCATTCGCTGAAGCTCTGGGAAGGGCTGAGCCAGGATCTCAACTACAACGTCATGTACTCGCCACGCGGCGTGATGATGCTGTCGCACAACATCCACGACATGCAGTCGTTCAAGCGCCATGTGCATGCCAACACGCTCTACGGCATCGACAACGAGTGGCTGACGCCAGAGCAGGCCAAGGCCTTCGTTCCGGTTCTCGATATTTCGAAGACCGCCCGTTACCCGATCAACGGCGCGGCCTTGCAGCGGCGTGGGGGTACGGCCCGTCACGACGCCGTCGCCTGGGGCTTCGCACGTGCGGCATCCGACCGCGGCGTCCACATCATCCAGAACTGCGAAGTGACCGGCATCCGGCGTGGCCCGAACGGTGAGGTGACGGGGGTCGATACGAGCCGCGGCTTCATCGGTGCCAAGAAGATCGGCGTTTCCGCCGCCGGCCATTCCTCGGTCGTCATGGCGATGGCCGGAATCAAGCTTCCGGTCCATTCGACGCCGCTGCAGGCGCTCGTTTCAGAGCCGATGAAGCCGATTTTCCCCTGCGTCGTCATGTCGAACACGGTGCATGCCTATATCTCGCAGTCGGACAAGGGCGAGTTCGTGATCGGTGCCGGCACCGACCAGTACAACTCCTACTCCCAGACCGGCGGCCTGCAGATCATCACCCATACGCTCGATGCGATCTGCGAGCTCTTCCCGATGTTCCGCCGGGTCAAGATGATGCGCCAGTGGGGCGGCATCACCGACAACACCGCCGACCGTTCGCCGATCCAGAGCGTGACGCCGGTGCCGAACCTCTTCGTCAACGCCGGCTGGGGAACGGGCGGCTTCAAGGCGACGCCGGGTTCGGCCAATCTCTTCGCGCATCTGATCGCGCGGGGCGAGCCGCACCGTCTCGCCGCCGGCCTGACGCTCGACCGGTTCCGCACCGGTCGCCTGATCGACGAGGCGGCCGCCGCTGCCGTGGCGCACTGATATCGAGGACCGCTCATCATGCTGCTGATCAAATGCCCCCATTGTGAAGAAGAGCGCTCCGAGCTCGAATTCCGCGGCGCCGGCGAGGCCCACATCGTGCGCCCCGCCAACATCGCCGAAATCTCCGACGAGGAATTCGCCGACTATTTCTTCCTGCGCGACAACCCGAAGGGCCTCATCTTCGAACGCTGGCGCCACATCCATGGATGCGGCCGCTTCTTCAACGCGGTGCGCGATACCGTGAGCGACAAGTTCCTCATGACCTACAAGGCCGGCGAACCGAAGCCCGACGTCGCCGCCGTTCTCAACAGCCAAGACAAGGGAGCTGCCAAATGAGCGGCGCCAACCGTATTCCCGGAAAGGGCCGACTCACGCCGGCCAGAACCGCGCGCTTCACCATCGACGGCCGAAGCTTGACGGCGATCGAAGGCGACACCGTCGCCTCGGCGATGCTCGCCAACGGCATGCATCTCGCCGGCCGTTCCTTCAAGTACCACCGTCCGCGCGGCATCCTGACCGCCGGCCCGGAAGAGCCGAACGCGCTGCTCGACGTCAGCCGCGACGCGGCACGCCGCCAGCCGAACGTGCGTGCGACGGTGCAGGAAGTCTTCGACGGCATGAAGATCGGCACGCAGAACCGCTGGCCGAGCCTCGCCTTCGACATCGGCGAGATCAACGACTTCGCCTCGCCGTTCTTCGCCGCCGGCTTCTACTACAAGACGTTCATGTGGCCGAAGAGCTTCTGGCATTCGGTCTACGAGCCCTTTATCCGCCGTGCCGCCGGTCTCGGCGTCGCGCCGAAGGAGGCCGATCCGGATCACTATTCCAACCGTTACGCCCACTGCGACGTCCTCGTGGTCGGTGGCGGCGTGGCCGGTCTCGCGGCCGCCCTCTCGGCGGCTGAAGCCGGCGCCAAGGTGATCGTCTGCGACGAGCAGTCGGAAGTCGGCGGTGCTTTCCACTACGACACCTCGGCAACCGTTGACGGCCAGAACGGCTACGACTGGGCGCAGTCCGTCGCGGCGAAGCTCGCCTCGATGCCGAACGTGCGCCTTCTCACCCGCACCACCGCCTTCGGTTATTACAATCACAATTTCGTGGCGCTCGCCGAGCGCGTGACCGACCACCTGGCAAAGCCCGCCAAGGGCCTGCCGCGCGAGCGACTGTGGCAGGTCCGCGCCAAGCGCGTCGTGCTCGCCACCGGCTCGATCGAGCGGCACATGGTGTTCGCCAACAACGACCGTCCGGGCATCATGCTGGCGGCTGCGGGGCGCACCTACTTGAACCACTTCGGCGTTGCCGTCGGTGCCAAGGTCGGCGTCTACACCGCCCATGATTCCGCCTACGAAGCCGCCTTCGACCTGAAGCGCGCCGGCGTTTCCGTCGTCGCGATCGTCGATTGCCGCGAAAAGCCCGGCGAAAAGGTGCTCGCGGAAGCCCGTTCGCTCGGCATCGACGTGCTGGTCGGCCATGGCGTGGTGGATACCGCCGGTCGTCTCCGGATCAAGTCGATGACCGTCCGTCGCAACGGTGGCGGTGCGTCGCGCAAGATCGAGGTCGATGCGCTTCTCGTCTCCGCCGGCTGGACGCCGTCGGTGCACCTGTTCTCGCAGTCTCGCGGCAAGCTGAGGTTCGACGCCGTGAACGACCGGTTCCTGCCGGATGTCTACGCGCAGGACTGCGTCTCGGTCGGCACCTGCAACGGCACCGACGACCTGCAGGCGATCCTCGACGAGGCATCCTCGGCCGGTGCGGCGATGGCTGCGGCGGCAGGTGCCGCCGGTGCTGCGCCGGTGCAGCTTTCCGGCAGCAACGCCTTCGACTGGACCGGCGGCATGATCGGCGCTGCGGAAGGGGCGGGGCCTGACACCACCGTCAAGGCCTTCATCGATTTCCAGCACGACGTCTGTGCCAAGGATATCCGCCTTGCGGTCCGCGAGGGCATGCACTCGATCGAGCACATCAAGCGCTTTACCACCAACGGCATGGCGTCCGACCAGGGCAAGCTTTCCAACATGCACGGCCTGGCGATCGCGGCCGAAATGCTCGGCAGGCCGATCCCGCAGGTGGGCCTCACGACCTTCCGTGCGCCCTACACGCCCGTGACCTTCGGCACGCTGATCAACCACTCGCGTGGCGATCTCTTCGATCCGACCCGCAAGACCCCGATGCATTTCTTCGAAGCGGCGCAGGGCGCCGAGTTCGAGGATGTCGGCAACTGGAAGCGCGCCTGGTACTACCCCCGGGCGGGCGAGGACATGCATCAGGCCGTCAGCCGCGAGTGCAAGACGGTTCGTGATGTCGCGGGTGTCTTCGATGCCTCCACCCTCGGCAAGATCGAGGTGGTCGGTCCGGATGCCGCGACCTTCCTCAACCTTCTCTACACGAATGCGTGGGACACGCTGAAGCCGGGCAAGGCCCGCTACGGCATCATGACCCGCGAGGACGGTTTCGTTTATGACGACGGCGTCGTCGGCCGCATCGCCGAGGATCGCTTCCACGTCACGACGACCACCGGCGGCGCGCCGCGCGTCCTCCAGCACATGGAGGACTACCTGCAAACGGAGTTCCCGAACCTGAAGGTCTGGCTCACCTCGACCACCGAACAGTGGGCGGTGATCGCGGTGCAGGGACCGAAGGCGCGTGACATCATCGCCCCGTTCGTCGAAGGCATCGACATCTCGAACGAGGCCTTCCCGCACATGAGCGTTGCCGAAGGCAAGTTCTGTGGCGTGCCGACCCGTCTCTTCCGCGTCTCCTTCACGGGCGAGCTCGGCTTCGAAATCAACGTGCCGGCGGATTACGGCGCTTCGGTCCTCGAGGCCGTGTGGAGCCGGGCGGAAAGCATGGGTGCGTGCCTCTACGGCACCGAGACCATGCACGTCCTGCGCGCCGAAAAGGGCTACATCATCGTCGGTCAGGACACCGACGGGACGCTCACCCCCGACGACGCCGGCCTCGCCTGGGCCGTCTCCAAAAAGAAGGCGGACTTCGTCGGCATACGTGGCCTGAAGCGCCCGGATCTCGTCAAGGAAGGCCGCAAGCAACTGGTCGGTCTTCTGACGAAGGACCCGAACACCGTGCTGGAGGAGGGTGCGCAGATCGTCGCCGATCCGAACCAGCCGAAGCCGATGACCATGCTCGGCCATGTCACCTCCTCCTACTGGTCGCCGAATGCCGGCCGGTCGATCGCGATCGCGATGGTGGCAGGCGGGCGCAGCCGCATGGGTGAAACGCTCTATGTCCCGATGGCCGACAAGACCATCGCCGTCGAGGTGACGGACATGGTGTTCTTTGACAAGGAAGGGGTACGCATCCATGGCTGATCTCATGGCGGCTTCTCGGAAATCGGTGCTGGAAGGCGCCCATGGCGGATCGACGGTCGTCCGGCTGACGCCGGCGGTTCCGGCGGAGCGCATCTCGCTGCGGGCGGGAGCGGATGCCGTGGCCGGCCTGTCGAAGGCACTCGGCGTCAAGCTCCCGGTCAAGCCGAAGACCTCGGCCTCGGCCAAGGGCCGCAGGGCCCTCTGGCTCGGGCCGGACGAATGGCTGGTGATCGATGAGCAGGGCGGCGACCTGATGGCCGCCTGTGCCGAGGCGGGCGTGGTGCATGCCGCAACCGACGTTTCCAACCGCAACACGGCGATCGTCGTCTCGGGGCCGGGCGCGGAAAACACGCTGAATGCCGGCTGCCCGCTCGACCTGTCTCTCGCGATTTTTCCGGTCGGGGCTGTCGCGCGCACGGTGCTCGGCAAGATCGAGATCGTGCTCTACCGCGTCGACGAGGAAACCTTCCGCGTCGAGTGCTGGCGGTCTTTTGCGGAATATGCGTTCGGGCTTCTTGCTGAAGCGGCGGAAGACGCTGCCGCTTGACGAAAACGGGGCAGGCCGCTCAGAGGCCTGCCCAGCCCTGCCATTTGATCCAGCGGCCGTGGAAGTCGGCACGGCCAATCTCCTGGCGCTCGCCTGACGGCCAGATTTCAAGCGTCAACGCCGCTCCGTCGGGCTTGCCGTCAGCCTCGAGTTGCAGGCGGGCGATCGGGGCATCGTTCGATGCTTCCCGCCCCGCCTTGCGGATCAGTGTTTCGCCTTCTTCCTTCAAAGCGTCCGACAGGTACTGCCAGGCAATGGTGTGATAGATGACATGCACGGCGCCGCGGAACCGGCTGGCGAGTCGTCGCCGCAACCAGTCGATGGCGTCTGCGCGCTCGACCGTGAGGCTGTTGCTTCGGGCTATTTCGAGGGCGTTGCGGATGCGCTCCAACCGGTCCTTCTGGTCTGCCCAGATGTAGGACTCGAGCCGCAGGCGGTCCGCGGCAGCGGAGGGGTCGAGCGGATTGAGATCGCAGCCCGCGCGGTCGAGGACGGAAAGATCGGCCGCCGGCGGCGCGTCACCCTGCCAGTCCGGTTCGAGCACGACCGTCGAGTCTGGCCCCCAGAGGGAATTGCCGAGACGGTAGCGGTAACGGTCCCATTGCAGGTTCAACCCGGCGCTCACCCCGATTTCCGAGAGCACGAGCGGCTTGCCGGTCAGGGCAGCGATGGTCAGGAAGCCCGGCAACAGGGCAGCGGAGCGGCGAACTTCGTTCGTCTGCGGCGCAGATTTCAACCGCTCCAGTATGAACCCTTCGTGTTCGCGGAATGCCGCCTCGCAGGCGGCCCACAGCGCGTCGTCATCGATAGTGTGGGGCGGGTAAGCTGCGGCGAGGGAGGGAGCCCGGCCGGAGAGCACCAGTGCGTGCAGGGAGCCGGCAAGACGCAGCGCGAGTGCGTCGCCGGTGCCGGCCGGATCTCCTGTCCATCTGAGGACGTACTTTCCGACTGCAGTGTCATCCTCCAACCGCGCGGCGGCGAGTTTGCAAAGCCGCGCCGTAAAGGGGGAGCCGAGATCGTCGCAGGATTGCGCCTGCCGCAGGAAGGATTGCCTGACGATTTCCGGCTTCTCCATCGTCAAACTCCTTCGGGCCGGTCCTTCGGATCGAACTGCACGATGGTGATCCAGGTGGCAGTCAGTGCCGGCTTGCGCTCGTTTTCGATCTCGATGCTGATCTCGTAGGTCGTCATCATCATGCCGGCGCCGCGGAAGCGCGCGTCGGTCAGGACGAAGTGGCCACGGATCCGCTTGCCGCATTTCACCGGCGACATGAAGCGGATGCGGTCGAAGCCGTAGTTGATGCCCATGGTCTGCTCGCGGATCACCGGCAGGCAGTCGTAGTTCATGGCCGACAGCAGGGAGAGTGTCAGGAAACCGTGGGCGATCGTTCCGCCGAAGGGCGACTCGGCGGCGGCGCGCACCGGGTCGACGTGGATGAACTGGTGGTCGTTCGTCGCACCGGCGAAGGCGTCGATCATCGACTGATCGACGGTGATCCAGTCCGACAGGCCGATCTCCTGCCCGACGAGCCCCGCGACATCCGAAAGCGAAATCTCACGCGGCATGGGTCCTCGCTGAATTTTTCATTGTCTGAAATGCCTTTGTTGTTTGGATGCCGGCGTTTCGCAGAGCGATACCGCGAGCCACAGTATTTCTTCTTTCATAGCGTGTAGCGGGCACCGGACCAATGCCGGGCAATCTGATTTAGTACTCGATGAACAAGGCCACCGTCCGTGGTTGCAGGATGATAGAGGCGAGTTTCTCGCCCGAGAAGGGATTGTGCCAGGCAAGGCCGGACGTCTGCGGCAGCACGAAATGGCGCGGCCGTTGCGCCCGGTTGAAGAGGATGGCGATGCGGACGTCGCGCCCGGTCTCCCGGTCGCCGGTCTTCAGGATCATGGTGAGCGTCGCACCTTCCGCTTCCTCCCAGTCGGGGATGGTGTTCGGCTCGCCGGCGGCATTCATCCACTCGACATCGCCGTTCTCGCCGGTGAAGAAGCCGGTGCCGGAGAATACGTCGAAGCGTTTGCGCAGAGCGGAGGCGACGGCCGTGTGGTTGACGAGACCGCGGTCCATCGTCTGCCAGTCGATCCAGGTGATTTCGTTGTCCTGGCAATAGGCATTGTTGTTGCCGTGCTGGGTTCGTCCGCCCTCGTCGCCGGCCGTCAGCATGATCGTGCCGCGCATGGAGAACAGCGTCGAAATGAGCGCGGCGACGTCGTGGCGCCGGCGTTGGACGATCTCCGGATCGTCGGTCGCCCCTTCGGCACCGTTGTTCCAGGAAAAGTTCTCGTCGTGGCCGTCGTGGTTGTTCTCGCCGTTGCGGCCGTTGCGCTTGTGGGTGTGGGAGACGAGATCGAGAAGCGTGAAGCCGTCATGGGCGGCGACGAAGTTGACCGTCCGTGAGGTCGTCTCCCCATGGCGGGCGAGCACGTCCTGCGAGCCGGCGAGGGCAGTCGCAAAGGCGCCGCGCATATGGTCGTCTCCCCGCCAAAATCGCCGGACGGTGTCGCGCGCCCGGTCGTTCCATTCGAGGAAGGATTGCGGAAAATTGCCGAGCTGGTAGCCGCCCGGCCCGACGTCCCAGGGCTCGGCGATCAGAACCCGGTCGGCAAGCACGTCGTCGCAGGCGATGGCGTGCAGCGTGCGGGCCGTCGCGTGAAAACCGCGCGCGGTGCGGCCGAGGATGGGTGCGAGGTCGAAGCGGAAGCCGTCGACGCCGGCATGGAGCACGAAGTGGCGAAGGCTGTCGAGGATCAGCCGGCGAACGTAGACGTGATCGCAAGCAAGCGTATTGCCGCAGCCGGTGTCGTTGACGAGGACGCCAGGATTGTCCGGCAGGTGGCGATAGCAGGAGAGATTGTCGAGGCCCCGCAGCGAGAGCGTACCGCCATTGCGGTCGCCTTCTCCCGTGTGGTTGAAGACGACGTCGAGGATCACGCCGATCCCTTCGGCATGGAGCGCCGCGATGGTATCGCGGAGCTCCGCCACGCCGCCCGGCGCGAGCCGTGGATCGATCGCCATCAGGGCTACGGGATTGTAGCCCCAGCCGTTGACGAGCCCGAGCGGCCCGAGATGACGCTCGTCGAGCCAGGCGACGATCGGCATCAGCTCGACCGCATCGACCTTCAGCTTCTTCAGATGCGAGAGTACGGCGGGGTGCGCAAGGGCTGCGATCGTGCCGCGCTGGTGCTCCGGCACCTCCGGATGAAGGATGGTGAAGGCCTTGACCGGAACCTCGTAGATCAGCCCGCCGGGCGCGAAGAGCGGAGGCTTGCGCATAACGGCCACGTCTTCGGTCACGATCGCCTTCGGGACGAGCGAATCGGTGTTCTCCCCGAAGACCCCGAGGCGGGGATCCTGCCGGAACGGGCGGTCGATCTCCTTTGTATAGGGATCGACCAAAAGCTTCGACGGGTCGAACCAGTCGCCCTGATCGGGAACATAGCGCCCATGGGCGCGATAACCGTAGCGGGCGCCCGGCCGGACACCCTCGACATGCAGGCGATGATGCCCGTTCGGATCGCGCGTCATCGGCAGGCGGCAGATCTCCACGTCTCCCGCCGAGTCGAAAAGGCAAAGCTCCACGAGTTCCGCGTGCTGCGACCACACGGCGAAATCGCATCCCTTCGCCGTCAGCGCCACGCCACCGGACGGAAAACTGGTCATCGGTCCTCGCCTCAGGTGATGACGGTCGGTGCGTCGCGTCCGGTGCGTGCACGGATGTCGGCGAGCGTTTCGGCCGCAGCGATGAGGTCGGACAGCGCCGCCTGGGTTTCCAGATGATGCCGATTGGCATCCGGCTCGTAGCGCTCGATGTAGACGCGCAGCGTGGCGCCCGAGGTGCCGGTACCCGAGAGGCGGAAGACGACGCGCGAGCCGCCTTCGAACAGCACGCGGATGCCCTGGTTCCTGGAGACCGACTGGTCGACCGGGTCGTGGTAGGCGAAGTCGTCGGCCGTCGCCACGACGAGATCGCCGATTTTCGTTCCGGCAAGCGAGGGCAGTTTCTCGCGCAGTGCGGCCATCAGGCCATTGGCGGCATCGGAATCAACGCCTTCATAGTCATGGCGGGAATAGTAGTTGCGGCCGTAGGTCGCCCAATGCTGGTTGACGATATCCTCGACGCTCTCGCCGCGCACTGCGAGGATGTTGAGCCACAACAGCACGGCCCAGAGGCCGTCCTTCTCCCGCACGTGATCGGAACCGGTGCCGGCGCTCTCCTCGCCGCAGATCGTCACCTTGCCGGCGTCGAGCAGATTGCCGAAGAACTTCCAGCCGGTCGGCGTCTCGTAGATGCCGATGCCGCGCTTTTCTGCGACCTTGTCGGCGGCGGTGCTGGTCGGCATCGAACGGGCGATGCCGGCGATGCCGCCGGAATAGCCGGGGGCGAGCTGGGCGTTGGCGGCAAGCACCGCGAGGCTGTCGGAAGGCGTGACGAAGATGCCGCGACCGATGATCAGGTTGCGGTCGCCGTCGCCGTCGGAGGCGGCGCCAAAATCGGGGGCGTCATCACCGCTCATCATCTCGTCGTAGAGATCCTTCGCGTGGACGAGATTCGGGTCGGGATGGTGGCCGCCGAAGTCCGGCAGCGGCGTGAAGTTGCGAACCGTGCCTTCCGGTGCGCCGAGTCGCCGCTCGATGATCTCCTTGGCGTAGGGGCCAGTCACAGCGCTCATCGCGTCGAAAACCATCTGGAAGCCGAGGCTGAAGAGATTGCGGATCGCCGGGAAGTCGAAGAGTTCCTCCATCAGTTCGGCATAATCGGTCACCGGGTCGATGATCTCGACGGTCATCTCGCCGAGTGTCAGCGTGGCGACAGCGTCGAGGTCCAGATCGGGAGCCTCGACGATCTTGTAGCTGTCGATGACCTTGGAGCGCTCATAGATCGCGTCGGTCATCTTCTCCGGCGCCGGTCCACCGTTGCCGGTATTGTACTTGATGCCGAAGTCTTCGGTCGGGCCGCCGGGATTGTGGCTGGCCGAAAGGATGATGCCGCCGAAGGCCTTGTACTTGCGGATGAGGTTCGAGGCGGCGGGCGTCGAAAGGATGCCGCCCTTGCCGACCATCACCTTGCCGAAGCCGTTGGCCGCGGCCATCTTGATTGCGATCTGGATGACCTCGCGATTGAAGTAGCGCCCGTCGCCGCCGATCACCAGCGTCTTGCCCGCGAAATCCTCGAGCGAGTCGAAGATCGACTGGATGAAGTTCTGCGCGTAATTCTCCTGCTGGAAAACAGGAACCTTCTTGCGCAGGCCGGAGGTGCCGGGCTTCTGGTCGCCGTAAGGTTTTGTCGCAACGGTTTTAATCATATAATCAATGGCCTTTCTGAACGAGGCGTTGGTAGAGGTCCGCATACCGCTCGGCGCTCTTGCCCCAGGATACGTCGGCTTTCATACCCTGCTTCTGAATCTGGGTCCAAAGTTTGGCGTCGCCGTAAAGGCGGATCGCGCGCCGGAGACCCTGCCGCAGCCCGTCGGCGGTGATCGGAGAAAACTGCACGCCGGTGGCGGCGCGCGCAGCGAGGGCTGCCTCGTTGGCATCGATGACAGTGTCTGCGAGGCCGCCGGTCCGCGCGACGACGGGCACGCAGCCGTAACGAAGCCCATAGAGCTGGGTGAGCCCGCAGGGCTCGAAACGGGAAGGGACGAGGATCGCGTCTGTGCCGCCCTGCATGAGATGGGAAAGCTGCTCGTCGTAGCCGATGATGACCCCGACGCGCCGGTTGTGGCGACCGGCCGCGGCGCGCATGGCGCCTTCGAGCGCAGCATCGCCCGTTCCCAGCACGGCGAGCTTCCCGCCGGCGGCGACGATGTCGTCGACCACCTCGGCGAGAAGGTCCATGCCCTTCTGCCAGGTGAGCCGGGAGACGACGCAGAAGATCGGGCCGTCGTCGTCATCGAGGCCGAAATGGTTTGCCACCGCCGTGCGGTTCGCCGCCCGCTTGCGCAGGGACGCCGCCGTGTAGTTCTCGACGAGTAGCGGATCGCTCGCCGGGTTCCAGACGCTCGCGTCGATCCCGTTGACGATGCCGTACAAATGCCCGATGCGGCTCGCGATCACGCCTTCGAGCCCCATGCCGAATTCCGGCGTGAGGATTTCCTCGGCATAGGAAGGGCTCACCGTCGTGACTGCCGTGGCAGAGGTCAGGCCGCCTTTCAGGTAGCTCACGCGCCCGTAATATTCGAGCGACTCCATGTAGGCGGGGCCGGGAAGACCGAGTTGGGCGAAGAGATCGGAGGAGAACTGGCCCTGGAAGGCCATGTTGTGGATGGTGATCACCGACGGCATCCCTGCCGCTGCCGAGTGGCGCATGTAGAGAGGCGTCAGCGCCGCCTGCCAGTCGTGGACGTGCACCAGATCGGGTTGCCAGCCCTCGATCGCACCGGCGGCGATGTCGGCGCCGATCTTCGAGAGGAGGGCGAAGCGTTTCCAGTTGTCGCCGTAGTCCGCGCCGTTCTGGTCGAGATACGGCCCGCCGGTGCGGTCGAACAGGGCCGGGGCATCGAGCACGAGGAGATCGAGCCCCTGGTGTTCCACCTCCAGAACACGGGCCTCGACGCCGAAGGCATCGGGGAGAACGAGGCGCTCCTCGGCCTTGCCGATGACGCGCATGACCGCCGGATATCCCGGCACCAGCGTCTTCATCTCGATCTCATGCGCCTTCAGCGCCAGCGGCAGGGCGCCGGCGACATCGGCAAGCCCCCCGGTCTTGACCAGAGGGTAGAGCTCGGAGGTAACCGAAAGAACTCTCATCAGGCTCCCGCTTCGAGTTTGTCCAGCATGGTCTGGGTGATCAGGCAAACGCCGTTTTCCGACCGACGGAAACGCCGGGCGTCAAGCTCCGGGTCCTCGCCGACCACGAGACCCTCGGGGATCACGACCCCGTGGTCGATGATGACGTTGGTCAGTCGCGCATGGCGGCCGATCACCACCCGCGGCAGCACGATCGCTCCTTCGAGCCGCGAATAGGAATTGGCCCGCACACCGGTGAAGAGAAGGCTCTTGTGGAGCGAGGAGCCGGAGATGATGCAGTCGCCCGAAACCAGCGACGAGATGGCCGAGCCGCGGCGGCCTTCGTCGTCGTGCACGAACTTGGCCGGCGGCGTCACCTCGGCATAGCTCCAGATCGGCCACGACTTGTCGTAGATGTCGAGTTCCGGGACTACGTCGGTCAGGTCGATATTCGCCTGCCAGTAGGCGTCGATCGTCCCGACGTCGCGCCAGTAAGGCGTATGCTCGCCTTCCGAGCGCACGCAGGAACGCGCGAAGCGATGGGCAACTGCCTTACCGTTCTCGACGATGTAGGGGATGATGTCCTTGCCGAAGTCGCGGCTCGACTTCGGATCCTCGGCGTCGCGCCGCAGGCATTCCATCAGGAAGCGCGTGTGGAAGACGTAGATGCCCATCGAGGCGAGCGAGAAATCCTCCTTGCCGGGAATGCCCGGCGGGTCGGCCGGCTTCTCGATGAAGGCGATGATCTCGTCTTTCTCGTTGACGTGCATGACGCCGAAGGCGGTGGCCTCGGCGCGCGGCACTTCCAGGCAGCCGATGGTGACGTCGGCGCCGGAATCGACGTGCTGCTGCAGCATCAGCTCGTAGTCCATCTTGTAGATGTGGTCGCCGGCAAGGATCACCATGTATTCCGGGCCGTAGGGCTCGATGATGTCGATGTTCTGGTAGACCGCGTCGGCTGTGCCCTCATACCACTGCGTCTCGGAGACGCGCTGGCTCGCCGGCAGGATGTCGAAGCTCTCGTTTCGTTCCGGACGGAAGAAGTTCCAGCCCCGCTGCAGATGGCGGATGAGCGAATGCGCCTTGTACTGGGTGGCGACCCCGATGCGACGGATACCGGAGTTCAGCGCGTTGGAGAGCGCGAAATCGATGATGCGGGTCTTTCCCCCGAAATAGACGGCTGGCTTGGCGCGCCGGTCGGTCAGTTCCTTGAGGCGGCTCCCCCGTCCGCCCGCAAGGACATAGGCCATGGCGTCACGCGCCAGAGGCTGTGTTCTTCTTTCCTGCATGGTTCCCCTCCCGCGTCAGTTTTCCGGTTCGAGCATGATGACGGCGAGCGGTGGCAGGGACAGCGTTGCGGTTATATGTCCGTCCGGGTTGCGCTCGGCAGCCACCCTGCCGCCGTTCCCCTTGTCGCTGCCGCCATAGATCTCGGCGTCTGTATTCAGGATCTCGCGCCACCGCCCGGCGACCGGCAGCGGTACGGAAAAGCGTTCATGATAGACCGGCGTCAGGTTCGAGATGACGGCGACCGGCTTTTCACCGGGCGCCCTGCGCAGCCAGGCAAAGACAGAGCGATCCTGATCGTCGGCGATCAGCCATTCGAAGCCGTCGCCCTCGCAGTCGCGTGCATGGAGCGCCGGCTTGGCGCGATAGGTCAGGTTGAGGTCGCGGACCAACCGCCGCATCCCCTCGTGGAGGGCATATTGCAGCAGGTTCCAGTCGAGGGCGCGCGCCTCGCTCCATTCGCTCCACTGGGCGAATTCCTGGCCCATGAAGAGGAGCTTCTTGCCGGGATAACCCCACATGAAGGCGTAGTAGGCGCGCAGGTTGGCGAACTTCTGCCAGTCGTCGCCCGGCATCTTGGCGATCATCGAGCCTTTGCCGTGCACCACCTCGTCATGGGAGATCGGCAGAACGAAGTTCTCCGAGAAGGCGTAGAGCAGCCCGAAGGTGATCTCCTGATGGTGGAACTTGCGATGCACCGGCTCGCGCGAGAAATAGCTCAGCGTGTCGTGCATGAAACCCATGTTCCACTTGAAACCGAAGCCGAGGCCACCTTCATGCACCGGCTGCGAGACCTTCGGCCAGGACGTGGACTCTTCCGCGATGGTCATGACCTCGGGATGGCTGCCGTAGAGATGGGTGTTCATCTTCTGCAGGAAGCGCACCGCCTCGAGGTTTTCACGGCCCCCGTATTCGTTCGGGATCCACTCGCCTTCCTTGCGGGAATAGTCGAGGTAGAGCATCGAGGCGACGGCATCGACGCGAAGCCCGTCAATATGGAATTTTTCCGCCCAGTAGAGGGCGTTGTTGACGAGATAGGAGAGAACCTCGATCCGGCCGAAATTGTAGATGGCCGTGTTCCAGTCCGGGTGAAAACCCTGCCGCGGATCCTCGTGCTCGTAGAGCGCGGTGCCATCGAACCAGCGAAGCCCGTGGGCGTCGGTCGGAAAATGGGCGGGCACCCAGTCGAGGATGACGCCGAGCCCCACCTTGTGGCAGCCGTTGACGAAGCGGGCGAAGCCTTCCGGTTCCCCGAAGCGGGCCGTCGGCGCATAGAGCCCTGTCGTCTGGTATCCCCAGGAGGGGTCGTAGGGATGTTCGGAGACCGGCAGGAACTCGATGTGGGTGAAGCCCATATCGACGCAATAGGGGATCAGCCGCTCGGCGAGTTCGTCCCAGCTCAGCATGCCGCCGTCGTCGCGGCGCTGCCATGATCCCGGATGCACCTCATAGATGCTCATCGGCTGGCGCCGCTTGTCCACCGAGCGCCAGTGCTTGCGGTGCGGTTCGTCTTCCCAGGTCTGGTCGAGTTCGGCGGCCGTGATCGAAGCATTCTTCGGGCGCAACTCGGCCTTTCGCGCGTAAGGGTCGGCCTTCAACGGCAGAAGCTCGCCCTTCTTGCCGATGATCTCGAACTTGTAGGCCGATCCCGGCCGGACGTCGGGCGCGAAGATTTCCCAGATGCCGGTGTCGCGGCGCAGCCGCATCACGTGCCGGCGTCCGTCCCAGTCGTTGAAGTCCCCCACCACCGAAACGCGTTGCGCATTCGGCGCCCAGACGGCGAAATGGAAGCCGTCGACGCCCTGATGGCGCATCGGATGGGCGCCCATCTTGTCGAACAGGCGCAGATGCGAGCCTTCCTTCAGCAGGTAGTCGTCCATGGGCCCGAGCACCGGCCAGAAGCTGTAGGGATCGGTGACCATCCATTCGGCGTCGCCACGTGCGGCGCGATAGCGGATGGGCTGGAACGTGGTGATGGAAACAGGGCCGTCAAAAAAGCCCGCCGGATGCAGGCAGGCCAGGGTTCCGATCGGCGTACCGTCGAGCGCAAAAGCCTCGATCGTCTCCGCCCCCGGAACGAAGCAGCGCGCCCGGAAGCCGGATTTGGTTTCTTGTACGCCGAGGAAGGCGAAGGGGTCCCTGTGCCGGCCCATGACGATGGCCTCGACTTCGGAGGCGGAGATCTGATCCGCCTTGTCGGGCTCGCTGACCTTCTTGGGCGCTTTCGTCATCAGGCTCTCCAGATGTCCGCGGTGTATTCTCTGATTGTGCGGTCTGAGGAGAACCAGCCCATGCGGGCGGTGTTGCGGATCGTCTTGGCGTACCAGGCGGAAGGATCGGTCCAGATCGCGTCGACCTGGCGCTGCGCCTTCGCATAGGCGTCGAAGTCGGCGGCCACCATGAACCAGTCATGCTGATGGAGGCCGTCCACGAGCCCGGAGAAACGGTCGCGGTCGTCGGGGGAAAAGACCCCGGCCGAGATTGCCGAAAGGGCCTGGGCGAGCTCCGGCGAGGATTCGATGATCGCCCGCGGATTGTGCCCGTCGGAGCGGGCGGCCGCGACCTCGTCGGCGGTCATTCCGAAGATCACGATGTTCTCCTCTCCGACATGTTCGCGCATCTCGACGTTCGCCCCGTCGAGCGTGCCGATGGTGAGCGCGCCGTTCAACGCGAACTTCATGTTTCCGGTTCCCGAGGCCTCCATGCCGGCGGTCGAGATCTGCTCGGAGAGGTCTGCCGCCGGCACCATGATTTCCGCCAGCGAGACGTTGTAGTTGGGGATGAAGACCACCTTCAGCAGGCCGCGCACGGACGGGTCGTTGTTGATCACGCGGGCGACGTCGTTTGCGAGTTTGATGATGAGCTTGGCGTTGTGGTAGCTCGGCGCCGCCTTGCCGGCGAGCAGCTTCACCCGTGGCACCCAGTCCCGTTCCGGATGGGAGCGGATCTGGTCGTACAGCGAGATCGCCTCGATGATGTTGAGGAGCTGCCGCTTGTATTCGTGGATGCGCTTGATCTGGATGTCGAAGAGCGCCGAGGGATCGATGCGCACGCCCATGCGGCTCAGCACCAGATTGGAAAGCCGCTCCTTGTTGGCGCGCTTGATCGCCGCGAACTTTTCCCGGAAGGCGGTGTCGTCGGCGAAAGCGTCGAGCGGGCGGAGCTTCTCGACGTCGTCCTTGAAATCGGGACCGATCGCCTCGGTGATGAGGCCGGTCAGGCCGGGATTGCACTGCATCAGCCAGCGGCGCGGCGTGATGCCGTTCGTCTTGTTGTTGATGCGATCCGGATAGAGCTTGTGCAGGTCGGCGAATACCGTCTGCTTCATCAGCTCGGTATGGAGGGAGGAGACGCCGTTGACGCTGTGCGAGCCCATGAAGGCGAGATTGCCCATGCGCACCCGGCGGCTGCCGCTCTCTTCGATCAACGAGATGTGGGCAATCTCCTGATCGCCGAAATGTCGGCTGCGGCGGGCATCGAGCAGCACCTTGGCGTTGATCTCGTAGACGAGTTGCATGTGGCGCGGCAGCAGGCGCTCGAAGAGCGGCACCGGCCAGCTTTCCAGCGCCTCCGGCAGGAGCGTGTGGTTGGTATAGGAGAAGGTCCGCCAGGTAATGTCCCAGGCCTGGTCGAAGTCCAGTCCGTGCATGTCGCAGAGAAGGCGCATCAGTTCGGCGACGGAGACGGCCGGATGCGTGTCGTTCAGCTGGATCGCCACCTTGTCGGGCAGCGAGGCGAGCGAATTGCCCTGCTGTAGATGCCGCCGCAGGATGTCCTGCAGCGAAGCGGAGCAGAAGAAATACTCCTGGCGCAGGCGCAGTTCCTGCCCGGCCGGCGTCGCGTCGGCCGGATAAAGCACGCGCGTCAGCGTCTCGGCCTTGTTGCTCTCGCGCAGGGCGCCGATGTGGTCGCCGGCGTTGAAGGCGTCGAGAAGGATCGGGTCGATCGGCTGGGCGGACCAGAGGCGCAGCGTGTTGACGCGGGCGCCGCGCCAGCCGACGACAGGCGTGTCGTAGCCGGTCGCGATGACCCGCTCGGCCGGTTTCCAGACATAGCGGCGCGGCTCGTCTGGGCCGCCATTCGTTTCGACGGCGCCGCCGAATCCGATTTCATAGGAGCTTTCGCGACGTTCGAATTCCCACGGGTTGCCGTGCGCGAGCCAGGTCTCGGGAAGCTCGACCTGCCAGCCGTCCGCCATCTGCTGGCGGAAGAGCCCGTGAACGTAGCGGATGCCGTAGCCGTAGGCCGGAATGCCGACGGTCGCCATGGATTCCATGAAGCAGGCGGCGAGCCGCCCGAGGCCGCCATTGCCGAGCGCCGCATCCGGCTCCAGCTCGGCGATGACGTCGAGATCGACGCCGAGCGAGGTGAGCGCCTGGCGGACTTCGTCCATCAGTCCGAGATTGGAAACCGCGTCCCGCATCAGGCGGCCGATCAGGAACTCCAGCGAGAGATAATAGACCCGCTTTCTGTTCGTCCTGTAGGTCTCGCGCGTCGATTCCATCCACTTGTCGATGATGCGTCCGCGGATAGCCAGAATGGTCGCGGTCAGCCAGTCGTGCGGCGTGGCAACCTTGGCATCCTTGCCGATCCCGTAGGTCAGGTGCTCGATAATTTCCGCGGCAAGAACGTCGGGGCTGGATATGCGGGGCTTCGGTTGCAGCAGATCGGCATTGCCGTTGGGCTTCGTCATGTCTTCGCCAGCACTTCTCTCGTTGCATTGGAACGTTGCGCGGGACAGCATCCAAACAGGTTGCCGATGCCAGTTTACGCATCGTTCTCAAGCACGTGCAACAGACGAATTTCGCAAGCGCGTAAAAGACCATCCTGTTCCGGAGGGCTCACGGAGGCATTTCCGCGATGGCTGAAAAGACGAAAAACCGCGTCGTCTCCGACGCGGTTTCCCGAAGCTTCCGTCAGTTCGCGGCCTAGTTGGTGAGCCGCGTCATGGTCTCGGTCGCCTTTTCGCCGATCTCCTTGAAGGCGGCGACGAGGTCGGCCGCGTTCTGGGCGTCGAAATAGTGCGAGGTATCGGTGGCACAGTACTGCAGAAGGGCCTGTCCCCGATCGGGTGCCATGAAGGCAATGGTGTAGATCTCGATGCCAGCGGTCTTCGCCGAGTCGCAGGTCTTCTTCGTCGCGGTGTCTGCGCTCGTATAGTTGTTGTCGCCGTCCGTCATGAAGACGATGAACTTGCTCGGGTTCGTCTCGCCGTTCATCTTCTGATGGGCCGTATTCTCGGTGCTGCCGGCGAGCGCCTTGTTGGCGGTCGCCATGGCGGCCGAGGAATCGGTACCCCCGGTGGCCGTCAGCGCGTCGACATATTTGACCACGCTTGTCGTGCCCCAGGCGAACGAGATCGGCGTCTGCATCGAACTGTTATAGGAGACGGCGGCCGTACGAACGTATTTGGCGTCCGGGTCGGCTGTGTCGAGCTGGGTCGCCAGATCCCGTACTGCCAGCTTCAGGGCCTCGATCTTGGTGTAGTATTTGGTGCAAGAATAGGCCGAGCCATATCGTGAGTAGCACGTGCCCGTATAGGTTTCGTTCGTGTTCTCGCCCATCGAACCGGAGCGGTCGAGGACCATGTACATCGAAAGCGGGTTCTTCGTCTCGGCCGTGGCGCTCTGCGCCGAACTGGTAACGCTTACGCGAACCGTCTTGTAACCGAGGAGACCGGTGAACGGCGTCATCGGCACATCGTAATAGCTGTTCACCGTCACGTCGTAGATTTCGCCCGAGCCGTTCGGCGTGCGCTCGACAGTGCCGACGGCAGCCTCCTCGAGCTTCGCCTGCATCTCCTCTTCCGTCAGGCCGAGTTCGTCTGCACTCGGTGCGATGCTGTTGGCCGTCTGCGCGGCCATGAACTGTTTGGCGAGTGCGATCGCCTCTGCGTCCGTGACGCCCTTGCCCGACATCGCCGCTGCCGCGGCGAGGGCCGCGGAATCCGCCGCATCCTGCAGGGCGCTCTTGACCTGCACGATCTTGGTCAGGTCCATCGCCACACCTGCCGCGGCAAGGGAAACTGGCAGAAGCAGCGCAGTCATCACGCCAAAATTGCCACTGCGATCCTTCAGGAAACGCAGGGAGGTACGCGCATTCTCACCGGGGCCGATCATCATGTTCTTCCATCGTCGAAGAGTGATGGAAAGCTAATAGATGGAAGATATTCCCTTCGAATTAAACGAAACGGTAAAATTTGAGCGAAAGCTCCTTTAGGCGACTGTTCAGACGGTTGGGTTCCGGGGCTCTCTCACGTTCGCGGAACGCCCAGACGCGGGCGCCCGCGTCAGTGGTTGACGACAAGCCGATGATCCGCAAAGCGTTTTCAGAAGCGAGATTACGCCGGGCGCTGCCCGCGCGCTCCGTCGTCTGGCCGCACCACCACGTCGCGATCGAGGAAAGGGTGAGATCCTCGCCCAGAAGCCGGCGGCAGATGCCGGGAATGAAGGCGAGCAGGAGAGAGTGCCTGCCGGAAAAGCCCGACGCAGTCTTCGCGAGACGTGAACTCGTGGCGGGTGATCGCCGCCGCCGGAAAGGTAGACGGCGGCGGTCTCGGGTATGCAGTCTCAGCTGCGGCCGAATTCGTCGACGATGCGAATGATGTCGTCTTCGCCGAGATAGGAGCCGGTCTGGATTTCGATCATCTCGAGCAGGATCTTGCCCGGATTGCCGAGCCGGTGAACGGCGCCCTGCGGAATGTAGATCGACTCGTTCTCATGCAGGATCGTCACCTTGTCGTCGATCGTCACCTCGGCCGTACCCTTGACGCAGATCCAGTGCTCGGAGCGGTGATAATGCTTCTGCAGCGAGAGTTTCTTGCCGGGATGCACGAAGAGCCGTTTGACCTGGAAGCGCTCACCGTTGAGGACGGAGGTGTAGCCGCCCCAGGGGCGCAGCGAGGTCGGGTGGTTTTCCGTCAGGTGCGCCGTCTGCTTCTTCGCGGCGAGCATCTTGACCAGATTGCCGACCTCCTGGCTTTCGTCGAGGCGTCCGACATAGACGGCGTCTTCGCTGGCGATGACGGCGACGCCGTCCATCCCCTGGACCGCCAGATGGGCATGGCGCGACATCACCAGCGAATTGCGGGTGTTGACGAGGGTGGCGTTGCCGGCGACGACGTTGCCGTCGGCATCGGGATTGCCGAGCTTCCAGATCGCATCCCAGCTGCCGAGGTCGGACCAGGTGATCGGTGCCGGCACGACCGCGACGTTCGGCGTCTTCTCCATGACCGCGTAGTCGATCGAGATGCTGGGGCTCTTGGCGAAGCCAGCCGAGCCGAGGCGGACGAAGTCGAGGTCGGTGGCCGCCTCGGCGACCGCTTCCTCGGCCGCCGCGAGAACCTCCGGCGCGTGCTCACGCAGTTCGGCGAGCATCTGGCCGGCCGTGCACATGAACATGCCGGAGTTCCAAAAATGGCTGCCTGCCTCCAGCATCGCTTTCGCGTTTTCGAGTTTCGGCTTTTCGACGAAGCGCTTCACCGTGTGTGCGCCTCCAGCCAACGCCTTGCCCATTTCGATATAGCCGTAGCCGGTTGCGGGTTCGGTGGGCGTGATGCCAAAGGTGACGATCTTGCCCTGGCGCGCTGCTTCCGCCGCGGTCTCGACGCAGCGCGTATAGGTCTCGTCGGCAATGATTTCATGGTCGGACGGCAGGATTTGCATCACCGCGTGGTTGCCGAAGTCGCGACCGATGATGACGGCCGCAACCGCGATGGCCGCCGCCGTGTTGCGCGCTTCCGGTTCGAGGACGATGCTGGAGAGCGGCACGCCGAGCTCGCGGGCCTGTTCGGCGACAAGGAAGCGGAATTCGTCATTGGTGATGACCAAGGCCGGTTCGTAGGTCTGCGTGCCGGCGACGCGGTCCAGAGTCCCTTGGAACAAGGTCTTGTCGCCGATCAGCCGTATGAACTGCTTTGCGGCGGTCGCCCGGGACAACGGCCAGAGGCGGGTTCCCTTGCCACCGGCCATCACGACGGGAACGATCTTGTGGGTCATTGCTGCATTGCCTTTCGGTTGAGCGGACGTCGAACGTTTTTGCCGGACAGGCTCTTGATCGGCCGGCGCCGGCATGAACTCGCCGGCTGGCGGGACCATACGAGCCGATCCGGCGACCTCCGGTTTGTTGCATTTTTTCCCGGCCTGTCCAAGTCCGGGGGAGGCGGGAGAGCTATACATCCAAAAGGTGAACGGTTCTTTTGCACTTTCCTTCGGAGCCGACTTGATCCTCGCCGACGGGTGGGGAAAGGTCTTCGGGATCGGGTTTGTTCCGTTCCGCGGTGACCGACCGCGCGCCCTAGGCAGAGGAGTAGGCAGGATGAGAGCGATGGTGCTTCATGCGCCGGGTGAACGGCTCCGGCTCGAAGAGCGGCCGGATCTCGAGCCGGGCGAGGGCGAGATCGTCGCAAGCGTCGAGGCCTGTGCCGTCTGCCGGACCGACCTGCACGTCGTCGACGGTGATCTGAAGCAGCCGAAGCTCCCCCTGGTTCCGGGCCATGAAGTGGTCGGCATCGTTTCGAAGGTCGGCCCGGGCGTCCGAAACCTCTCGGTCGGCATGCGGATCGGCATCCCCTGGCTCGGACACACGTGCGGCTGCTGCTCCTATTGCCGGGATGGCCGCGAAAACCTCTGCGACAGCCCCGGCTTCACCGGCTACACCCGCGACGGCGGCTTTGCGACCGAGATCAGGGCCGACGCGGACTACTGTTTTCCGCTTGCCGGGTTCGACGATCCCGTCGCCGCCGCGCCCCTGATGTGCGCCGGCCTGATCGGCTGGCGCTCGCTGAAGATGGCGGGGGAGGGAGGGCGCATCGGCATCTATGGTTTCGGCGCCGCCGCACACATCATCGCGCAGGTCTGCCGCCATCAGGGGCGCGAGGTCTATGCGTTTACGCGCAGCGGCGACACTGCGGCCCAGCAGATGGCGCTGTCGCTCGGTGCCGTCTGGGCCGGCGGGTCGGACGAGGCTCCGCCCTGTCCTCTCGACGCGGCCATCATCTTCGCCCCGGTCGGCGATCTCGTGCCGGCGGCGCTCCGGGTGGTGGCAAAGGGCGGACGGGTCGTCTGCGGTGGTATCCACATGAGCGACATCCCGCAATTTCCCTACGAGATCCTCTGGGGCGAGCGGCAGATCCTCTCGGTCGCCAATCTGACGCGCAGCGACGCCGTCGAGTTCCTGGAACTTGCACCGCGGGCGGGCGTCAGGACCACGACCACGGTCTATCCTCTCGAGCGCGCAAACGAGGCGCTCGACGATCTGCGTGCCGGCCGGTTCCAGGGTGCCGCCGTGCTCGTACCGTAGATGCGAGGCAACGGGCCTATTGCGGCGAGTCGACCCGCAGCGGCGCTCGGCTTTTTTTGTTGGTATGATCGGCCACCTTGCGCAGCAGGGAGACGAACTGCTCGCGTTCGGCATGTTCGAGCGCCCCCAGCAGTTCCTCCTGAAGGCGCCAGACGATCGGGCGGATCTTCTGCAACGTTTCCGTGCCACTTTCTGTCAGGTAGAGCCTGCGCGCACGCCGATCGTTCGGATTCGTTTCGCGACGAACCAGCTCTTTCTGCACCAGACGGTCGATCACGCCGCCGATCGTCACCCGATCATAGGCGATGTGGCTTGCGACCGATGCCTGGTCGAGGCCCGGCGCGGAATTGATGGCGATCAGCGCGGCATACTGCACGGGCGTCAGATCAAAGCCTTCTTTGGATGTTTCTTCGACAAACAACGACACAGTAACCTGATTCAAGCGGCGAATCAGGTGCCCCGGCATTTCATAGATTTCCAGCATCTCGAAAATGTGCCCCCCACAGTTCGATTCCTTTCGTCTAGCGTCATTTGCGCGAACAAAAAAGACCTACTCGTGAGAGTTGACGGTAGGTCGTATGCAACGTTTCCGGGGAATTGCTTTTTTGACAGTTCTGTAGCACGCAAGGTAATGAAATTTGTGTGCGCGCATCTTTAGTTGTTTTTGCCGGTCGGAAGACGATCTGCCGCTCTCTCCTATGGTCTGTCTCGAGTTTGCTTTTGCGCCGAAGGCGCCGCTGGTGCATACCTAAACGCGCATCCGCCGGTTTGCGGATTTATGTTCGAGGAGCGAGCGAAGACAGATGAAGGCATTGTTCGAGATTCCGGCGGCGCCACTGGTGCCGGTCGAGGGGGAAGAGGCCGGTTACCCCGTCCACCGGATATTCTGTGTCGGCCGCAACTATGCGGCGCATGCCGCAGAGATGGGCGCCGAGGTCGACCGGGAAGAACCGTTCTACTTCACCAAGCCGGCGAGCGCGATCGTGCTTTCCGGTGCTGACATTCCTTACCCGCCCGGGACGAGCAACCTGCATCACGAAATGGAACTGGTGGTCGCGATCGGCGCGCCGCTGTTCAAGGCGAACACCGACGAAGCGGCGAAGGCGATCTACGGCTATGCCTGTGGCCTCGACATGACACGGCGTGACCTGCAGCAGGCGGCCCGCGTCAAGCAGCGTCCGTGGGATATCGGCAAGGCCTTCGAGAATTCGGCGGTGATAGGCACCATCACCAAGGCGGCCACGTTCGCCGGCATCGGCGACCAGCGCATCTGGCTCAAGGTCGGCGAGGAGATGCGACAGGACGCGCGGCTTTCTGAGCTCGCCTGGTCCGTTCCGGAGCTGATCAGCCACCTGTCGCGGTACTACCACCTGAGACAGGGCGACCTTCTCTATACGGGCACGCCCGCGGGCGTCGGTCCGGTCGTCGCCGGCGACAGGATCACCGGCGGCATCGACGGGCTCGAACCGATCGAACTGTCGATCGGGCCGGCGGAGTGAGGCAACGGCCGGTTCTGCGCACGACGGCGGAACCGGCCGGCCATATCGTCAGGCGGAGACGTATTTCCGCCAGTCGTGCTCTTCCCTGAACCCGAGCACCTCGCGGATCTTGCGATTGGAGATCGGCGCTTCGAAGCCTTCGATCTTGCGGGAATGGGGTGTGCCGGGCGCCCAGCGCTTCAGGAACTCGGCGGTCGGCTCGTTGGCCGTGATCGTGTCGTTGACGGCGTTGAAGACCTGGTAGCCGAGTCCGTCCTTTTCCACGCACAGATGCACGATCTGGCCGAGGTCGCGGGCGTCGATATAGCTCCAGGCATTGCGCTTGCGTGACGGCGGATCGGCGATGAAGGCCGGGAAGCGGTCGTATTCGTGCGGCTCGATGACGTTGCCGATCCGCAGCGCGTAGATGTCGGCGCCGGAACGCATCGCAAACGCGCGGGCGGTCTTCTCGTTGACCACCTTGGAGAGGCCGTAGCTGTCCATCGGATCGACGTCGTAGTCTTCCTCCAGCGGAAACTGGTGGAAATCCTTGTCGCCCTCGGCGAAGCAGACGCCGTAGGTGGTTTCGCTGGAGGCGATGATGACCTTGCGGATGCCGAGTTTCACCGCCGCCTCGATGACGTTGTAGGTGGAGGCGACGTTGACCAGGAAGGTCGTGTTGTCGGGTCGCATGAGGATGCGCGGCACCGCTGCGAAGTGTACCACCGCGTCGACGGGCGCCGGCCCGTTGCCGGTCTCAAGGCCTTCGAAGCCGAAATGCATGGTGAGCGCGTTGAACACCTGGCTGCCGTCGTTGACGTCGGTGATCAGGGTGTTCACGCCCAGATGGTCGAGCGGCACCAGGTCGAGGTTCAGCACCTCATGGCCCTTGTCGACGAGATAGGGGACGACGTGTCGGCCGGCCTTGCCGCTGCCGCCGGTGAAGACGATGCGTTTCGTCATGGGTTTTCCTCCCGGGATGAGTTCGAAGTGTGAAAGGGGCCCCTCAGGGCATCAGTTGTCCGCCGTTCACCTCGAGCGTCTGGCCGATCATGTAGCCGGACAGGGTCTTCGAGGCGAGGAACAGGTAGGCGCCGACGCAATCCTCAGGCGTGCCGAAGCGCTTCTGCGGGACGGTTGCGAGCTGGGCTTCCAGCTGCTGCGCGGTCGAGTAACGCTCGTGGAAGGGCGTCAGGATGACACCCGGCGCGACGGCATTCACACGGATGTCGTAGGCGATCAGTTCCTTCGCCATACCCCGGGTGACGTTGGCGACGAAGGCCTTGGCCGAGCCGTAGATTCCGGCGCCGCCGCTCGCGCCGTTGCGGGCGGCAATCGAGGTCGTGTTGATGATGAAGCCGCCGCCCTGCTTCTTCAGGTGCGGAATTGCGGCCGTGGACGCGGCGAGCACGGAGCGGGCGTTGAGGTCCATCACCGCGTCGTAGTGGTCGTCCGTCATCTCTTCGTAGCTGAGGCGCGCGACCATGCCGCCGGCATTGTTGACGAGACCGTCCAGCCGCCCGAAGGCTTCGGCGGCCTCATCGACGATACGCGCCATCTCGCCCGAACGAGTGGCGTCGGCCTGCAGCAGCTTCACCTTGCCACCGGACGCGCCGATCTCCTCGGCGAGCTTCTCGGCCGCATCGACGCTCGCGTGATAGTGGAGCCCGACCATGGCGCCCTGGGCGGCAAAGGCCCGCGCGAGTGCCGCGCCGATGCCGGTCGATGCTCCGGTGATGAGGACCGCCTTGCCGGCGAGATCGGGGATGACGAGGGCTGGCGCAGTCATGATGCTTGTCTCCGTTGCCAAGCGGGACGGAAAGCCTCCGCACTGCCCGCAATTGTCCATGCCGCTCGCCGAGGGCCTCCGTGAGCGGTCCAGCGCCGACCATGCAGATTCGTGTTTGATCCGTCCAATAGAAGATATAGATGCGATTATTCTCCAGAATTGCATAATCGAGGGCGTCGCCATGGAACTTCGGCAGTTGCACTATTTCGTCACGGCGGCGAAGGTCGAGCATTTCACGGTGGCGGCGCGCCAGCTCAATATCGTGCAATCGGCGCTGTCGAGCGCGATCAAGGCGCTCGAAGAGGAACTCGACGCCAAGCTCTTCGTACGCAGCACCCGCCAGGTCCGGCTGACGCCGGCGGGCCGCACGCTGCTCGAAAAGGCGCAGATCGTTCTCGATGCGGCGCAGGAAGCACGCGACAGCGTCAAGGCGGTGCTGGACGCCCGCTACGGCAAGATCGGCATCGGCACCGTGCAGGGGCTGCCGCCTTTCCTCGACCTCCCCGCGTTGCTCGCCGATTTCCACCGGCGCTATCCCGAGGTCGAGGTCCGGCTCTGTCAGGGCGGGCTGGCGCACCTGATCGACAAGCTGAGGAACGGCCTCATCGATCTCGCCTTCCTGCCGGTCGTCGATACCCCGCCCGACATCGTCACCCGCATGATCGCGTGTGAGGATCTCGTCGTCGTCTGCGCGCCGGGCCATCCGCTCGCCCGGCTGAATTCGATCGAGCTCGCCGACATCGCCGGCCATGCCTTCGTCGATTTCGAGGCCGACCGCGGCACGCGACGGCTGATCGACGAGGCCTTTTCCGCCCGCCGCCTCGAACGGCGCACCGCCTTCGAGGTCAGCGACCTCGACAGTCTCATGGAACTGGTCGGCCACGGGCTCGGTATCGCGCTGGTGCCGGACACCGTCGCCGCCGCGTGGCAGGGGGATATCCACGTCGCGGAGATCGCGGATGCGGAAATTTGCTGGGAGCTGGTCGTCGCCTCGCCGGCGAAGTCCTCCGACGGTGCCGGCGGTGCTGCCCTCCTCAAGTTCCTGGAGCTGCTTCCGCAGGTGGAGTGAGGCGGGGAAGACCGAGTGATTCGCGCCTCTTCCGCGGCGCCCGGAGAAACGAAAAAGGGCTCGCCGGTATTTCGGCAAGCCCTTGATCTGAATAGGGATGGTGGGCGTGACAAGGATCGAACTTGTGACCCCTACGATGTCAACGTAGTGCTCTCCCGCTGAGCTACACGCCCATCCGATGGCGGCTTAAGACCACAAAACCCTCTGTCCCGTCAATAGGGTTTTTTCGGTTTTGTGACGAGTTTTTCAAACCCCTTACGCCGCAAGGAGTTTGTTGACCTCGTTGACGAGGTCACGCAGGTGGAAGGGCTTGGAGAGCACCTTCGCGTCCTTCGGAGCCTTCGAATCGGCGTTCAGCGCGACGGCGGCAAAGCCGGTGATGAACATGACCTTGAGGTCCGGATCGAGCTCGGTCGCACGGCGCGCCAGTTCGATGCCGTCCATCTCCGGCATGACGATATCGGTCAACAGCAGGGAGAAGGGCTCCTCGCGAAGATGATCGTAGGCGCTGGCGCCGTTGTCGTAGGAGGCGACCCTGTATCCGGCCTTTTCCAGGGCCTTCACCAGGAACCGGCGCATGTCGTTGTCGTCTTCGGCGAGAAGGATTTTCTGAGTCATTTATGGACCGCTACTCGTACTGATAGAAGGATGGATTTCAGCCTGCAACGCTACTGCCGCCGGGGTAAACATCCGGTGAACTCACGCATTCGGGCCGTCCTGCCGCTTGCTATACTATGGACTTCACCAGGGCTAGCTGGCAACATATCGATTGTTGCAAGTTGTTGATTTGGTAAAGAAGGGGCGCGATGGACGAGACGTACTGGGATCCGGAGCTGTTCGAGGTGCGCGAGCCCGCGACGCAAACAATCCCCTTCGTCTATAATTCGCCCCACAGCGGTCGTCGCTACAATCGGGCTTTTCTCGAGAGCTCGCGACTGGATGCACTCGGCATCCGCCGCTCGGAAGATCACTTCGTCGACGAGCTGTTTTCCGCCGCGCCCGCTCTCGGGGCGCCCCTGCTGCTCGCCCACTTCCCCCGCGCCTATGTCGACGTGAACCGCGAGCCCTACGAGCTCGACCCGCGCATGTTCCTCGACGCGCTGCCGCCCTATGCCAACAGCAATTCGGTTCGCGTGGCGGGCGGGCTCGGAACCATTCCGCGAATCGTGGCGGAGAATGTCGAGATCTACCAACGCCGCTTTCCGGTCGCCGAAGCGCTCTCCCGGATCGAGACGATCTACAAGCCGTATCACGCATGCCTCCGCAAGCTGATCGCCCGCACCCATGCGCGCTTCGGCTTCGGCGTGCTGATCGACTGCCATTCCATGCCGGGCAATATCCGGGTTGCCGGCACCGGCGTCCGTCCGGACTTCATCGTCGGCGACCGCTACGGCACCAGCGCCTCGGCGGACCTTTCCAATGCCGCCATCGCGCTTCTCGAAGACCTCGGTTTCAATGCGGTGCGCAACAAGCCCTATGCCGGCGGCTTCATCACCGAGCATTACGGCCGCCCGGTGAAGGGGCTGCACGCCCTGCAGATCGAGGTGAACCGGGCGCTCTACGTCGACGAGACGAGCCTTGCGAAGCGGCCGGACTTCGCCGCCCTCGCCGGGTCGCTCTCCGTCTTCATGGAAGGGATGGCCGAATTCGTCGCCGGCTACACGGGCGATAGCGCGCTCGCCGCCGAGTAATTCCGATACAAAAAGCCAAAAAAAACCGCGCCATGGGCGCGGCCAAATCTAGGGAGGAAACACCCAAGGAGGGTATTTACAGTCCGAAGACTGTGTTGTTATGCTAATATTGCACCGCACAAGAGTCAAGCAGAGTTTGGCATATTGTTGTGCGTGGCGTCTTTTTCGGCATTCTCCGGTCGATGTATGAACATTGCAAAATGAGACAGGTCGGATAAGACAGTCCGTCTGTCACATTCCAGAAACGGAAAGTCCTCATGCGTCCCGACCGCGCTTTCTTCGACCGCCTCGCCGAGGCAGCCAGGGCGGAAACCCTGCCGCGTTTCCGCTCGCCCCTCAACGTGGTGAACAAGGAGGTGCTGGGCTTTGACCCGGTGACGGAAGGAGACCGCGCCGCGGAAGCGGCCATCCGCGCCATCATCGCGTCGGAATATCCTGAGCACGGCATTCTCGGGGAGGAGCACGACAATGTCGGCATCGACCGGGAGCAGGTCTGGGTCATCGATCCGATCGACGGAACGCGCGCCTTCATCTCCGGCGTGCCGGTCTGGGGCACGCTGATCGGTTTTCAGGAGAAGGGGCGGGCCGTCATGGGGATGATGGACCAGCCCTTTACCGGCGAACGCTACTTCGCCGACGGCGAGCACGCCTGGTACAGCGGACCGGACGGCGAACAGCGGATCAACACCCGCGATTGCGAACGTCTGGAGGACGCCATCCTCTTCACCACATCCCCGCATCTCTTCAAGGGAACTGAAGCCAAGCGCTTCGAGGCAGTGCAGGAGAAAGTCCGTCTCTTCCGCTACGGCATTGACTGCTACGCCTATGTGCTCCTTGCCGCCGGCCATATCGATCTCGTCATCGAGACGGTGCTGAAACCCTATGACGTCGGCGCCCTGATCCCGATCATCGAGCAGGCGGGCGGAAAGATCACCACCTGGACCGGCGGCCGGCCGGAGGCGGGCGGAGCGATCGTCGCTGCCGGCAGCGAGGCGCTGCACGCGCAGGCACTCGCCATCCTTTCCGGCAAGTGAGCCCCCGGCCGGTCCTCAGGGAACGGCCGGACCCTCGTCGCTTCCCGGAATAAAGGCCTCGATCGCCGCGAGCGCCTGGGCGCGGTAGCGGTCGCGCTCCTGCAGCAGTTCGTGGCGGGCGCCCGGAACGGGCACGAACTGGGCCGCCCGGAAATAGTGTGAAAGCCGCCCCTGGCTGGCGAAGGGTACCAGCTCGTCATTTCCCGGGGAAATCATCACCGTCGGCACCATGATTGATGCGAGGTGGGCCGGGTTCGAGACCTTCCGCATTGCTGTCTGTGCCTCGTACAGCCAGCGCGCCGTCGGCGGGCCGAGCGCCAGTTCCGGATAGGCGCGCAGGATGTCCTGGTTGCGGCGGTAGCGTTCGGGATCCGAGGTGACCGGATTGCCTTCGAAGGGGGCGAGCGGCGAGTCGGAGGTAAGCCGCAGCCGGCCGAGCCCGGTCCAGCGCAAGAGTGCCGACAGGAGATAGATCTTGCCGGCGGAAAGCTTCTGGCCGCCGAGGTCGATGAAGGGCGAAAGCAGCACCATCCGGTCGATGCGGTTGGCAAGTCTCGGCGCCGCGGCAAGCGCGATCAGCCCGCCGGTCGAATGGGCGACGAGATAGAAGGGAAGGCGGGTATCCGGAAGCACGATGTGCTCGAGAAAGAGCTCGAGATCGCGCACGTAATCGGAGAACCGTGCGACGTGTCCGAGGCGCGGGTTCTTGAGCAATCGTTGCGAGCCGCCCTGTCCGCGAAAGTCGAAGGTTGCGACCCACAAGCCACGGGCAGTCAGGTCGTTGATCGTCTCGTAATATTTCTCGATCGACTCGTTGCGCCCGTGCAGCAGGACGACGGTGCCCTTGGCCACGGGGTCCGGTGCGCGAAATATCGCGTAACGCAGCTTTACGCCGCGGTGTCCCTGGAAAAAGCCGGCGATGTGATTTCCCGGAACCGGATTTCCGTCTGTCTCGTGAAGGACAACGTCCATTCCGCCGCGCCCCGAATCATGCCCCCGAGCGGGATTGCCCGAACGCTTTCGAGATAGGATGAAGCCCGGGAGAGGTCAAAGAAAAAAGCCGGAACCACCGCGCACGGGAAGAGGTTGGAGGTTCCGGCCAATCTGGACCGAAGGCGAAGGGACGACTGCTTCGGCCGTCGGGGGTGGCCCCGATGATTTCGTTGTATTGAACGCCCACTGAACGGGGTTTGAACCGGTCATTCATCGGGTGTTCATCCGGTCCTGCGGGCTCCCTTGAATTCGTCTGATCGCCTTCCCATGTTGTTGATGCGGTCGCCAGAAGGGGCCGTCGAGTGGTTCCGGCGCCGCCTGGAAGGGGCTCTGGAACCGGCTATCGCAACCCGTCGCTTCACCAGGAGGACACCATGCGTCACGTTGATTTTTCCCCGCTCTACCGTTCGACGGTCGGCTTCGACCGGCTGTTCACCATGCTCGACGGCCTCGGCCAGCCCGAGCAGGCCCAGACCTATCCGCCCTATAATATCGAACGCACGGGCGAGAACACCTACCGGATCACCATGGCCGTCGCCGGTTTCGATGAAACCGAGCTGACGATCGAAGCCCATGCCCATGTCCTGACCGTCAAGGGCGAGAAGTCCGAAGACGAAAAGACCCAGCAGACCGAATATCTCTATCGCGGCATTGCCAAGCGCGCCTTCGAGCGCCGCTTCCAGCTCGCCGACCATGTGGAAGTGACGAGCGCTTCCCTGAAGAACGGCCTGCTGCACATCGACCTTCTCCGCAACATTCCGGAAGCCATGAAGCCGCGCAAGATCGCGATCGCGGCCGAAGCCGTGAACGCGCCTAAGGCGATCGAGGCCCACGTCAACTAATCCTGCAATCTCTTTGCAGAAAAGGCGGCTTCCGTGCGGACGCCGCCTTTTTCGTGTCCGGTGTCTGCCGAAACCTCGGCTCAGCCCAGCGCCTCGACGAAGCGATCGACCTCGTCTTCGGTCGTGGCGAAGCTCGTCACCAGCCGGATCAGCTTGTCGTTTTCACCGAGCAGGTTCGGTAGTTCCTGCGGCACCGGCCAGTCATAGAACCGCGCGCCACGGCCTTCGGCGAGCGCGGCCGCATCCTTTGAGAGGACCGCGAAGACTTCGTTGGTCTCGGTGCTCCAGGCCAGCCGCCCGCGGTTCGACGCGGCGATGCCGGTCCTGAGCCGTGTCGCCATGGCGTTGGAGTGGCGGGCGAGGTCGAGCCACAGCCCCCCTTCGAAATAGGCTTCGAGCTGTGCGGAGATGAACCGCGTCTTGGAAAAGAGCTGCGCCGAGCGCTTGCGGATGAATGGCATGTCTACGGCCATGTCCGGCTTCATGAAGACGACGGCCTCAGCGCACCAGCAGCCGTTCTTGGTTCCGCCGAAGGAGAGAATGTCGACGCCGCGCTTCCACGTCATGTCGGCGGGGGTCGCGTCGAGCGCCACCAGCGCATTGGCGAAGCGGGCGCCGTCCATGTGAAGCGGCAGGCCGTTGGCGCGCGCGACCTCGCCGATCGCCTCGATCTCAGCGAGCGAATAGACGGTGCCGCTCTCGGTCGCCTGGGTGAGGGTGACGGCCATCGGGCGGCCCTGATGCACGGCGCCCGGCGGATAGCGGTTGATCGCCGCGGCGAGGGCTGCGGGATCGAGCTTGCCGCCCGGTCCCTCGACCGGCACGAGCCGGCAGCCGCCGGTCAGGAATTCGGGCGCCCCGCATTCGTCCGCCGTCACGTGGGCCTCGGAATGGCAGAAGGTCACGCCGCCGGGGCGGGCGACGCTTGCAAGCGCCAGCGAGTTCGCAGCCGTCCCGGTGCCGACGAAGAAGACCGCCACCTCGCGCTGAAAGATCTGGTTGAAGCGTTCCTCGATCCGCCTGTCGAGGTCGCTGGTGCCGTAGGCAGCGGCAGCGCCGGAGGCCTCCCTGACCAGGCTTTCAGCGATGAGCGGATGGGCGCCGGCCCAGTTGTCGGAGGCAAAGAACATGGATCAGTCCTGTGTTTGCGTGGAGTGCCGTTTCCCGGAGATTAGGGATTTCCGGCCCCGGATCAACGTCTTCCAAGTCGGACCGATCGACCGGACGGCGACTTGCAAGAAATGCAACGCTCCCTTTGGTTCGGCGAAAGAAAATTTCTGTCGTAACGCAAATTTGGCAATCATCGGTCGACCTCCTGCCGAAATTTTCGGGTTCACTCTTGAAGTGGGGCGGGCTTTCTGTCATAGAAGCGCGAGAATTAGGTCAGATGAGTTGACCTAATTTGAGGTTTTAGGCAGCCGTTGCGCAATGCGTCTGTCATGACCTCGGGCTAGATTTGCGATAGATTGGCCGCTTGCGGGGCAGGCGGACCTGTCACGCGGGTCGGTTTCGGGATTTGCCGGAGCGGATCTTGCGTGGCCCAACAGGAGGGAAGGCGATGACGAAGATGGCTCCGTCTGAAGGATCGATGATGGCTCATGCGCGCGCGGACGAGGCGCGTGCCGGGGCGGCGATCAAGCGCGCCGGCCTTCCCGCCAGGCAGGGACTCTATGACCCGTCCAACGAGCATGATGCCTGCGGCGTCGGCTTCATCGCCCACATGAAGGGAGAGAAGTCGCACCAGATCATCAAGGATGGCCTGTTCATCCTCGAGAACATGACCCACCGCGGCGCCGTCGGTGCCGATCCGCTGATGGGTGACGGCGCGGGCATTCTCGTACAGATCCCGGACCGCTTCTTCCGTGAGGAAATGGCCAAGCAGGGCATCACCCTGCCGAAGGCGGGGGAATATGCCGTCGGACATTTCTTCTTCCCTCCGGATGAAGAGCAGATCGCCCACTTCAAGAAGGTCATCGCCGAGGTCTGCCACGACGAGGGGCAGCACCTGATCGGCTACCGCGATGTTCCGGTCGACAATTCCTCGCTTTCCAAGGCGCCGGAGATTGCCGCGACCGAGCCCCGCCACATCCAGGTCTTCATTGGCGCCGGCCGGGACGCTGCGACCCAGGACACCTTCGAGCGTCGGCTTTTCCTGCTGCGCAAGGTCATCTCCAACCGCATCTACGACCAGTACGGCGGAGAGGAGACCGGCTTCTACCCGGTTTCGCTGTCGTCCTCGACGATCGTCTACAAGGGCATGTTCCTCGCCTATCAGGTCGGCGCCTACTACCAGGACCTGCGCGACCCGCGCTTCGTCTCGGCCGTGGCGCTCGTCCACCAGCGCTTCTCGACCAACACCTTCCCGTCGTGGAAGCTCGCGCACCCCTATCGCATGGTTGCCCACAACGGCGAGATCAACACGCTGCGCGGCAACGTCAACTGGATGGCCGCACGCCAGGCCTCGGTCTCCTCGCCGCTCTTCGGCGCCGACATCTCCAAGCTCTGGCCGATCTCCTACGAGGGGCAGTCGGACACTGCCTGCTTCGACAACGCGCTCGAATTCCTGATGCGCGGCGGTTATCCGATGGCGCAGGCGGTGATGATGCTGATCCCGGAAGCCTGGGCCGGCAATCAGCTGATGTCGCCCGAGCGCAAGGCTTTCTACGAATACCACGCCGCGCTGATGGAGCCGTGGGACGGCCCGGCGGCGGTCGCCTTCACCGACGGCAAGCAGATCGGCGCGACGCTCGATCGTAACGGCCTGCGTCCGGCCCGCTATATCGTTACCAGCGACGACCGGGTCATCATGGCCTCGGAAGCGGGCACGCTGCCGGTTCCGGAAGAGCTGATCGTCAAGAAGTGGCGCCTGCAGCCGGGCAAGATGCTGCTCATCGACATGGAGAAGGGGCGGATCATTTCCGACGAGGAGGTGAAATCCGAACTCGCCAAGACCCATCCCTATCGCGAGTGGCTCGACCGCACGCAGTTGATCCTCGAAGAGCTGAAGCCGGTCGAACCGCGGGCGCTGCGTCGCGACGTGTCGCTGCTCGACCGCCAGCAGGCCTTCGGCTACACGACCGAGGATACCAAGCTCCTGATGTCGCCGATGGCCACCACCGGCCAGGAAGCGATCGGCTCGATGGGCACCGACACGCCGATCTCGGCGATGTCGCAGAAGTCGAAGCTGCTCTATACCTATTTCAAGCAGAACTTCGCGCAGGTCACCAATCCGCCGATCGACCCGATCCGCGAGGAGCTGGTCATGAGCCTCGTGTCGTTCATCGGCCCGCGGCCGAACATTCTCGACCATGCCGGCATGGCCCATGCCAAGCGCCTGGAAGTGCGCCAGCCGATCCTCACCAACGGCGATCTGGAGAAGATCCGCTCGATCGGCCACACCGAAGACCGTTTCGACACCAAGACGCTCGACTTCACCTATGACGCAGACCGTGGTGCCGAAGGCATGCCGGAAATGCTCGACCGTCTCTGCGAGCGAGCCGAGGCCGCCGTTCGCGGTGGCTACAACATCATCGTTCTTTCCGACCGCCAGATTGGACCGGACCGCGTTGCGATCCCGGCGCTGCTTGCGACCGCGGCGGTGCATCACCACCTGATCCGCAAGGGGCTCAGGACATCCGTCGGTCTCGTCGTCGAGTCCGGCGAACCGCGCGAAGTGCATCACTTCTGCTGTCTTGCCGGCTACGGCGCGGAGGCGATCAACCCCTATCTCGCCTTCGACACGCTCAACGACATGCACAAGCACGGCGAGTTCCCGAAGGAAGTCGACGCCAGCGAGGTCGTCTATCGCTACATCAAGGCCGTCGGTAAGGGCATCCTCAAGGTCATGTCCAAGATGGGCATCTCGACCTACCAGTCCTATTGCGGTGCGCAGATCTTCGACGCCGTCGGACTGTCGTCGGAGCTGGTCAACCAGTATTTCTTCGGCACCGCCACGACCATCGAGGGCATCGGCCTCAAGGAAATCGCCGAAGAGACCGTGAACCGCCACCGCGCCGCCTTCGGCAAGGACCCGGTTCTTGCCAACACGCTCGACATCGGCGGGGAATACGCCTTCCGCATGCGCGGTGAAAACCACGCCTGGAGCCCGGATTCGATTGCCGCGCTCCAGCATGCGGTGCGCGGCAATTCGCGCGACCGCTACCGCGAGTTCGCCCAGATGGTCAACGAGACCTCGCTCCGGCTGAACTCGATCCGCGGCCTCTTCACCATCAAGTCGGCGGAGGCGCTCGGGCGCAAGCCGGTGTCGCTCGACGAGGTCGAACCGGCCGTCGAGATCGTCAAGCGTTTCTCGACCGGTGCGATGTCCTTCGGCTCGATCAGCCGTGAGGCGCACACGACGCTCGCGATCGCGATGAACCGTATCGGCGGAAAGTCGAACACCGGCGAGGGCGGCGAGGAAGCCGACCGCTACATGCCGCTGCTCGACGGATCGGCCAATCCCGAACGCTCGGCGATCAAACAGATCGCGTCCGGCCGCTTCGGCGTGACGACCGAATACCTCGTCAATGCCGACGTGCTGCAGATCAAGGTGGCGCAGGGCGCAAAGCCCGGCGAAGGCGGCCAGCTGCCCGGCCACAAGGTCGATGCGACGATCGCCAAGACCCGCCATTCGACCCCGGGCGTCGGCCTCATCTCGCCGCCGCCGCACCACGACATCTATTCGATCGAGGATCTGGCGCAGCTGATCTTCGACCTGAAGAACGTCAACCCGGTCGCCGATATCTCGGTGAAGCTGGTGTCGGAAGTGGGCGTCGGCACGGTTGCCGCTGGTGTCGCCAAGGCGCGCGCCGACCACATCACCATCTCCGGCTTCGACGGCGGGACCGGCGCTTCGCCGCTCACCTCGTTGAAGCATGCCGGCTCTCCGTGGGAGATCGGCCTTGCCGAGACCCAGCAGACGCTCGTGCTCAACGGCCTGCGCTCGCGTGTCGCGCTACAGGTGGACGGCGGCCTGAAGACCGGCCGTGACGTCATCATCGGGGCGATGCTCGGCGCCGACGAGTTCGGCTTCGCCACCGCTCCGCTGATCGCGGCGGGCTGTGTGATGATGCGCAAGTGCCACCTGAATACCTGCCCGGTCGGCGTCGCCACCCAGGATCCGGTTCTCCGCAAGCGCTTCAAGGGTACGCCGGAACACGTCGTCAACTTCTTCTTCTTCGTCGCGGAGGAGGTTCGCGAAATCCTGGCCTCGCTCGGCGTGCGCAGGCTCGACGAGATCATCGGCGCCTCGGAATATCTCGAGAAGGAAGAGATGCTCGCTCACTGGAAGGCGAAGGGGCTCGACTTCACCAGGATCTTCCACAAGGTGGAAGCGCCGAAGGAAGCGACCTACTGGACCGAGCGGCAGAAGCACCCGATCGACGATGTGCTCGACCGCAAGCTGATCGAGAAGGCGATGCCGGCTCTCGAAAGCAAGCAGCCGGTGGTCTTCGACGTCGACATCAAGAACGTTGACCGTTCGGCGGGCGCCATGCTTTCGGGCGAAGTTGCCAAGCGCCACGGCTACAAGGGCCTCAAGGACGACACCATCCACGTCACCCTTCGGGGCACGGCGGGGCAGTCCTTCGGTGCCTTCCTCGCGCGCGGCATTACCTTCGATCTCGTTGGTGACGGCAACGACTATGTCGGCAAGGGTCTCTCGGGTGGACGCATCATCGTCCGTCCGCCGGAAAACGCGCGCATCGTCGCCGAGAACTCGATCATCGTCGGCAACACCGTGCTTTACGGGGCCATCGAGGGCGAGTGCTACTTCCGCGGGGTTGCCGGCGAACGCTTTGCCGTGCGTAACTCCGGTGCGGTCGCTGTCGTCGAAGGCGTGGGCGACCACGGTTGCGAGTACATGACCGGCGGTGTCGTCGTCGTCCTCGGCCAGACGGGCCGCAACTTCGCGGCCGGCATGTCCGGCGGCGTCGCCTATGTTCTCGACGAGGAGGGCGACTTCGCCTCCCGCTGCAACATGGCGATGGTCGAGCTGGAGCCGGTGCCGGAAGAGGACGACATGCTGGAGAAGCTGCACCACCACGGCGGTGACCTCATGCACAAGGGGCGCGTCGACGTCTCCGGCGACATGACGCGCCACGACGAGGAACGCCTCTACCAGCTGATCTCGAACCACCTGCACTACACGGGTTCGACGCGGGCAAAGGACGTCCTCGACCGCTGGGCCGAATTCCGTCCGAAGTTCCGCAAGGTGATGCCGGTCGAGTACCGCCGCGCGCTGGAAGAGATGGAACGGATGCGGATGGGCGTCGCCGCCGAGTGATGTCTCGGCATCGAAGCAGGTGTCCCGGCGGAAGACCGGCGGGACGCACTTCGCGCACGACAGACGTGCAGTCACAGGATTTACTGAGCAGGATAGCAAGATGGGCAAGGTAACAGGCTTCATGGAGATCGACCGGCAGGTGGCGAAGTATCAGCCGGCCTCCGACCGTATCCGCCACTTCCGCGAATTCACGATCCCCATGTCGGACGCTGAAGTCACCAAGCAGGCGGCGCGCTGCATGGATTGCGGCATTCCCTATTGCCACGGCCCGACGGGGTGTCCGGTGCACAACCAGATCCCGGACTGGAACGACCTCGTCTACAACGGCAAGTGGGAAGAGGCGATCCGCAACCTGCATTCGACCAACAACTTCCCGGAATTCACCGGCCGTGTCTGCCCGGCACCGTGCGAGGAGGCCTGCACGCTCAACCTCGAGGACACGCCGGTCGCCATCAAGACCGTCGAGCAGGCGCTGGCCGACAAGGCCTACGAGCTCGGCTTCATCGTGCCGCAGCCCGCGACCGTCCATACCGGCAAGAAGGTCGCGATCATCGGCTCGGGCCCGTCCGGCCTCGCCGCCGCCCAGCAGCTCGGCCGCGCCGGTCACGAGGTGCATGTCTACGAGCGCGAGACCAAGCCCGGCGGGCTCCTGCGATACGGCATTCCGGACTTCAAGATGGAGAAGAACTTCATCGACCGCCGCGTCGAGCAGATGAAGGGCGAGAACGTCACCTTCCACTGCGGCGTCAACGTCGGCGTCGACGTGGCCGTCGAGAAGCTTCTCGCCGACTATGACGCGGTTCTCTATTGCGGCGGCTCGGAAACGCCGCGCGAGGCCGGCATTCCAGGCGCGGACCTGCACGGCGTCCACGACGCGATGCCCTATCTCGTCCAGCAGAACCGCCGCGTCGGCCGTGAGAACATCGACAGCGTCGGCTGGCCGTCGGATCCGATCCTCGCCGGCGGCAAGCACGTCGTCGTCGTCGGCGGTGGCGACACTGCGTCGGACTGCGTCGGAACGGCTTTTCGCCAGGGCGCCGTGAAGGTGACCCAGCTCGACATCCGTCCGCGTCCGCCGGAAACCGAGGACAAGCTGGCGGTCTGGCCCTTCTGGGCAACGAAGATGCGCACCTCATCCAGCCAGGCGGAAGGTGCCGTGCGGGAGTTCCAGGTCGGCACGCTCGCCTTCGTCGGAGAGGACGGGGTGCTGACGGGCGTCAAGTGCTGCCAGGTCGACGAAAAGCGCAAGCCGATCGCCGGTTCGGAATTCATCATCAAGGCCGATCTCGCCTTCATCGCGATCGGCTTCCGCGGTCCCTTCGCCGAAGGCGTGGTGAAGGAGCTCGAGGGCAAGCTGACGCTCAACACCGACCGTCGCGGCTCGACCAACGTCGTCGCCAATGACAAGGACTACAGGACCTCGCTGCCGAAGCTCTGGGCGGCCGGCGACGTGCGTCGCGGCCAGTCGCTGGTAGTCTGGGCGATCCGCGAAGGCCGGCAGGCGGCCCGCGCCATCGACGAGGCCCTGATGGGTGAAAGCGTCCTGCCGCGCTGATCGGCAAGGACCGCAGAAGGATCGACGGGCCGCGGCGACGCGGCCCGTTTTTCATTGCAGGGTGGTGCTTGCCTGCGGCAGCGCGTAATCGTCGACGCGGCCGCGGGGCGGCGGCGGAAGCTGCCCTTTCTGCACGAGGCTCTCGCGCGGGGAGGGGAATGCCGCGGCTGGCGGCTGTTCATCGCCGAGCAGCTTTGCCGCGCCGTCGAGGTCCGGATCGGTCAGATTGATCGGCTGGGTGGAAACGATGTTCTGCATCTGCGACGGCGTCACGCTCTTCGACTCCGGCAGATTGTCGCCGCCGGGCGTCACGAGGTCGGGGCTCGCCATGTCGCCGAGATGCCGTCGTGCGGGCTTCTCGACATAGAAGGCCATCTTGCGCTTGCCGGCCGCTGTGAGATTGATGCCGTCCGACCCGCGCAGCCGGACCTGCTGGCCGTTGATGTCCGAGCCGGTGAGAATGAAGCGTCCGTCCGCATCGACGAAGCCTTCCCAGACATCGATGAATTCGCCGCCGTGCGCCTCCACCGTCTTTTGGTAGATGCCGTTCAGCATCAGGGCGTCGGAGGTCATGTTCTGCGGCCGGAACGGCGGCATGCCGACCCAGAGCAGCGGAAGCTTGCGGTCGGTGACGGTCTTCGCCAGCGTGATGATCCTGCCCTCGTATTCCTTGAGCCAGTTCTCGGTTCGGAAATCTTGCCTGCCGGCTGCCGTCACCATCTGCTGGCGGTCATTGGCGCCGATCTCCACGACGACCAGATCGGGCTTCACTTCTTCCAGGATCGTCGGAAGTTCCGTTTGCCAGTTGTAGTAGTCTTCGCGGACCAGGCCCGACGAGCCGTTGCTCTTCTCGATGACGACGACGCCCGCCGAGTTCGCGAAGGCTTCGTCGAGTCCCTCCGCAAGGCCGCCGGCGATGAAGTCGCCGACGACGAGCACCTTGCGTGCATTCTCCAGCTTGACGATCGGCGGCGGTGGCGGCGGAGCGGCCGGACTCGCCGCGGCTTTCGGTGTCTTTTTCGGCGCGCGCGGTGTGGTGATCTTGCGCCGGGTGGGGACCGGCTCGACCGGTTCGATGTAGCGCGGGCCACCGAAAAGCAGGTCGAGCAGCGTTCTCCGTTCGCGGTATTGTGCGTGCGCGGTGTCCGGCGACGCAAACAGCGGGAGAACAAGCGCGAGCACGGCGAGCCAGAGTCCGCCGCGCCAATGCCTATGTCCACTCTTCTGCCGCATCACGTTCCACCGTCTGGTCAGTTTCCGTCCCGCACCCGCGGGTCACACTATTCCGGACGCCGGGGCTCGGACAACGTCAGTTGCGCAGGGCGTCGAGAAGGCGGCGGGAAGGCTCGCCGTCGACCTCCATCCCGAGCCGCGATTGCAGCGCGGTGATGGCAGCCTTCGATCCGGAGCCGAAATTGCCGTCGATCTCGCCCTCATAATAGCCGAGTGCCTGCAGACGCGTCTGCAACTCGAACTTTTCCTTGATGTCGAGTGTTCCGTTCGGCCGCGGCCATGTCTGCCGCATTCCGCCGTAACCGGCGATTTCGTCGGCGAGCAGGCCGACCGCCAGCGCGTAGCTGTCGGCCGCATTGTAGCGCTTGATGACGAAGAAGTTCTTGGTCATCAGGAAGCCCGGTCCGGCCGGTCCGCCCGGCATCTTCAGCACCGCGCGGTCGCTTCCGTTCTTAAAGCTCTTGCCGTTCGGCCGGACGAAGCCGAGCTTCACCCACTCGGCGAGCGTCTTGGTCTTGCCCTCGTAGGCAGCGCCACCCTTCGGCACGGCGATCTCGTAGCCCCAGGTCTTGCCCGGTTGCCAGCCGTTCTTGTCGAGCAGGTTCGCCGAGGTCGCGAGCGCGTCGCTCACCGAATGCCAGATGTCCTTGCGGCCGTTGCCGTCGGCGTCGACCGCATAGAGCAGGTAACTCGACGGGATGAACTGCGTGTGGCCCATGGCACCGGCCCAGGAGCCCATCAGGTTCTTCGAGGCGACGTCGCCGTTCTGCAGCATCCGGAGTGCGGCGATCAGCTGCTTTTTGGCGTATTTCGAACGCTTGGGGTCGGCGTAGGCGAGCGTCGCCAGCGCGGTCGGCACGTGGTGCAGGCGTTCCGGCGTCTCGAGGGCTGCGCCGTAGTTCGATTCCATCGACCAGATGGCGAGCAGGATGTTCCGGTCGACGCCGAAATGCCGTTCCAGCGCGGCGAGCGTCGAGCCGTACTTCGCAGCCATCTCGCGACCGATCTTGACGGTGTACGGATTGACGCGCGAATCGAGATAGTCCCAGATCTGCGACTTGAATTCCGGTTGATAGCGAGCCTTCTCCAGGACATCCGGATCAGGTGAGGAGACGCCTCCGAAGGCGGCATTGTAGGTACGCTCGCTGATGCCGCTTTGGGCTGCGGTGGCGTAAAAGCCGTTGACCCATTTCTTGAAGCCGGCGTCCGCCATCGCGACGCTCGGCGGCATGAGGGTGGCCAGCGAAATGCCAAGGGCTCCGAGAAGCTTGCGGTTCTGTCTGGTCATTGGAACTTCCCCGTTATCGGACGGTTCATTTTCCAGCCATTGTGAGGGCTGTTCACCTCAGGTTAAGGCAATTGCGTCAACAAATTCTTTACCATGGTGCGTCGGGCCAGCACAGGCCTTTGCGAAATGGCGGCAAATATATAAGAGTTCGCAGGCGTGAGAACGAGGCGTCTGCCGGCATGTCCTCAAGGAGGGACGAGTGGTTCAACATAACAAGCTCCGTAAAGCTGTCTTCCCCGTCGCGGGCCTCGGCACGCGCTTCCTTCCCGCCACCAAGGCGGTTCCGAAGGAGATGCTGACGGTCGTCGACAAGCCCGTCATCCAGTACGTGGTCGACGAGGCGGCGGAAGCCGGGATCGAGCATTTCGTTTTCGTTACGGGGCGCGGCAAGGGTGTCATCGAGGACTATTTCGACATCCAGTTCGAGCTGGAACAGACGCTGAAGGCCAGAAACAAGAATGCCGAACTGACCTTGCTCTCGGGCCTGCTGCCGAAGGCGGGCTCGGCGAGTTTCACCCGCCAGCAGGAGCCGCTCGGACTGGGACATGCCGTCTGGTGCGCCCGCGACATCGTCGGTGACGAGCCCTTCGCGCTGCTGCTGCCTGACATGATCATGCGGGCCGAAAAGGGCTGCCTCAAGGGCATGGTCGAGCTTTACGAGAAGACCGGCGGCAACGTCATCGCCGTTGAGGAATGTGCGCCCGACCAGGCGCACAAATACGGCATTGTCGGCGTTGGCGACCAGCTCGAAGGCGGCTTCCGCATCACCGAGATGGTCGAGAAGCCGGCCAAAGGCACCGCGCCGTCGAACTTTTTCATCAACGGCCGCTATATCCTGCAGCCGGAAATCTTCGCGATCCTCGAGACCCAGGAGCGCGGCGCCGGCAACGAGATCCAGCTCACCGACGGTATGCTGAAGCTCGCAAAGACCCAGCAGTTCGCCGGCTACCACTTCAAGGGCCAGACCTTCGACTGCGGCGCCAAGGACGGCTTCATTCTCGCCAATGTCAGCTTCGCCATCGAGCGGTCCGATATCCGGCCGATGATCGAGGAGCCGCTCAAGGCTCTTCTCGCCGCGCTCAAGTAGGGCGGTTCAGCGCTTGGTCGTCAGGCCGACCATCGCATTCCACGTTTCGGAGTCGGTTGCGGATCGCCGGTCGGTGTATTCGTAACCGACATCGGCCGTCAGGTCGACGTAGCGGTTGAGGCTATAGCTCAAGCCGGCACCGGCGGTGTACTTGACGCTGTCGGAAGCGCCGGCATCCGACGGGTAGTCGGTCCAGGCCGTGCCGCCGGTGAGGCGGGCGACCAGATTGCTGCGCAACTGATGGGTGACCGTGGCGTCGAGCGCATAGATGACGGCGCCGCTGACGCCCGCCGTCGTCGACGGGTCGATCGTTGTGGAAAGCCCGAGATCGACATCAGTGCCCCGATGCGGCGACCATGCGATGTTGCCGTCGATCGTCACGGCTGCGATGTCGTCGAGGCGGCTGTCGTCGAAATCCTGGATGCGGTAGCCGAGCGAGAGTTCGCCTCTCAGTTTCTCGCCGAAATCCGAAGTGATGCCGGCCTTTGCCGCATAGACGTCCGCCGATCGGGCATATCCGTTCGAATCCGTTTTCTCGTCGTAGAGGACGCGCCCGATCGACGCTTCCACGAAGGGAATGAGCGCCGGCGAGATCTCGTAGCCGAGGCGTGCACGAAGGGTGCCGGCTGTCCGGTCTCGTTCGGAGAGCGAGACCTTGGTGCCGTCGGAGAGCTCGGCATCCGAATAGAGCCAGCGTTCGACGTCCGCGCCGAGCGTTCCCCGCAGCCGTCCGAAATCGTGCTCGACGGAGGTGCCGCCGGTGAAATGGTGGATGCCGGACTGGACGGAGGCACCCGCGATTGCGTTCGGGTCGCTGGTGTCCTCGCGGCTGAAGCCGTAGCCGGCGCGCAGATGGGCGGTCGTGCTGTCGGAAAGGTCGAGGCGCAGGTCGGCGTCGACATTGGCGCGCGGATCGGTCGCGCCGTCGCCGGAAAGATTGCGCTGCCAGTAGCCTTCGCCGGTGATCGTCAACTGATGGCGGGACCAGTCGGATGTGAGCGACCCCTTGAGGCCGGACTCCCAGAAGGTCCGCTGCTGCTTGTCATCGCCGGTCCGGTTCGATTCGACGCCGAGTCTCTGGATGAAGGCGGGACGCAACGTCATGGTGCCGACCCGGATGCCGGGCGCCTCGGCGTCGTCCGCCGTTGCGCGTTCCGGGGCGTACTGGACGGGGCCCTCGCGGAGGTTCAGCCGTCCCATGTCGGCCGCTTCCGGATCCTCGGCCGGGACCGAGCCGGTTACGGTGTTGGCAGGCGCATCAGGCTCCGTCGGCTGGGCGGCCTTGCTGGCGGTGGCGGCAGGCGCGGTTGTCCCCGTCGCCGTTCCGTCGGTGGCTGCGCCTGTCGCAAGCGTGCCCTGACCCTGACCGGCGGCCGGTGCCGGCAGCGGTTGCCAGGCGGCCTGCGCGGACGCCGGCGAGACGGCGCCGACGAGGCTGCCGGCGGTCAGGCAGGCGGCCAGCAGGCGTGGCGCCTGCGGGCGTCTTCCTCCGGCTCCGCTTCTTGCGATTGAATTCATGGGGTCCAGGCTCGGCGATCGCTTGAAAATGCTTACCCAAACGTAAAGCCATGTGGTTAACGTTTGGTTGCGTGTGCTCCTGCCGCGCAAAGGTGCCGAACCGGCCGCTGTGACTGCAACGCCACCAGGTTGTGCAAGATATGTGGACCGAAAGCCGCAGCGGGCACGGAAAAGTGGACAAGAAAAGGCAAAAGCAGTATGGGTCGCCCATGATCAAGCGCGCTGTCAAACTCGTCGAAGCCGGGGCTATCGAATCCGCCCTGCGCACCGTTGCAACCGAAAAGAGTGGTCTGGACGCCCTGCAGGATGCCCTGACCGGTTATCTCGCAGGTCCCTTCTGCAACGCGATCAAGGTGATCGGCAGCATTTCCGGCCGCGTCGTCGTCAGCGGCGTCGGCAAGAGCGGCCATATCGGCTCCAAGATCGCCGCGACGTTTGCGTCGACGGGCACGCCGTCCTTCTTCGTCCATCCGGTGGAAGCCAATCACGGCGACCTCGGCATGATCGCTCGCGACGACGTGATCCTGGCGATGTCGTGGAGCGGCGAGAGCACCGAGCTGCACGGCATCCTCTCCTATTCGCGGCGCTTCTCCATTCCGCTGATCGCCATGACGGCCGGCGAGACCTCGACACTCGCGCGCGAGGCAGACATCGTGCTCCTGCTGCCGAAGGAGCAGGAAGCCTGCCCGCATGGTCTCGCCCCGACGACCTCGACGATGATGCAGCTCGCCATGGGCGACGCGCTCGCTGTCGCACTGCTCGAAGCACGCGGCTTCACGGCGCTCGATTTCCGCACCTTCCATCCGGGCGGCAAGCTCGGTGCGATGCTGACGCACGTGACCGACATCATGCATACCGGCGACAGCATCCCGCTGGTTCCGCTCGGCACCTCGATGCCGGATGCGATCACCATGCTGTCGATGAAGCGTTTCGGTTGTGTCGGCGTCGTTGACGGGCAGGGTACACTCTGCGGCATCGTCACCGACGGCGACATCGCCCGTCGTCTCGACCGTAACCTCGCGGAGCTGACCGTGGATGAGGTCATGACTCGCAATCCGAAGATCGTCGCACCCTCGACGCTTGCGACGAGCGCGATGGGTCTGCTCAACCAGCACAACATTTCGGCGCTCTTCGTCGCCGACGAGGACCGCATGCCGCTCGGCATCGTGCATTTCCACGACCTGCTGCGGATCGGCGTCGCCTGATCGCCGATCAGGCTGCCTCCACGACCAAGTCCCGTCCCGTACCGGAAACCACTTTAACCCTGGTGCCTGCCGGCAGGTCCGGCCCCATGACCGGCCAGTAGGTGTCGTCGAGACGGATGCGTCCGCGCCCGTTGACGATCGGTTCGGGGAGGGTCGCCGTCCGTCCGACGAGGCTTGCGCCCCGCTGGTTGAGCAGCGGTTCGTCGGTCGCCTGCTCGCTTGAGGACAGGAAGCGCCGACCGGCAAAGGTCGCGACCACGGCAAGCGCGGCAAAGACCAGAAACTGCAGCTGCCAGACCCAGAAGCCCATCGTCCAGAACAGGATGGACAGGAGGCCCGTCAGGAGTGCGGCAATCCCGATCCAGACGAGGAAGACGCCGGGCAGGGCCAGCTCGGCTGCCAGCAAAACAAAGCCGAGGAGCCACCAGCTCCAGGGGCCGAGTTCGCTGATCAATCGCATCAGCATGGCTCAGTTCTCCTCGCTCGGCCGGTCTGCCGCGAAGGGGTTCACCACCGGTGTCGAGCGGGCAGGGGGCGTGCGCGGGCGAGAGGGTTGGGGGCCGGCGTCGCCGAAGACCTCGCGGGCGATGGCGCCGATGCCGCCGAGCGTGCCGATGAGGCTCGAGGCTTCCATTGGCATCAGCACCACTTTCGAATTGGAGGCCGTGCCGATCGAGGTCATCGCCTCGGTATATTTCTGCGCCACGAAGTAGTTGATCGCATTGATGTCTCCGGCGGCGATCGCCTGCGACACCATCTGCGTCGCCTTGGCTTCCGCCTCGGCCAGACGTTCGCGGGCTTCGGCCTCGCGATAGGCGGCCTCGCGCTGGCCTTCCGCTTCGAGGATGGCGGATTGCTTGGCGCCCTCGGCGCGCAGGATCTGCGCGTTGCGGTAGCCTTCGGCTTCGAGCACCTGCGCACGCTTCTCGCGTTCGGCCTTCATCTGCCGCGCCATCGCGTCGACGAGATCGGCCGGCGGACGGATATCCTTGATCTCGACGCGGGTGACCTTGATGCCCCACGGGCCGACCGCCTCGTCGACGACCCTGAGCAGGCGGTCGTTGATCGCCTCGCGGTTCGAGAGCAGTTCGTCGAGATCCATCGAACCCATGACCGAACGGATGTTGGTCATGGTGAGGTTGAGGATCGCATTTTCGAGATTGGCGACCTGATAGGCCGCCTGGGCGGCGTTCAGCACCTGGTAGAAGGCCACCGCGTCGGCGGAGACGCTGGCATTGTCCTTGGTGATGACCTCCTGCGTCGGAACGTCCAGCACCTGTTCCATGACGTTCAGCTTGGCGCCGATCCGCTCGATGAACGGGACGATGAGGTTGAGGCCGGGTTCCAGCGTGCGGGTGTAGCGGCCGAAACGCTCGATGGTGTAGCGGAAGCCCTGCGGCACCGTCTTGATCCCGGCGAACAGGACCAGGATGACGAGCGCCACGAGCGCAATGACGACGATATCCGAGCCGGCGAAACCCATCTCTGCCCTCCTCTATACGGTGCAGGGTCAATTGATCACTTCGGCACATTAAGCGCAAGAAACAACAGCGGGATTTCGTCGAGGCCGGGTTGTCAGACCCAGCCCTGCAGTTCCCTGCGGACAACCTTTTCGAGGACGCGCATGCCTTCGGGGCTGTCGTTGAGGCAGGGGATGTGGACGAACTTTTCGCCGCCATGCTCGTGGAAGCTCTCGGCGGCCTCGCCGGCGATTTCCTCCAGCGTCTCCAGACAGTCGGAAACGAAGCCCGGATTGATGACGGCGATCCGCTTCACGCCTTCCGCAGCAAGTTTCTCGACGGTCTTGTCGGTGTAGGGCTGCAGCCATTCCTCGGGCCCGAACCGCGACTGGAAGGTCACCATGAACCTGTCCTTCGGCAGGCCGAGACGCTCGCGCAGCAGCCGTCCGGTCTTCTGGCAGAAGCAGTGATAGGGATCGCCCTGCTTGAAGTAGGATTGCGGGATACCGTGGAAGGAGGCGAGCAGCATTTCCGGCTGCCAGTCGAGGCCGGCGAGCGTCTTTTCCACCGAGACCGCCAGCGCATCGATGTATTCCGGGTCGTCATGGTATTGCGGCACGGTGCGCAGCGCCGGCTGCCAGCGCATCGCCATCAGCTTCTCGAAGGCCTTGTCGTTGACGGTCGCGGTCGTCGAGGCGGCATATTGTGGGTAGAGGGGGAAGAGCAGGATCCTGTCGCAGCCCGCCGCCTGCAGTGCGTCGATCTTCGTTGCGATCGACGGCTGGCCGTAGCGCATCGCCCAGTCGACGACGACGTCCGGAAGGTCCCGGAGTGCCTCGGTCAGCAGGTCCGACTGGCTGCGGGTATAGGTGCGCAGATAGCTCTCGTCCCTCTCCTTGTTCCAGATTTCAGCATAGGCCTTGCCGACCTTCTGGGGGCGGGTGTTGAGTACGATGCCGAAGAGGATCGGGTACCATTTCCACGGCGACCATTCGATGACGCGTTTGTCGGTCAGGAATTCCTTCAGGTAGCGCCGCATCGAGGTGTAGTCGGTGCCGTCCGGCGTGCCGAGATTGACCAGGAGAACGCCGACCTTTCCGAAGCGAACGGGCGGGTGGTTGGTTGGCAGGTGGGTGAGATCGGCTGTCATTGTCTATGCTCGTCCTGATCCTGTATCGCCGTCTGGCAGATGGGTGAGCGCGGCGCGCGTGAGCCTTTTCTAAAAAGAAAAGCCGGTCCGGGGAAGCCCGGGCCGGCCAGATGTCCGCAGGAAAGCAAGCCTATTTCGCGGGAACCTCGAGTTTCTGGCCGACCATCAGGAAGTCGGGGTTCTTCAGCTTGTTGGCTTCGGCGATCTTCGACCACATCATGCCGTCGCCGAAGAGTTCCTTGGCGATCTTCCAGAGGCTGTCGCCGGCTGTCACCGAATAGGTCTTGACGGTCGCAACGGCAGCATCGGCGGCTGCCGGTGCCGGGGTTTCCGTCGCTGGGGCGGCGGCTGCCGGGGTCTGGGCGGCGCCGGCGACTTCCGCAACGCGGCCGTCGGTATATGGCTTGTACGGGCTGTTCTTGGCGATGTACTCGGCCACCACCGTTTCGAGACCCGGACCGTAGTCGTAAGCGTTCGTCCCGGCGGTCGCGAAGATGTTGTAGCCGTCGCCGCCCGCACGCATGTAGTTGTTGGTCGCGACACCATAGGTCTTTGCCGGGTCGAGCGGGACGAAAGCATCACCCTCCTTGACCTCGACGGAGATCACGCGGCTGCCGGCCGGCTTCGACTTGTCGAAAGTGTATTTCAGGCCGGAGACCTGCGGGAAGCGGCCTGCGCCTTCCTCGATCTGGCCGAGGCCGTTCTCGAGCGCCGCGACGATGTCGGCGCCTTTCAGGTGGAAGGTGGCGAGCGTGTTCTGGAACGGCAGCACGCTCAGCACTTCACCCATGGTGACGACGCCGCCGTCGATCGAGGCGCGCAGGCCCCCGCCGTTCTGGATGGCGATCGTCACGCCCTGATCCTTGACGCGGTCGACCATGGCGTCGGCGACGAGATTGCCCATCGAGCATTCCTGGACGCGGCAGACCTCACGCGAGCCGTCGATGACATCGGCCGACTGGCCGATTTCCTTCTTCTTCAGTTCGTCGATCGGGCCTGCCAGTTCCGCGACCTTTGCGGTATAGCCTTCGTCCGGCTTGACCGAGGCGTCGAGGAGCTTCGGCGCGCCTTCGGCCGACTTGACCACGCCGGCATCGTCGAAGACGACCTTCAGGTCGCCGAGATACTTCGAATAGGCGTAGGCGGTCACGATCGGCACGTCGACGCCCGACGGCGACTTGACCAGCGTCGGGTAGGGGCCGGCCGCCTTCTCGTCGGTGCTCGACAAGAGGGTGTGGCTGTGCCCGCCGACGATCACGTCGATGCCGTCGACGACTTTGGCGATCTCCTGGTCCTTGACGTAGCCGACATGCGAGAGCAGCACGATCTTGTTGACGCCTGCGGCCTGGATTTCCTTCACCGCATCCTTCAGGTAGCCGATCTCGTCGGCGAAGAGCACGTCCTTGCCGGGCGAGGAGGTCTCGTCGGTGTCGCTTGCAAGCACGGAGACGATCGCAACCTTCTCACCGCCGAATTCCTTGATGATATAGGGCTTGTACTTGTCGGCGATCGGCGTGTTGAGGCCGGCGAGCGTGTTGCCGGAAATCATCGGGAACTTGAGCGCCGCGATGAAGCGGGCGAGCTCTTCCGGGCCGTCGTCGAATTCGTGGTTGCCGATCGCCATGGCGTCGAAGCCGATGCCGTTCATGAAGTCGGCGATCGGGGCGCTCTTGTAGGTCGTGTAGAAGAGCGAGCCCTGGAACTCGTCGCCGGCGTCGAGGACGAGCACGTTTCCGCCCGGAAGCTCGTTGCGGCGCGTGTCGATCGCCGTCTTCATGCGGGCGATGCCGCCGAAGCACTCGTTCTTGCCGGCCTCTTCCTCCGAGCAGGTCGAATCATACTTGTTGATCGCCTCGATGCGCGAGTGGAAGTCGTTGATGTGCAGGATGTTCAGCTCGAAATCCGCAAAGGCTGCGCCCGCCGAGAGGGTAAGCGCGGAGACACTCAACAGGCCCAATCGAAATTGTTTCAACATCGGCTTTCTCCTGATATCTACGGCCGTTTTCTTTGGCCGACGTTCGTATTTCTGCTCGGTATTCAAAGAATTGTGCGGCGATGTTTCCACCAAGTGCCTGCGACCGCAAGAGCAAATAAGCTTAGTCCCCGCCGCTCAGCACAGACGTGGTAAACCGACAAGACTACAGTTGCGCGAAGGAGGTCCGTCTTCAGGTCCGCGGCGCGGTTGACGGCGCATGACAACGCCGCCGGGCCGGCGGCCCGGGCGTGTCATCTGCGGGAATGGAACGCGATCAGGACCGGCGGGCGAGCGAGAACTGTCCACCGCTGTCGGAGGTGCAGTTCAGCTGGTTTGGCGTCACCAGTGCGCAATTGACCTTAGACTGCGTGTTGCGGACGAGCGAGGTCATGTTGATCTCGACCAGACGATCCGAAACATTGGTGTAGGTGCCGGAGGCAAGGAGTTGGTTCGTATCGGTCGTGCGTGTGTTGAACGTGCCGCCGGAGAAGGTGGAGATGATTCCGTTCGGATCGACCCACGTGCCTTCGACGCTCGTCGCCTGACGAACCGGCGGCATCGGGCGCGGGCCACTGGAGTAACATGCCGACAGCGCCGATGCGCATACCAGCAGAACACCGAGATTCCTGATTTTCATTCCTCATTCCCCACATAGTCCGGGCCAGCCTGTGACCCGGAACCATGCCGCCAACAAATGGTGAAAGCAAGGCCAAGTATCCGCCTTTGCGCGGTTTTCCAATGTCGAGCGGCGGCGCTCGACCATTGGCAAGAGAAAACCCGCCGCACGGGGCGGCGGGCTAAGGAGCGGCTGTCCGGCGTTCCCGGTTCAGCGAACGAGGACGTTCTTGAACTGCCACGGATCCTTGGTGTCGATGTCTTCCGGGAAGAGGCCGGGGCGACCGTCGAGCGGCGTCCAGTCGGTGAAGTGGCCCTCGACCGGTCCGAGATAGGGCGACTGGACTTCCAGGCAGCGCTTGTAGTCGACTTCGTCAGCTTCAACGATGCCGGCCTTGGGGTTTTCCAGCGCCCAGACCATGCCGGCCAGAACGGCCGAACTGACCTGCAGGCCGGTGGCGTTCTGGTAGGGCGCGATGCGGCGCGTTTCTTCGACCGACAGGCGCGAGCCGTACCAGTAGGCGTTCTTCTCGTGGCCGTAGAGCAGCACGCCGAGTTCGTCGATGCCGTCGACAAGTTCGTCCTCGTTGAGCACGTGCAGCACCGGCTGTGCGTTGCCGCCGTTGCCGAACATCTCGTGCAGCGAAAGAACCGCGTCGTTGGCCGGGTGGTAGGCATAGTGGCAGGTCGGGCGGTAGGTCACTTCGCCGTCCTTGTCGCGGACCGTGTAATAGTCGGCGATCGAGATCGACTCGTTATGGGTGACGAGGAAGCCGTACTGCGGACCGGGCGTCGGGCACCAGGTGCGCACGCGGGTGTTGGCGCCCGGCTGCTCGAGGTAGATCCCGGCCTTGCAGCCCTTCTTGTGCTTCTTGGCGTTCTTCGGCATCCACTTTTCATGAGTGCCCCAACCGAGTTCGGCGGGCTGCAGGCCTTCCGAGATGAAGCCTTCGACCGACCAGGTGTTCCAGAACACGTTGAGCGGCTTCGGGTTCTTGGTGCGCTGGGTGTCGCGCTCGGCGATGTGGACACCCTTGACGCCCAGCTTCTTCATCAGCTTGGCCCAGCCTTCGCGGTCGTCGGCTGCCGGCTCGTCGTACTTCAGCCCCGTCTCGTTGGCGAGATTGACGAGCGCCTGCTTGACGAACCAGGAGACCATGCCGGGGTTTGCGCCACAGGTGGAAACGGCGGTGGCGCCGCCCGGGTTCTTGTTCTTCTCGGCGCGCAGGGTCTCGCGCAGCGCATAGTTGGTCCGATCGGCATTCTTCATGCTCTTGTCGAAGTAGAAGCCGAGCCACGGCTCGATGACGGTGTCGACATAGAGAACGTCAAGCTTGCGGCAGAGCTTCATCAGGTCCAGCGAGCCGGTGTCGACGGAAAGGTTGACGCAGAAGCCCTGGCCGGAGCCGTCGGTGAGCAGCGGCGTCAGCAACGTCTTGTAGTTTTCCTTGGTAACGTGCGCCTGGATGTGGCGGACGCCGTGCTCGGCGAGCAGAGGAGCTTCGTCGTTGCGCGGGTCGATGACGACCATCCGGCTCTTGTCGAACTTGAAGTGGCGCTCGATCAGAGGCAACGTGCCGCGGCCGATGGAGCCGAAGCCGATCATGACGATCGGGCCTGTGATCTCTGCGTGAACCGGATAATCTTGCTTGCTCATTCCACTCTCCTTCAGATGCGCAGTCCACCGCGCGGGCCTGTATACAACGTCGCTGCAACGGCCTTTCCGGTTCTCGGAACGCTCTAGATCATAAATTCCTGACACAATAAAGGGGCCTCAGGCGGCGCCGTTCTCGCCCGGATTTCCGGCGAACAGACCGTCCCGCAGGCAGGAGACGAGTTGGTCGCGCTTTTCGGCGAGCCCCTTGTAGTTCACCTGTGCCTCGGTGAGCGTCTCCAGCTGCCCGGCCAGCCTTTCGGCAAGCTCGGCGCCGGCCGGGTGGGTGGCGAAGGCGCGGATGGGATCGAGATAGATGCGGATCGTGAAGACGATGTCGCCGGAGACCGGGAGCTTGCGCAGCGTCTGCCGCTCGACCCTGACGATCGCCCTGTCCGCCGCCACCGCCGTCGACGAAGGTTCGACGGGAAGCTTCGCCGTTTGCGGATGGAAAAGGGCGTGACGCCAGTTGATCGACCAGTTGAACCTCTCGGCCGGCTGGTCGGGATGGAGACTGTCGAAGATGCGGTTGACGAGCGTGGCATTGCGCGTTCCGGCCGCAAAGCCGGGAACGGCCGCGTGGACCTCCTCCATCGGCCGGCCGAACTTCTCCTTCAGCGACCATGAGGAAGGGAAGGAGAGATGGGCGGCGGCGATCTGCCAGCCGTCCTCGCGCCGGCGCATCAGGACCAGATCGTCCTGGACCAGGAATCCCGCCCGCAGGAGTGGCGGCATCGCCGCGTCGGAAAGGTCGACCGTATGGCCTGCGACGTGCATCACATTGCCGGAACGGCGATAAATCTCTCCATGTTCCCGCGGCAGGTAGTCGGAGAGAAGGTTGAGACATTCCTGCTGGCCGGCGCGGGTGTCTGGCGCGTCCATGAAGATGTCATCGGCGTAGAGCCCGAAGAGGCGCCGTTTCTCGGCAAGCTCGCCTGCGAGCTGCTCGTCCGGCTCGATCCAGCGGCGGAGTTCGAGCGGGCGCAGGCCGATAGTGAAGGGCGCCGACGAGCCGTCATAGGGAGTGCGGGGCGGCCTGGCGGATGTCGTGGTGGTTACCTCCATGGCCGCCGCTCCCTCAGGATTTCAGGATTTCGAAACCGGGCGCCGCCGTCGTCAGCAGCGTTTCGGTGACCTCGCAATCGGCGATGCCGTTGACCACGAAGGGATCGGTCGCGGCAAAGGCCTCGATTTCGGCGCGGTTGCCGTTGGCAAGAATGACGCCGCCGGTCCGCGGCACCTTGCGCCCGGAGGCGAGAAACCAGCCGCGCTCGTAGCCTTGCTGGAGCCAGGCGAGATGCTGGTCCATGAAGCGGTCTGCTTCTTCGAGGCTTTTCTTGTAGGTGAGGGAGAGTATCAGCATTCAGATGTCGCTTTCGATCAGTTCGGCCCGGATCAGGCCGCGCAGGGAATTGCCGACGAAGAACGGCTGGTCCTTGAGATCTTGCGGCCGCAATACCGAGCTGCGGGCCTTGCGCTCGCGGATCAGTTCCGCCCGGAGGATGCCCGGCAGCAGCCCGCTCGACAGCGGCGGCGTGATGAATTGCCCGCCGATATCCTCGACGAAGACATTGGCGATCGTGCCTTCGCAGACCTCGCCACGCTCGTTGAGCAGAAGTACCTCGTCTGCTTCTTCGGGCGTGAATTCTGCTCTCGCGGCCTCGTAGGGTTCCCGGCGCGTCGTTTTGTGGCGGAAAAGGGCATCCTCGGAATCCATTCTGGTCCTGGCGATACGCACCTTCCACACAGTGTCGGGCGCCTGCGGCTCGAACGGCGTTGCCGTCACTTCGACCTGTCCGCGGAAGTTCATGGTGAGCCGGACGCGCAGCGGCGCGTCTCCCGTCTTCAGGGCCTTGAGCTTGGCTTCGGCATTCTGCGGCTGGCGAAATCCCAGCGCGTCGGCGGAGCGCGCCAGCCGCCGCAGGTGCTGGTCGAGCCGCCGAAAGCCTTCGCCCGGCTGCCACCGCATGGTTTCGATCAGCGAGAAATCCATTGGTCCCCTACCGCGAATCGCGCCTTCAGCAGGCACTCCTCGTATTCCGCCGCGGCGTTCGAATCAAAGACGATGCCGCCGCCGACATTGAAGACGGCCTCTCCGTTCTTGAAAAGCGAAAGCGTGCGGATGGCAACCGAAAAACGCATCGGCCCCGCCGGGTCGATATAGCCGATGGCGCCGCAATAGACGTCGCGCGGCCCGACTTCCAGGTCGTGCAGGATTTCCATGGCGCGCATCTTCGGCGCGCCGGTGATCGAGCCGCACGGAAAGAGCGCGGCGAAGATGTCGGCAATGGTGATGCCGGGCGAGAGCTTCGCGCGAACATGGCTCACCATCTGGTGCAGCGTCGGATAGGTCTCGATCTCGAAGAGCTTCGGCACCGAGAGCGTTCCGACCTCGCTGATGCGGGAAATGTCGTTGCGCAGCAGATCGACGATCATCCGGTTCTCGGCCTGGGTCTTCTCGTCGGCCAGCATGGCGGCGATGATCTCGTGGTCCTCGGCCGGCGTCTTCCCGCGGGCGGCTGTGCCCTTCATCGGATGGGTCTCGATGAAGCCGTCCTCGTCGACGGCGAAGAAGAGTTCCGGCGAGCGCGAGAGGATGACCGGCCCCTCGAGATCGACGAGCGCGCCGTAGCGTACCGGCTGGCGCTCGATCAGCGACCAGAAGGCTGCGAGCGGATCGCCGTCCCAGCGGGCGCGGATCGGCATCGTCAGGTTCGCCTGGTAGCAGTCGCCCTCACGCAGGTGCCGGTGCAGCCGGTCGAAGCGGCGCTGATAGGACGGAAAATCCCAGGCCGCGTGCGGCTCGGTGATGAAGGGCGCATTCTCCTTCCGCTGCCGGGGTGCCGCGAGAGGGTGATCGTTACCGGCCGGCGCATCGAAGACGCCGAAGCAGACGAGCGGCGTCTCGCGATTCTCGGCGGCGAGCGGCGCGAGCTTCTTCTCGAAGAGGTATCCCGCCTCGTAGGAGAAAAAGCCGGCGAGCCACTTTCCCGAGCGATGCGCTTCGTCGAGGCGCGTAAGTGCGGGGAAGAAGTGGTCGGCGTCATGGGCGACGATAACTTCCGATGGCGCGGCAAAGACCGTGCATTCGCCGCGCGTATCGTCGCGAAAGAGAACATAACGGCCGGCATCGGCCGGCGATGCGGCGGGCGTCGTCATGGAGTGTCGTCGAGCGCTTCCAGTTCGTCGATGAGGCTTTCGATCATCGACAGGCCCTTGGCCCAGAAGGACGGATCGGTGGCGTCAAGACCGAACGGCTTCAGGAGTTCGGAATGGTGCTGGGTGCCGCCGGCCTTCAGGAGCTCGAAATACTTGTCCTGGAAGCCCGCCTCCGCCTGCCGGTAGACGGCGTAGAGCGAATTCACCAGACAGTCGCCGAAGGCGTAGGCGTAGACGTAGAAGGGCGAATGGATGAAGTGCGGGATATAGGCCCACCAGGTCTCGTAGCCTTCCGAGATGCCGATCGCAGGTCCGAGGCTTTCCGCCTGCACCGACAGCCAGAGTTCGCCGATGGTCTCGGCCGTCAGCTCGCCCTCCTTGCGGGCGGTGTGCACCTTGCGTTCGAACTCGTAGAAGGCGATCTGGCGGACGACCGTGTTGATCATGTCCTCGACCTTCTGGGCCAGCATCGCCTTGCGCTCGCGCCGGTCCTTCGTCTGATCGAGAAGGGCGCGGAATGTCAGCATTTCCCCGAAGACGGAAGCCGTCTCGGCGAGCGTCAGCGGCGTCTGGCACATCAGCGCGCCCTGCGCCCCGGCCAGCACCTGGTGGACGCCGTGGCCGAGCTCGTGGGCGAGCGTCATGACGTCCCGCGGCTTGCCGAGATAGTTGACCAGAACGTAGGGGTGGGCCGAGGGCACCGTCGGATGGGCGAAGGCGCCCGGCGCCTTGCCGGGACGCGCCGGCGCATCGATCCAGCCGCCGTCGAAGAAACGTCCGGCGATCGCCGCCATTTCCGGCGCGAACCGGCCATAGGCGGAAAGCACGGTCTCCTTCGCCTCGTCCCAGGGGATGACGCGGTCGGAGCTTTCCGGAAGCGGGGCGTTGCGGTCCCAGAAGTTGAGCTTGTCCATGCCGAGCCACTTCGCCTTCATCGCGTAGTAGCGGTGCGAGAGCCGCGGGTAGGCGGCCTTGACCGCGCTTGCGAGCGCATCGACCACCTCCCGCTCGACGCGGTTGGAAAGATGGCGGCTGTCGGCGATGTCCTCGAACCCGCGCCAGCGGTCGGAGATATCCTTGTCCTTGGCGAGCGTGTTCGTCACCAGAACGAAGATGCGGATGTTCTCCTTGAAGGTCGCCGAAAGCGCGAGCGCCGCTACCCTGCGGCGTTCCGGATCGGCATCCTGCAGAAGGTTCAGCGTCGCTTCGAGCGGCAGCGCCTCGCCGTCGATGGTGAAGCGGAGGCTTGCCAGTGTCTCGTCGAAGAGCCGGTTGAAGGCGCCGGCGCCTGTCATCGACTTTTCGAGGAAGAGCTGTTCGATCCGGTCCTCGAGCTGGAAAGGCTTGTCCTTGCGAAGGTCGACGATCCACGGCCGGTAGTGTCCGGCGGCCGGGTCACGGTCCATGCAGGCGTTCATGACTGCATCGTCGATACGGTTGAGTTCGAGCGTGAAGAAGAGGAGATGCGCGGAAAGGTCGGTCAGCTTTGCCTGAACGTCGCCGAAGAACTTGCCGTTCGCGGTGTTCGTCATGTCCGAATAGTAGGTGAGGCCGGCATAGGAGGCGAGGCGGCCCAACAGGTCGTCGAGCGCCTCGTACTCGCCGAGCGCCGCACCGATCCCCTGTTCGCCGGTGGCGCCGGCTGCGTCTGCGAGCTTGCCCTTCCATTTCGCCTCGAAGGCGAGCGTGTCCTTCTCCGCCTTTTCGAGGTCGCGCGTGAATTCAGCGGATGTCGGCGACGGATAGAGGTCTTCGAGCTTCCAGACCGGCAGCGCTCCGAGTGCGGGCGCGCTCTCGGCGGCCACGGCAGGTTCGGCGGCGAGCACGATGGCGGGGTTCCGGTGTGGGCGCATGGGGCAGTCCTTCCGTTTCAAAGGCGATTGGCGGTCAGGTTTAGAGCAGTCGGCGTCCGATGAAAACCGTACATCGCGACGGAAATTTTCCCGCATAAGGCACGCGCCGGACCTGATTTCGCGGGGAGGACTGTGCAAAAACGCGATTCGCTAAAATGCGAATGTTTTCGAAAACCGGATTTTCAAGCCTCTCCGGCAGCCTCGGGGCTCGAAGGTTCACTCACGCATGATGCGTCGGAATGATTCCGGGGAGCTCGAAAAGTGACTGCACACATTCTCGTTATTGACGACGACCCGCAAGAGCGTCGCTCGCTGAAGGCCGTAATCGAAAGCCGCGGCCATGCCGTGCACGTGGCCGAAAGCGATCAGGCGGGGCTCGAAGTGTTCAGGAAGATGCGCGGCGAGATCGATGCCGTCCTGCTCGACCTCAAGTCGGGAGAGGGAAACCGCCTTTCGGTGCTCTCCTTCCTCGACCGCCTGCGGGCCGACGTACCGGTCATCGTCCAGACGGCCGAAAGCGGCACCGATCTGGCGGTGGAGGCGATGCGTGCCGGTGCGTTCGACTTCGTCGTCAAGCCGACCTCGCTCGAACGAATCGCGACCGCCGTATCCAACGCCCTGAAACTGCATGAGAGCGATGGCTCCGGGCGTCCGCTCAAGCGCGGACGTTCTGCCTCGGTCTCCTTCAGCGACATCATCGCAGCGAGCGCCGGCATGGCCCGCGTGCTCGAACTCGGGCGTCGTGCGGTCCAGTCGCACCTCCCGATCATGGTCGAGGGCGAGGCAGGCGTCGGCAAGGAGATGCTCGCTCGCGCCATCCATTCCGCCAGCGAAAGGTCCGGCCGGCCGTTCGTCGCCGTCAACTGTGCGGCGATCCCGCACGCGACCATCGAAGCCGTGCTGTTCGGGCGTCCCGAGCAGGACGGCGTCGACGAGGGTCTCATCGGAAAGTTCAAGGAAGCCGACGGCGGCACCCTGTTCATCGAGGAGATCGGCGACCTTCCGCTGCACACCCAGGCAAAGCTTCTGGAAGCCGTTCAGAAAGGCGAGATCATCGCCGCCGGCAGCCACAATCCCCATAAGGTCGACGTCCGGATCATCGCCTCGACCAGCAAGGACCTCATCGAGGAGGTCAAGGCGAACCGCTTCCGCGAGGATCTCTACTACCGCCTCAGCGTCTTTCCGATCACCGTCCCGGCGCTGCGCCGCCGGAAGGAGGACATCGTCCACCTGGCACGCGCGTTTGCCGAACGGTTTTCCGCCGAGCAGCGTCTCCAGCGGCCGCTCGGCATCGGCTCGGGGGCGCTCGCGCTGCTGACCGCCTATGACTGGCCGGGCAATGTCCGGCAGCTCGAAAACGCCGTGTTCCGCGCAGTGGTTCTCGCCGAGGGCGATGAACTGACCGAGCGGGATTTCCCGCAGGTCGCCGCGCAGCTTCCGGGCCGCGGCGGGCCGCTTACGACCGTTGCGTCCCGCACCCCCGCCGGCGCGGTGGACGAACTCGCGAGCAAGACCGCAGGCACCCCGTTGGTGGCCGAATCAGGGCATTCCTCGACCGTGGCGGCGCCTGCCCCGTTCGCAAATGTGGCGGCGAGCGCGAACGTGATCGTCAGTACGGACGAGAGCGGCAATGTGCGAAAGCTCGCCGAGGTCGAGGAGGAACTGATTCGTTTCGCGCTCAAATTCTACCGCGGACAGATGAGCCAGGTGGCGCGAAAGCTCGGAATCGGGCGCTCGACGCTCTACCGCAAGCTCAAGGATTATGGAATCGATCCGGACAATCCGCAGAAGGATGCAGCTTGAGCAAGGTCAATGCAGGTCCGTTAACGCTCGGGTAAATATATTCCGTTACCAGCAGTAAATCACTTGTTAGGCAAGCGTTCACTATATATGGATTGAGTGCAAATCTGTGGCAGTTTTGCCATGGTGTTACCGCATTTGGCATTCATCTGATTAGCGTGGGACGCAGTCTTTCGGACGGGGATTGAATTGCAGATTACGGATGCAACGATCGCGCCTTGCGGCTGTGCCGGGCGCAACGGAAAAGCTGCAAACGCGATTTCTGCTGTCAGGCATCTCATCCTGACCTTCGTGTTCGTCGCTCTTTCGCTTGCCGCCTTCGTCGGTTCGGCCTCCGAGGCCGCGGCGGAGACCCGCACGTTGAAGATTCATTTCGTCCATACCGGCGAGAAGGCGTCCATCACCTTCAAGCGCAACGGCCGCTACGATGCGAGCGGCCTGAAGCAGCTCAATTACATTCTCCGCGACTGGCGCCGCAACGAGCCGACGAAGATGAACCCGCGTCTCTTCGACCTCGTCTGGCAGGTCTATCGGCAGGCGGGCGCCAGCGGCTACATCAACGTCGTGTCCGGCTATCGCTCGCCCGAGACGAACTCGATGCTGCGCAAGCGCTCCAAGGGTGTCGCCAAGGAAAGCCAGCACATGCGCGGCACGGCGATGGACTTCTATATCCCGGGCGTTTCGCTGAAGACGCTGCGCGAGGTCGGCATGAAAATGCAGGCAGGCGGTGTCGGCTATTATCCGAATTCCGGCTCTCCCTTCGTCCACATGGACGTCGCGGGGGTCCGCTCATGGCCGCGCATGTCGCGCAACGAGCTCGTCCGGCTCTTCCCGAACGGCAAGACGCTGCACATTCCGAGCGACGGCCGGCCGCTGCCCGGCTACCAGCAGGCGATGGCCGAGTACAAGCAGCGGCTCGGTTCCAATGATATCATCGTTGCCGACAACAAGACGCCGGGCAAGCGCAAGAACCTTCTCGCCTTCCTGTTCGGAACCGGCGACGAGGACGAGGAAGAAGACGTCGTCGTCCCGAGCGAGCGCCCGGCCACCCGGCAGCAGCCCGTCCTGACGAATTCCGAGCCGGTGATGATGGCCTCGGCCGCACCGCCTCCGGGCGTGGAAACCGCCGCTGCGCCCGTCGTCGAGGCCGCGCCCGCCGAGGCAGCACCGACGACGTCGGTCGACAACGCTCCGGTGCCGCTGTCGCGTCCCTCGCTCCGGCCGCAGACCGGCGATACCAGCCTTGCCGTCGCGCTCTATTCTCCTGCCCGCAATCCGGCTGAAGAGGCGCTGTCACAGGTGGCTTCCGCCACGCCGCAGGGCAGCGAAAACTTCGCCGATCTCGAGACTTACAAGATCCCGGTTCCGACCCTTCTCGGCCAGCGCGGCATGAAGGGCGACGCCGAGGGCGAGATCATGACCGCGTCGGTCGATCCCGCCCAAGCCGGCGAACAGGCGGCAGACTTTGCCGTTCCCGTTCCGATCGGCCGTCCGGCCGTCGCCGAGGCTCTGCTCGCACAGGCCGACGGCCAGGAGGAGGCGGAAGCCGACGAGGTCGAACAGGCGATCCTGTCGCCTGAAGCTGCCGCGGCGCTCGAGGAAAGCCGTCGGGCCGATGCGGCTGCCGCGGAGACGAAGGAAGCGCCGGTCGAGGTCGCCGCCCTTCATCCGCAGGCCGAGCCGTCGTCCCAGGCCGTCGATTTCGGCGACGTCTTCGACGCTCCGGCGGCGAAGAAGCCGGCGACGTCGGGCATCGAGGCCGGCCTGCCGGCCAAGGGCGGGCGTCCGAGCCGCGCCGATGCCGAGGCCGCGCGCGTCGCGATGACCGGCGGCACGGCACTCACCCAGACCATGCTGTCGCAATGGGCGATCAGCCAGAACAAGTTCGAAACCGTGGCGAAGCCGGTCAAGGCGCCGCGGGTCGTCAGCCGCGCGCTGAGCGCCGAGCCGGCGAAGATCTACCCGGTCGGCTTCAAGGGCGATGCCCAGCCGGTTGATTCCGGCCGCTTCGGTCCGGTGACGCCCTGACGGACCCAAAAGGTTTGGCAGCGATGTGAACCAACGAAAAACCCGCCGGTATCGCCGGCGGGTTTTCTCGTTGATGGTCCGTGAGACTTGCGTTTACTGCGCGTCCGGCGGGCTTTCGATCATGCCGAGCGCGTGCAGGTAGGTGTCGAGGATCAGATCCTCTTCCATCCGCTCCTGCTCGTCCTTCTTGCGCAGCGCGATGACCTTCTTCAGGATCTTGGTATCGAAGCCCATGCCCTTGGCTTCGCCGTAGACATCCTTGATGTCGTCGGCGATGGTCTTCTTTTCTTCTTCCAGCCGCTCGATCCTTTCGACAAAGGCGCGAAGCTGGTCGCGGGCGACGCCGTGGGCATCAGACATGAAGTTCTCCTGTATCTCTGGAAACGAATTCGGATGGGTGCTGACCTGCCGCGAAGTGCGGCCCGCGTCAAGACCGGTTCGACGCCTGTGCCCTCATTCCTTCGGTCTGTTGCGCTCGAACGCGGCCTTCTGTTCCTCGCTCGCCTCGCTCTGGTGAAGCGCTTTCCATTCCTCGTAGGGCATGCCGTAGACGTGTTCGCGGGCCTCGTCCTTGGAAAGGTCGGCGCCCGCCTCGCGCGCCGCGTCGTGATACCAGTTGGCGAGGCAGTTGCGGCAGAAGCCGGCAAAGTTCATGAGGTCGATGTTCTGGACATCGGTGCGCTTGCGCAGGTGGGCGACGAGCCGGCGGAAGGCTGCGGCCTCGAAATCCCTCTGCTGTTCGGGTGTGAGATCCGTCATGGTTTGCCTCCTCCTCAGGTTTCGTAGGCACCGGTGCGCGAGGCGAAGCGCCGGTAGGCATGCAACGCCGGATCGGCGTTGAGGGCGGCGAAGATCGGCGCCAGCCGGTCGGCCCAGGCGTCGATGCCGGCGTCTCCCGCGATCAGGTCCTGGCGCACCTCGAGCAGCGCATGGGGTATGCCCTTCGTCATGCAGTGGCGGTACATCGTATCGCCCTTCAGCGCGCCGTCGTAGGGCTCGTTGTCGCCAATCACAAGATCGCCGTCGGCCCGTAGACCGGCAAGAAGCGGGCGTACCGCACGGTCGTCGGTGTCCCACAGGACGGCGGCATGCCAGGGGCGGGGAACGCCCTTCCAGGCCGGCGTGAAAGAATGCAGCGAGAGCACCAGCGGCGCCCTGCCGGAGCTTTCGGCAACCGCGGAGATCGTCTCGGAGACGGCGCGGTGATACGGCCGGTGAAACCGCTCGATGCGGCCCTGCCATTCATCGGCGGTGATCGGATGGTTGCCCGGAATGATCGCGCCGTCGGAGATCTTCATGACGAGCGTCGGGTCCTCCTCGCCGCGGTTGGGATCGATCAGCAGACGAGAGAAGCAACTGAGCACGGCGGGCACGCCGAGTCGCTCCGCAAGGCGGCGGGTCAAGCCTTCGATCCCGATGTCGTAGGCGATGTGGCGGCAGAAGGCTTCCTCGGGCAGGCCGAGCCGGCCGTACTCTTCGGGCAGCCGGTTCATCGCGTGGTCGGCAAGCAGCACCATGCCGCTGTCATAGTGGCCGGGTATGATTTCGAATGCAGAGAAGTCTTGCATGGGTGAGGGGGTGCCCGTTTGGCTTTGCGGTTTGATGACATGGGGGAAAGCGGAGCGCAAGCTTTCCCATGCGTCACGTTTGTGCCAAGATCGCGGTCGATGCTTCAGGTCTGAAATTTAATCGATTAGACTTAAGTTGACATTCCCGCCTCGTCATCGCAAGAAAGCAACCGATGCACCAGAATGGAGTTCGATCGGAAATCGTGCCGAACCGAAATTCGACCAAGAGCGCGCGCGGAAACGTGCGTAATATGAAGTGCCTGATCATTGCCGGAGCCTTGCTTGCTCCCCTGGTGACGGCTGGTGCAGCACATGCCGAATTCAGGGTCTGCAACGGTACGCAGAACCTGGTCGGTGTCGCCATCGGATACCGCGCCGCGGAGGGGTGGATCACGGAGGGCTGGTGGCAAGTGCCGGCCACGACGTGTGCGACCCTGATCGAGGGCGAGCTGCAGTCACGTTATTATTATCTCTATGCTGAAGACGCCGCACGCGGCGGCCGCTGGGCCGGCGACATCAAGATGTGCGTCGCCGAGAACGAGTTCAAGATCGTCGGTGTACAGGATTGCTACGCGCGCGGCTATCAGCAGATGGGCTTCAAGGAATATGACACCGGCCGCCAGGGCAGCTGGATGGTCCAGCTTTCCGATACGCCCGGCACGCAAGAAAGCCAGAATTGATGAAGCGTAACCGCAAGGTCAAGATCCTCGCCACCCTCGGCCCCGCATCCTCCGAAGAATCCATGATCCGAAAGCTGCACGAGGCGGGTGCAGATCTCTTCCGCATCAACATGAGCCATGCCAGCCATGACGTGATGCGCACGCTGATCGCGCGCATCCGCAGCGTCGAGGCGGCCTGCGGGCGGCCGATCGGCATTCTCGCCGACCTGCAGGGGCCGAAGCTCCGCGTCGGCAAGTTCGCGGCGACCACGGTCGAGCTCGTTCCGGGCCAGACCTTCACGCTCGACAATCACGACGAGCCCGGCGACAACACCCGTGTCTACCTGCCGCATCCGGAAATCCTCGAGGCCGTAAAGCCCGGCCACCGGCTCTTGATCGACGACGGCAAGCTGCATCTGCGTGCGGAAAAATGTGACGGCAAGAGCATCGTCACGACGGTCGTCTCCGGCACCAAGATTTCCGACCGCAAGGGCGTGAGCCTGCCCGACACGTTGCTCGGCGTCGGCGCGCTCACCGACAAGGACCGTGCCGACCTCGACGCGGTGCTTGCGACCGGCGAAGTGGACTGGGTCGCGCTTTCCTTCATCCAGCGTCCGGAAGACCTCGCGGACGTCCGCAAGGTGGCGCGCGGCCGCGTCGGCCTGATGTCCAAGATCGAGAAGCCCCAGGCGATCGAGCGCATCGACGAGATCATCGAGCTCTCCGACGCGCTGATGGTGGCGCGTGGCGACCTCGGCGTCGAGATGCCGCTCGAAGCGGTTCCGGGCCTGCAGAAGCAGCTGATCCGCGCCTGCCGCAAGGCCGGCAAGCCGGTCGTCGTCGCGACCCAGATGCTGGAATCGATGATCTCCGCGCCGGTGCCGACCCGCGCGGAAGTCTCCGACGTCGCCACTGCCGTCTTCGAAGGTGCGGACGCGATCATGCTTTCGGCCGAATCGGCGTCCGGCCAGTATCCGGTGGAAGCGGTCTCGACCATGGCGTCGATCGCCTTCACCGTGGAGCGCGAGCCGCACTATCCGGGCATCATTTATGCACAGCGCGCCCAGCCGGAAGCGACCGGGGCGGATGCCATCTCGCTTGCCGCCCGGCAGATCGCCGAGACGCTGAAGCTCTCGACCATCGTCTGCTACACCTCCTCCGGCACGACCGGCCTGCGCGCCTCGCGCGAGCGCCCGGAAGTGCCGATCATTGCGCTGTCGCCGGTCATCCAGACGGCACGCCGTCTCTCGGTGGTGTGGGGCCTGCATTGCGTCGTTTCGGAAGAGCCGACCGACCTCGACGACATGGTCAACCGCGCCTGCCGCATCGTCGTGCAGGAAGGCTTCGGCAAGCCCGGCGACCGGGTCATCATCTCCGCCGGTGTTCCGCTCGGCACGCCGGGCTCCACGAACATGCTGCGGATCGCCTATATCGGCTCGGATGGCCTGAGCGGCGTCTGAGCCTTACTCTCGTCTTCAAAATGAAATCGCCGCTTCTGCGGCGATTTTTTTATGTCCGGAGGGGGCGCGGACCGGTCAGGTGCGGCTGCCGGCGAGCTTCTCCGAGAGCTTCGTCACCAGGTCCTGTGCCTCGCGGTCGGCAGGGTAGATCTCGAGGTAACGTTCCCACGCCTTCAGCGACATTTCCTCCCGGCCGCGCTCCGCGAGGATCGCCGCCATGCCGGCGAGCGCACCGAAGTGACGTGGCTCGATCGCCAGCACATGTTCGATGTCGGACATCGCCTTGCCGTAGTCGTTCATCGTGTAATGTAGCGTGGCGCGCTGGTTCCATGCGCCGGCGAAATCCGGTCTCAGCGTGATCGCCTGGTCGAGGAAGTCGAGCGCGGCAGGATTGCGCCTCTCCTTGATCGCCTCGGCCGCCCACTGCATCAGGAGGTCGACGGTCGGGCTGCCGGAGGTGTTCCAGTGGGTGGTGATCTCTGCGGCGATTTCGCTTGCCGCTTCCGGGTCGCGTTCTCTCTTCAGGTCCGTCAGAAGGGCCTGGACGTCCTTGACCGATTCGTCGCCGAGCGTCTGCGCCTCGGTCGCCGCGTTCTCCGTGGAGGTGGGGCCGGCGTCCTGGGAGAGGGCGGGATCGCAGGTTACAAGGAGGCCCGCGATCATGAGCGTGCAACGAAAATAGCGCATGCGGTTATGATAGACCGCCTGCGCTATGTTTCAAACTCAAAATCAAGAGAGGGCGCGGCTGTCGCTTCTCTCCATTCGCTCCGGAAAAATCCGGCCGATGGCGTGCGACGGCGGCGCGTCCCGCAGATCAGCCCTGGCGGGCCTTGAAGCGCGGGTTCTGCTTGTTGATGATGTAAACGCGACCCTTGCGGCGAACCAGACGGTTATCGCGATGACGGGCCTTGAGCGCTTTCAGCGAATTCTTGATCTTCATTTTCCTGATCCGCAACGGTTGCCGGGGAACTTTCGATTCGCCCGTTGTCTTCAACAATCAAAAGCGCGCCGCGGGGCGCGCTCCTTTAGGGTTGGTCGCCAATAGCCCGACAAAGCCCTTCGTGTCAACCGGTTGGACCGGTTTTCCAGCGCTCTGCGCCGGATTTTCCTGCCTTATCAGCGGCGTCCTGCCGTGAGCTCGGTGACGTGTCCCATCTTCCGGCCGGGACGCGACTCGGTCTTGCCGTAGAGATGGACGAGGACGTTGGGGCGCGAAAGCCAGTCGGGCACCTTGCCGATGTCGTCGCCGATGAGGTTGGTCATCACGCAGTCGGAATGGCGGCGGGGATCGCCGAGCGGCAACGAGGCGATCGCCCGGATATGCTGCTCGAACTGCGAGACGACGCAGGCCGCCTCGGTCCAGTGGCCGGAATTGTGCACCCGGGGCGCGATCTCGTTGGCGACGAGGCTGCCGTCCGGCAGGACGAAGAATTCGATCCCGACCACGCCGACATAGTTCAGCGCGTCGAGGAGCTTCTTCGCCGCGTCGCGGGCGGCCTCTGCCGTCGCGTCCGTGATGCGGGCAGGCAGCGTCGATGTGTCGAGAATGCCGTCGCGGTGGACGTTCTCCGCCGGATCGTGGCAGGCGACGGCACCGTCGGTCCCGCGGGCGGCGATGATCGAGATTTCACGCTCGAAAGGAACGAAGCTCTCGAGGATCAGCGGCACGCCGCCCAGCGCCTCGAAGGCGCCGGCCGGGCTTTCGTCCGCCGAGCGGAAGACACGCTGGCCCTTGCCGTCATAGCCGAGGCGGCGAGTCTTCAGGACACCGCATCCGCCGAAATCGGCAAGCGCCGCCTCGAGTTGCGCCTGGTCGTCGACGGCATGGAAACGCGCGGTCGGAATGCCGCAGCCGTTGAGGAACCGCTTTTCCGCCAACCGGTCCTGCGCCACTTCGAGCGCCTTCGGCGGCGGATAGACCGGAACGTTGCGGGCGAGCATCTCGGCTGCCTCGACCGGAACGTTCTCGAATTCGTAGGTGACGATGTCGCAATCGGCGGCAAGCTCGGCAAGCGCCACCGGATCGGCATAGGCGGCCGTGATCTGGCGGTTCGCCAGCTGCGCGGCCGGACAATCGGCCTGCGGTTCGAGAATGATCGTGCGGAAATTCAGGCGGGAGGCGGCGATCGCGAGCATGCGGCCGAGCTGGCCGCCGCCGATGATGCCGATGGTGCGGGCGCTCATGCTTCGTCCATGGGGTATTCGGCGACGGTGGCGGTCTGGCGTTCCCGCCACTCGTCGAGCCGGTCTGCGAGGTCCTCGTCGGAGAGTGCCAGAACGGCGGCGGCGAGCAGCGCGGCATTCACCGCGCCGGCCTTGCCGATCGCGAGCGTGCCGACCGGAATGCCCGCTGGCATCTGGACGATCGACAAGAGGCTGTCCTGACCGGAAAGCGCCCGCGACTGCACCGGAACGCCGAAGACGGGCAGCGGCGTCATCGCCGCGGTCATGCCGGGCAGATGGGCGGCGCCGCCGGCACCGGCGATGATCACCTTGAAGCCTTCGTCACGCGCGCCCTTCGAGAAGGCGACCAGCCGGTCCGGCGTTCGATGGGCGGAGATGATGCGGGCCTCGTAGCTGACGCCGAGCGCGTCCAGCGTGTCAGCGGCATTCTTCATGGTTTCCCAGTCGGACTGGCTTCCCATGATGATGGCGACGGGAGGGCGCTCCTCGGTCATCGTCGTGGCCCTTTCTCTCAGGCGATGATATCGGGAATGATCTGGTCTTCGAGCTTGCTCATCCGGTCCTTGATCACAAGCTTCTTCTTCTTCATGCGCTGGATGCGCAGGACGTCGCATCCGGTCGTCGTCATCGCGTTGATCGCGACGTCGTAATCCTCGTGCTCCTGGCGGAGTCTTGCCAGCTGAAGCCTGATGTCCGCCTGTTCCTGATCGGGCATGTTCGTGTCCCCATGTCGTCTTCGCATCTTTGTCGAATGCGCCGAAGATTCGCGCAAGCTCCTATCACCAAATGCGGGTAACGGGAAGTTATCCTTGATCCCGAATTTGCGGCGAGAAGTCGCTGCTTTGGCCTTCGACAAAACACATTCTTCATGTCACACTACTGTCGTAATGCCTGAGGCCCCAGCGGTGGATGGCTGGAGGCAGGCGAAAGGAAGGACGCATCAAATGACCATTCAGGCTCATCTTGAATCGCTCGAGAAGAAGCACGTAGCCCTTGAAGAAAGGCTTCACACTGCTCTTACATCTCCCTCCGTCGATGACAAGGAAATCGCAGAAATCAAGCGCCACAAGCTGCGCATCAAGGACCAGATCGAACGTCTGAGGTCGTCCACCCGACACTGACATCTTCTCGTTCCCGCCGGGCGGGCCGTCGGACCCGCCCCGGCTGAGAGACAATCTTCCGATCATCCTTATAGGCCCCGGAAACCAAAGCGGTTTTCGGGGCTTTTCGTTGCCAGAGGTATTGCCGGGAGGCGACACACGCGGGGGGAGGGCAAGCGTCTGCGAAGGACAGGGACCGGGATCTCAGATCCAGAACTGGTCAAGCCAGAGGTTCATCCGGTTGAAGCCCGGCGTGTTCACCGAGTAGATGCGCTTCGTGCCGGAGGTGGTGACGGTCACGAGGTTGCAGTCGAGGAGCGCCTTGAGGTGCTGGGAAACGGCCGGCCGGCTGATCGGCAGGCCCTTGGCAAGATCGTTGACGGTCCTGGGGGCCCGGCGAAGCTCCTCCAGGAGATGGCGCCGGTTCGGGTCGGCAATCGCTGCAAAGGGATCCGAGTTCGACATCGCCTCAGCCTACGGCAAGCGGAGCCGTCCGGCAAGACGCGATGTGCAGTGCAGCAAGCCCTCCGGTGCGCCGCCGGCCTAGAACTGGAGGCCGTCCCAGATGAGTTTCGCCGCGGCGACGAGCACCATCCCGTACATCAGCGGATAGAAGACCGCGGGTTTCAGGTAGCGGACGAGGCGCGCGCCGACCAGGGTCGAGACGAGCGCGACCGGCAGCAGGCTGGCCGAGATGGTGAGATTGGCGCTGTCGAGGCTGCCGAGCGCGAAATAGGGGATGACCTTGATCGCGTTGACGATGGCAAAGAAGCGCGTGCTGGTGCCGGTATAGGTCAGCGGGTCGAGTTTCAGGGGCAGCACATAGATCTGGAAGGGCGGACCTCCGGCATGGGCGACGAAGCTCGCATAGCCGGAAAGACTGCCCCAGACGGTGCCGGCGACGGGGCGTTCGGGGGCGGCCGGCCGCTCCTCGTGCCGTCTCGGACCGAAGGTCTCGACGAAGTAGCGGACGGCGAAGAGAAGTGCGATGCCTCCGAGGATGAGCCGCATGGCGTTTGCCGAGACATAGGCGGACGTCGCCCAGGCGACAGCGATGCCGAGGATCGCGCCCGGCAGCATGGCGAGGAGCGTCGTACGATTGTTGTGCTTGCGCCAGGCCCAGAGCGCCACGGCATCCATGACGAGCAGGATAGGCAGGAAGATCGCCGCCGCCTGCAGCGGCGGCACGACCAGCGCCATCAACGGGACGCCGATCAGGGCGAGCGCGCCGCCGAGACCTCCCTTCGAAAGGCCGACGAGAGCGACGGCCGGTATCGCGGCGGCGAAGAACTGTATGTCGGGCAGCATTTGTTTCCATTGATCCTTGGACGAGACCGGTCTATCGGATTCACTTGAACAAAACGAGGTTGGAATCCTGCGGCCCCGCAGATTTCGCCAAAAATGGATTGACCGATGACCGGACCTGAAGACCGCTGCCGCCTTGTGCTGATCGTGCCCGACATTGCCGATGCGGAGGAAAAGGCCCGCATCGTCGGTGACGCGCTGAGGGGCGGAGACGTCGCCTCGGTCATCGTGCCGCAATACGATCTCGACGACACCGCCTTCCAGAAGCACGCGGAGAAGCTGGTGCCCGTCATCCAGGCGGCGGGTGCTGCAGCACTCATCGTCGACAACAGCCGCGTCGCCGGACGCGTGAAGGCCGACGGCCTGCATATCACCGGCAATGCGGCCGCGCTCGCCGAGGCGGTGGAGAAACATGCGCCGAAGCTGATCGTCGGCGGCGGCAACGCGATGGACCGCCATCATGCGCTCGAAATCGGCGAGGTCCAGCCGGACTACATCTTCTTCGGCCGGCTCGACGGCGACATCAAGCCGGAGGCGCATTCCAAGAACCTTGCGCTCGGCGAGTGGTGGGCGGCCATGGTGGAAATCCCGGCCCTGGTGATGGGCGGCAACGATCCCGCCTCGGCGCTCGCGGTCGCCGAAACCGGCGTCGAATTCGTGGCGCTCGGCAAGGCGGTCTTTGCCGACCCGGTGCAGGCCGCGAGCGTGGTTGCATCGGTCAACGCCGTTCTTGACGAAAAAGCGCCACGGTTTGAAGATTGAACCTCGTCATGCGGTTCATTCGACATTCTCTCGGCATCCTGATCTCGTCGGTCTCCATTGCGCTCTGGAGCGGTTATGCCGCGCCCGTCCGGGCGCAGGGCAAGGATGAGGCGCTCACCCGCCCGCTGCCGGCGGACGCGGGCAAGCTGGAGCGTGGCGACCGTCCGACCTCCGGCAAAGGGACAGCCCAGGGCGAAACCGAATCGTCATCGAAGGGGCTCACCCTTTTCGAACGCATGGGAGCGCCGCTTCCCGATCTGCCGCCCGAGCCCGAATACAAGGGACCTGTCGACGAGGCCTACGGCGCCTTCCAGCGCGGGCTCTATCTCACTGCGATCGACAAGGCGCTGCCGCGCGCGCAGCTCGGCGATCCGGCGGCGCAGACGCTGATCGCCGAGATGACCTCGCGCGGCTTCGGGGTGAAGCGCGACGAGAAGGCCGCAGCCTTCTGGTATGGGCAGGCGGCGGCGGGCGGCGATCCGGCGGCGATGTTCAAGTATGCGCTTCTCCTCATGGAGGGACGCGATGTCCCGCGCGACAAAGCCAAGGCCGACGAATACATGCGCAAGGCCGCGGAGGCCGGCAACGCCTCCGCGCAGTTCAACTGGGCACAGACGCTCGTCTCCGACAATCCGGGTGACAAGGGCCTGAAGCTTGCGCTGCCCTTCTACGAGAAATCTGCCGAGCAGGGGATCGCCGACGCGCAGTACGCTGTCGCGCAGGTCTATAACGCGCTCAAGGATCTTCCAGAGGAGAAGAAGTCGAAGGCCCGCTACTGGCTGCAAAGGGCCGCGCGCGCCGGCTTCGACACCGCCCAGCTCGACATGGGAATCTGGCTGGTGAACGGCATCGGCGGCGAGCGGAACTACGACGAAGGCTTCACTTGGCTGGGCATCGCCGCCAGACACGGCAACGTCGTCGCGCAGAACCGTCTTGCACATCTCTACGTCAATGCGCTCGGCACGCGCCCCGATCCCGTCGAGGCGGCGAAGTGGTACGTCCTTTCGCGCCGCGCGGGGCTCAAGGACCCGGCGCTCGAGGACTTCTATCTCGGACTGACCGACGAACAGCAGAAGAAGGCGATCGAAGCCGCGAACAACTTCCGCCGCGGCTGAACGCCCCGTCCGGCCGACTCGGAAACCCGATATTTCAGCTGGCGGCCGCGGCGGCGGAATGCCATGTTCCGAATCGAACGGGCAGGTCGCCGGTGCCAGGGGGCGGGATGGACGAGATCGAACTCTATCAGCGGCTTGGACTGGCGATCGCGATCGGGGCGGCCGTCGGCGTCGAGCGCCACTGGCGCGCGAAGGACGAGCCCGAAGGCGCCCGGTCCGCCGGCATCCGCACCTTCACGATGATCGGTATGACCGGCGGCGTCGCCGGCCTCGTGGAAAAGTACCTTCCTTCCGGGGGCGCGGGATCGGGGCTCGCCGTCATCGGCTTCCTCGTCGCCATGACGCTGGTGGTCGCCGTTTTCGAGTTGCGCGAGGCGATCGCCTCCAAAACCTTCAGTGTGACCTCCGTTGTCGCCGCCATGCTCACCTTCGGCCTCGGCGTCGTGGCCGTGCTCGGCGACATGACGCTCGCCTCGGCCGGTGGCGTCGCGCTGCTTGCGATCCTCGCGGCCAGGCAGTTTCTCCACGAGGCGATCCAGCGCCTGCAATGGGTGGAATTGCGCTCCGCCGTCATCCTGCTCGCCATGACCTTCGTGCTTCTGCCGGTCATCCCCAAAGAGCCGGTCGGCCCCTTCGGCGGCGTCTCTCCGGCGAGCCTCGTGCTGGTCGCCATCACGCTCGCCTCCATCTCCTTCGCCGGCTATGTCGCCGTCCGCATCCTCGGGCCGTCGCGGGGCGACCTGCTCGCCGGTGCGGTCGGCGGGCTCGTCTCCTCGACCGGCACCACCATCGCCTTCGCCCGGCGGGCGGCGGAGGGAGAGACGAGCCGCACGCTTGCCGCCGGGGTGATCGCGGCGGGTGCGGTGTCGCTCGCCCGCACCGCCTTTCTCGTCGGAACGCTCGCACCGTCGCTGCTGCCTTCGCTCCTGCCGCCGCTCGGCGTCGGCGGCGCCGTGATGACGGTTTACGCGCTCGTGCTTGCCGCGCGCGTTCCGTCAGGGGACGGCGCACGGATGCCACAGAACCCTTTCGAACTCTCGGCGGTCGCCAAGATGGCAGTCCTCCTCGTCGCCGTCGCCTTCCTCGCGCGCGCCGCCGCCACTTATTTCGGTGCGACCGGCCTCATCCTCGCGGCGGGTCTGACGGGGCTCGCCGATATCGACGCCACGACGGTTGCCGTCGCCGGGATGCTTCCGACGCTCGACCGGGAAACAGCCGTCGAGGCGATCGGCGTCGCCGTGCTCGCCAACATCGCAGCCAAGGCGGTCTATGCCTCGGCGCTTGCCGGCGGCGCCTTCAGCCGCCATCTCTGGACAGCCTCGATCCTCGCCTCGCTCGCCGCTTCGGCCGTCCTCCTCGCGCCATTGGCATCCTGAAGGCCGCCGCTTGACCGCGATGGTGGCCCAAAGCCCCTTGAATTCCGGCGATTTTTGTGGTCTTGAACCGGCTCCGCGATCCTTCAGGCGCTGCCGCTCACCGAAGCCGCGCGCCTCGCCGCAAATTTCAAGGAAAAACACCGAAATGGCCCGTTCAGCTCTTCTCAATGTCATGGTTCAGGCCGCGCTCAAGGCCGGCAAGTCGCTGGCGCGCGATTTCGGCGAGGTCCAGAACCTGCAGGTCTCCGTCAAGGGGCCCGGTGACTTCGTCTCTCAGGCCGATTTCCGTGCGGAGAAGATCGTCAAGGAAGAGCTCATGAAGGCGCGTCCGACCTACGGCTTCCTCGGCGAGGAAGGCGAGGAGATCATCGGCACCGACGGCTCCCACCGCTGGCTCGTCGATCCGCTGGACGGCACCACCAACTTCCTCCACGGCATTCCGCAGTTCGCCGTCTCGATCGCGCTCGAACGCAATGGCGAGGTCGTCGCCGGCGTCGTCTTCAATCCGGCGACTGACGAGCTCTTCACCGCCGAGCGCGGCGGCGGCGCTTTCCTCAACGACCGCCGCATCCGGGTCGCGGCCCGCAAGACGCTCTCCGACTGCGTCATCGGCTGCGGCATCCCGCACCTCGGCAAGTCGAATCACGGCAAGTTCCTGCTGGAGCTGCGCCACGTGATGGGCGAAGTCTCGGGCGTGCGCCGCATCGGAGCGGCCGCCCTCGACCTTGCCTATGTCGCGGCGGGCCGCTTCGACGGTTTCTGGGAAACCCACCTCAACGCCTGGGACATCGCGGCCGGCCTCATCCTCATCCGCGAGGCGGGCGGTTTCAGCAGCGATACCGACGGCGGCACCGACATGCTGACGACCGGCACCGTCGTCGCCGGCAACGAGTACATCCAGAAGGCGCTCCTCGAGGTCATCGGCCGTCCGGTGCCGAAAGCCTGACACCGTGTCGCCGGCTGTGGTCGGCGGGCGCTTTCCCCTTCAATTCGTCTCAATTTTCCACTAGCCTCCCGCAGCACGATCCCGGGAGGCTGAGGACAATATGGTGAAAGTGAAGCTGGCGGACCTGGAAGTGGCCGAGACGGGGACTGGGAACTACGAGCACAAGCTCTCGAGCCCGATGCCCTTCTTCACCACCATGCTGATCTTCCTGATCATCGTGGGCTTCATCACCGCTATTCTCTACCGGCAGGCCCATGCGGCCTTCGTCACCAATCCTGGGCTGAACGGGCTCATCCTCGGCGTTCTCGCCGTGGGGGTCATCCTCGTCTTCAATCATGTCCTGGCGCTGCGGCCGGAAGTGCGCTGGTTCAATTCCTTCCTCGCCGCCGGCAGCGCCGACAAGGTCGGGCGTGAGCCGCGCCTGCTTGCGCCGGTGCGTTCGCTGATCGGCAGCCGGCGCGACCTTGCGATCTCGACGGCCTCGCTGCGCTCCATCCTCGATTCGATCGCCACGCGGCTCGACGAGTCGCGGGACACGTCCCGCTACCTGATCGGGCTCCTCGTCTTCCTCGGCCTGCTCGGCACCTTCTGGGGCCTGCTCGGCACCATCAGCTCGATCACCGCGGTCATCCAGTCTCTCGACCCGACGTCCGGCGACAGCGCCGACGTCCTGCAAGCGCTGAAGAACGGGCTCACCGGGCCGCTGAGCGGCATGGGCACGGCGTTTTCGTCCTCGCTGCTCGGGCTTTCCGGTTCGCTCATCCTCGGCTTCCTCGACCTGCAGGCGGGGCGCGCGCAGAACCGTTTCTACACCGAGCTCGAGAACTGGCTCTCCTCGGTGACGGATGTCGGCTCCGACCTCATGATCGCCGAAACGCCGGCCGTCTCCTCCGACGACATGAAACGGCTGATCGGTCAGATGCACAAGCTGATGACCCAGCAGGCCGGCGCCAGCAACGAGCGGTCCGTCGCCGCCGTCGCAAACCTCGCCGAGGGCATCCAGGGCCTCGTGAAGAACATGCGCAACGAGCAGCAGATGCTGCGCGATTGGATCGAACAGCAGCAGGAAGACGCCCGCGCCATGCGCAAGGTCCTCGAGCGCTTGAACGACAAGATGGGCGGGGACGAGTAACCGATGGCCCTTGCGCGCAACCGCCGCCGGGAACGCGGCGTCGACTACTGGCCGGGCTTCGTCGATGCGCTCTCGACGCTGCTTCTCGCCATCATGTTCCTGCTTACCGTCTTCGTGCTGGCGCAGTTCATCCTGAGTCGTGAGATTTCCGGCAAGGACGAGGTGCTCAACCGGCTGAACAGCCAGATTGCCGAGCTCACCGAACTGCTGGCGCTCGAAAAGAGCGGCAAGCAGGATCTCGAAGACACGCTCGCGACCCTCCAGTCGTCGCTCGCCACGTCCGAGAGCGAGCGCAGCCGCCTGCAGCAGCTTCTCGCGAGCGGCGCCGGTTCGGCGGAGGCCGCCAACAGCCGCATCGGCACGCTCAACCAGCAACTCGATCAGGAGAAGGAAGTCAGCGCCCGGGCGCTGAGCCAGGTGGAACTGCTGAACCAGCAGATCGCCGCGCTTCGGGCGCAGATCGCCGCCGTCGAACAGGCGCTGCAGGCCTCCGAGGCCAAGGACCAGACGTCGCAGGCGAAGATTGCCGATCTCGGGCGCCGCCTCAACGTCGCTCTCGCCCAGCGCGTGCAGGAGCTCAATCGCTATCGGTCCGACTTTTTCGGCCGGCTGCGCGAAATTCTCTCCGACCGCGAGAACATCCGCATCGTCGGCGACCGCTTCGTCTTCCAGTCGGAGGTGCTCTTCCCGTCCGGCAGCAGCAACCTCAACCCCGAAGGCGAAGTCGAGATGGCGAAGCTCGCGGCCGCGCTCATCGATCTCGCCAAGGAAATCCCGGCGGAGATCAATTGGGTGCTGCGCGTCGACGGCCATACCGACAACGTGCCGCTGCTCGGCACCGGCCGCTATGCCGACAACTGGGAGCTTTCTTCGGCGCGCGCCATCGCCGTCGTCAAATTCCTGATCTCCCGCGGCGTGCCGGCCAACCGGCTGGTCGCTGCCGGCTTCGGCGAATTCCAGCCGATCGCCGAGGGCGACAGCCCCGACGCACGCTCCCAGAACCGGCGCATCGAGCTGAAGCTCACCGAGCGATAAGCCGCTTGCCTCCACGGGGGCGGGGTTGTCAAACCTTTACGTGTTCGTAAAAGTAAGAACGTGCGCGGGGAGGGGCAGACGATGGATTTCGACGTATTGGTGATCGGGGGCGGACTTGCCGGGCTCGTCGCCGCGACGGAGGCGGCGGATCGCGGGCTCAGGACCTGCATCCTCGACCAGGAGGGCGAGCAGAACCTCGGAGGCCAGGCCTTCTGGTCGCTCGGGGGCCTCTTCTTCGTCGACAGTCCCGAACAGCGCCGGATGCGCATCCGCGACAGCTATGAGCTCGCACGGCAGGATTGGCTCGGCTCGGCCGGCTTCGACCGTCCGGAGGACCACTGGCCGCGGCTGTGGGCGGAGGCCTACCTGCAATTTGCTGCCGGCGAAAAGCGCGAATGGCTGCACAGGCAAGGGATGCGCTGGTTTCCGGTTGTCGGATGGGCAGAGCGCGGGGGCTCGCTTGCCGCTGGCCACGGCAATTCTGTGCCGCGCTTCCACGTCACCTGGGGAACCGGGCCGGCGGTCATCGAGCCCTTCATCCGCCGCGCCCGCGCCGCCGAGGCTGCCGGCCGCATCGTCTTCCGTTTCCGTCATCAGGTCGACCGCCTGATCGTCACCAACGGCGCCGTCACGGGCGCGCAGGGTACGATCCTCAAGGCGGATACCATTCAGCGCGGCGGCGCGAGTTCACGCCATCCCGTCGGCGAGTTCGAGATCAGCGCAGGTGCGGTGATCGTCGCCTCAGGCGGCATCGGCGGTAATCACGACCTCGTGCGCAAGAGCTGGCCGGTCGACCGGCTCGGCCCGGCGCCGAAATCCATGGTCGCCGGCGTGCCGGCCTATGTCGACGGCCGCATGCTGGCGATCGCCCAGAGCGCCGGCGGACGGATCGTCAACGGCGACCGCATGTGGCACTACACCGAAGGCCTCCGGAACTACGATCCGATCTGGCCGAACCACGGCATCCGCATCCTGCCGGGGCCGTCCTCCTTCTGGTGCGATGCCGACGGCAATCGCTTCCAGGCGCCGGCGATGCCGGGCTTCGATACACTGGCGACGCTGAGGGCGATCCGTGCGCGCGGTCACGAATACAGCTGGTTCATCCTCACCAAGGCGATCATCAAGCGTGAGTTCGCGCTCTCCGGCTCGGAGCAGAACCCGGATTTGACCGGCAAGGACATCCGTCTTCTTCTCTCGCGCCTTGGTCGCAATCCGCCGGGGCCGGTGCAGGCCTTCATGGACAAGGGCGAGGATTTCGTCGTCCGCGACAACCTCGAGGACCTCGTCGCCGGCATGAACGAGCTGACCGGCGAACACCGCCTCGGCGTGCAGCACGTCCGCGCGCAGATCGAGGCCCGCGACCGGGAACTCGACAATCCCTTCAACAAGGATGCCCAGATCACCGCGATCCACGGCGCCCGCAAATATCTCGGTGACAGGTTCATGCGCACCGCGAAGCCGCACCGGCTCCTCGACCCGAAAGCCGGACCGCTGATCGGCGTTCGGCTGCACGTGCTGACGCGCAAGACGCTCGGCGGCCTGCACACGGATCTCCATGCGCGGGTGCTCGGCGCAAACGACGAGGCGATCCCCGGCCTCTATGCCGCCGGTGAGGTTTCCGGTTTCGGTGGCGGCGGCATGCACGGCTACAATGCGCTCGAGGGCACTTTCCTCGGCGGCTGCCTGTTTTCCGGGCGCGTCGCCGGCCGCTCGGTCGGGGCCTGACGCGAGAAGACGAGGCGTCGCTACTTGGCGGCGGCGCCGAGGTCCTGCGCCCCGGTCTCGAACTGCAGGCGGGCGAGCTTTGCATAGAGCCCGCCCTCGCGGATGAGGCTCTGGTGCGTGCCTTCCTCGGCGATGCGGCCGTCGTCGAGCACGAGGATGCGGTCGGCCTTGAGCACGGTCGCGAGCCGGTGGGCGATGACGATCGTCGTCCGGTTCTGCATCAGCCCGTCGAGCGCCTTCTGGACCAGCGTCTCGCTTTCGGCGTCGAGCGCCGAGGTCGCTTCGTCGAGCAGCAGCAGCGGCGCGTTCTTCAGCAGGGCACGGGCGATCGCGATCCGCTGCCGCTGGCCGCCGGAAAGCGTGATGCCGCGTTCGCCGACCTGGGTATCGAAACCCTTCTCCAGGCGGTCGATGAACTCCCGCGCCTGCGCGGCCTCCGTCGCGGCGATCACCTCGGCGCGGCTTGCGTTCGGTGATCCGAAGGCGATGTTGTCGTGGATCGTGGAGGCGAAGATCGTGACGTCCTGCGGGACGATGGCGATACGGGCGCGCAGCGCGTCGGGCGCGACCTCGCGAACATCGAGCCCGTCGAGCCTGACTGCGCCGCTCACCGGATCGTAGAAGCGCAGCATCAGCGAGAAGACGGTGCTCTTGCCGGCGCCGGACGGGCCGACGATCGCCACGGTCTCCCCCGGCTCGACCTTGAAGCTCAGGCCTTTCAGCGCCGAACGGTCCGGATGGCTCGGATAGGAGAAATGGATGTTGTCGAATTCTACCCGGCCGATCGCCGGTTCGGGAAGCGTCTTGGGCGAGGCAGGGGCGGCGATCGCCGGTTCCTCGTGCAGCAGTTCCATCAGCCGTTCGGCGGCACCGCCGGCCTGGGCGAGTTCGCCCCAGACTTCCGAGAGAGATCCGAGCGCGCCGGCGGCAATCACCGAATAGAGCAGAAACTGGCCGAGCGTGCCCGCGCTCAGCGTTCCGGCGAGCACGCTCTGCGCCCCGTACCAGAGGACCGCGACGACACTGCCGAAGACGAGGGTGATCGCAAAGCCGGTCAGGAAGGCGCGGGAGCGAATCGCGGTGCGGGCGGCATCGTAGGCGCTTTCCACCGCATCGCCGTAGCGGGCGGTCGCGATCGCCTCGCCGTTGAAGGCCTGCAGCGTGCGCGTCGCGCCGATCGTCTCGCTTGCATAGGCGGTCGCCGCGGCAAGCGTGTCCTGTGCCGCGCGGGAGCGTTTGCGCACCGACCGGCCGAAACCGACCAGCGGGAAGACGATCACCGGTATGGCGATGAGGACGAGAACCGAAAGCCGCGGGCTGGTGTAGATCATCATGCCCACGGCGCCGAGACAGAGGATGGAGTTTCGAAGCGCCAGAGACGCGCTTGCACCGACCGCCGACTTGATCTGCGTGGTGTCGGCGGTCAGCCGCGAGACGATCTCGCCGGACTGGTTGACGTCGAAGAAGGAGGGCGAAAGCCGCGTCACGTGCTCGAAGACGGCGCGCCGGAGGTCGGAGACGACCCGTTCGCCGATCGAGATGACGTAATAGTAGCGCATGGCGCTGGCGAGGGCGAGCAGCACCGCCATGACCACCAGCATGCCGAAATAGCTGTTGATGAAGCCGCGATCGGCACCGCTGAAGCCGTGGTCGATCATCCGCCGGACGGCGAGCGGCAGCGCGAGCGTCGTTCCCGCGGCGAGCGCCAGGAAGAAAAGGGCGGCGGCGACCATGCTCCGATAGCGCATCAGGTAGGGCAGGAGCCCGCCGAGCGGCTTCAGCGAACGTCTTCTTTTCGACTCGGGCTCGGTCACGTCGGACACCTTGGCATTTCTCCCGTTCGCCGTTCGCGCTCCTGCGCTTGGGGCTCTTGTTATCCTTGCGCCCTTCATGTATAGGCACGGCATCGAATTGGGAAGCCGTGGCCTGATCGGGACTACGGCTTCATTTATTAAATAGGTTCCGAAGATGCAAACGCGGCTTTTCGGTTCCTCCGCCACAAGCAGGAAGATCGTTATGAAGGCTGACATCCATCCCGAATACCACATGATCAAGGTGGTCATGACCGACGGCACCGAATACGAAACCCGTTCGACCTGGGGTTCGGAAGGCGCTGTCATGAACCTCGAAATCGACCCGAAGTCGCATCCGGCCTGGACGGGCGGCAACCAGCAGCTCATGGACCGCGGCGGCCGCCTTTCGAAGTTCAACAAGCGTTTCGGCGGCCTCGGCCTCTGATCGCTTCGAAGCTTCCGCTTCAGTTTCCAAAGCCCGGCCTCGCGCCGGGCTTTTTGCGTTTGGTTTGGTGCAGCAGGGGCGCTTCTCGGCTATCCGCCTAAAACGAAAAATCCCGGCGAGGCGATGCCTGCCGGGACGGTCTGGAGTGCCGGTTGCCTTCGCTCAGTTGGTGGTGAAGACAGTCCGCAGGAGGTCGAGCTGCGCCTTGACGCTGTTCTCGTTGTCCGGGACGACCGCTGCTTCCGCCGGGCGGTAGATTTCGCGGTCGAGGAGGGCGATGCGGTTCTGCAGGCGCAGCGAGCGCTCCACGAGATCGCGGAAGGCTTCCGGCAGGTCGTTCCAGCCGGGCGCCGACTTGTCGACGTTGAAGCCGTCCAGGCGGACCTTGCTCTTTTCCGACAGGACCTGGTCGCGGCTCATCTCGCCGTTGTTGACGGCGCGCTGCAGCAGCAACCACGAGGCCATCTGCATCAGCCGGGTGGTCAGTCGCATCGATTCGGCTGCGTAGAGAACGGAGGCCATGCGGGGCAGAACCTTGGCGGCGGAGCGTCCGGGACCGTCGAGATAGGCGGCGGTCTCCTCGACCAGCCCCATGCCTTCCGAATAGATCGCCTTGAACTGGCTCGAAGAGGCAGCGCGACCGGCAAAGCTGATCGTATTCAAACCGACTTCCGACATGGTCATCACCCCTGTTTTACGCATAACTCTTGTGGCCGCATCTTGTTGCATTCCCGAAGAATGCCCGCCGGCTCTTATGACGTCACGATGCTATCAATAGCTTAAACGCGCAAGTCAAATATTAAGAAAAGGTTAATTCCCACAGTTTTGCGGATTGCCCGACATAAGGTCAAAAAAAGAGCCGCGAAAGCGGCTCTCAAGGTAAAACAGGGAGAAAATCAGACCTATTCGCCATGAGGAGAAACTGCCTGAATCCAGAAGCTCTGGATGGTAATTACATTAACCAAAAAGAGTTAATGAACAGTTAACCGCTTCTCCCGGAAGTGTTGTTCCTTGCGACAGTCGGCGATACGCCGGGGAGGCGGCCTCTATACCTTCGGGCGAAACAGGCTTTCGGCGGCAAGCTTGCCGGCCTCCTTGCGCTGCCGTTCGGCATCGAGCCGGGCGATCTCCTCTTTGAGGAGGGCGATCCGCGCCGTCAGCTCGTCTGCGGAAAGCATCGAGAGATCGGAACCGATCTCGTGAACCGTCTTCTTCTTCGGACGCTCGTCGTCGCTGATGCTCATGGCTTAACTCTCCTGGCTGGCGGGTTCGGTCTCCGCGATATCGGCGAGCGGAGCCGCACGGGGATCGAGATTGAGACTTTCCGGCGTGCTGGTCGGTGCGGCCCCCACCGGGATCTTCGGCACGTAATCGCGCTCTTCCGCCGGCACGGCCGGACGCAGGCGGCTCCGGTATAGGGCGTAGGCGGTCAGCAGCCCGTGCGACACCGCGGTGACGGCAAAGAGCGCGTAGGGGCCGAGTTGCGTCATCACGGGTCCGCCGAGCGTCGGGCCGATGATCGTGCCGATGCCGAAGAGCAGCAGAAGGCCGCCGGAGACCTTCACGAAGTCATCGGCGCGGGCGAAGTCGTTCGCATGCGCGACGGCGATCGGGTAGAGCGCGTTGGCGGCGGCACCGTACAGCGCGACGAAGCCGATCAGCACATAGGCATCATGCGGCTGGACGACCGCCAGGATCACGGCGGCGAGGGCGGCGACACCCGACAGCGCCGCCAGCACGTAGCGGCGGTCGGTGCTGTCGGAGAGCTTGCCCGCCGGAAACTGCATCACCGCGCCGACGAAGATGGTGAGACTCATCATCACCGCGATCGTTGTCGGCGAAAGACCGGCGCGCGCACCGAAGACGGCACCGAGCGTGCCGTAGGCGCCGTTGGCGATGCCGATCAGCAGAATGCCGACGAAGGAGATCGGCGAATTGCGGTAGAGGCTGCGGAGATCAAGGCTGACCGATTTCAGCGGCTGCGGCGTCGCCGCCGTCGACAGCGTCGTCGGCAGCATTGCGAGGCAGTAGAAGATGCCGCAGAACATGAAGAGGATGGTGGTCGACGGATCGCCGAGCGGTATCAGCATCTGCCCTCCGACCACCCCGATCAGCGTGATCGAGATGTAGAAGGAGAAGATCATGCCGCGGCTCTCGTTGGTCGCCCGTTCGTTCAGCCAGCTCTCGATGATCATCGAGGTGCCGGCCGTACAGAAGCCGGTCACGGCCCTCAGCAGCACCCACCAGTACTGGTCGACCTGGATGCCGGTCAAAAGCGCGATGATGGCGATCAGCGAGATGAAGCTCGAGAAGGCGCGCACGTGGCCGACGCGCATGACCAGCTTCGGCGCGAAGAAGCAGCCGAGCACGAAGCCGGTCGCCCAGGAGGTGCCGAGCAGGCCGAGGATCTCGTTCGAATAGCCCTCCGCGGACCCGCGCACGGGCAGAAGCAGCCCGTGCAGACCATTGCCGAGAAAGAGGAACAGGGTGCCCAGGAGGAGGGCGAGGACGGGCAGCAAGTTACGGCGCATGGGTGCGATTCGCGGCCTTCTGTTCGAAGCTCATGAGGGTCGGTCGGCCCTAGTGGTCGACTGAAACGTCACAGATTGCAAGATCAGCCTGTCAAAGATCAGTCTTGCCGCGGCGTCCTTGAGAAGCAAAAGTGTCCGCCGTATGACGCTTCTCCGATTCTTCCGCAAGGACCTGCAATGACCAAAGCGATCGCCGCGTTCCTGATCCTCGCCATGGTCGTGCAACTCATCAAGCCGCTCGGGGTTCCCGGGCTGCGCAGACGAAGCGATTTCTGGAAGCTGGCCGTCGTCGCCTTCGCGATCTGGTCCGTCGTGCTTCTGATCCGCCCGTAACGGCTCAGACCGAGATCGTGCCGCGCATCACCTCGACGCAGTCGCCGGAGATGTCGACGGTGTGGACGTGGCCGTCGCGTTTTTCCGCCGCGACATGGATGTGGCTTGTGCGTCCCATCTCCACGCCCTGCTCCACCAGATAACTGAAATGACCGTGCGGCGCCGGCTCCAGCGAGGTCAGGAGCGCGGCGAGGGCGGCCGACGCGCTGCCTGTCGCCGGGTCTTCGGGAACGTTGTCGAGCGGCGCGAACATGCGTGCGCGGATATGTCCGCCGTCGAGACGGGTGTAGAGGAAGAGCGGGCAATCGCTCTCCTCCGCGGCAAAGGTGGCGCACATCTCTTCCAGCGTCTCGACGTTCGGCTTGGCACGGCCGAGTGCATCGAGATCGGAAAGTCCAGCGACGACGAACTTGAGGCCGACCGAGGCGAACAGGGGCACGTGGCGGTCTGCAACGACGTCGTGCGGGGAGAGGCTTGCGGCGCGGGCGAGAAGCGGCACCGGAACCTGCGCGCCGAGCGAAAGCGGCTGCGGTGCCCGGATCGTCGCCCCGCGCACGGTATCGCCCGCCTTGCGGAGCGTGACGGTGACGAGGCCCGCCTCTTCCTCGAAGCGCAGCGCTTCTCCGACGGACTGGCCGAAGATCCGGCCCAGCCGCCCGACGACGAAGGCGGTGCCGACATTCGGATGGCCGGCGAAGGGAACCTCGGTGGTCGGCGTGAAGATCCGCACCCGCGCGGTATTGCCGATGTCGTCTGCCGGCAGCAGGAAGGTCGTCTCGGAATAACCGAACTCGGCGGCGATGCCCTGCATCTCCTCCGCCGTCAGCCTGCTGCCGCAGAGAACGACGGCAAGCGGATTGCCGCGAAAGCGGTGCTCGGTGAAGACGTCGACGGTGACGAACGGACATTCCCGCATGGCTGATACTCCCTGGCAGCGATCCACATCCGTACCTATAACGAAAAAGCCCGGCGCGGGCCGGGCTTTTGTGTCATCGTGACAAAGAGGCGGGCCGTATCAGGCCTTGTTGACGCTTGCGTTGTAGATCTGATCGATCGTTTCGGCCACGCTCGCGTTGAATTCTGCGTCGCTCATCGTGACACGCAGCTTTTCCGTCAGCGCGCGCGAGAAGCTCGCGATCATGCCGTGGTTGTGGCTGAGCTTTTCGCAGGCGTCCGCCGTGGTGTAGCCGCCGGAAAGGGCGACGACGCGGACGACCGACTTGTGGGCGACCAGGGGCGCGTAGAAATCGGCGACCGTCGGGATCGTCAGCTTCAGCATGACGGCTTCACCTGCCGGAAGCTTGTCGAGCTGTGCGGCGATCTCGTCGCGAAGAATGGCCTCAGCCTCGACCTTGGTCGGGCTCTTGATGGAGACTTCGGGCTCGACGATCGGGACGAGGCCCTGGCCGATGATCTGGCGTGCGACCTCGAACTGCTGCTTGACGACGGCGGCAATCCCGGCCTTGTCGGCCTGGGCGATCACCGAGCGCATCTTGGTGCCGAACATGCCCTTGTCGCGACCGCGGATGAGGAGGGCGTCGAGATCGGGCATGGCCTTCATCATCTGAACGCCGTTCTGCTCGGCTTCGAGGCCCTTGTCGACCTTGAGGAAGGGCACGACGCCGCGCTTTTCCCACAGATAGGACGGAACAGGCTGACCGTCGACGTCGCCGTCCATGGTCCGCTCGAACAGGATGGCGCCGATGACCTTGTCGCCGGTGAAGGCGGGGGCGGTCATGATGCGGACGCGCATGGCATGCATCAGGCGGAACATTTCCTCGTCACCCTGATAGTCGGACTCGGAAATGCCGTAGAGGCTCAACGCTTTGGGTGTTGAACCACCGCTTTGATCCAGCGCCGCAATGAAGCCGGGTGCAGAGGTGATCTTGTTCAACATCTTCGCGTCTACCATATCTCACTCCTATCCCTACGATGGCGCGATACGCGCGCACGTAGTTCGTTGATGTTACGACCAATCGGCGACGCCGAATTGATCATTGCCCGGATCGATATCGCTTGGATGTTCGGCTATTTCGCCTTCCTTCCGGGGTTGCAACTGGCCGATAACAGAAGTTTTCCCAAAGGCAAATCCCGGTCTAATTGATTGAAACGATTGAAATTATTTCAATCGTTTAAAATGGCTGAAATCTTTGGACCGGGTGCGACGGCGGCGCGGAATGCGGAAAGTCCGCGCCGCCTCGTGGCATATAAGGCGGTCAGGCCGTCCTGGACAGGACGGCGACGCCCGGCAGTTCCTTGCCTTCCATCCATTCGAGGAAGGCGCCGCCGGCCGTCGAGACATAGGTGAAGTCGTCGGCGACGCCGGCATGGTTCAGCGCCGAGACGGTGTCGCCGCCGCCGGCGACGGAGACCAGCTTGCCCTCGCGGGTGCAGTCGGCCGCATGACGGGCGGCCGCGACGGTCGCCTTGTCGAAGGGCGCGATCTCGAAGGCGCCGAGCGGGCCGTTCCAGACAAGCGTCGCTGCACGGCCGATCCAGGCATTGACCGCTTCGACCGACTTCGGCCCGACGTCGAGGACCATGGCGTCGGCGGGGATCGCATTGATGTCGACCGTCTCGTTGTCGGCGCCGGCCTTGAATTCGCGGGCGACCACGCCGTCCGAAGGAAGGACGATGGCGCAGCCGGCGGTCGCGGCTTCGAGCATGATCTGCTTTGCGGTTTCGGCGAGATCGTGCTCGCAGAGCGACTTGCCGACATTGGTGCCGTTCGCGGCGAGGAAGGTATTGGCCATGCCGCCGCCGATGACGAGCGCGTCGACCTTCTTCACGAGATTCATCAGGAGGTCGATCTTGGTCGAGACCTTGGCGCCGCCGACGATTGCCACCACCGGACGGGCAGGGTTGCCGAGGCCCTTTTCGAGCGCTTCGAGTTCGGCCTGCATGGTGCGGCCGGCATAGGCGGGCAGGTGGTGGGCGAGGCCCTCCGTCGAGGCATGGGCGCGATGGGCGGCGGAGAAGGCGTCGTTGACGTAGATGTCGCCGTTCTTTGCGAGCTCGGCCACGAATTCCGGCGTGTTCTTTTCCTCGCCCTTGTGGAAGCGGGTGTTTTCGAGGAGCAGGATGTCGCCGTTGTTCATCTTCGCGATGGCGTCGGCGGCCGGTGCGCCGATGCAGTCGGAGGCGAAGGCAACGCTCTGGTCCAGCACTTCCTCGACCGCCGGCGCGATCAGCGAGAGCGACATGTCGGCGACCGGTTCACCCTTCGGCCGGCCGAAATGGGCGAGCAGGATGACCTTCGCACCCTTCTGCGAAAGTTCGCGAATGGTGGGCGTCACGCGCTCGATGCGGGTGGTGTCGCTGACCTTGCCGTCCGTCACCGGAACGTTGAGGTCCACGCGGACCAGTACGCGCTTGCCGGCGATGTCGGTCAGATCGTCGAGTGTCTTGAAAGCCGCCATGGTGATACTCGTCCCTCCAGTCTCTTTGGGGTTCTAAAACGTGAGGGCCGGACATTACTACGCCTGCCTCGTGACGCAAGGCGAGGACGGGGCAAATTTCACTCGGACGCCTTGCGGACCTTGCGGAGATAGTCGCGCAGCGCGTGGGCAATTTCCCGCAGATTGAGGAAGATCGGCAGCTTGGTGGCTGGTGCCACCGGTTCGAGCGACACGCCGACCGAGGCCATATGTCCCGTCTCGTCGATGTCACGGACGATGAGGACGATCGTGCCGAGGCGGACGCGATCGGCATAGTCCGCCCTCCCGCCGAGGCGCTGCTCAATCAGCTCGGCGACGGACATCGCGCGCTCTGCCTCGTTTACCGAGAGCGGTCCGTAGGCTTGGTCGAGATTGTCGACACGGGTCGACGGGGCGATCGCGAACATGCCGAAGAACTCGCTGTCGTTCTCGTCCACCGGCGCCTTGCTGGCGAACAAGCGGTCGAGGAGGCGCGAATAGCCGGGCGCTATGAAGAGATAGACCTGGTCGTTCTCCCTGAGCCGGCCGGCATACTGGTAGCGCATCGACTTGCCGTCGCGGATGACGAGCGAGGGCATCGCCCAACGGGGAATGCGTTCGCCGCGCAGCACGGGGCTGTCGGCAACGACACGGTAGGCGAGCAGTTCGTGGCGGGCGACGCCGGGCAGGTCGAGTTCCAGCTTGTCGATGGCGCCGATGCGCGGGGGAATGATGAGCCCGAGCCTGCGCGCCACCGGCTTGATCGTCCAGCCCTGCAGGAGAAGCGAGATCATCACGACGATGAAGGCGGTGTTGAAATACACCTGCCCGTCTTTCAGGTCGCCGAGGATCGGCAGGATGGCAAGCAGGATCGATACCGCGCCGCGCAGGCCGACCCAGGCGATGAAAGCGGTCTCGCGCTGGGTATAGTCGAACGGCAGCAGGCAGAGCCAGACGGCGAGCGGACGGGCGATGAACACCAGGAACAGGCCGAGGATGACCGCCGGCAGGAGGATCTGCGGAAACTGTGAAGGGGTAGCCAGTAGGCCGAGCACGAGGAACATGACGATCTGCGCGAGCCAGGTCATGCCGTCCTGGAAGCGGGTGATCGAGCCGCGGGCCGGAATTTTCTGGCTGCCGGCATAGATGCCGGCCACGTAGACCGCGAGGAAGCCGCTGCCGCCGACCGCGCCGGTATAGGAGAATACGAGCATGGCCATCGCCAGCATGAAGATCGGGGCGAGCCCCCGCTCCACCGATATCCGCTTCAGGACGAAGACGATGGCCGCGCCCCCGATCAGCCCGAGGCCGAGGCCGAGCCCCATCTGCTCGACGAAGAGGCGCAGCAGCGCCATGTCGATGCCGGCATAGCCCTTGCCGGTGGACAGGAGCTGAACCAGCGCCATGGTGAGGAAGATCGCCATCGGGTCGTTGGTGCCGGACTCGACCTCGAGCGTCGAGCGGACGCGGTCGCGGATGTTGATCCCCCCGATGCGCAGGAGGAAGAACACCGCCGCCGCATCGGTGGAGGCGACGATCGAGCCGAGCAGTGCCCCTTCCAGGAAGGAGAAGTCGAGCAGCAGATGGGCGAGTGCGCCGAAGAGGCAGGCGGTGAGCAGCACGCCGACCGTCGACAGCATCAATGCCGGGATCGCCGACAACCGGAATGACTGCAGCGAGGTGCCGTAGCCCGAATCGAACAGGATGATCGCGAGCGCCACGGAACCGAGCGCATAGGCGAGCGAATTGTTGGAAAAGTCGATGCCGAGGCCGTCGACACCGGTCACGAGCCCGATCAGCAGGAAGAGCAGGAGGAGCGGAGCGCCGAAGCGGAAGGCGAGCAGGCTCGAAAACGCCGCCAGGAGGACCAGCGCCGTACCCACCAGCGTCATCGCATAGAATTCGTCCACCCGCTCATCCCCTTCGTTACCGCGCCCACCGTGTCGTCCCGCAGCTACCGATCATACCGGACCCGCAGCACGAAGGCGACGGCAACGCGCTCCGCCCCGATGAAGGGGTCGGTACAGGGTCGGGAACGATCTGGCAGGACTGCCGAAAGACGAGAGTCGTACTTGTCGCCCGCAATCGTGATCAGAGTAGGGCGCGAGCGGGAAAAATGAAAGGCGGACCGGTATCCCGGCCCGCCTCTTCGAGGACAAAAATTGGGTCGATCGCTCAGATGAGCTTGCCGAGCGCGACCGCCGTGTCGGACATGCGGTTGGAGAAGCCCCACTCGTTGTCGTACCAGGTCAGGATGCGGACGAAGTTGCCTTCGAGCACCTTGGTCTGGTCGATCGCGAAGATCGACGAGTGGCTGTCGTGGTTGAAGTCGCGCGAGACCAGCGGCTCCTCGGTGTAGCCGAGAATGCCCTTCAGGGCGCCGTTCGATGCGGCCTTGATGGCCTCGTTGATTTCCTGGGCGGTGGTGTTCTTCTTGGCGACGAACTTGAAGTCGACGACCGAGACGTTCGGGGTCGGCACGCGGATCGAGGTGCCGTCCAGCTTGCCCTTGAGGTGCGGCAGGACCAGGCCGACAGCCTTTGCGGCGCCCGTCGAGGTCGGGATCATGGAGAGCGCTGCCGCGCGGGCGCGGTACAGGTCCTTGTGCATGGTGTCGAGCGTCGGCTGGTCACCGGTGTAGGAGTGGATCGTGGTCATGAAGCCGTGGTCGATGCCGACGGCGTCGTCCAGCGTCTTGACGACCGGCACCAGGCAGTTGGTGGTGCAGGACGCGTTGGAGATGACCAGGTGATCCTTGGTCAGCTTGTCGTGGTTGACGCCGAAGACGACGGTCAGGTCGGCACCATCGGCCGGAGCCGAGACGATGACGCGCTTTGCGCCGGCCTGGAGATGCAGGGCGGCCTTGTCGCGCGAGGTGAAGATGCCGGTGCATTCCATCGCGATGTCGACGCCGAGTTCCTTGTGCGGGAGCGTTGCCGGATCCTTGATCGCCGTGACCTTGATCGGCTTGCCGCCGCCGACGATGATCGTGTCGCCTTCGACCTTCACATCGGCCGGGAACTTGCCGTGGATCGAGTCGTAGCGCAGCAGGTGGGCGTTGGTTTCGACCGGGCCGAGGTCGTTGATCGCGACCACTTCGATGTCCGTGCGACCGGACTCGACGATGGCGCGCAGCACGTTGCGGCCGATGCGGCCGAAGCCGTTGATGGCAACTTTAAGAGTCATGGCGTTCACTCCCGTGTAGAAAAGAATTCGAAACTAATGGATCGCAGGGCGTTGGCAATCGCCCTGCGACAATTTGACGTTAGCCAAGCTTTGCTTCGGCGGCGGCAACCACGGCCTCGGCGGTGATGCCGAAGTGCTTGTAGAGCTCCTTGTAGGGGCCGGAGGCGCCGAAGGAGGACATGCCGATGAAAATGCCGTCAGAGCCGATGATGCTGTCCCAGCCCTGGCGGATGCCGGCTTCGACGCCGATCTTCACCGGCGCGCTGCCGATGATCGCCTGGCGATAGTCTTCCGGCTGTTCGGCGAAGAGCTCGAAGCAGGGAACCGAGACGACGCGGGCGGGAATGCCCTTGCCGGTCAGTTCGGCCTGGGCCTTCAGCGCGATCTCGACTTCCGAGCCGGAAGCGAAGATCGAGACCTTCGCGTCGCTTGCCGAGACGAGTTCGTAGGCGCCGCTGGCGCAGAGGTTCTTCTCTTCATATTCGGTGCGCGCCGCGACGAGGTTCTGGCGCGTCAGCGCGAGACCCGAGGGGCGGTGCTTCTGCTCGAGCGCGATCTGCCAGCATTCCGCCGTTTCGGTCGCGTCCGCCGGACGGAACATCAAAAGGTTCGGAATGGCGCGCAGCGCGGCCATGTGTTCGACCGGCTGGTGGGTCGGGCCGTCTTCGCCGAGGCCGATCGAGTCGTGGGTCAGCACGTGGATCACCCGGATGCCCATGAGGGCGGCAAGACGGATCGACGGACGGCAGTAGTCCGAGAAGATCAGGAAGCCGCCGGAATAGGGGATCAGGCCGCCGTGCAGCGCGATGCCGTTCATGGCGGCGGCCATGCCGTGCTCGCGGATGCCGTAGTGGATGTAGCGGCCGGAGAAGTCGGTCGGGGTGATCGACTTCGTTTGGCTGGTCTTGGTGTTGTTCGAGCCGGTCAGGTCGGCGGAGCCGCCGAGCGTTTCGGAGAGCACGCCGTTGATGACTTCGAGCGCATCCTCGGAGGCCTTGCGGGTTGCGACCGTCGGCTTCGTTTCGGCGAGCTTCTTCTTGTAGGCGTCGATCGTGGCGTCGAAATTGCCCGGCAGGTCGCCGGCGAAGCGCCGGGTGAATTCCGCGCGCTTGTCGGCGTCGGCGGCTGCGAGACGTCCTTCCCAGTCCTTGCGGGCCTTGGTGGAGCGCAGGCCGGCGAGACGCCAGGCGTCGAGCACGTCGGCGGGAACGGTGAAGGCATCCTCGCCCCAGCCGAGCGCCTTGCGGGTGGCGGCGATCTCGTCGGCGCCGAGCGGCGAGCCGTGAACCTTGTGGGTGCCGGCCTTGGTCGGTGCGCCGAAGCCGATCACGGTCTTGCAGGCGATCATCGTCGGCTTGTCGGACTTGCGGGCTTCCTCGATCGCGGCGGCGATCGCTTCCGGATCATGGCCGTCGACGGAGAGCGTGTTCCAGCCCGAGGCGCGGAAGCGCGCGTGCTGGTCGGTCGAGTCGGACAGCGAAATCGCGCCGTCGATCGAGATGCCGTTGTCGTCCCAGAGAACGATGAGCTTGTTGAGCTTCAGGTGACCGGCGAGCGAGATCGCTTCCTGGCTGATGCCTTCCATGAGGCAGCCGTCGCCGGCGATCACATAGGTGTAGTGATCCATCAGCTCGGCGCCGAACTCGTTGGTGAGCTTCTTTTCGGCGATCGCCATGCCGACGGCGTTGGCGATCCCCTGGCCGAGAGGCCCGGTCGTCGTCTCGATGCCGGAAGCGTGGCCGTATTCCGGGTGGCCGGCGGTCTTTGCGCCCAGTTGGCGGAACTGCTTGATGTCCTCGATCGTCATGTCCTCGTAGCCGGTGAGATAGAGGAGGCTATAAAGGAGCATGGAGCCGTGGCCGGCGGAGAGCACGAAGCGGTCGCGGTCCGGCCAGAGCGGGTTCTTCGGATCGAACTTCAGGAAACGGCTAAAGAGTACGGTCGCGACATCGGCGGTTCCCATCGGCATGCCGGGATGGCCGGAATTGGCCTTCTCGACGGCGTCCATGGCGAGAAATCGGATCGCATTTGCCATCCGGTTGTGTTTTTCGGGAGAAATCATCATTTTTCCGCTTGTTCCGAGTCACTGGGGATGTCCGCACCTGCCGCGGACCGCCTGAAGGCGGCTGATCCATAGCAGGTGAGACGCGCGAGTCAACAAATCCGCTGGGTTTGCGGTTCCGATCCGCCGAGATTTCGCCTCGCCGGAGCGCCTCGACATGCGGGTTCGGCCGTCGTCCACAGGATAGGCAAATCCGCGCCTCTCCGGTTTTATTGACGGGTGGCAACACAAGCGAATACTGTCGAAGAAACACGATGGCGGGCTTCGGTGTCCGATTCGGTGGACTTTTTTCGGAAGGCCGGGACAAGCAATGTCGACGGACAACACGGTTGAGGCGGCGCTCGGCGCCCTGCGGCAGGCGATTTCGGGCCTGGAGAACGCCGTCGACATGCGCTTCGAGGCCCAGCGCGAGAACGCCGAGGTTGAAAGCGAGGTCAAGCGCGTCCACGCCGACCGCGCGCGGCTCGCCCAGGAACTCGACCAGTCGGAGTTTCGCGCCAACCGGCTCGAGGAGGTCAATCGCGAGGTCTCGCGGCGGCTGGTGACGGCGATGGAAACGATACGGGCGGTGCTCGACCGCTGACGTCGGCGGGTGCGTGGTCTCGATATGCGGAAGGGCGTATGGCACAGGTAACGGTGACGATCGACGGGAAAGCCTACCGCATGGCCTGCGAGGAGGGCCAGGAGGCGCATCTCGTCGATCTTGCGACCCGGTTCGACAACTACGTCTCGCATCTGAAGTCGCAGTTCGGCGAGATCGGCGATCTGCGGATCACCGTCATGGCCGGCATCATGGTGATGGACGAGCTTTCCGAGATGAACCGCAAGATCGCCGAGATGGAGCGCGAGCTTGCCGGGCTCCGCGAGGGCCGCGACACAGCGGCCGCCGGAAACCAGCGCAAGGAAGAGCTGCTCGCCGCGACGATCGCCGAGCTCGCCGAGCGGCTGAATGCGATCACCCGCAAGCTCACGGCTCGCCCTGCGGGCGCTGCCGCGCAGGAAAGCTGATCTTCGGACCCTTTTTGACGAGGTGGCCTCTGGCGCGGCGGGGCATTTGGCCCTATATCAGGGATCGCGGTCTGCGCCTCACGACAGGAAACCACAATCCCTGGGGCCATACTCGATCCAGAGGGAGCTGTCCCTGGCCAGGCCCGTGGGCTTGGACACACGGCGCCCACCTACTTTTGTAGGCGCCCAGGATCGTAAAAACTCCATCGGTTGCCGTGGATCGCACTTTCTTCGAAAATGTTGGTTCTCGATGAAAAAAGCCGCCGCGATCGCTCGCGACGGCTTTGTGCTTGTGGATGCCCGAGCCGGTCAGAATTCTTCCCAGCTGTCCTGCGATGTCGCCGGCGCGGTGTTGCCGCCACCGAAAGCGTTGGCGAGGCTTCCGACCATCTTGCGCGCCGGAGAGGCGACCGGTCGCGCCTGGGCCGACGCCGGACGTGGGGTCGCGGCGCGCGGCACCTGCCCCGCGGACTGATAGGCGGGAGCGCTCACGCCGCGATCGCTCATGCGGAACTGCGAGACGAGGCCGGCGAGACTGCGTGCGCTGTCGGCGAGACGGTGCGTGACTGCCGTAGCCTCCTCGACCATTGCCGCATTCTTCTGTGTGAACTGGTCCATATGGTTGACGGAGCTGTTGATCTCGTTGAGCGCGGTCGATTGCTCGCGGGACGCGGAGGCGATCGCGGAGATATGCTCGTTGATCACCGCCACCTGGTTCGATATCTCGCCGAGCGCCGCACCCGTCTGCTGCACGAGCGACACGCCACCGGCGACTGCTTCGCCGGATTTGTTGATCAGGACCTTGATGTCCTTCGCGGCGTTGGCGGAACGCTGAGCCAGTTCGCGGACCTCCTGCGCGACGACGGCAAACCCCTTGCCGGCTTCACCTGCACGGGCCGCCTCGACACCGGCGTTGAGCGCCAGCAGGTTCGTCTGGAAAGCGATCTCGTCGATGACGTTGATGATCTTGGAGATTTCGCTCGACGCCTGCTCGATGCGGCCCATGGCATCGATTGCATCGGAGACGACCTTGCTGGAGCTTTCGGTGCTCTGGCGCGCCTTGATCGCCATGTTTGCCGCGTCGTCGGCCTTGGCCGAAGAGCCGCGGACGGTCGAGGTGATCTCCTCCAGCGCGGCCGAAGTTTCTTCGAGCGATGCCGCCTGCTGTTCGGTTCGCTTTGACAGGTCATCGGTCGCGGAGTGCATCTCCGCGGAGCTCGCCTCGATGCCAGCGGTCTCGGTCCGCAGTTCCGCCATGGTACCGGCGAGCTTTGCGACCGAGTTGTTGAAATCGACGCGAAGCTTGTCAAGGTTGCCGGCGAAGGAGCGTTCGATGCGGACCGTCAAATCGCCGTCACTCAGTTTCTGAAGAGAATCGGCGAGAACTTCGACGGCGTCCTGAACGGCGCGGGCGTCTTCGGCCTTGGCCAGTTCGCGTTCCTGGCGTTCGCGCTCGCCGCGGGCTGCCGCATCGGCAGCCTGGTGTTCGATCTCGATCTTGTGGATCGCGCTTTCGCGGAAGACGTCGATCGCACGCGCAAGGGCGCCGATCTCGTTCTTGAGATCCTGATCCGGCACTGCGGTGTCGAGATGCCCTGAGGCCAGGCTGTCGGCAACCGCGGTGAGGCGAGGCAGGGCACCGACGATACGGCGGACCAGCAGGGCGACGATACTAGCTGCGAACACCAGCACCATCAGTGCAGTGATCCCGATTGCATAGGTCATCTCGGCCGCGATGCTGTTGATCTCAGCCTTGCGGACACCGGCATAGAGGATGCCGAGAACGTCGCCGGTCGGCGAGAAGATCGGCTGGTAGATGGTGTAGTAGGACGTTTCCAGGATCACGGCCTCGCCGCGATAGACCTGCCCCTTTGTCACGAAGGGATAGACGGCGCCCTTCTGGCCGAGTGCCGTGCCGACGGCACGGTTTCCGTCCGGCTTGATGATGTTGGTGGTACGGCGCCAGAAGTCCTTGCTCTGCGGATCCCAGGCGAAGATCGTCGCGGTCTGGCCGGTCATGCGGCCGATCGTGTCGATCATGGTGTGATCCGTGAATTCCGTCGGGATCGATTCCATCTCGATCCGCGCGACATTGCCATCCGTCCCCCAGGTCACCTTGGTTCCGGGGAGATCGCGTTCGATGAAGGTGGCCGCCGTCCGTAGGCTGGCGTTCTGGCTGGCAATGGCCTGTTTCTGGATGCGGGTCTCGATGCTGTTGGAGATAACCCAGGAGACCGCGCCGAGCGCCGCGACTAGGATGATCACCGTAGTCACGGTAATCGTTTTGGTGATGCCGAAGCGCGAAAAGATATTCATGTAGGCGTGCCCCTTGGACATTGGCTTTCACGTCAGTCTAAGGCCTTGGGGTTAACCCTTGGTTCTCCGGGCAAATCGAGGATGGAATTTGACGGATGCAAAAAAAGCGACGTGCGCGAGTTCCTTCTCGATCAAGGGGGCGCAAGAGGGCGGAGAGGTCTTCGATCCCCTGTTGCGCGCCGTGGCTTCGCAACAGAAAGTGGTATTGACCCGCGATGACCCGGCTGCCTAATTGGGCCGTTCCGTCTGCCCCCGGAGAGTGCCCATGTACCAGCCGCCGCATCATCGTGAGGACCGTCGCGAGGTCCAGCATGCCCTTATCCGGAGCCATCCGCTCGGGCTCTTGATTTCGTCCGGCGAAGGCGGGCTTCTCGCCAATCCGATCCCCTTCCGGCTGGTGAACACGGATCTGGGGATGGGGACGCTTCAGGCGCATATGGCGAGAGCCAATCCGCAATGGCGGGCGCTTGCCGCCGGTGCGGAGGTTCTCGTCGTCTTCCAGGGCGCCGATCACTACGTCACCCCGGCCTGGTACGAGACGAAGCGCGAGACCGGCAAGGTCGTGCCCACCTGGAACTACGCGATCGTCCAGGTGCGGGGGACGGTCCGGGTGATCGAGGACAGCCAGTGGCTCCGCGCGCAGGTGAACCGGCTGACCGACAGCCACGAGAGCAGGCGGATGATCCCGTGGGCCGTCGACGATGCGCCGGACGACTTCATCACCGCGCAGCTCAGGGGCATCGTCGGCATCGAGGTGCCGATCACCGCCATCGAAGGCAAGTGGAAGGTCAGCCAGAACCGCAACGAGGCCGACCGCCGCGGCGTTGCCGAAGGTCTCGGCGCGGAGGCAAGTGACGCGGCCGGGGCAATGGCCGCCATGGTGCGCGAGTGGGGCGGCCTCTGAGCGCTCACACCTGAAGATGTAATTGCTTCTCCCGCTCGATGTAGCTGCGCTGCAGATCGGTGACGTAATCGCGGACGATCGGGACCGCGTCGCGAGTCCGCGACAGCTGCAAGTGGAAGACCATCTGGCTGCCGGCGCGGAACATCATCTCGCAACTGATCAGATAGAATTCCCACATGCGGGCGAAGCGCTCGTCATACATGGCGACGACCTTGTCGCGATTGGCCTCGAAGCGCCGGCACCAGTGGGCGAGCGTGGTCGCGTAATGCACGCGCAGCACCTCGATGTCGGTCACCCACAGGCTGTTCCTCTCGGTGACGGAGACCACTTCCGACAGGGCCGGCGAATAGCCGCCGGGGAAGATGTATTTGCGCAGCCACGGGCTCGTCGTGCCGGGCGGGCTCATGTGGCCGATCGAGTGGATGAGGGCGACGCCGTCGTCCGGCATCAGCGCGTTCAGCTTCTTGAAGAACTCGTCGTAGTGCTGCACGCCGACATGCTCGAACATGCCGACCGAGACGATGCGGTCGAACTTTTCCTCCACGTCGCGGTAGTCTTTGAGTTCGAAGCGGACGCGGCCCGCAAGGCCGGCATCGGCCGCCCGCTTCGTCGCGAGCGCATGCTGCTCCTTCGACAGCGTTACGCCGACGACCGAGACGTCTTCCAGCCGGGCAAGATAGAGCGCCAGATCGCCCCAGCCGCAGCCGATGTCGAGCACCTTCATGCCGGGCTTCAGGTCGAGCTTGGCCGCAAGCAGCCTCAGCTTGTTGCGTTGCGCCTGTTCCAGCGTCTCCTCCGGTTCGCGGAAGTAGGCACAGGAATAGAGCATGTTCTCGTCGAGGAAAAGTTTGTAGAAATCGTTGCCGAGATCGTAGTGGTGGGCGACGTTCTGTTGTGCCTGGCCCTTGCGGTTCGACTGTTCGCGCTTGCGGAACCGCATCCGCACGGCGCGGATGGCCTTCTGGATCGGGTAGGAGCCGAGCGACAGCCGGTTGATCGAAAACAGCATCAGGAAGTCGCGCAGGCTCGAGCCTTCCTCGAAGCGCATGGTGCCGTCCATATAGGCTTCGCCGGCGACGAGCTCGGCCTTGAAGACGAGGCTGCGGTAGAGCTTCGGATCGGTAAGCCGCATCGTCACCTGCGGGCCGTCCTGCGATCCGCCGAAGACGTGCCGTTTGCCCTCGGCATCGATGACCGTCAGGCGGCCCTTCTTGATGAATGACTTCAGCATATGGGAAAGCAGGAACATGCAGACCTCGCGCGCTGGCCGAAACGGACTGCATGTTAGCGTATTCCTCAACCGTTGCGAGCGGCAATTGTCGAGACCGTTAGTGGCGCCGCGACGGCTTGCAAAGGCACGCGCGCCGGCTAATACCAAGTCTCGATGATATGAACCGATTACGCCGGACGATTTTGGTTTAATGCGCCGCCACGGCAAGGCAGGGGACGCAATGACGGGACAAGCAGCGATGAAGGCGCAGTTGCGCAAGGAACGGCTCGAGCGGCGGGACGCGATCCCTGCCGATACGCGGATCGAATACAGCCTGGCGATCGCCGCCTTCGGCGAGGGATTGGCGTTCGAACCCGGAGCGGTCGTCTCCGGTTTCCTGCCGATCCGCTCGGAGGCCGACATCCGTCCGCTGATGGCGCGGCTGCGCGAGCGCGGTGCACGCCTCTGCCTGCCGGTGGTGCTCGACCGCGAGACCATCGTCTTCCGTGAACTCCTCCCCGGCGCCGAGTTCGTCTCCACCGGTTTCGGCACCCGCGGGCCGGGGCCGGAGGCGGCGGAGCTCGATCCGGACATCCTGCTGGTGCCGCTCGCAGCCTTTGACGGCCGCGGCCACCGCATCGGCTACGGCGCCGGCCATTACGATCGTGCGATCGCCCGATTGCGGCAAAAAGGGCGTGATCCCCGGCTGATCGGCATTGCATTCGCCTGCCAGGAAGTGGCACATGTCCCCTTCGAACCGCACGACGTCCGGCTGGAAGCCGTGGTGACGGAGAATGGCATGCGGACTTTTGGATGATGATGACTGGATACGCGAATGCGGTTGCTTTTTCTCGGTGACATGGTCGGCAAGACCGGACGGACGGCGGTGTGGGAGCGGCTTCCCGGCCTGATTTCCGACCTCCAACTCGATTTCGTCGTCGTCAACGGCGAGAACGCCGCCGGCGGCTTCGGCATCACCGAGGACATCTATCTCGAAACCATCAATGCCGGCGCCGATGTCGTGACCACCGGCAACCATGTCTGGGACCAGAAGGAGGCCGTCTCCTTCTGCGAGCGCCACGACCAGTTCCTGCGGCCGGCCAACTATCCGTCGGGAACGCCGGGCAAGGGCTCCGGCGTCTTCTATGCCCGTAATGGCGCGCGCGTGCTCGTCGCCAACATCATGGGCCGGGTCTTCATGCACCCGGAACTCGACGATCCCTTTACTTCCGCGGAGGCGATCCTTTCGGCCTGCCCGCTCAAGGAGCAGGCCGACGCCATCGTCTTCGATTTCCACGCCGAGGCGACCAGCGAGAAGCAATGCTTCGGCCATTTCGTCGACGGTCGCGCGAGCTTCGTCGTCGGCACCCATACGCATGTGCCGACTGCCGACCACCAGATCCTGAACGGCGGCACGGCATACATGTCGGATGCCGGCATGTGCGGCGATTACGACTCCTCCCTCGGCATGGACAAGGAAGAGCCGCTCAACCGTTTTATCTCGAAGATGCCGAAGGGGCGGTTCGAGGCGGCGCACGGGCCGGCGACGATCTGCGGCGTCGGCGTCGAGATTTCCGACCGCACGGGTCTCGCCGAGAAGATTGCGCCGCTCCGGATCGGGCCGCGGCTCACCGAGACGCTTCCGGACTTCTGGCGCTAAGCCCGCGGCGGCCAGTCTAACGCAAATGTGAGCCTCTGCGGCTTTACCTCGCCGCCGTCCTGTCCCATCCTGCGCCATCGGATGAATGGTGCGGGGCGGGCATGATGCTGCGACTTGCCATAGCGTTCATTTCCCTGATCCTTGCCGCGGGCGCCGCCGGCGCCCAGGAAGAGCGCCCGCCGGTCAGCGAATGCCAGCTCGTCGCCGAGACCCTGCCGAAGGCGAAATTCGTACGCTTCGACGATTCCCCCTCCGTTCAGCCGCTTCGGCTCGCCGCCGCCGACCGCACGGTAACGATCACCTATCTCGGCCATTCGACCTTCCTGATCGAGACCCCCGGCGGCATCTCGATTGCGACGGACTATAACGGATGGCTGCGCTCGCCGCGCATGCCGGACGTGGTGACGATGAACAAGGCGCATTCGAGCCATTACACGCTCGCGCCGGACCCGGCGATCGCCAATGTCCTGCACGGGTGGAGCGACACGCCCGGCGAGAAGGTCGTGCATCGGGTCGTCGTCGGCGATGCCTATATCCGCAATGTCACGACCGATATCCGCAGCTTCGGCGGCTTCGAGGCGAACGGCAATTCGATCTTCATCTTCGAGGTTGCGGGGCTCTGCATCGGCCATCTCGGGCACCTGCACCATGAACTGACGGACGCGCACTTCGCCGAGATCGGGCGGCTCGACGTCGTCATGGTTCCCGTCGACGGCGGGCTGACCATGGGTGCCGACAGCATGAGCCGCACGGTGAAGCGGCTCCGCTCGGCGCTGATCCTGCCGATGCATCGCCGCGGTCCGCCGATCTCCGATTTCCTCGCGATGTTCGACCAGGGCTTCGACTGGAAGATGTCCGACAGCGCCGCCGTCACCGTCTCCATCGCCACGCTGCCGCAAAAGCCGCTGATCCTCGTGCTGAGGGGCGTCTGAGATCCGCCTACCGGCGGGTGAGGCGGACTTCGCCCTCGACGGCGAGCCCGATCTTGCCGCGGCCGAGCTGCAGGAGCCGGATCGGCAGGTGCTTCTCGTCGAGCCGTCGCCGCAGCAGCAGGAGGCGGGTCTCGAGGTTGTCCTTGTAGTCGGGCAGGCGGAGGCTCGTATCGAGCCGGATCTCGCGGTTGGTGAATTCCCGCCGACCGCTGTCCAGATAGTGGCTGAGCATGTGCGCCAGCAGCCGCCCGGCCACGCCCTTGATCACATAGTCGCCGTCGATGAAGACGCTGTCGTCGAAGAGGTGATGAGCCACATCGATCCGGCTGTTGCCGCCGGCGGGTGTCGTATGGTCCGGGGAGGCGGCTTCCGGATCGAAGGACATGCGTTCGCAAAGCGCGAGCGAGACCGCCGCCTGCCGGGCAACGATCGAGAGCGCTGCCTCGTCCTCATGGGTGAAGGCGAGACGCCTCTCGCTCTCGACGAAGAGGACGCCCTCGACATGTCCCTGGACGACGAGCGGCACGGCGATCTGGCTCATGGCGTCGGCCATGCCCGGCAGCACGATCTCCCGGGTCCGGTTCTCGTCCGGCGAGGAGTGGCGCACCGCCGATCCGAAGCGGCGGATGCGGCTCATGTCGCTCACCTTGACGGTCCTGCCGCTTGCCGCCGCCGATCCGATCAGGCCCTCGCCGAACGGCACCTCGGCGCCGATGCCCGAGGGGACATAACCAGTGCTGCCGATCGCGGTGATCTGCGCCTTCTCGCCATAGCTTTGGAAAAGGAGCGCATGGCCGAAGCCGAGATGCCCGGCAATCCCGCCGAGCAGGGCGTCGACGATGCCACCCGCATCCGTCGCTGCGGCGATGGCCGCGACAATTCTTTCGGCTGCGACGAGCTGGTCCGGCCGCGGACGCGTGGAAGCGGCTGCCGCCTCGACCGGCGAGGGGACGGCTTCAATGGTGATGACACGGAAGACGTCGACGCAGCGCAGCCGCATGACGTCGCTTAAGCCCACCTGTGCGCCGCCGGCGGCGACCTCCTGCGCGAGCCGGTCGAAGAGGGATCCTTCCTCCAGCGTGTAGGCAAAGGCGAGCTGCAGGCGGAACTGCGCCCCCGTCAGGCCGTCGACCACGACGAGGGTGGCCTTCGGGTTGAGGCGGATATTGGCGGCGGTCTTGGCGAAGAACTGGTTGGAGAGCGCCACGTGCTGGTCATCCACCATCGACACGTGGGAGAGATAGGAAATGTTCGGCACGCCTTCGGCGTCGGCGGTGGCGATGATCGAGGGAATGACACCCTCGAAACACGCCTCGAGGTCACGGAGGGCAATCGTCATGTCGTCGCACTCCAGAGCTTCGAGCCGGCCTTCGCACCCGGCGTCTGCACGAAGACCGAGGCGACGTCGATCGTCACCAGCCGCGCGTCGCGGTGGCTGAGCCAGGGGGCGATGATCTCCGGCGCAATTCCGAGGCGCATCAGCGCGGAAACCATGGCGACCATATAGCGTTCCGAACGCTCGATCTCGCCTGCTGCGGCATCACCTACCTCCGCCTTGCCCTTGATCTGGTAGGTCACGTAGTCGGAGGGGCGCGAGAAGGTCGCGGTGATCATGCCGTTGTCCCGCAGGTTGGCGATCGTGCCCGGCCACTGCCAGGCGGAGACGACGATCGCGATCCGGCGGCCGTCGAGCGGCCATGCGCCGACACCGCGGCCGACCTCCGGACGGTTGTCGGCATCAGCCGTCCCGATGATCTGCATCACCGGGCTTTCTATGAAGGCCGCCAGTTCGTGATCCAGCATGGAATCTCTCCTCTTTCGACATGCATAGCGCAGCCCGCGAAGTTTTAGGATTCCCGCCGCCCGGCTTAGCAAGCTTTAAGGAAACGACCGCTGTCGAAGCGCCTATGAGCAAGGCTCCCAGCGAATGAAGGAGAGCAAAGTGCAACAGCAAGCGACAGTAATGCCCGACAATTGTGTCGCCGTGATCGGCGCCGGGCCGGGCGGACTCGCCGCGGCGAAATGGCTCGCGGCCCACGGGCTCGATCCGGTCGTCTTCGAGGCGTCTGCCCGGTTGGGCGGCCAGTGGAACTCGGCCTGCGCGACGAGCACCGTCTGGCCGGGCATGCGCACGAACACGAGCCGGATCATGACGGCCTTTTCCGATCTCGACCACGCACCCGGCAGCGCGACCTATCTCACCCAGGACGAGATGCTCGACTATCTCGAGCGTTACGCCTTCGTCTCGGGACTGTTGCCGAAGCTGCGGCTGTCGACGCGGGTCGAGAGCCTCGAACCCGCGGCCGGCGGCGGCTGGCGCATCCGCTCGGCGAGTGGCGGGCGCGAGCGCTCGGAAGTCTTCCGGCGGGTCGTCGTGGCGACCGGCCGCTGCGGTACGCCGTCGGTCCCGGAAATATCGGGCCTCTCGGGCTTTTCCGGATCGCTCGGCGCCATCCACGCCGCCCAGTACAACGGCGTCGAGCGCTATCGCGGCCGCCATGTGCTCGTCGCCGGCTGCTCGATCAGCGCGCTCGAAATCGCCTCGGAGCTCGCCTATGGCGGCGCGCGGGTCACGGTCGCCAATCGCCGCCAGCGCTACGTCTTGCCGAAACTGATCTCCGGCGTACCCACCGAGCACGTGATGTTCAACCGTGCCGCAGCGCTTCTCGGCGGCGTGTTGCCGCCGCCGGAACTTGCCGCGGGGCTGCGGGCCAAGGTGCTCGCCGTCGCCGGCAATCCGGCGCAGTTCGGCGCACCCGCACCCGACGACGATATCTTCGCCGCCGGTGTCACCCAGTCGCAGCAGTTCCTGCCGGCGGTGGCGGAGGGGCGCATCGCGGTCATGCCGTGGATCGAGGAGATCGACGGAAACCGTGTCCTCTTCCGCGGCGGCCGCCGCGGCGAGTTCGACGGCATCATCCTCGGGACCGGCTACCGCCTGTCGCTGCCCTTCCTCGATGCGGCGACGACGGCGACGCTCGGCCTCGACGATGTCCACATGGACCTCCATGACCACACCTTCCACCCTGACCTGCCGGGACTGGCCTTCCTCGGCCTCTACGATCTCGTCGGTCCCTACCTGCCGGTGCTGGAGCTGCAGGCCCGCTGGATCAGCTATTGCTTCGCCGGGGTCGCGCCGATCCCGGCGCAGGCGGAGATGGTAGAAGGCGTCGCGCGGGCGAAGGCCATGCGCGCCGGGCCGCCGGCGGTGCCGATGCATGTCGCCGCCCTCGGCTTCGCGCGCAATGCCGGGGTCGATCCGGATCTCTCAGCACGGCCGGATCTGGAACGGGCGCTGCTCTTCGGCCCGCTTTCGGCCGTCTCCTTCCGCCTCGACGGCGCGGATGCGCTCCCCGACGCGGTCGCACGAGTGCAAGGTGCCGCCGCGGCGTTCGGCGCCGTCACCGACCCCGCCTTTACGGCGGAGGAGCAGGCGATCCGCGGCATCGTGCAGGGAGAGGCGTTGTCGTCTGCCGCCTGATCCTTCGGGGCCGCCGCCGGGCGGCTCCGTCATTGCCGTCCGCCGTGGGGAGCCGCGGCGGCGGAAATACCCCCGCTGCTCTTGAACAGGGCGGTTTTCGCTCTTATAAGGCGCCATTCCCAACAATAAGTGTGATCAGGGGTGCCATGGCTGGCCATTCACAGTTTAAAAACATCATGCACCGCAAGGGCCGTCAGGATGCCGTGCGGTCGAAAATGTTCTCCAAGCTTGCGCGTGAAATCACCGTCGCGGCCAAGACCGGCCTGCCGGACGTGACGATGAATGCGCGTCTTCGCCTCGCCGTGCAGAACGCCAAGGCGCAGTCGATGCCGAAGGACAACATCGAGCGCGCCATCAAGAAGGCATCCGGAGCCGACAGCGAGAACTACGAAGAAGTCCGCTACGAAGGCTATGGCCCGGGCGGCGTCGCCGTCATCGTCGAGGCGCTGACCGACAACCGCAACCGCACCGCATCCTCCGTCCGCTCGACCTTCTCGAAGGCCGGTGGCGCGCTCGGTGAAACCGGATCGGTTTCCTTCTCCTTCGACCGCGTCGGCGAAATCACCTACAAGCTTTCCGTCGGCAATGCCGACAAGGTGATGGACGCGGCGATCGAGGCCGGTGCCGAAGACGTCGTCACCGACGAGGACGGCCACACGATCTATTGCGGCTTCGAGGACATCAACGAAGTCTCGAAGGCGCTGGAATCCGCCCTCGGTGAAGCCGAATCCGTCAAGGCGATCTGGAAGCCGCAGAACACGATCGAAGTCGACGAGGAAAAGGCGCAGTCGCTGATGAAGCTCATCGACACGCTGGAAGACGACGACGACGTACAGAACGTCTACTCGAACTTCGAAGTCTCCGACGAGGTCATGGCCAAGCTCTCGGCCTGATCGTCAAGTCACGGCATAAAAGAGGCCCGGTTGCTCGCGCAGCCGGGCCTTTTTCATTGTTTGCTCATGACGTCCGTGCCGCCCCTCATCCGCCTGCCGACACTTCCCCGCAGGCGGGGTCTGAGAAGGGCACGGCGTACAAATTCACTCGGTCATGCTCGGGCTTGACCCGAGCATCCACGACACCTTCGCAAGGTCTACCACAGCTCGCGATACAGATCGCGCCAGTCCGGGTTCAGGGACTCGATCAGCTCGATCTTCCATCGGCGGTACCAGCGCTTCAGAGACTTTTCTCTCTGGATGGCGGTACCGATGCTCTGGTGCTCTTCGTACCACACAAGGCGCTTCAGGCCGTAGGTGGACGTGAAGCCTTTCACAAGCTCTTCGCGATGCTCATAGATCCGGCGCTCCAGATCGGACGTGACGCCGATATAGAGCGTACCATGCTTGTGGTTGGTCATGATGTAGACAAATCCCGCCATGCGGGAAATGCTGCTTCGCTTTGGATCCTCGGGTCAAGCCCGAGGATGACTCCCCTACCGAACGTTTCCGGGCCGAGACCTTGCCGCGGCGACGTCTTACGCCGCCGCGCCGCGCGCGCTGCCGATCACGCCGACGAGGTCGTTGACGATGCGCTCGATCTGACCACGGTCGTCGCCTTCCGCCATGACGCGGATCAGCGGTTCGGTGCCGGAGGGGCGGATCACCAGGCGGCCGCTCTTGGCGAGCTCGCTCTCGGCATCGGCGATCGCCTGCTTGACCGTCTTGTCCTCGAGCGGCTTGCCGCCGGAGATGCGGACGTTGCGCAGAAGCTGCGGCACGGGATCGAAGCGGTGGCAGATCTCGCTCACCGTCTTGCCGGTGCGCTTGACGCAGGCCAGAATCTGCAGCGCAGCAATGATGCCGTCGCCGGTGGTGCCGAAGTCGGAAAGCACGATGTGGCCCGACTGCTCGCCGCCGACATTGTAGTGGTGCTGGCGCATGTATTCGACGACGTAGCGGTCACCCACCTTGGTGCGGGCGAGGTTGAGGCCCTTGCCGTTGAGGAAGCGTTCCAGCCCGAGGTTGGACATCACCGTCGCCACGATGCCGTCGCCCTTGAGGTTCTGGTCATTCGCCCAGGTTTCGGCAATCACCGCCATCAGCTGGTCGCCGTCGACGATGGCACCGTTCTCGTCGATGATGATGACGCGGTCGGCGTCGCCGTCGAGCGCGATGCCGATGTCGGCGCGCACTTCATGGACCTTCTTCTGCAGGGCGGAAGGATGGGTCGAGCCGCAATCGAGATTGATGTTGGTGCCGTTCGGCTCGTTGCCGATGGTGATCACCTCGGCGCCGAGTTCCCAGAGCGCGGCGGGCGCCACCTTGTAGGCTGCGCCGTTGGCGCAGTCGATGGCGATCCTGAGGCCATGCAGGGTGACGTCGCGGGGCAGGGTGCGCTTGACGAACTCGATATAGCGGTAGATGTCGCCGTCGACGCGCTTGGCGCGGCCTATTTCGTTCGCCGGCGCGAGCTGCGCGTAGATGTCGTTGTCCAGCAGGTCTTCGATCTGCTGCTCGATCTCGTCGGAAAGCTTGTAGCCGTCGGGCCCGAAGAGCTTGATGCCGTTGTCGGCGAAGGGATTGTGCGAGGCGGAAATCATCACGCCGATATCGGCACGCAGCGAGCGGGTCAGCATGGCGACTGCAGGGGTCGGGATCGGCCCGAGCAGGAAGACGTCGAGGCCGGCGGCGGTAAAGCCCGCGACGAGGGCGTTCTCGAGCATGTAGCCGGAAAGACGGGTATCCTTGCCGATCACCACGCGGTGCCGGTGATGGCCGCGGCGAAAGATGGTGCCGACGGCGATGCCCACCCGCATGGCGAGATCCGGCGTCATCGGAAAGACGTTGGACTGTCCACGGATACCGTCCGTACCGAAATAGCGACGTGACATGTGTACTCCCGAAAGTGCATTGGCGGCGCCGCGGACGGTTTCAGGCTCCGCCTCGCGGCTGCGCGCAGACGGAGCCGAGGGCGCGGCACCCTCTCGGGCTGCTCATGCCATAAAACGTGCGAAACGGCACGTAAATTCGCGTCAATGCCCAATATATCCTGTTACCGAAACGAAAAGGACCGCCGGTCTTTCGAGCGGCGGTCCCGTGTTCTTGCAGGTATGCCTGCGGAGAGGGGTCAGTGCGGCTGGGGTTCCAGCCCGCCCTCGGGCTCCCCGCCCTTGGCACCGGTGTCCTTCTTGACGCCGGTCGTCGGAACGGCCGAACCCCGGCTCGGCGGCGTGTCGTCGCCGAGGTCGCGGGCGGGTTTCTCGCCCTTCAGCAGCGCCTTGATCTCGTCGCCGGTCAGCGTCTCGTATTCCAGCAGGCCCTCGGCCAGCGCGACGAACTCGTCGTGCTGATCGGTGAGGATGCGGTGGGCTTCCGCATAGGCCTCGTTGATCAGGCGGCGCACTTCGTTGTCGATCTTCTGCGCGGTCGATTCCGAGACGTTGCGGCTCTGCGAGACGGAATGACCGAGGAAGACTTCCTGCTGGTTTTCGCCGTAGGCGACCTGGCCGAGTTCGTCGGAGAAGCCCCACTGGGTGACCATGGCGCGGGCGAGTTTGGTCGCCTGCTCGATGTCGGAGGCAGCGCCGGAGGTGATGTTCTCCTTGCCGAAGGTGATCTCCTCGGCGACGCGGCCGCCCATCATGATCGCGAGCCGCGAGACCATCCACTTGTAGCTCATCGAATAGCGGTCGCCTTCGGGGAGCTGCATGACCATGCCGAGGGCACGGCCGCGCGGAATGATCGTTGCCTTGTGCAGAGGGTCGGCGACCGGCACGTTGAGGGCGAGGATCGCGTGACCCGCCTCGTGATAGGCGGTCAGCTTCTTCTCGGCCTCGGTCATGGCGGACGAGCGGCGTTCCGCGCCCATCATGATCTTGTCCTTGGCGTCCTCGAATTCCTGCATGGTGACGACGCGCTTGTTGCGCCGCGCCGCCATCAGGGCGGCCTCGTTGACGAGGTTCATCAGGTCGGCGCCGGAGAAGCCCGGCGTGCCGCGGGCGAGAACCTTGAGGTCGACGTTGGGCGCCAGCGGAACATTGCGGGCATGGACCTTGAGGATGCGTTCGCGGCCGACGATGTCCGGGTTCGGGACGACGACCTGGCGGTCGAAGCGGCCCGGACGCAGGAGTGCGGGATCGAGAACGTCGGGACGGTTGGTCGCGGCGATCAGGATGATGCCTTCATTGGCCTCGAAACCGTCCATCTCGACGAGCAGTTGGTTGAGCGTCTGTTCACGCTCGTCGTTGCCGCCGCCGAGGCCGGCGCCACGATGGCGGCCGACGGCGTCGATTTCGTCGATGAAGATGATGCAGGGCGCGTTCTTCTTCGCCTGCTCGAACATGTCACGGACGCGGCTGGCGCCGACGCCGACGAACATTTCGACGAAGTCCGAACCCGAAATGGTGAAGAAGGGCACGTTGGCCTCGCCGGCGATGGCGCGGGCGAGAAGCGTCTTACCGGTACCGGGAGGGCCGACCAAAAGCACACCGCGGGGAATACGTCCGCCGAGGCGCTGGAACTTCTGCGGGTCGCGGAGGAATTCGACGATTTCCTCGAGGTCCTGCTTGGCCTCGTCGACACCGGCGACGTCGTCGAAGGTGACGCGGCCGTGGGCCTCGGTCAAAAGCTTCGCCTTGGACTTGCCGAACCCCATGGCGCCGCGCGATCCGCCTTGCATCTGCCGCATGAAGAACAGCCAGACGCCGAGGATCAGGAGCATCGGCAGAAGCGTGCCGAGATAGCTCAGGAAGCCGGAGGAACCGTCGGTCTCGGGGCGGGCGACGATCATGACGTTCTTCGACTGCAGCTTCTCGAGCAGCATGTCGTCGATGACCGGTGCATAGGTCTGGAAGGCTGTTCCGTTCTCGACATAGGTGCCGGCGACGCGATTGCCGGTGACGGTGACGTCACGAACGCGGCCGGAGTCGACCTCGCGCAGGAACTGCGAATACGGGATTTCGCGCGAGCTGGTCTGAGACGGCGACGTCTGGAACATGCTGAAGAGAGCGATCAACAGCAAGGCGATGATGGCCCATAGCGCGAAATTACGAAAATTTGGGTTCATTGAACTCCCCGAACAGAAACAGCCTACATTGTCTGCGGCCGGTACGATTATCCGTTAACATAGGATTGCGGTGCCGCCTTGCCAAGGAAAACCGACCTCGCGAATGCGTTTTCCGTCAACAAGACCTAAATTGGCGCAACGGGATAGGGGAACCTGCCGAAGAGCGTGGCCAGAACGTCGGCGACGGCGAGATCGAAAACCGGCAGAAAGTGGTCGAAGGGGGCGAGCACCGGTTCCACCGACAGGGTCTCCATCTTGGCAGCCGCCAGGGGCGCACCGCCTTCCGGGGAGATGACATGCGGCAGAACCCGCGCCCGGTGTCGCGCAAGGAGACGGGGGGCGGACCGGTCGTCCTCGCCGGCGGGCAGCTCCGGGCCGGGTCCGACCCGGATTTCGTCCTCGCCGCCGTTCGTGACGAGAAAACGGTCGTCCCAGAGCGCGGTTCGTCCCGGTGCGACCGTGAACTGCGGAAGATTGCGGTCTTCCCGCATCAGATAGAACCCGTCGGCGCGCTTCCAGCAAAGCGTGCGCGCCGCCGTCGCCCGGCCATGTCCGGGTGCGAGCGCGAGGGCGGTGACGCGATCCATCTGCTCGCTCGCCGGCAGATAGGACCGGCCGCCGAGGACGGCGAGCAGGAAGGCCAGCGCGTGGCGCAGTACCTCCGGTTCCGCGTCGAATGCTTCGGGCGCGAGCCGGACGATGGTCCCGTGCCGGACCGTCGCCGTGGAGCGCAGAAGGTTCGCCGCCTCGCCGGAAAGGCGGGTGCGGCGGGTGGCGGCGGTCCGGCCGGCGTCCGGGATCGCCTGCGACAGCGCCATGCGGGTGCGAACGCGCTCATAGGCAGGGTTCACGTTGCTCGGATCATCGATCCAGCCGAGGCCGTTGCGGGTCAGGAAGGCGCGGATCGCCGCCCGCCGGGCGGAAAGGAAAGGACGCACGATCCAGAGCCTGCGGTCGTAGAGCGTGGCCGGTGCCATGCCGGCAAGACCATGGGGAGAAGGCGCGCGGGCCGTCCGCATGGCGACCGTCTCCGCCTGGTCGTCGGCGGTGTGGCCGGTCACGAGAAGATCGGCGCGAAACTCGGCGGCAATGTCGGCGAGGAGACGGTAGCGTGCCTCCCGTGCGGCGACGGAAATGCCGGTCGTGGGCTTTTCGCCGAGCCAGCGGCGGGTTTCATGCGGGATGCCGAGGTCGCGGCAGAAGGCGGCGACGCGCGCGGCTTCGAGGGCGGAGTCCGGCCTCAGGGCGTGGTCGATCGTGGCGGCGAAAAGAGTGTGGGGCTGGTCGCCTGCGGCAATGCGCCGATGCAGGGCGAGGAGAAGGCCGGTTGAATCGCTGCCGCCGGAGATCGCGACGAGGATGCGCGAGGGCTTTGCGAGCGAACCGAGAAACTGCGAGACGGCGTCTTCGGGCGAGGTGTCCCGCTCGGGCAGGATGTCTGCGGGCGCGTCCATCGCGACGGCCGCGTCAGCAGCTCAGGCGCTTCTGTTCGGTCGCAACCTTGTTGACGACAGCGCGCGAGGCCTTGGGATAGCGGCGCGTCACTTCCTTGAGCGTGGCGCAGGCGGTCTCGGTATTGTCGAGGGCTGCGAGCGACATGCCGAGCTTCAGCAGCATTTCCGGAGCCTTTTGCGAGGAGCTGTAGGCCTGGTGGGCGTTGAGGAAGGTCTTCGCCGCCTCGTTGAACTTGCCCTGGGAATACTGCGCCTCGCCCAGCCAGAAATGCGCATCGGCCGCCTTGCGGCTCTGCGGATAGCGGCTCAGGAAGTCGTTGAACTCGTTCTCGGCAAGGCCGTAATCGCCGGAAAGGACGTGGCCGTAGGCGACCTGGTAGACGTCGGATTCGCTGCCGAGCGAGGCGACTTCGGCACCGCCCGCGGTGGCCGGGGCCTCGACGCCGGGCAGGTTGTTGCCGCTCTTCGCGCTGGCGTTGATCGTCGCGGAGACGGGCATGCCGCTCGGATCGAGCTCGATCGAGCCAAGGGTCTGTTCAGGCGTCCCGAGCTGTCCGTCCGAGGGGTCCCCGGCGGATGCCGGGGGCTCGGTGGTGATGACGTTGGCAACCTCGTCCTGCTGCGTGCCGCCCGTGACCGGGGTCTGGAGTGCCCCGCTCTTGGTCGACTTCGACTTTTCCAGGTCCTGGAAGCGGAATTCGTTGTCTTCCTGGAACTTGCGGATCTGCTCCTGCATCTGCAGGAGCTGGTAGCTCATTTCCTCGACCCGGCCGTTCAGGGTGCGGATCTCTTCTTCGAGCTGGAGTACGCGGACGGCGGCGTCGTTGCTCTGGGCGAGCACGACCGGCTGCCGCGCGTTGGTGCTCGCCGGGGCCTGTGCCGCCGACGGGCCGATACCCGGCATAAGCTGCATGGAGCTCGCGGTGCCGTACAGTCCCCCCAGCGAGACCGTCGCGAGCATCGCGGCCATGGCAAGTCGTTTCATGTCAAGTTTCCTGTTTCGATCTGATCCTCGCGCACGCCGGCGCGGACAGCCGATTCTTTCCAATCGCGGGTAAAAAGCAACTGAAGTTCGGCCAAAGTATGGAGAAAAGACGGAAGGCGGCCCCCTTGCGGGAGCCGCCTTCGGCAATCGGTCGGAACGCCTGTTCTCAGAGGCCGGCGCCGCCGCCGAGCACGGTGACCGCGCGGCGGTTCTGCGACCAGCAGGAGATGTCGTCGCAAACGGCGACCGGACGTTCCTTGCCGTAGGAGATGGTCTTCATGCGGTTCGCCGGAACGCCGCGCGAAGCGAGGTAGTCGCGGGTCGTGGCGGCGCGGCGGGCGCCGAGAGCGAGGTTGTATTCGCGGGTGCCGCGTTCGTCGGCATGGCCTTCGATGGTGATCGCGTACTGCGGATACTTCATCAGCCACTGGGCCTGGCGGTCGAGCGTCTGCTGGGCGTCGGCACGGATCGAGGTCGAGTCGGTATCGAAGAAGATGCGGTCGCCGACGTTCACGGTGAAGTCCTGCTGCGAACCCGGGGTGCCTGCACCACCGGCGCCGAGGCCGAGCTCGGAGGCGCTGTTCGGAAGGTTCTTCTTCGAGGCACAGCCGGCGAGGGCAAGCGTGAGGGCCAGCGCGACGATGGCGGGGTTGCTCGCGAGTTTCTGCATGCGGCTCGTGGCCGGAACGTAGGTGCGGCTCATCGCCGGTCTCTCCTTGAATGTCTTCGGTTAGGGTTGCCGGACTCTAACCGTTCTAGGTTAACCGGCATCGAACGAACATGGTTAACAGGGTCCTAAAACACCGCTGAAAGCCGCTGATTTGCAGCACTTTGCGGCAAGAAAGAGGCGCAATTGCGCCTCATTCGAGGAGAGGCGACCAGGCCGGGTCCGAGGCGTAGGACGGCGTCTGGATCACCTGCTCGTTGTAGCCGGTGAGGTCGATCGAGTAGAGCTGCGGCCCGCCGGCGCCGGCGGCCTGGCGGAAGAACATGATGACGCGGCCGTTCGGCGCCCAGGTCGGGCCCTCGTTGTGGAAGCCGGTCGTCAGGATGCGTTCGCCGGAACCGTCCGGCTTCATCACGCCGATCGAGAACTTGCCGCCCGACTGCTTGGTGAAGGCGATCAGGTCACCGCGCGGCGACCAGACCGGCGTGGAATAGGAACCCTCGCCGAAGGAAATGCGCTGCTGGCCGGAGCCGTCGGCATTCATGACGTAGAGCTGCTGGCGGCCGCCGCGGTCGCTTTCGAAGACGATCCGCCCACCGTCCGGGGCATAGGAGGGCGAGGTGTCGATCGCCGCGGTGTTGGTCAGCCGCGTCGTGGTGCGCGAGCGCAGGTCCATCGTGTAGATGTTGGCGTTGCCGTCCTGCTGCAGGCTCATGATCACCCGCTGGCCGTCGGGGGAGAAGCGCGGGCTGAAGGTCATGCCCGGGAAGTTGCCGACGACCTCGCGCTGCCCGGTTTCGAGCTGCAGGAGATAGACGCGCGGCTGCTGGCCTTCGAAGGACATGTAGGTCACTTCCTGGCGGCTCGGCGAGAAGCGCGGCGTCAGCACGATGTCCTTGGTGTTGGTCAGCATGCGGACATTGGCGCCGTCCTGGTCCATGATCGCGAGCTGGCGCTTGCGGTCGGCCTTGGTGCCGCTTTCGGAGACGAAGACGACGCGGGTGTCGAAATAGCCCTTCTCGCCGGTGATACGCTCATAGATCGCGTCGGCGATGATGTGGGCGACACGGCGCCAGTTCTCCGGCTGGGTGTAGAACTGCTGGCCGGTCATCTGCTGGCCGGCGAAGGTGTCCCACAGGCGGAACTCGGCGCGGAGACGACCGTCGCCTTCCTTGCTGATCCGGCCGACGACGAGCGCCTGGGCGTTGACGACCTTCCAGTCCTCGAAGCGCGGGGCCTGGTCGGGGTTGGAGACCTTCTCGATGAAGGCCTGGCGGTTGACCGGGGCGAACAGCCCCGAGCGTTTCAGGTCCGCCTCGATCACCTGGGATATCCGGGCGCCGATGTCATCGCCCGACACGAAGTCGGTGACGGCGATCGGCAGGGGTTCGACATTGCCCTTGTTGATGTTGATCTCGACGAGCGCGTTCGCCGGCGTCGCGAAAGCGCCGGCAAGGCCGACGATCACCGCCAGATATCGAAGAAGATTGAGCTTCATCATTCTTTTCAGGCCTTTAGCTTTTTACATCATTTCGCTGGGGTCGAAGTTCACAACGACCTCTGACCAGGCGTCATATTTGTCGGGTGGAAGATTTGTGAAGGGTGCCGAGCGCAGGACCGCACGCCGCGCGCTCGCCATCATGACCTGCTGGGTGGAGGCTTCGCCGCCGCTGGCGGTGACCTCCGGGTCTCCGATCAGGTTGCCGGATTCATCGAGCCGGAAGCGGACCTGGATGACCATGCCATCCATTCCGGCGAGACCGGGAATGAACGACCAGTTGTTCTGGATCACGCCTTTCAGCGCATCCATCTCGCTCTGGCTGAGCTTCGAGCCGCCGGTGGTCTTCTTGCCGCCAAATGCCGCCTTGTCTTGGGAGGCCTTGGCGCCGCCGGCCGTCGGATCGTTCTTGTTCAAGAGGGCTGCGATCTCGTCGGCGTTGAAATCGCTTTCCTTCGACGACTTGGACTTGGCCGACTCCTGGTTCTTGTCGGCCTTCTTCTTGTCCGGGCTCTTCGCCGTCTGGGTCTCCGCCGGCTTCTTCTCGGCCGGCTTTTCGGCGGGCTTCGGCTTTTCCGGTTTCGGCTTGGCGGCCGGCAGGGGCACGCTTTCGGGTAGCGGGATTTCCTCGGCCGCCGTTTCCTCGGGCTTGGCTTCCGGTTTCGCCTCTGCTGCCGGATCGGGCTTTGCCTCGCTCGGCGGCTCGGCCTTGGCGACTTCCGTCGACGGGTTGGTCGCCGTGTCTTCCTTGATGATGTCCTCGACGTCGTTGGTCACGTTGTCCTGCTTCGGCTGGACCTTCTCGACCTTTTCCGGCGCGGCGGAGGATTCGGCGTTGCTCGGCTTGGCATTCGGGGTCGGTACCGATTTCAGGTCGACCTTGTTGTCGCCGAGGTTCTCGGCGTTCTCGACCGAGGTCGGCTTCTGCGTCGGCACGGGAGCGGACTTCTCGGCGACGGGCGCCTTCTTGTCGCCCTGCTGGATCTGGGTGATCTCCTCGATCGGCACGATATCGACCGGCAGCGCCTCGACGTCGGCGACGTCAAAGGACTGAGGCGCGCTGATGGTGACCAGCGCCATAACGAGCGCCAGCACATGCAGGACGGCCGATGTGATGAGACTGCCTTTCATAGCGTCCGATCACTTTTCCTGTTCTTGCAGCGTCACGAGGCCGATGTTCTTGTAACCGGCCGCGGAAATGCGGGCCATCACCTTCATCACGGTGCCGTAGGCGGCGGCAGTGTCGCCGCGCACGTAGATGCGCTCGTTGTAGCCGGTGGTGGCGATCGCCTGCAGCTTGCCCACGACCTCGTCGATGGCGATCGGGGTTTCCTGCAGGTAGACCTCTCCGGCCGGATTGACCGAGATGGTGATCGGCTGGGTGTCGGCGTTCATCGCCTTCGCCTGCGTTTCCGGCAGGTCGATCGGCACGCCGACCGTCATCATTGGCGCGGCCACCATGAAGATGATCAGCAGCACGAGCATGACGTCGACGAGCGGCGTCACGTTGATGTCGCTCATCGGCTTCTTCTTGCCGCCGCCACGACGCGAGCCGCGGCGACCGCCGCCACCGCCATTCGATCCAACAGACATTGCCATCGGTCAGTCTCCGTAACCGGCCGCCCTTACTGGGCGGCCTGACGCGGTTGCAGCTTCTCGTCGATCTGGCGCGAGAGGATGGCCGAGAATTCGTCGGCGAAACCTTCCATGCGGGCCGTCAGCTTGCCGGCATCGCCGGAGAAGCGGTTGTAGGCGATAACCGCGGGAATAGCGGCGACGAGGCCGATCGCGGTCGCGAGCAGCGCTTCTGCGATACCCGGGGCGACGACGGCGAGGTTGGTCGACTTCGATCCGGCGATCGCCTGGAAGGAGGTCATGATACCGACGACGGTGCCGAAGAGGCCGACGAAGGGTGCTGCCGAGCCGATGGTGGCGAGCGAGCCGAGCCGGGCTTCCAGCTGTTCCGATTCGCGCGCGAGCGTCACGTCCATGGCGCGGTCGATACGCATCTGCAGGCCGATCGGCGAACGCGCGCCGCGCTCGAAGCTCTTCTTCCATTCCCGCATGGCGGCGACGAAGATCGCGCCGAGGCCGGTATTGCTGCGCTCGGCAAGGGTCCGGTAGAGTTCCTCGAGCGACTGGCCCGACCAGAAAACCTGTTCGAACTGGTCGAACTGCCGCCGCGCCCTCGTGTAGCTCATCGTCTTGTCGATGACGATCGCCCAGGTCCACACCGAGGCGGAGAGCAGCCCCAGCATGACCAGTTTCACCACGAAGCCCGCCTGTATGAACAGACTCCAGAGGCTCACGTCCTGCGTCGCTGCCGCCAAATCAACTGCTTCCATCGCTTTGTAATCCCCGAAATCCAAACGCCCGGCACGAGACCGGGCGGTTCAAGATTGCTTGCCTATAAGGAGTCCGGTCGCCATCCGCTTCAAGCTCCCAGAACGCCTTGTTGCGTTCAATTTTGGTCAAACGAAGGCGTGCATCGCACAAATCTGCGTGTCGCCAGTAAGCTCCGATATGGTTAAGATATCGTTAGCGCGGCCCTTGTGCGCTCGACGTGAGGAACTGTGCCGCGAGCGTCTCCGGCAGGCGGCGCGGGCGCCCGAGCCGGTTGACGACGGCGATCGTCACCTTGGCCGCGATCAACAGTTGCTCGCCGCGGCGGATCTCCTGCTCCAGCACCATCTTGGCACCGCCCGCCTTCGTCGTCGTCGTCGAAATCTCCAGCACGTCGTCCATGCGCGCCGGGCTCTTGAAGTCGATCTCCATCCGGTGGACCACGAAAACGAGGCCCTCGTCGTCGACGCCGAGCAGCGCGCTCTGTTCCACGCCGAGGCAGCGCAGATAGTCGGTACGGCCGCGTTCCAGGAAGTGCAGGTAGCGGGCGTGATAGACGAGGCCGGAGAAGTCGGTGTCTTCATAATAGACCCGCTGGAGCAGGCGGTGGCCGGTTTCGACGAGCTCGCCGCATATGGAAATTGCTTTGTTCGTCAAGTGTTTATCCTTTTACACTCTCAATAGTTCGGGGTTTTGCGGAGCCGGACCGGCGGCATTGTAGTTCTGTCACAAATGGGCATTATCAGAAATCGAGCTCAACCGGCACAGGAGTCGATACCATGCGAATAGCAGTGATGGGCGGTGATGGTTTTGTCGGCTGGCCGACGTCCTTGCATCTTTCCGATGCCGGCCATGATGTCCACATCCTCGACAATCTCTCCCGCCGCTGGATCGACACCGAACTCGGCGTGCAGTCGCTGACGCCGATGGATTCCATCCAGGAGCGCACCCGCGTCTGGCATGCGGAAACCGGGCGCCGCATTCATTTCCACCTCATCGATCTCGCCCGTGACTACGAGCTCCTGAAGAACTGGCTCGCCGAATACCGGCCGGACGCGATCATCCATTTCGCCGAGCAGCGGGCGGCGCCTTACTCCATGAAGAGCGACCGCCACAAGAACTACACCGTCAACAACAACATCAACGCGACTCACAATCTGCTGAATGCGCTGGTCGAGCTCAACCTCGACGCCCATCTCGTGCATCTCGGCACCATGGGTGTCTACGGCTATTCGACGGTCGGTGCCGCGATCCCCGAGGGCTATCTGCCGGTCGGGGTCGAGACGACCTCCGGCGAGACGGTTGCGCAGGAAATCCTATACCCCGCCAATCCCGGCTCGATCTACCACATGACCAAGTGCCTGGATCAGCTTCTCTTCCAGTTCTATGCCAAGAATGACGGCCTCAGGATCACCGATCTCCACCAGGGCATCGTCTGGGGTACGCATACCGAGCAGACCCGCCGCCATCCGCAGCTCGTCAATCGCTTCGACTACGACGGCGACTACGGCACTGTGCTCAACCGCTTCCTGATCCAGGCGGCGATCGGCTATCCGCTGACGGTGCACGGCACCGGCGGGCAGACGCGCGCCTTCATCCACATCCAGGATTCGGTCCGCTGCATCGAGATCGCCCTCAGTAATCCGCCGGCGCGCGGATCGCGGGTCGAGATCTTCAACCAGATGACCGAGACGCACCGCGTGCGCGACCTCGCCGAGATGATCGCCGGCATGACCGGCTCGGAGATCGCGTGGCTCCCCAATCCGCGCAAGGAGGCACCGGAGAACGACCTCGTCGTCAAGAACGACAAGTTCCTCGGCCTCGGGCTCGAACCGACGACGCTTCAGGGCGGGCTGCTCGACGAGATCGTCGAGGTGGCGAAGAAGTTCGCCTACCGCGTCGACCGTTCGCGCGTGCCGGCCGTCTCGGCCTGGACGAAGGACATCGCGAAGACGATCAACCGCGATCCCGAAGGCAAGAAGCTGAAGTCCGTCTCATGATGATGGGCAGCGAAACCGTGCGGGGCATCCGCTCCGCAACGGCGGCCCGCTCGCGGGAAGCCTATGTCACGCTCGTGACCAATGCCGACTACGCCATGGGGGCTGTGGCGCTCGCCCGCTCGATCCGTCTCACGGGCAGCCGCGCCGACATCGTCGTTCTTCACACCGGCGGCGTCGGGGCGGCCGATCTCGCGCCGCTGGCAGCGCTCGACTGCCGGCTGGTCGAGGTCGAGCACCTGCCGCTCTCGGACGCCTTCAACGAGCGGCACGCTCGCGGGCGGCTGCATGCCGACGCTCCCTTCACCAAGGGAAGGAAGCCCTCCTTCCACACGCCGCTCGACAATTTCTGCAAGCTCAGGCTCTGGCAGTTCATCGACTACCGCGCCTGCATCTTCGTCGACGCGGACGCCGTCGTGCTGAAAAACATTGACCGGCTGTTCGAATACCCCGAATTCTCCGCCGCGCCGAACGTCTACGAGAGCCTTGCGGATTTCCACCGGCTGAATTCCGGCGTCTTCGTCGCGAAGCCGTCGCTGCTCACCTTCGAGGCCATGCTGCGCCGGCTCGACCAGCCGGACGTCTTCTGGCGGCGGACCGACCAGACCTTCCTCGAAGCGTTCTTTCCGGACTGGCACGGCCTGCCGGTCTTCATGAACATGCTGCAATATGTCTGGTTCAACCTGCCGGAGCTCTGGGACTGGAAGGCGATCTCCGTGCTCCACTACCAGTATGAGAAGCCGTGGGAGGCCGATCACCCGAAGAGCGCCGCGCTGCGGCCGCTGATCGATCTCTGGCACGCCTATCACACCGGTGAGGGCATACCCAACCTTGCGGCCCTTCCCAATCCGTCGCCGGCGGTGGCCGCATGAAGGTTCTGGTGTCCGGCGGAACCGGCCTTGTCGGGCGCTACGTCGTCGAGGAACTGCTCGCCGCCGGATATTCGGTCTCCGTCGCAGGCCGGCAAGCGCCGCCGCCGGGCCACTTCTCCCGTCCGGTCGGCTTCCGGCCGCTTGTCCTCGATCCGGAGGCGGACCACGCTGCCGCCTTCGACGACGTCTACCACTTCGTCCACGCGGCCTTCGACCATCTTCCGGGAAAGTATCGCGGCGGGGAGGGGGATGATCCGGACGGATTCCGGCGGCGCAATCTCGACGGCACGGTGGCGCTCTTCGAGGCGGCGAAGACGGCCGGTCTGCGGCGCTGCGTCTTTCTTTCGAGCCGCGCGGTCTATGACGGCTGTCGGGAGCCGGCGCCGTTCCGGGAGGACATGGTGCTTTCGCCGGAGAGCCTCTACGGCGACGTCAAACTGACCGCCGAACGCGCCTTGTCCGATCTTTCCGCGCCGGGCTTTGCGGGCACGAGTCTCAGGCTCACCGGCGTTTACGGCGATCTCCGGCCGAATAAGTGGGACAGTCTCTTTGCAGACTATCGCGCCGGCCGGCCGGTCGCTGCCCGCGCCGGCACCGAGGTGCACGGGCGCGATGTCGGACGGGCGGTGGCGCTCGTGCTGCAGGCGGACACAGCGAAGGTCGCGGCGCAGGCCTTCAACGTCTCCGACATCGTCGTCGACCGCCGTGACCTGCTTTCGCTCTATGGTGCGCTCGTCGGCTGTCCTCATGCTCTGCCGGCTGCCGCCGATCATGCCGGGATCGGGGAGATGGCGACGGACCGCATCCGGGCGCTCGGCTGGCAGCCGGGCGGGCGGGCGCTGTTCGAGGCGACGATCGGCAGCCTTGCCGGGCAGGATGCAGGCTGAGGTCCGGATCGGTCTTCGCCGTCAGCGCATCAGGTCGTTCTCGGTCCATCCGAAGGCCGCCATCGCCTCCCGCCGTGCCTCCGCATCGTCGCCGACGATGAACTCGTCGAGCTGCGGCGGCTTCACGCTGGTGCCGGCGAGCATCGCATGGTTCTGCCCGCGATGATGGGTCTGGTGCTGGAAGAGGTGGCTCAGGATGTCGTCGCAGCGGTCGTGCTGCATGCGGTCACCGCGATGGACCGTGACGATGCGCGCGAGATCGCCGGCCTCCAGCCGGTCGCAGAAGTCGAGAAGCCGCCGGTCGACCGCCGCCTGCGCCTCTGCCAGCGCCGGCAGGTCGCGGAACGGCTCCTCGTCCTCCCAGGCCTTCGGCCCCAGCGTCCCGCCTTCCAGCGCATCGACATAGAACCAGTCGACGACGAGGATGTGGTTGAGGGTCTTGAGGATAGAGGGGAAGAAGCTGGTGCGCGCCGCCTCCAGCTCGCCCGGCCGAAGCCGCGCACAGGCCTGATGTAGCCGCCAGTTGGCAAGTGCATTGTTGCGCGCGAGCTTGCGGAAGACGCGGGTGGGATCGGTCAGGTCGTCCATGGCTGCACTCCCTTCGTAACCGGCCGGTGCACCGTCGCGGACGACCGGCCGCTATTCATCCTCCAGCGTCAGGCGGAACTGCGCGGCTTCGAGATCCTTCGGCGGCTGCATGCCGAGGTGTTTCCAGGCGGTTGCCGTCAGCACGCGGCCGCGCGGCGTGCGCTGGATGAAGCCCTGCTGGATCATGTAGGGCTCGATGATGTCCTCGATCGCGTCGCGCGGTTCGGACAAGCCCGCGGCGATCGTCTCGATGCCGACCGGACCGCCACCGAAATTCACCGCGATCATGTTGAGATAGCGTTTGTCGAGCTGGTCGAGACCCATGTTGTCGACCAGGAGACGCGTCAGCGCCTCGTCGGCGATCTCCCGCGTCACGGCCTCGGCGCGGGCGACTTCGGCAAAGTCGCGCACGCGGCGCAGAAGACGGCCGGCGATGCGCGGCGTGCCGCGGGCGCGTCTTGCGATCTCGCGCGCGCCCTCGTCGGTCATGCCGAGCCCCATCAGCCGCGCGCCGCGCCGGACAATGCTTTCGAGTTCCTCGACGGTGTAGAAGGAGAGCCGCACCGGAATGCCGAAGCGGTCGCGCAGCGGCGTCGTCAGCAGCCCGAGACGGGTGGTCGCGGCGACGAGCGTGAATTTCGAGAGGTCGATCTTGACCGAACGGGCGGCCGGTCCCTCGCCGATGATGAGGTCGAGCTGGAAATCCTCCATCGCCGGATAGAGGATTTCCTCGACCGCCGGGTTCAGCCGGTGGATTTCGTCGATGAAGAGAACGTCGCGCTCTTCGAGATTGGTCAGGAGGGCGGCGAGATCGCCGGCCTTGGCGATGACCGGGCCGGAGGTCGAGCGAAAATTGACGCCGAGCTCCTTCGCCATGATCTGGGCGAGCGTCGTCTTGCCGAGACCGGGCGGACCGACGAACAGCACGTGGTCGAGCGCCTCGCCGCGCCCCTTCGCCGCCTCGATGAAGATCTTCAGGTTCGCCCGCGCCTCGGCCTGGCCGGTGAACTCGTCGAGCGATTGCGGGCGCAGGGTGGCGTCGATGTCCTCGCCGCGCTTGTCGGGCGTAATAAGGCGATCGGCTTCACTCATGGGGCTTCATCCGTTTCGACGGCGATAATGACAGCAGGGCCGGGGCCGCTCAATGGTCTTTGACCGGATCGGGGTCTTTGACCAGATTTGCCGTTCTCGGTAAAGCCACGGCTCGCCTTTACTCTGTCACGTCTCACCGCGACAGCTCCTTCAGCCCCAGCCGGATGAGCTTGGCGCTGTCGGCGCCGTCGCCGGCCGTCTTGAGCGCTGCCGCCACCGCGTTTGCCGCCTGTTCGCGCGAATAGCCGAGATTGGTGAGCGCCGAGACGGCGTCGGAGACCGGGGCAGGGGCCACGCCTTCGCCGAGCTCCTGTTTCAAGCCGATCGTGCCCGCCGCCTCGCCGGCGAAGGCCGGCGCCTTGTTCTTCAGTTCGGTGACGATGCGCACCGCGACCTTCGGTCCGACGCCCGGCGCCCGCGAGATCGACGTCTTGTCCTGCAGCGCGATCGCGTTGGCGAGTTCGGACGGGGTGAGCGTCGAAAGCACCGCGAGCGCGACCTTCGTACCGACGCCCTGCACGCTCTGCAACAGGTTGAACCATTCCCGCTCGAGCGCCGTCAGGAAGCCGAAGAGCTTCAGCTGGTCCTCCCGGACATAGGTCTCGATGAAGAGCACGGCGGCCTCGCCGGCGGAACCGAGCTTCGACAGCGTGCGCGAGGAGCAGTGGGCGATGTAGCAGACGCCGTGGACGTCGATCAGCGCGTAGTCGCTGCCGATTTCCTCGATGGTGCCTTTGAGCTTGCCGATCATGAAGTGTTCCGTCGGGTGGTGGGTGCGAATTGTCAGCCGGTGGCGAGAACCCTGCGCATCCGCTCGCCGCCGCGATTGTGGGCGTGGCAGATGGCGATCGCCAGCGCGTCGGCGGCGTCGTTGCCCTTGAACTCGGCCTTCGGCATCAGGATCTTCAGCATCATGTGGATCTGCTGCTTCTCGCCATGGCCGACGCCGATCACCGACTTTTTCACCGCGTTCGGGGCGTATTCGGAGACCGGCAGGCCGGCGCGGGCCGGAACCAGCATGGCGACGCCGCGCGCCTGACCGAGTTTCAGTGTCGCGACCGCGTCCTTGTTGACGAAGGTCTGCTCTACGGCGGCCTCGTCGGGCCGGTAGGCGTGGACGATTTCGGCAAGCCCGTCATGCAGTTGGCAGAGGCGCGAGGCGAGGTCCATGTCTCCGTCCGAGGTCACGGTGCCGGAAGCGACGAACCGCAGGCTGTTGCCGAGCGTCTCGATGACGCCCCAGCCGGTGCGCCTGAGGCCCGGATCGATACCGATAATGCGAATCGCACTTTGCATGGCTCACCCTATTCCGTCTCCCGGAGGGTTTGCCAGCAAAATGTGAACAAAACAAAAACATTCAACAACAAGGGATCGTGATCGACGCCGCACCGGCCTCGGGGTGGCAATCGCGATCCGTCTTTCTAAATAGAGTTCTCCGACCACGAGACCACATGACGCAGGGGCTGCCGATGATACCGTTTTCGATCCTCGACCTTTCACCAGTCGCCGAGGGACACACCGTCGGCGAGGCGCTGGAAGCGTCGCGGCGGATGGCGCAGACGGCCGAGGCCTGCGGCTACAACCGCTTCTGGCTCGCCGAGCACCACGGAATGCCGGGGATTGCCAGCGCCGCCACGTCGATCGTGATCGCCCATGTCGGGGCGGCCACCTCGCGCATCCGCATCGGCTCCGGCGGCGTCATGCTGCCCAATCACTCGCCGCTTGTGATCGCCGAGCAGTTCGGCACGCTGGAGGCGCTCTTCCCCGGTCGCGTCGATCTCGGCCTCGGGCGGGCGCCCGGCACCGACATGCGCACGGCGCGCGCCCTTCGCCGCAATCTCGAAGCCTCCGCCGAAAGTTTTCCGCACGACATCATCGAATTGCAGCGCCTCCTCGGGTCGCGGCAGGAGGAGCAGGCGGTGATCGCCGTTCCGGGCAGCAACAGCAACGTGCCGCTCTGGCTTCTCGGGTCGAGCCTCTACAGCGCCCATCTCGCTGCGGCACTCGGCCTGCCTTACGCCTTCGCCTCGCATTTCGCGCCGGACCAGCTGATGGAGGCGATCGCGATCTACCGTGAACGCTTCGAACCGTCGGAACAGTTGCAGAAGCCCTATGTGATGGTCGGCGTCATGGCGGTCGCCGCCGAGACCGATGCCGAGGCGCAACGCCTCTTCACCTCCGCGCAGCAGCAGTTCATCAACCTGAGGCGCACCGTCCGCCGGCAGTTCCCGCGTCCGGTCGAAACGATGGACGGGCTCTGGTCGGATGCGGAGCGGATGGGCGTCGAGCATACGCTGCGCTACGCGGTGGTCGGCGCGGCCTCGACCGCGGAAGAGAAACTCTCCCGTTTCCTCGAAGAGACCGGTGCCGACGAGCTCATCATTTCGACGCCCGTCCACGACGTCGACGCCCGGCTGCGGTCGATCGAGATTTTCAGCACCTTCTCGGGGGTCATGAAACCTGCACATTGAGGCAGGCCCTGGCGCAAGATTTCTCGTCACGGAGGGTATTTCATCGCCTTTTCGGCGCTTCTGCGAGATATTGCCCCCCAAATTAACCGGCATTTAAACAAAGCTTCCCAAGGGTAGAGCATCACGGTCCGTCTGGCGCCGCGCTCGCCCGCGAGCCTGCGACCGTAACAAGGGGAATGGCGCTGCAAAGGCGCAATGCGGGAAGGCTGGATAGAGTAATGCACCGGTTCAATTCACTCTCGTCAAAAGTTATAGGTATTTTTCTTTTGCTCACGGCGGCGTCGGTCGGCGTACTGAACGTTCTCGCCTACTACACGTCGAGCAGCATTTTCGGTCGCCAGACCTACCACGCGATGGAGAGCACGCTCACCTTCCGCGGCGACATGCTGAAGGAACAGCTCGCACAGATGGAGAACCAGGCGACTTCGATCGCCAAGATCGAGAGCCTGCAGCAAGCGGTGACCTCGCTGAAGAGCGGCTGGAACACGATTGTGAAGAACTCGGGCGATGCCCGTGCGGAACTGCGCTCGGTCTTCGTCGACAATAATCCCAATCCGGCCAACGAGCGCGAGAAGCTCGTGAAGCCCGAGGGTCCAAGCGGTTTTTACTACGGGGTGCATGAGAAGACCCAGGCCGAGGTCGCCGGCTTCCTCGCCGACACGCAGTTCCGTGACCTGCTGATCGCCGACCAGACCGGCAACATCGTTTATTCCTACAAGAAGGGCCCGACCTTCGCCGAGAACGTCGCGGCGGGTGAACTCCAGTCGTCGGGCATTGGCCGTGCCTTCGCGGCCGGGGCGGAAGCCGCCAACGGCGTGACGGACGATGCAGCGCCGACGCGCTTCTCCGGACTCGTCATCGGCAGCGATCCGTCCGCGCCCGACATCTATTTCGCGGTACCGGTCGTGAAGTTCGGCGCCTTCAAGGGCACGATCCTCTTCCAACTCAAGGAAGGCGCCGTCGCCGGCATTCTCTCCAAGGGGATCAGCACCGAGAGCGGCGAGCGCTCGGCGATCCTTTCCGCCGACGGAACCGGCATCGCGCTTTCGCCGGACGGCCACCTTGCCGATATCTCGGCTGCTCCCTTCGGCTTCACCGCCGATGCGATGGCTGCCACCGATACGGTGATCGCCGATTTCGACCGTGACGGCGATGCCGCCCGTGCCTATGCCCGTCCGATTTCCTTCGGCGACCACAGCTTCCTCGTCGTCGAGAGCATCGGGCTTTCCGAACTCAACGCCGGTTCGCTCGAAATTGCCGGCATCCTGACGGCGATCGGGGTCGCCGCACTCGCCGTCATGGCGGTCGCCACAGGCGTTCTCACCCGCCGCCTCTTCGCGCCGCTCGCAAAGCTTGCGACCGTCACCGGCGAAGTTGCGAACGGCAAGCTCGACGACGTGGTCGGAAACCAAGAGCGCAAGGACGAGATCGGCACCATGGCGCGTGCGCTCGAACGCTTCCGCGCAGCGCTGATCGAACAGCATCGCCTCGAAGCTGCAAACGAGGAAAATCGCGAAAAGTCGGAAGCCGAGCGCCGCCAGCGCTTTGCCGAGCGCGAAGCCGAGGCACGCACGCTGCAGGCGGTCGTCGAGGCGCTCGACGAAGGCCTTGACCGGCTCGCCGGCGGCGATCTCGCCTTCCAGATCACCCAGGTCTTCCCGCAGGACCTCGAAGGCCTGCGGCACAACTTCAACAAGGCGCTCTCCACGCTCAGCCAGACGCTCTCGGGCATCGGCGGAAACTCCATCGCCGTCCGCGAGGGTTCGGAGGAAATGCGTGCCGGCGCCGACCAGCTCGCCGCCCGCACCGAGCGCCAGGCGGCTGCGATCACCGAGACCGCAAGCGCGATCAAGGCGATCACCGATGCCGTGAAGACGCAGATCGCCCGTGCCGAGGATGCCGAGCGCCTTGCCCGCAACGCCAAGAACGACACCGAGCATTCCGGGCACATCATGCGTGACACGATCGCAGCGATGGAGGCGATCCAGTCGTCGTCGCAGCAGATCAACCAGATCATCGGCGTGATCGACGAGATCGCCTTCCAGACGAACCTGCTGGCGCTCAACGCGGGCGTCGAGGCGGCGCGTGCCGGCGAAAGCGGCAAGGGCTTTGCCGTCGTCGCCCAGGAAGTGCGCGAGCTCGCCCAGCGTTCGGCCGCCGCCGCCAAGGAGATTGCGAGCCTGCTCGCCAAATCGACGGGCGAGGTGGCAAACGGCGTCTCGCTGGTGGAGAAGGCCGGCTCGGCGCTGGAGGGCATCGGCGCGCACGTCGTTGCGATCAACGGCCAGATCGGCGAGATCATGGAATCGACCCGCGAGGAAGCGCAGACGCTGGTCGAGATCAACAGCTCCGTCAGCCAGATCGACATCATGACTCAGCAGAATGCGGCCATGGTCGAGGAAACGACCGCTGCCATCCACCGTCTCGCTTCCGAGGCGGTCGAGATGGACCAGCGGCTCGGTCAGTTCCAGCTCGCCCAGTCCGGGCGTGCGGGCGGCGACCGGTACGGCCACGACGCGATGCGTCGCGCCGGCTGACCGCACGCGACCTCGCTGAAGCGCACTATAGTGCCGGCCTTCGGGCCGGCATTTTCTTTGCCGATAGTGGCGACCCCTACACCTGAAGTACCGGTTACAGTAAAAACCCCAGAAAATATGGTTAAGTACTAAAGTTAACGGGTAAGCTTAATGCCGTGTTAACTCCGATTTGCGATCTTTCTGTCGAACAAGCACGCGGCGCCAACCCCATGGCCGAAAAACGGTGCGCGGAGTAACGACAGATGACCAGATTGCCCATCGCATTTGCAGCAATGCTTCTCGCAAGTACGTCGGCGCTTGCCGCCGACCTGTACGTCGAGCCCGATCCGCAGCCGGTGGCGCCGTCCTTCGGCGGCTTCTACCTGCGCGGTCACCTCGGCATGAGCAACCAGCAGCTCGGCAGCCTCGAACACCCGCTCTTCGACGCCGTCGAGATCCACGAATTCCTCGACGAGGGCGGCTTCGACAGCGCGCCGCTCGCCGGCATCGGTGTCGGCTACCAGTTCAACGACTGGCTGCGTGCAGATGCCTTCGTCGAATATCGCGGCGACGCGAGCTTCTCTGCGCTCGATCGCTACGGCCACACCGGCGCGGCGGGTACCGTATGGGACGGCACAAACGACTATTCGGGCACCAAGTCGGAATGGCTGCTGATGGCGAACGCCTATGTCGACGTCGGCCACTGGTACGGCATCACGCCTTATGTCGGCGCGGGTCTCGGCGCATCGCGGAACACGATCTCCCACTTCCAGGACGTCAATGTTCCGACGGCGGGCGTCTCCTATGGCGACACGGCCTCGACCTGGAACTTCGCCTGGGCGCTGCACGCGGGCCTTGCCTATCAGGTCACCGACCGCATGACCCTCGACCTCGGTTATTCCTACATGAACCTCGGCGATGCCAAGACCGGCGATCTCAAGGCCTATGACGGTTCGGTCACCAACGAGCCGATGCATTTCAAGGACATCACCTCCCACGACATCAAGCTCGGCTTCCGCTATTCGCTGCAATAGCCGCGCGTCGGGTGAACGCATGCTAAAAGCCGCCGGAGCGATCCGGCGGCTTTTTCGTTGCGGGGAAGTTTTTCTCGTTCCTGTCAGCTTCTCGTCAGATAGCGGTCAGCCAACCGTCAGCCAGTGTTGAGTATTCATAATCCCATCTTCAACACGGAGGACAGACCAATGAAGATCTACACCGCAGTATTCGCCGCCCTTCTCGCCGCTTCCACTTCCTCGTTGCTTTCCGCCCCCGCCATGGCCACCGAGAAATGCTCCACCGTCGCCCAGTGCCTCGGCCACGAGACTGCTTCGGCCGGCAGCAACCGTTCGAGCGACGACAACGGCATGGGCGACACCGACCGCAACGGCAATGACGACAACGGCACCGGCAACGATGACAACGGCCGTGGCGAGAACGACCACGGTGCCGGCCATGACAACGGCAACGACAGCGATCATGGCGCCGGCCATGACGGCGGCAACGATCACGACGGCGGAAACGACAACGACGATTGATCGTCTGTCCGGAACGCTGCCGGCATAGCCTCCTCGCTTCGAAGCGGGGAGCGTCGACGGGATGGGGCCGCCTTCGGGCGGCCTTTTCGCGTTCGGGTGAGGCGCATTTCTTGACGAAGATGCTTAACGGACATGCTTAACGGCGGGTTAACCAGTCGCCGGCATAGTGCGGTCTGATGATCGTTGGTCCGGGCGGCGCGCGCTTGCCCGAACAGGAAAAATGCCATGAAGCCGGCCCGCCTCTTCGCCGCCACCGTTCTTGCCTTCGCAGCCGTCGCCGGTTCGGCGCGCGCCGAGGACAAGGATCTCATCGACGCACCGGAAGTCGACATCACCGCCGGCGAGCCCAAGGCCGGGCTCTATCTGCGCGCCGATCTCGGCTATGCCCCCTGGACCGGCGACGACGATGCCTCCTATCGCTTCAACGACGGCGTCAACTCGGGCGACTTCGATGATTCGCGATTCGGCAAGCCGCTCTCCGGCGGCGCCGGCATCGGTTACCAGTTCAACGACCTCTTCCGCGCCGACCTGACGGGGGAATTCTTCGAGGGAACCTTCGAAGGCTCGGGGCGCAGCGCACAGCCCTGTTCGGGTGCGGCGCCCGCCGGCACCGGCTGCGCCTATGACGGGAAGGCGGATTTCCGCGCCTACGGCCTCATGGCCAACGGCTATGTCGATCTCCTGAACGTCTCCGGCTTCACCCCGTATGTCGGCGCCGGCATCGGCGCCACCCACGTCGCCTGGGGAACCTTCACCGCAAGCGCGAGCTGCGTCGACGGCAGCGGCGCCTGCGGCGGCGCGACCTTTGCCGACGAACGCTACGCCGGCGAGGACGGCTGGCGCTTCACCTATGCCCTGATGGCGGGCGTCAGCTACAGCGTCAGCGACCGCGTGAAGCTCGATATCGGCTATCGCTTTTCCGACATCGCCGGCGGAGCGATGTTCTCCGGCGGCAGCTCGGGCGAGGACGCCGGCCTCCGGCGCCACGAATTCCGCGCCGGCGTGCGCGTGAGCCTCTGGTAAACAAAGCTTTTTTCATTGCATCGCGAGAGTTTGCCGGACCGCGTGCCGGCGACGTGCGACGTTTTGACTACAACGGTTGCGGCAAAAATCCTCCGGATCGCGACACAAAGCGCTTGACTGGAAAAGGGCGGAGGACTAACGACGACGGCGGGACACCTCTCCCCAACGAGAGGCTAATTACCTGGAAGGGTATCTATATGGCTGATATCGTCGCCCCCGCCGCGCGTCCGGCGAACACTCACTTTTCTTCTGGCCCCTGCTCGAAGCGCCCCGGTTGGTCGCTCGAAGCGCTCGCTGATGCTCCGCTCGGTCGTTCGCACCGCGCCAAGGTCGGCAAGACCAAGCTGAAGCAGGCCATCGACCTCACCCGCGAAATCCTGAACGTGCCGGCGGACTACCGCATCGGCATCGTGCCCGCCTCCGACACCGGCGCCGTCGAAATGGCGCTCTGGTCGCTGCTCGGTGAGCGGGGCGTCGACATGCTCGCCTGGGAAAGCTTCGGCGCCGGCTGGGTCACCGACGTCGTCAAGCAGCTGAAGCTTCAGGACGTCCGCAAGTTCGAAGCGACTTACGGCGAGCTTCCCGATCTTTCCGCCGTCGATTTCGACCGCGACGTGGTCTTCACCTGGAACGGCACCACCTCGGGTGTTCGCGTCCCGAATGCCGATTTCATCCCGGCGGACCGCAAGGGCCTGACGATCTGCGACGCCACCTCGGCGGCGTTCGCGCAGAACCTCGACTTTGCCAAGCTCGACGTCGTCACCTTCTCCTGGCAGAAGGTGCTGGGCGGGGAGGGCGGCCACGGCATGCTCATCCTGTCGCCGCGCGCCGTCGCACGGCTCGAAAGCTACACCCCGGCCTGGCCGCTCCCGAAGATCTTCCGCATGACCAAGGGCGGCAAGCTGATCGAGGGCATCTTCACCGGCGAGACCATCAACACGCCGTCGATGCTCTGCGTCGAGGACTATATCGATGCGCTCCTCTGGGCGAAGTCGATCGGCGGCCTCGAGGGCCTGATGGCCCGCGCCGACGCCAATGCCAAGGTGATCGCCGACTTCGTCGCGGCGAACGACTGGATCGCCAACCTCGCCAAGGACCCGGCGACGGCCTCCAACACCTCCGTCTGCCTGACGATCGTCGACAAGGACGTTCTGGCGCTCGACGCCGACGCACAGGCCGCCTTCGCCAAGGGCATCGTCAACCTGCTCGACAAGCAAGGCGTCGCCTACGACATCGGCGCCTATCGCGACGCGCCGTCCGGACTTCGCATCTGGGCCGGTGCGACCATCGAGAAGGCCGACATGGAAGCACTGATGCCGTGGCTCGCCTGGGCCTACCGCACCCAGAAGGCGACGCTTTCCAAGGCTGCGGCCTGACGCCGATCCGGCTTCGCCTGCGGGCGAAGCCCTCTTTCCCGAATTCTGACACACGAACTCTTTGAAGGAGGCCTCGTCATGGCACCTCGCGTTCTCGTATCCGACGAACTGTCGGAAACCGCCGTCCAGATCTTCCGCGATCGCGGCGTCGAAGTCGATTTCCAGCCGAAGCTCGGCAAGGACAAGGAAAAGCTCGCCGAAATCATCGGCAATTACGATGGTCTCGCCATCCGCTCCGCCACCAAGGCGACGGAAAAGCTGATTGCGGCTGCGACCAATCTCAAGGTCATCGGCCGCGCCGGCATCGGCGTCGACAATGTCGACATCCCGGCCGCCTCGCGCCGCGGTATCATCGTCATGAACACCCCGTTCGGCAACTCGATCACCACCGCCGAACATGCCATCGCGCTGATGTTCGCCGTCGCCCGGCAGTTGCCTGCCGCCGACGCCTCGACCCAGGCCGGCAAGTGGGAAAAGTCGAAGTTCATGGGTGTCGAGATTACCGGCAAGACGCTCGGCGTTATCGGTGCCGGCAATATCGGCTCGATCGTCTGCTCGCGTGCTCTTGGACTCAAGATGCACGTGCTCGCCTACGACCCCTTCCTGTCGAAGGAGCGCGCCGAGGAGATGGGCGTCACCAAGGTCGAGCTCGATGAACTGCTCGCCAAGGCAGACTTCATCACCCTGCACGTGCCGATGACCGACAAGACCCGCGGCATCCTGGGCAAGGAAGCGATTGCCAAGACGAAGCCCGGCGTGCGCATCATCAACTGCGCCCGCGGCGGCCTGGTCGATGAGGCAGCGCTCGCCGAAGCGATCAAGTCCGGCCACGTCGCCGGCGCCGGCTTCGACGTCTTCGAGGTCGAGCCCGCAACGGAAAGCCCGCTCTTCGGTCTGCCGAACGTCGTCTGCACGCCGCATCTCGGCGCCTCGACGACGGAAGCCCAGGAGAACGTCGCCCTGCAGGTCGCCGAACAGATGTCGGACTACCTCATCAACGGCGCCGTTTCCAACGCCATCAACATGCCGTCGATCTCGGCGGAAGAAGCCCCGATCCTGAAGCCCTTCATCCGGCTCGCGGACGTGCTCGGCGCCTTTGCCGGCCAGGTCACCGAAAGTCCGATCAAGGAAATCGAGATCCTCTACGACGGTGTCACCGCGACGATGAACACCAAGGCGCTGACGAGCGCGCTGCTCGCCGGCCTCATCCGCAACCAGGTGGCGGACGTCAACATGGTTTCGGCGCCGGTGATGATCAAGGAAAAGGGTATCATCCTCTCCGAGGTGAAGCGCGACAAGACGGGCGTCTATGACGGCTACATCAAGCTGTCGGTCACGACCGACAACCAGACCCGCTCGATCGCCGGCACCGTCTTCTCCGACGGCAAGCCGCGCTTCATCCAGATCAAGGGCATCAACATGGACGCCGATGTCGGTCAGAACATGATCTACATCTCCAATACCGACGTCCCCGGCATGATCGGTTTCATGGGCACCACCCTCGGCGAGGCGCGCGTCAACATCGCCAACTTCCAGCTCGGCCGCGAGAAGGAAGGCGGCGACGCGATCGCCCTTCTCTATGTCGACGGCGCCGTCGATCAGGCCGTGCTCGACAAGCTGACCGCCAACCCGGCGATCAAGCAGGCGAAGCCGCTCGTCTTCAACGTCGACTGATTTCCTCCTCCCAAGGAAACAACCGAAGCCCGGTGCGGAATTTCCGCGCCGGGCTTTTTCATGCCTGACCGCGGCTCTCCCGGCGGAAGCGCGCCGGCGAGACGCCGAAGGCCGCCTTGAAGCGCTGGGAGAAGGAGGGCAGGGAGCGGTAGCCGCAGCGCTCGGCGATATCGGTGACGTCCAGCCCGGAGCGGGCGAGCAGCGCCCTTGCCTTTGCCAGCCGCCAGGCGGTGAGATACTCGATGGGCGGCAGGCCGACATCGGCGGCGAACTCCGCGGCGAACCGGCTGCGCGACATGCCGGCGACCTTCGACAGCCGATCGACCGTCCAGTCGTGTTCCGGTGCATCGTGCATGGCGTGCAAGGCGCGCAAGAGCCGCCGGTCGGCGAGCGCGGCGACAAAGCCGGTGCGGGCCTCCTCGTCCATGGAAAGCCGGCGGATCGTCTGGATCAGGATGATTTCGACGAGCCGCGTGACGATCGCCGGCATCCCCTGTTTCCGGCCGGTCGCCTCCATCGTCAGCAGCCGGAGTGCCGCGGCGGCGGCCGCCTCGTCCCGCAGTTCGCCCGGGCGCACGACCAGAAGCGCCGGCAGCCCGGCAATCAGCGGATGGGTGATCGCCTCGTCGAAGGCGCAGAAGCCGCAGAGCAGGCGCGTCGCCGGATTGCCGCCTGTGTTCACCACGCCGTCTTGCGGCGGATGCTGCGCCAGCACCTCCGCAAGATCGACGGGCGGCCGCATCGGCTGATCGGAGACGATCTGCACGCTGCCGTGCGGCACGATCGCGAGATCGCCTTCGACGAGCCTCTGCGGTTCCTCGTCTCCGACGCGGATCCAGGCTTCGCCGTCGAGCACCACGTGAAAGCGGATATGCTGCCGCTCCGTCGGCAGGCCGACCGAAAACGCCTTCGGAAACGCCGCCTCGAAGTAGAGCCGGGTTTCGAGGCGCAGCGCCGAAAATATGCCGGTCAGGATGTCATTCTTATTCATAGCCATCGATCTCGGGACGTTTGGATAAAAACATGGGATTATCCGAGGCTGCGCCCGCGCTTCTCGCATGTCAACATCCGGGCGTGATCGGGTCGCCGATCGCATTGTGCCCTCAAACAGACCACGCGAGAGGTCCCCATGTTCTCCGGAAATCTCTTCGCCCTTGCCGGCTTCGCCCTCGTCATGTCGATCTCCCCGGGCCCGTCGAACGTCATGCTGCTCGCTTCCGGCATGAACTTCGGCTTCGTCCGTTCGCTGCCGCTCCTCTTCGGCGTGACCTGCGGTTTCCTGTCCATGGTCCTGCTCGTCGGCCTCGGGCTCGGCGAGGTGCTCGCGATGTCGCCGGCCGTCTACCTCGCGCTCAAGATCCTCTGCGCGGTCTATGTCCTCTGGCTCGCCGTGAAGATCGCCCGGAGCGGCGCGGCCGGTACCGCCGGCGACCCCTCGATGGCGCGGCCGATCGGCTTCATCGAGGCGGCGCTCTTCCAGCTCGTCAATCCGAAGGCCTGGACGGTGGCGCTGATCGTCACGGTTTCCTACACCGATCCGTCCCGCTATCTCGCCAGCCTGATGCTGCTGATCGCCGTCTTCGCGGTGGTCAACGTGCCCTCGATCGGCGTCTGGTCGCTCTTCGGGCAGGCGCTGCGGCGTGCCATCGGGGACGGCAGGCGCATCGTCTGGTTCAATGGCGCGATGGCCGTGCTGCTGGTCGCCTCCATGGTGCCGGTGCTGTTCCGGCCCTGACCATGAGCCCATCTCGCCGCGACGAGACTTTCCGGTTGATTTTGACGCTTTGCCCTTCAACTCGCCTGCCACGCTCTCCATATGGTGGGCGTATCGGTCGCCATTCCGGCGACGGAGGAAATGCAGGAAGGCATGATGCGGCAATACGGAAAATTCTTCGGGATACTGGCGATCGCGCTTGCGGTCGTCGTCAGCGTGGCAGACCTCGCGGAGGCGCGACGCGCCGGAAGCTTCGGCGGGTTCGGCAGCCGCGGCACCCGCACCTACAGCGCTCCGCCCGTTACCCGCACGGCCCCCGCGCCGGCATCCCCGATCGAACGCAGCATGACGCCGCAGGGCCAGACCACCCGCCCGGCAACCGCCCCGAACCAGACGGGACGCACCGGTGGCCTGTTCGGCGGTCTCGCCGGCGGCCTGATGGGCGGCCTCCTGATGGGCGGCCTTTTCGGCATGCTGATGGGCTCGGGCTTCGGCGGTGGTTTCGGCTTCCTCGGCCTTCTGCTGCAGGGCGCGCTGATCTTCTTCGCGATCCGCTTCGCCATGCGCATGTTCGGCAATCGCCAGACCGCCTATTCGGGCGCCGGCGCTTCGGCCCGCAGCAATGTGGCGACCGGTCCCGGCTTCCATATCCCGCGCATGGGCGGTGTCGATTTCGGTGGCTCGTCCGCGTCCGCCGCGCCGCGCACACCGTCTGCTTCCGCCGACGAGATCGGCATCAGCCAGGCCGACCTCGACCGCTTCGACGGCCTGCTCAAGGAAATGCAGACCGCCTACATGGCCGAGGATTATTCGGCACTCCGCCGCATCACCACGCCGGAGGCGATGTCCTACCTCGCCGAGGAATTGAGCGAGAACGCCACGAAGGGCGTGAAGAACGAGGTGCGCGACGTCCGCCTGCTGCAGGGTGATGTCGCCGAAGCCTGGCGCGAGGGCAGTGTCGACTATGCGACCGTCGCCATGCGCTACGAGAGCATCGACGTGCTGCGCGACCGCGCGACCGGCAAGGTGGTGAGCGGCGACCCGGACAATCTCGCCGAATCGACCGAGATCTGGACCTTCGTCCGCCGGTCCGGAACCGACTGGCAGATTTCCGCCATCCAGGCTGCGGGCGACGCCGAGTAGGGCGCCCTTCCGGAATATTTGGACTTCCCTCTTCTCCCCGCTGGGGAGAAGAGCCGGGCGTATGCGAGGCGATGACGGGGACGTAAGGACGTCGCGTGCGGTCGTGGATCCTCGGGTCAAGCCCGAGGATGACGATCTTCCATGTCTCGCAAAGCGGTATCTCACCGCGCCGTCTGCGCGAGTTCGGGCATCAAGTCCCCCCGTGGAACGTCATCCCGTTCCCCAAGCTGTCTTTGGGCGCGGGTCGGCGGATACCCCGTCATCCTCGGGCTTGACCCGAGGATCCACGCCGTACAGCGCAAAGGCATGGCCGGTGGGGGACGAGCGCTTCAGGCCCCCGCGCCGGCTTTCTCAATCCGGGCAGCTCTGCAACTGGCGGGCGTAGGTATACGTGATCTCGGTGAAGCGCTTGGCGCCGGAGAGCGCTTCACTGTTATTTCTCCAGCTGCCCTTGGCATAGCCGGCATGGCCGGAATGGTAGGCGAGGTAGAGCTGGTAGGGGTCGTTGAGCGGGATGCCGTTCTTCACCGCGCTTTCGCGGTGATACCAGGCGATGAAGGACATCGCGTCTGAGAAATCGGTGCGCCGTGCCGACCAGCGGCCGGTCTCGCGCTGGTAGCGTTCCCAGGTGCCGTCGAGCGCCTGCGAATAGCCGTAGGCCGTCGACTTGCGCTTCCACGGAATGAAACCGAGGAGCTTGGTGCGCGGCGGGCGCGCATTGTGCTTGAAATTCGATTCCGTGTAGATCGTCGCCATCAGGATCGGCACGGGCACGCCGTATTCCCGTTCGGCACCCTTTGCCGCCCGCCGCCAGTTGTTGAACAGCCCGTCACGCTGTTCGAATATCGCGCAGGCATTTCGGGTCTGGCTCGGCGGTTTCGCACAAGCGGTCAATGCCAGCAGAAGGCCAACGACAATTACGCCACGCATCGCTAATCCTCACTTCGGCTGGCGATCCTATTAGCTAAAATTTAACGAAAGGTTTTCCGATCGCCGTTTTGCGTCGCCGTAGCGCTTCGCCGCCGGAACTGGCGGATCGCGCGAAGACAGGGTAAAGGCAGTCTCAGGTTGTCCGTGGCCAGCGAGCAAGGAACATTCAATGAGCATCCGGCCGACGCCCTTGCCGGTCGTCGCCTTCCATATCCACCAGTGGAAAAGGCGGCTGCTGGAGGCCTATTTTCCGGAATGGCGCTTCCACTACATCCCCTTTCATCTCGGCGACGAGGAGTTCCGCACTGTCTGGGCGCCGCGGATCGCCGCGCTCGGAAAGACCGCCTTCGTGGTCTGGGGGCCGAACCTGCCGGAGGCTGCGCGCGCTCATGCCGCGGCGCACGGCATTCCCGTCCACTTTCTCGAGGACGGCTTCCTGCGCTCGCTGCAGTCGAGCGCCGGGCAGAGCGCGCCCTTCTCGCTGACGGTCGACGGCAAGCGCCCCTATTTCGACGCCCGCGGCCCGTCCGACCTCGAGGACCTGTTGAAAACCCACGATTTCGAGGGTGATCCCGCGCTTCTGGCGCGGGCAAGCGCCGGCATCGCGGCTCTCCTCGAGAGCCGTGTCAGCAAATACAACGCGCCGCAGGCCGCGCGGACCGCACCGGCAAGGGGGGACGGACGCCGCAGCGTGCTGGTGGTCGGGCAGGTGGAGGACGATGCGTCGATCCGCTTCGGCTGCGACCGGCTCTTCCGCAACAACGATCTCGTGCGGCTCGCGGCTGAAGAAAATCCCGGCGCCCGCATCGTCTACAAGCCGCATCCCGACGTGCTGAAGGGCGTGCGCAAGGCGCAGTCCGATCCTAAGGAGGTCGCGCATCTCTGCGATATCCTGACCGACCCGGTGCCGCTTCCGGACGTGCTGGAGGCCGCCGACCATGTCTACACGATCACCTCGCTCGCCGGCTTCGAGGCGCTCTTGCGCCGCAAGCCGGTGACGGTGATCGGCTCGCCCTTCTATGCCGGCTGGGGCCTCACCGACGACCGGCAGGCCAATCCGCGGCGCGGTCGCAAGCTCAGCCTCGAGGCGCTGTTTGCCGGCGTCTATCTCCTCTATCCGCGCTATTTCGATCCGCTGACCGGGGCCGCGAGCAGCTTCGAGGCGTGCCTTTCGCAGATGGTCGCCTGGCGCGAGGAGGGGGTGCCGGCGGAAAGCCGCCGGCTCGTCGGAACGCGCCGCCGCGCCGCGCCCTGGCGGCCTTCCGGTCCTTACGGCCTCCTCGGCTGGCGGCATCTCCTGCCGCCGGTCGTCGCGCCGCTCGTCGCCCGGCTTGGCTCGGCCGAAGATGCGGCGAGCTACCGCCGCGATCCGATCGGCTTCTTCCGGGAGCTTTCCGATCCCGGCTTCCGAAGGCTCGGGCGGTTCCTCTATCCCTTCGACGACGACCGCTTTGCCGACGGCTTCGACCGTGCGCCCTAGAGGCGTTCGCCTCTCTCGCCGAGAACCTGTTCGCCGTCCTCCTTGGCGAAGGCGTCGTTGAAGGCATCAGCCGGCAGGATGTCGAGCACGGCCTCCGAGGGCCGGCAGAGCCGCGTGCCGAGCGGCGTCACCACGAAGGGCCGGTTGATCAGGATCGGGTGGGCGAGCATGGCGTCGAGCAGTTGCTCGTCGGTCAGCGCCGGGTCGTCGAGGCCGAGCTCGGCATAGGGCGTGCCCTTCTCGCGGATCGCCTCGCGCACGGAGAGCCCGGCATCGCGGATTATCGCTGCGAGCTCTTCCCGGCCCGGCGGCGTCTTCAGGTATTCGACGACCGTCGGCTCGATGCCGGCGTGGCGGATCAGCGCTAGCGTGTTGCGCGAGGTGCCGCAGGCGGGGTTGTGGTAGATGACGACGTCCATGTTCAGGCCTTTTCGGTCAAGGTGCCGCGGGAGACGGCGGCGCCGCGTTCGTACCATCCCTTGCTGCGGTTGACGATCCAGACGACCGACAGCATGACCGGCACCTCGATCAGCACGCCGACGACGGTCGCGAGTGCGGCCCCCGACTGGAAGCCGAAGAGGCTGATTGCCGCGGCGACGGCGAGCTCGAAGAAGTTCGAGGCGCCGATGAGGGCCGAGGGCCCGGCGACGCAGTGCTCTTCGCCGGACCAGCGGTTGAGGAGATAGGCGAGCCCCGAGTTGAAATAGACCTGGATCAGGATCGGCACGGCAAGCAGGCCGATGACCGCCGGCTGCGCGATGATCTGTTCGCCCTGGAAGCCGAAGAGCAGGACGAGGGTGGCGAGCAGCGAGACGAGCGACAGCGGTTGCAGCCGGGCGAGCAGGCGTTCGAGCCTTCCCGGCGTGCCGGCGGCAAGCAGCCGGCGTCGCAGGAGCTGCGCCACCACGACCGGGATGACGATGTAGAACACCACCGAGAGCACGAGCGTGTCCCACGGGACGGTGATCGCCGAAAGCCCGAGCAGCAGGGCGACGATCGGCGCGAAGGCGACCACCATGATCGCGTCGTTAAGCGCCACCTGCGTCAGGGTGAAATGCGGTTCGCCCTTCGTCAGGTTCGACCAGACGAAGACCATCGCCGTGCACGGGGCGGCGGCGAGAATGATGAGGCCGGCGATGTAGGAATCGATCTGGCCCGCCGGAAGGTAGGGCCGGAAGAGCCAGCCGACGAACAGCCAGCCGAGCAGCGCCATCGAGAAGGGCTTGACCGCCCAGTTGACCAGCAGGGTGACGCCGATGCCGCGCCAGTGGCGGCCGACCTCGGCCAGCGCTGCGAAGTCGATCTTCAAGAGCATCGGCACGATCATCAGCCAGATCAACACGGCGACCGGCAGGTTGACCTTGGCGATTTCCAGCGCGCCGATCGCGTGGAAGAGCGCCGGGAAGAGATGGCCGAGCACGATGCCGGCGACGATGCAGAGACCGACCCAGACCGTCAGGTAGCGTTCGAAGGTGGACATCAGGCGACCTTTCCGCCGGCCGTATCGGCGGCCGCATGGCTTGCGCCTTCCATGGCGCCGATCTGCTTCAGCCGGTGCGCTTCTGCGAGAATGGAGAGGGCGGGATTGCCCGTGCAGAGGAAGAGCACGTTGTAGATCCTGTCGGTCATGGTCGTCGTCCGTCGGTTGTGTGCGGCGTGAGGGCGGTCATTGTGTGCAGGCGGCCGGCGGGCAGCAGGGCGCGAGGTCGGCGATCAGCGGCGCGCAGAGTTCGGCATTGCCGCCGCAGCAGTCCTTGAGAAGATAGAGCGTCATCGCCCGGAAGCAGGCGAGATCGGCGCGGTAGAGGATCGACCGGCCCTGCCGCTCGCCCGTGACCAGCCCGGCCTGGGCTAGCGTCGAGAGATGCGCCGACATGGTGTTCTGCGGCACGCCGGCAAGCCGCGCCAGCTCTCCCGCCGGCACACCGTCCGGTTCCCGCGCCACCAGCAGGCGAAAGGTCTGCAGCCGCGTCGGCTGCGCAAGCGCGGCCAGCGCCGCGATGACATTCTTTTCATCCATATATCCAGAATAATGGATGGATTGGATGTGTCAAGGCGCGGGATATGGGGGAGGGTGGCTATCCCCGCACATTGGCCGAGCTCCCCTGCTGCAAGGACACCGTCGCGCGAGTGGCAGGACGGCGTGGATCCTCGGGTCATCCTCGGGTCATCCTCGGGTTTAACCCGAGGACGAGGATGACGACCTTTCATGTGTCGCTGAGGTGCACTACCGAGAGATCTGCGCAAGTTCTTGGCATCAATCTCGGGTACCACCTCAGCCTTCCCGATCGCGTCAGGGCACCGCAACGCTTCTTTGGGCACCACGATTCCCGCACACTCCCGTCATTCTCGGGCTTGACCCGAGGATCCACAGACGCTCGTTGCGTCCCTTACCTTCGCACTCACGGCTGACTGCAACGCTCCGCCACCTATCTCGCCTTGTGGGGGTGAGAAGCGACCGGGACAGCCGGGCAATCGATCCAGTGAATCGATTGCGGCGACGAGGCCCTCCCACCTCCCCCTTGAGGGGGGAGGTCGCGCGGAACGCGCGGGTGGGGGTGACGACATCATGGATCACCCCACCCCGGACCTGCGGTCCGACCCTCCCCCTCCCGCGGCCGGCAACACGGCGTGGATCCTCGGGTCAAGCCCGAGGATGACGACCTTTCATGTGTCGCTGGGGTGCACTACCGACAGGTCTACACAAGTCCCAGCATCGGTCTTGAGCGCTGCCTCAGGCTTCCCGATCACGTCTACGCACAGCAAGGCTTCTTTGGGCACCACGCCACCCCGCACTCCCGTCATCCTCGGGCTTGACCCGAGGATCCACGTACAGGCCGGCGGAGGTCGGAGAGCGTCCAAGCCCCCCTCTTCCGGCCGTCGCTCGAAATTCCCCAGTAAAATCAATCACCGATACCCATTTTCATTCACCCCCTTCCGACCTGTCGTAGAATCACCTCGTTCCGCCATCAGATACACCGGACCATGCGAAGTCCGGCGAGGCGGGACCGGCGCCGGGGTCGACGACTGTCGCAGGTCGAAAGCCCCGGCCGCTGCAACGGTCTCCCCCCGCGGGAGGCGGAAGGCGGGAAGGCCCGGACCGGCTCGCCCCCCACCGCCGTGAATGCGGGCGTGCCTCAGAGGCACACAGACAGGCGCCCGGGAGCTTGAAAAAGCCCCCCGGCGAAAAGACGGCGGGGTGGAACGAGCCGGCGCAAATGCCGCTCCTCCATCTGCCGGGCGGGGTCAGGCCGGACGGTACCATCCGGCGGGAACCTCCCGGGTCACCGGCCAGGCTCGAGCGAAGGTCCGTCACAGGATGCGCGCTTCGATCCGATCCGCGCCCGGCCGATGTCGGAACTTGAAGTTCCGGCAAAGGCGCCGCCTGCCAGAGAGACGCATGCAGCGGGAAAGAACGCCGAACGGGGCGCCGCAAGGAGCCACATATTCATACTCTGACAGGCCCCTCGCGGCGCTGCGTCCGAGACTGAGGTAACCGACCCGGAGGGAGACATCCCGACCGGCGGCGGAGCCTGAGTGGTTTTTGACAAGCTGGCGGTAGCGGGGGCAGCAGTGAACGCGTGCATGGTTGTCCTGCGTGGAAGGGGTCAGGCACCCTGTCCGGTCTGGACCTGCGACAAAAGCCAGTTCTGGAAGTCCGTTGCGAGCGAACTTCCCTTCATGTCCTCCGGCGTGACGATGTAATAGCTGTTGTCGGTCGTGATCGGCCGGTCCATGACGGTCACGAGGCCGCCGGACTCGAGTTCGCCCTCGATCAGGTAGCGCGGGACGAGGGCGAATCCCATCCCGGCGACGGCCGCCTCGATGACCATGTTGAACTGGTCGAACCGGTTTCCATGGAAAGCGTCCAGGGCTTCGAGGCCGTTCATCGAAAACCATTCTCCCCACAGCCTCGGCCTCGTGGTGAGATGGAGAAGCGGCGCCCTGGAGAGGTCGGAGGGGACCTCCGCCGGAAACCGCGCGATCAGCGCGGGGCTCGCGACCGGTACGATCGTCTCGCCGCAGAGATAGGTGCACACGGCATGCGCCCAGATCGGCTGCCCGTAATGGATGGCGACATCGAAGCGATCGACCTTGAAATCGAACGGTTCCGACCGCGATGCGACATCGACGGCCGTGCCCGGGTGCAGGTCGAGGAATTCGGGCAGCCGACGCACCAGCCAGCGGCTTCCGAAGGTCGGCAGCGTCGCCACGGAAAGCACCTTCTTGCCGTCCGACGAGGCCTTGGCGCGCAGCACCATGTCCTCGGTCCTCTCGAGCAGCTGGCGCACTTCCGGCAGGAGGACCTGCCCGGTGGCGGAGAGCACCACTCTTTGCCGGATGCGCTCGAACAGGGTGATGCCGAGCTGCTCTTCAAGCGCCCTGATCTGCCGGCTGACGGCGCTCTGGGTCAGGTTGAGTTCGGCGGCGGCCAGCGTGAAATTTCCGTGCCGGGCGCAGCATTCAAAGGCCTGGAGGACGGTTATGTCCGGGATCATCGCGCGGTTGAGTTTCATTCCGTTCTCGCATCAAGCTATCAGAAAGCGTCGCATTACAGCCCGAATTCGCATCGGTATAGTGCAGAATATGAATGAACCGCCTGTAGTCAACCGCGAGTTGGGCCCCATGACAAAAACTGAATTCGTTTCCTCCGACAGCATCCGCGCCGCGTTTTCGGCGGCGATGTCGGCAATGTACCGCAACGAGGTTCCCGCTTACGGAACCCTGATGTCGCTGGTCGCCAAGGTGAACGAGGAGGTGCTTGCCGAAAACCCGGGGATGAGGCAACGTCTCGCCGAGACCGATACGCTCGATCGCATCTCCGAGGAGCGCCACGGTGCGATCCGGCTCGGCACGGCGCAGGAGCTGTCCACGATACGGCGCGTGTTCGCGGTGATGGGAATGCATCCGGTCAGCTATTACGACCTTTCCACGGCCGGCGTCCCCGTCCATTCGACGGCTTTCCGCCCCGTCGGCGACGCGGCCCTGAAGCTCAACCCGTTCCGCATCTTCACCTCGTTGCTCCGGCTGGACCTCGTCCGGGACGAGCAGCTGCGCGCCGATGCGGCGGAGGTCCTGTCGAAGCGGAAGATCTTCACCGACGGGGCACTCGAACTCCTCGATAAGGCCGAGGAGCAGGGCGGGCTCGACCGGGACGACGCCTCGCGGTTCGTCGAGGAGGTCCTGCAGACCTTCCGCTGGCACGACAAGGCGATCGTCAGCGCCGAAATGTACCGTCGCCTCCACGATGCGCACCGTCTCGTTGCGGATGTCGTGTCCTTCAGGGGTCCTCACATCAATCACCTGACGCCCCGCACGCTCGACATCGACGAGGTCCAGCGCCGGATGCCGGGCGAGGGGATTTCCCCCAAGGCGATCGTGGAGGGGCCGCCGACCCGTCAATGCCCCATCCTGCTGCGCCAGACGTCCTTCAAGGCGCTCGAGGAAGCGGTGGCGTTCGAGGACGGTAAGGGTGGCTGGCGCTCCGGTTCGCATACGGCCCGTTTCGGCGAGATCGAGCAGCGGGGTGTGGCGCTGACGCCCAAGGGCAGGGCGCTCTACGATCGTCTGCTGAACGAGACGCGCGAGCGCTGCCGGCCGGCGGCGGACGGTTCCAACGCCGCCGAATACGAGGCGGCTCTCGCCGACGTCTTCAAGGCGTTTCCCGACGACTGGAACGCGATCCGCAAGGCCGGGCTCGGCTACTTCAGCTATTCGTTCACCCCGGCCGGCGAAAAGGCCGACAGGACCGGCATGGACCTCGAAACCGCGATCGCGAACGGCCTCGTGCAGTTCGACCCGATCACCTATGAGGACTTCCTGCCCGTCAGCGCCGCCGGCATATTCCAGTCCAACCTCGGCGACGATGCCACGCAGGAATTCGTTGCCAGCCCCAATCAGCGGATGTTCGAGCGGGATCTCGGCGCGAGCGTACTGGACGAATTCGCCCACTATGCCGCGATCATGCAGGCGTCCATCGATCGTTGTCTCGGCGACGGCCGGCTGGCGGCGGCTGCAGAGTGACGGCTTCGATGGATCTGTCCGCGCATATCGCGGCGCTCCGCAGCCTGATCGGGGAAGCCGCCGTGCTCGACGATCAGGCTGACATGGCGGCCTATGCGACGGGTGCGCGCTACGACGAGGGTCGCGCGGCCTTCGTCGCGCGACCCTCGTCGACCGAACAGGTATCCGCCGTCGTCTCCTACTGCGTCCGCAACGATATCCCCCTCGTGCCCCAGTCGGGGAACACGGGTCTCGTTTCCGGCTCCACGCCCGATGCGACCGGAACACAGGGCGTGCTGAGCCTCGATCGCCTCACCGGCGTTTTCGATCTCGACGTCGCCAACCGCTCGGTGCGGGCGGGCGCAGGACTTCGCCTCTCGGACCTCAACGCGCGGCTCGAAGACGCAGGCCTGTTCTTCCCGATCGATCTCGGCGCCGACCCGCGTCTGGGCGGGATGCTCGCCACGAACACCGGCGGGTCCAGGTTCCTGCGATACGGGGACGTGCGTCGCAACACGCTCGGACTGAAAGTCGTCCTCGCCGATGAAGAGGGGACGGTGCTCGATCTTTCGGCGGAGTTGCGGAAGAACAATACCGGTGTCGACTTCAAGCAGATATTCATCGGAACGTCCGGCGCCTACGGCGTGATCACCGAATGCGTGCTGAACCTCGAGGCTCTGCCGCGTCAGGTCGCGACCGCCTTGCTGATGCCGGCCTCGATCGATCGCGTGCCTGAGCTTCTCTCCCATATGGAAGCTGCGCTCGGCGGCTATCTCTCGGCCTTTGAGGGCATGTCGGGCAATGCGATCAGCGCCGCGCTCGACCACGTCCCCTCGCTCCGCAACCCGTTCCAGGGCGGCATCGTCCCCGAATTCGTGATCCTTGCGGAGATTTCGAGATCGAATGCTCCGCGGAAGGGTGAACAGAGCCTCGACGAGGTGCTGGAGACCGTGCTGGAAGAGGTCTGGGAGACGCACGAAGGCCTGCTCGCGGATGCGCTCGTCGGTCCGCCGCAGGAAATCTGGGCCATGCGTCACGCGCTGTCCGAAGGCGTCAAGCATCGTGGCCGGCTGATCGCGTTCGACCTTTCGTTTCGCCGCGGCGACGTCATGGCCTTCCTCGCCCGGATGAGGAGGGAGCTGCCGTCGAGCTTCCCCGATGTCGCCATCTGCGACTTCGGCCACGTCGGTGACGGGGGCGTGCATTTCAACCTCGTCGTCGCAAGGGACGATGCCCGGCTGCAGGACGACGGCTTCGAAGACGCCCTGAGGACCTGGGTGTTCGGCATCGTCGTTCGGGATTTCGGCGGGAGTTTCAGCGCCGAGCACGCGATCGGCAGAAAGAACCAGGCCTATTACGATCGATACACACCCGCGGAAATACGCAGGCTGGCGACCGGACTGAAGGCGGTCCTGTCGCCCGGCCGGATCGGCGCCGCGCGCTTTTGAAAAATGGTCGGCGTCAGCCGCAAAACAGGGAATCAACGAGGAATGCCAATGACAAATGCCGTCGATGTAAAAAAAGAAGCCGCAAGCCTGCTCGACAAACTGGGCGTGAGCCGCGACGCGTGGACCGGGGGCGACATGCCGGCCTACAGTCCCGTATCCGGTGAGGAGATCGGCCGTCTGAGGACCGTCTCCGCCGCGGATGCCGGCAAGATGATCGACGACGCCCATGAGGCGTTCCGGCAGTGGCGGCTCGTTCCGGCGCCGAAGCGCGGCGAGCTCGTCCGCCTGCTCGGCGAGGAGCTGCGCGCCTCCAAGGCGGATCTCGGCCGGCTCGTCTCGATCGAAGCAGGCAAGATCACGTCGGAGGGCCTCGGCGAGGTCCAGGAGATGATCGACATCTGCGACTTCGCGGTCGGCCTGTCGCGCCAGCTCTACGGTCTCACGATCGCGACGGAGCGCCCCGGACACCGCATGATGGAGACCTGGCATCCGCTCGGCGTGGTCGGCATCATTTCCGCGTTCAACTTCCCGGTCGCCGTCTGGGCGTGGAATGCCGCGCTTGCTCTGGTCTGCGGCAATCCCGTGGTCTGGAAGCCGTCCGAAAAGACGACGCTGACCGCCCTTGCCGCCGATGCCATCCTGCAACGGGCGATCAAGCGTTTCGGCGATGCTCCGGCAAACCTCTCCCAGGTTCTCGTCGGTGACCGCGCGATCGGCGAGGTCCTCGTCGATCATCCCAGGGTGGCGCTCGTCTCCGCGACGGGCTCGACCCGCATGGGCCGGGAGGTCGGTCCACGCCTCGCCCGGCGCTTTGCCCGCTCGGTCCTCGAACTCGGCGGCAACAATGCCGGCATCGTCTGCCCCTCGGCCGATCTCGACATGGCGCTCCGGGCGATCGCGTTCGGCGCCATGGGCACCGCCGGCCAACGTTGCACGACCTTGCGCCGGCTCTTCGTCCACGAGAGCGTCTACGACCAGCTCGTGCCGCGCCTGAAGAAGGCCTATCAGAGCGTCTCCGTCGGAAACCCGCTGGAGACCTCGGCGCTTGTCGGTCCGCTCATCGACAAGCCGGCATTCGACGGCATGCAGAAGGCGCTCGCGGCGGCGAGCGCCGAAGGCGGCTCGATCACCGGCGGCGAACGCGTCGCGGAGGCCGGCAAGGATACCGCCTATTATGTCAAGCCCGCGCTCGTGGAGATGCCGCGGCAGGCCGGACCGGTGCTCGAAGAAACCTTCGCCCCGATCCTCTACGTGATGAAGTATTCGGACTTCGACGAGGTCCTTCGGGAGCACAACGCGGTGTCTGCGGGCCTTTCCTCCTCGATCTTCACGCTCGACATGCGGGCGGCCGAGCGCTTCCTGTCTGCCGACGGCTCCGATTGCGGCATCGCCAACGTCAACATCGGCACGTCCGGTGCCGAGATCGGCGGCGCGTTCGGCGGCGAGAAGGAGACCGGCGGCGGTCGCGAGTCCGGATCGGATGCCTGGAAAGCCTACATGCGCAGGGCGACCAACACGGTGAACTATTCCAAGGCTCTTCCGCTCGCCCAGGGCGTGTCGTTCGAGATCGAGTGAGCGCCATGGCCGATATCGCAGTACCCCCTGTAGCCGAGTTCCGGTCGGCGTCGCGCATCGCCTCGATCGGCGTCTCGAAGATCCTCATGATCGGCGCGCGGGCCGTCGCCCGCAAGCGCGAAGGACGGCCCGTCATCGTCCTCGGGGCGGGTGAGCCGGATTTCGACACGCCCGAGAACATCAAGGAAGCCGCGAAGGCGGCGATCGACCGCGGTGAGACGAAATATACCGCGCTTGACGGGTCGCCCGAGCTCAAGAAGGCCGTGGCGGAGAAATTCCGCCGCGAAAACGGCGTGGACTACGCCGTCGACGAGATCACGGTCGCCACGGGCGCCAAGCAGATCCTGTTCAACGCCTTCATGGCCAGTATCGACCCCGGCGACGAGGTGATCATTCCGACGCCCTACTGGACCTCCTATTCGGACATCATCGAGATTTGCGGCGGCGTGCCGGTGCTCATTCCCTGTGATGCGGCATCCGGGTTCCGGCTGACGGCTGACCGCCTCGAAAAGGCGATCACCCCGAAGACGAAGTGGGTCCTGCTGAACTCGCCTTCCAATCCCTCCGGAGCGGCCTATGGCGAGGCGGATTATCGTCCGCTGCTCGACGTGCTCCTGCGCCATCCGCATGTCTGGCTCATGGTCGACGACATGTACGAGCACATCGTCTACGACGACTTCGACTTCGTGACCCCGGTCGCGCTGGAGCCCGCGTTGAAGTCCCGCGCGCTGACCATCAACGGCGTCTCCAAGGCCTATGCCATGACGGGGTGGCGCATCGGTTATGCGGGTGGTCCGAAGGCGCTGATCAAGGCGATGGCCGTCATCCAGAGCCAGGCGACCTCATGCCCGAGTTCCGTCAGCCAGGCGGCGGCGATCGAAGCGCTGAACGGGCCTCAGGACTTCCTCGCGGACCGTAAGGCGAGCTTCAGGCGGCGGCGCGATCTCGTCGTGTCCGCCCTCAACAAGATCGACGGCATCGAGTGCCGTGTGCCCGAAGGCGCGTTCTACACGTTTGCGAGCTGTAAGGGCATGATCGGCCGCACGACGCCCGACGGGAAGCGGATCGAGAGCGATACCGACTTCACCGACTACCTTCTCGAAACGGTGGACGTCGCTGTCGTTCCGGGTTCCGCTTTCGGTCTTTCTCCGTATTTCCGCATTTCCTATGCGACTTCGGAGGCGGAACTGACCGAGGCACTCTCGCGGATTGCGGCAGCCTCCGCAGCCCTCGTTTGACCAACGAGAAGACATCGCAGCGCGGTGTCTTCCAGCACAAATCTTCCAGCACAGGGGTGTCGCGCCGACGGAAACCATCCGCGCGACACCCGGTGTGCGCACGAGATTGGCCGCCGAGGCGGCTATGGCTTCGGGTCGGGATGCTGAAGGCATTGATTTCGAAGTACAGGCAAGTCGACGACGGCATTTGGCTCGTCAGCCTCATGCACTATGATTTCTGATATATCGACCTGGAACAGAGAACCGTGCAAGCCATCGACAACCGTTCGGCACGAGGTTGTCACCCATGTCTCAGGGGGCAAATTGTTGCCTATGTATCCGGACTGGACAACTGTAATGATGGTAGCGGGAGAGGGACTTGAACCCCCGACACGCGGATTATGATTCCGCTGCTCTAACCACCTGAGCTACCCCGCCACAGGCACCGTGAAGAGGTCGTTTTGACCACCCCGGCGTCAGGATGAGCGGCTTATAAGGTGCCGCTCCCGTTGGTGTCAAGCGCCCGATCATCTTTTTGAGGCGCTTTTGTAATCTCGTCCGCCGGCGCCCTTTTGCGGCCGTCCGGCGCGGCTTTTTTCGGCGCTTCCGCGCTCAGGCGGCGGCAGGCGCCGAGAGCAGCGCCTTCAGCGAAGCCTCGGCCGGGGCCGAGCGTTCGGAGCGTTCGATGAAGCCGCCGCCATAGACGCGGGCATCGGGGCCGGGGGCCGAATAGAGCACGCAGGCCTGTCCCGGGGCGACGCCAGCCTCGCCGATTTCGAGGTCGACATAGACGCCCTTGTCATCGGCATGCAGGACCGCCGGTGCTGGCGGGCGGGTCGAGCGGACCTTGGCGAAGCAGGCGAAGCCGTCGGCGGCTTCTTCGCGAAGCGTGCGGTCACCGAGCCAGTTGATGTCGCGCAGATACACCCGGCGGGTGTCGAGCGCCTCCTTCGGGCCGACGATCACGCGCCGCGAGCGGGCGTCGAGATAGACGACGTAAAGCGGCTCGCCGGTCGCGACGCCCAGACCCTTCCGCTGGCCGATCGTGTAGTGGAGGATGCCCTCGTGATGGCCGAGCACGCGGCCATCCATGTGCACGATGTCGCCGCCGAGCGCCGAATCCGGCCGGAGCTTGGTGATGATGTCGGCATACTTGCCCTGCGGCACGAAGCAGATGTCCTGGCTGTCGGCCTTCTGTGCAACGACGAGCCCCATTTCCTCGGCGAGCGCGCGGGTTTCGGCCTTTGAGAGGCCGCCGAGCGGAAAGCGCAGGTAGTCGATCTGTTCCTGCGTCGTCGCGAACAGGAAATAGCTCTGGTCGCGCTCGCTGTCGACCGGGCGGAAGAGTGCGCGGTGGCCGGGATCGTTCGCCAACGGCATCGCCCGCGAGCGGATGTAGTGGCCGGTCGCCAGCGCATCGGCGCCGAGTTCCTTGGCGGTCGCGAGCAGATCGGCGAACTTGACCGTCTGGTTGCAGGCGACACAGGGGATAGGCGTCTCGCCGGCGACATAGCTTTCCATGAAGGGGTTGATCACCGTGTCGCGGAAGCGCTGTTCGTAGTCGAGCACGTAATGCGGGATGCCGAGCGTTTCGCAGACGCGGCGCGCATCGTCGATATCCTGTCCGGCGCAGCATGAGCCGGCGCGGTGGACGGCGGCGCCGTGGTCGTAGAGCTGCAGCGTGATGCCGAGGACGTCGTAACCCTCGCGCTTCAGGATACCGGCGACGACGGAGCTGTCGACCCCGCCCGACATGGCGACGACGACGCGCGTATCTTCGGGCCTCTTGTCAAAATCCAGTGTGTTCACGGCGTTCCGCCAGTCTTGAAATCGGTAACGGGTGTCTATGGCAGGCGCTTGTCGCCTGCTGCCGGGGCGCGCAATCGCGCTCGTTCGGCAAGTCCGGGATCTTACCCCGATCGTCCGAGGGATATAGAAAGGAATGCCCCCGCACGCAAGGGGGCGGTGATTCGCGGGCTTTCCGCGACAGCTGTTCGGAGACCCGCGACGCGATGAACCCGGCCCTTTCCCTCGCCGTGACGGAGGAGCGTTTCCCTGTCGCCGGCGCCTTCACCATTTCGCGCGGCTCGCGCACCGAGATCCGCGTCGTCACCGTCGAAGTTTCTGACGGGACGTTTCGCGGACGCGGCGAATGCGTGCCCTATGCGCGCTACGGCGAGACGGTGGAAGGCGTCATCGAGACGATCCGGTCGCTCGAGGCCGATCTCCGCCGGGGTCTCGACCGCGCCGACCTGCAATCGCGACTGCCGGCGGGTGCGGCGCGAAACGGGCTCGACTGCGCCTTCTGGGATCTCGAAGCCAAGCGCGCGGGCCGGGCGGCCTGGCAGTGCGCGGGGCTTCCAGCACCTCTGCCCGTCGAGACGGCCTATACGCTCTCGCTCGACACGCCGGAGAAGATGGCCGAGGCCGCCGCCCGCAATGCCGGCCGGCCGCTGCTGAAAGTAAAGCTCGGGGGCGAGGGCGATCTCGAACGCATCGAGGCGGTCCGGCAGGGTGCGCCGCGGTCGAAGATCATCGTCGACGCCAATGAGGGCTGGACGGTCGAGCAGTATCTGGCACTCGCGCCGACGCTCGTGCGGCTCGGCGTCGCGCTGGTCGAGCAGCCGCTTGCCGCCGGAAACGACGGTGCGCTTGCGGAGATCGAACGCGTGCTGCCGGTCTGCGCCGACGAGAGCTGCCACGACCGGGCCTCGCTTGCGCATCTTGCCGGCAAGTACGACGCGGTGAACATCAAGCTCGACAAGACCGGCGGGCTCACCGAGGCGCTGATGCTCCGCGACGAAGCGATCCGGCAGGGGTTCGACATCATGGTCGGCTGCATGCTCGGCACTTCGCTCGCCATGGCGCCGGCCTTCCTCGTGGCACAGGGCGCGCCTTACGTCGACCTCGACGGGCCGCTGCTGCTCGCCGCCGACCGCGACGACCCGATCCGCTACGAGGGCTCGCTGATGCAGGCGCCCGATCCGGCGCTCTGGGGCTGAACGGCGGGCGCGCGACGACATGGACGTGGCTTTCGCGACGATCATCGGGGTTGCCCGCAGCCTGAAGTGACGCGGTGCGGCGGATTCGAAAGGTTCGGGACGGTAACGGAATGGCGGACGAAACGGTCGAGCAGGAGAGGGCGAAGGAGGGCGGGCAGCCGCGCGTCCGCCTGCGGCATTTCTCCCGCTCGCTGCCGATGCTGCTGCTCAGAGCCCGGGAAGCGATAATGCGGCATTTCCGCAATTCGCTGCGCGTGCACGACATCACCGAACAGCAGTGGCGCATCCTTCGCGCGCTGATGACTGTGCCGGAAATCGAGGTGACGGAACTTGCGCGCGCGACGTTCCTGCTCGGACCGAGCCTCTCGCGTATCCTCAAGGACCTCGAAACGCGACAGCTCATCGAGCGTCACCAGGACGAGAACGATCTCCGGCGCTCCCGCATCGCGATCAGCCAGGCTGGTCTGGCGCTCATCGAAAAGGTCGCGCCGCAATCCGAAGAGATATACGGCGAGATCACCCGTGCCTTCGGTACCGAGCGGACGCGCGAGTTGCAAAGACTGCTCGAGGATTTGGAGGCGGTGGCGAACGGTCTTGATGCTCGCGGAATTCCGGACGAGAAGAGCGGCGAGGGCGAAGAGACGTGAGCGGTGCCGTCTGCTCATGCCCAGGGGCCCCGCACGACAATTTTCAGCCGCACAGGAGTTGGTCTTGGCAAAGATGATACATTCGATGGTCCGCGTGCTCGACGAGGCGCGCGCGACGGATTTCTATCGCAAGGCGTTCGGGCTCGAAGTCGCCGAAAGGCTCGATTTCGACAGCTTCACGCTCATCTACCTCAGCAATCCGGAGAGCGAATTCGAGCTCGAATTGACGGTCAACAAGGGGCGCGAGGAGGGCTATGCCCTCGGGGATGGTTACGGTCACCTCGCCGTGTCGGTCGACGATCTCGATGTGGAGCACGCACGCTTCACCGAACTCGGGCTGAACCCCGGCAAACTCGTCGAGTTCAACCGCGACGGGGTTCTCTTCGCCCGGTTCTTCTTCGTGACCGATCCGGACGGCTACAAGATCGAGGTCCTGCAGCGTCATGGGCGTTTCAAGTAAGATGCGGCAAACGAGACCGGGGCAATGCGTCCCGGTCTTTGTTCCCTCGCCTCAGTGCCAGGCCGACCGGAATGCCCGCGCCTTCGCCTTTGTCCGGTCGATCGCGTGGCGCAGGCGGTAGGCATTGCGCGGGGCGAGTTGCTGCTGAACGGCCATCGGGTGGCCGCGCCAGACGAAGCCGTTTCCGAACCACGCGGACAGCCAGAGGACCGGCAGTGCAAGATCGCGCAGCACGAGGGCGAACGGCGTCTTGCGGCCGAGCGGCCAGCCGAAGGCACGGATGACGAGAAGCTCGCAGCCGTACCAGACGGCGGCATAGGCGAGCACCGCCGCGGGCGACCAGAGACCGGCGAAACCGCCGGCAATCGCGGCGGTGAGCGGGAAGGCGCTGCCGACCAGGATTTCCGGCAGGAAGAACAGCGGGAAAGACACCCGCCGCAGGCGTGCCCAGCGAAGCTGGCGCCGCCAGATGCCCTTCCACGTGCGGCGCCCGAGCGGCTGCGGGAAGGGAATGTCGACGAGGCGGACCGAAAGCCCGGCCTCGCGCACGATCTTGGTGGAGGCGGCATCTTCCGCGACCTCGTCGGCGAGACGGATAAACCCGCCGGCGCGGTCGATCAGGCCGCGGTGGAGGAGCATGGTCTTGCCCTGTGCGAAGCCGACGCCGATTTCGTCGGCGAGCATCTGCCAGCGCGCCTGGAAGCTGTCGAGCCAGGCGGCTTCGACTTCGGCTGCAAAACCGACGGGTTCCGTTCCGGCCGGCGGCGAGCAGACCATGCCGGTGCCGGGCTCCCAGCGGGCGAAGAGCTGCGTGAGATAGTCCTTCGGCGCGAGTACGTTGCTGTCGGCGATCACGATCCACGGGTAGCGCGCCGCATCCCAGCCCTTCACCAGATTGTTCAGCTTCGGATTGATGCCGACCTGGCTGTTTCCGACGAGGAGCGAGGAGGCAACGTCCGGGTACTCCGCCATCAGCTGTTTCACCAGTGGAACGGCCGGGTCGTCGGCGTCCTCGACGCAGAAGACGACTTCATAGGCAGGCCAGTCGAGAAGGAAGGTCGATCGCAGCGTCGTTTCGAGATTGTTCTCGATGCCGCAGAACGGCCGCAGGATGCTGACCGCGGGCCGGGCGGTCTGCGCCGGGTGGGTCGCCTTGCGGGTTCTTGTCTTTCGCCGGTAGATCCAGCCGAGGCTGACGAGGTGGATAAGCAGGGCAGTCGCGCAGAACGTCATGATCAGCATGGTCACGATCCTTGTACCATCCGCTGCCTGATACTATCGCCTCATGACAATTCTGCAAAAGGGAATTGCCCTCCCGCGACGAAAGATGGGGACGCGGGCGATGAAGGCGGATTCGCGTCCGCTACCGGTCAGATGTGGCCGGATTTGCCGCGGCGGAGAACGGTGACGAGGCGCCAGCCGAGGAGAAGCGCCACGATCCCGGCGGCAAGGAAGCCGCTCGCGTCGCCGACGATCTCGGCGATGGCGAGGATATTGTCGCTGAAGAGGATTCCGAGCCCGACATGCAGGGTGACCCACACCGCCTCGCCGGCGACGCCGGCCGCAGTGAAATGTGCCCACGAAAAGCCCGTCGCGCCGGTCACCAGGTTCATGTAGGGGCCGAGCGGACTGAAAAGCCACCGGGTGAGAAAAATGCCGATCGTCGCATGGCGGGCGATTTCCTGCGTCGCGCGGTCGAGTGCGGCCTTGCCGGCCGGTTTCCTCGCGATGCGGGCGGTCACCGCCCGGCCGGCGAAGCGCCCGACGAGATAGCCGATCTGGTCGCCGCCGACGGCCGCGGCAAAGGCGGTGACGAAGACGGAAGGCAGGCCGAAATCGCCGGCGGCGGCGAAGGAGCCCATCAGCATCATCACCAGCGAGGCGGGAAGCGGCAATCCGAGGCAGCTCAGACCCGCCACTGCCGCAAGCAGCGGCAGTCCGTACACCGGGACGAGCGCAAGCAGGGCCTCGCTCATCGGCCGGGGCTGCCTTCCCGGAGCCTCGCGATGGCCCGTTCGATCTCGGCGCGGAATTCCTCCGGGGTCACGCCGCGGTCGCGGGCGAGCTGTTCCACCGTCGGGCGCCGGCCGGTGCCGAGCGGCCCAACCCCCAGCGCATCCGCCAGGGCCTCGCGCGGCAAATCGTAGGAGCGGGCGATATAGCCGATCGTCATCCAGTCCTCGATCGGCTGGTTGCGGTGCTCCGGCGCGCTCCAGTAGACGACGTAGAAGGCGAAGCGGGCGGCGAAGAAGAGCGTCAATGCGGCGGCGGCGAGGAAGGCGAGAAGCAGCAAGCGATGCTCGCGCCAGAGGGTTGCCACTCTCTTCATGTCGGTTGATGCCTCGTCCGTCGGCGAAGGGTCCGCCGGACTTGACTCGGTCCGCCGTCCTCTTTCATTCAAGGGCGAGTTAACCGCAAAAGGCGACGGCCGACAATGAGCGCAACAGACGTCAGACTGGAGGAGAGCTGGAAGCGGGTCCTCGGGCCCGAGTTTTCCAGTCCCTACATGCAGCAATTGCGGGAATTCCTCGTCGCCGAGAAGGCGAACGGCAAGCGCATCTTCCCGAAGGGCGCCGAATATTTCCGGGCGCTCGACCTGACGCCGCTCGGCAAGGTGCGGGTGGTGATCCTGGGGCAGGACCCCTATCACGGCGCCGGCCAGGCGCACGGGCTCTGCTTCAGCGTGCAGCCGGGCGTGCGCATCCCGCCGTCGCTCGTCAACATCTACAAGGAACTGGAAACCGACCTCGGCATACGGCCGGTCCGCCATGGCTTCCTGGAGAACTGGGCGAAACAGGGCGTGCTGCTCCTGAACAGCGTGCTCACCGTCGAGGAAGCTCGCGCCGCCTCACATCAGGGCCGCGGCTGGGAGCGCTTCACCGATGCGGTGATCCGCGCCGTCAACGACGAGTGTTCCTCGGTCGTCTTCATGCTCTGGGGCTCCTATGCGCAGAAGAAGGCGGCCTTCGTCGACCGCGAGCGCCACCTGGTGCTGAGGGCGCCACATCCCTCGCCGCTCTCGGCGCATAACGGCTTCTTCGGCTGCCGGCATTTCTCCAAGGCAAACGAGTTCCTGCGCTCGCGCGGGCTGGAGCCGATCGACTGGCAGCTGCCGGCCGATCCCGTGCTTTCGCAATAAACTGCTGCCGGTTGTCCTTCGCGGCGCTTGCGGCTGCCGCCCGCCTGTCGGATAGTGCCGCCCTGTCGTCAAGATCGGGAGCCCGTGCATGAGCAATCGCCTCAAATTCTTCATCGATGGCCAGTGGGTCGATCCCGTCCGTCCGGCATTGCTCGACGTCGTCGATCCTTCGACGGAAGAGGCGTTCACGCAAATTGCCGTCGGGTCGGCCGCCGACGTCGACCGGGCGGTGGCCGCGGCAAAGGCGGCATTCCCGGCCTTTTCCGTGACGTCGCGGGAGGAAAGGCTTTCGCTTCTCGAGCGCATTCTCGCCGCCTACAACGAGCGTATCGACGACATCGCCGACGCGGTGAGCCGCGAGATGGGAGCGTCGCTTCCTTTCGCCCGCGATTCGCAGGCGACGTCCGGCTCGGCGCATCTCGAAACGACCATCAAGGCGCTGAAGACCTTCGCCTTCAGCGAGAAGCGCGGCACGACGATGATCGTGCGCGAGCCGATCGGTGTCTGCGCGCTGATAACGCCGTGGAACTGGCCGCTCAACCAGATCGCCTGCAAGGTGGCGCCGGCGATCGCCGCCGGCTGCACCATGGTGCTGAAGCCTTCCGAGATCGCACCGATCACCGGCGTCATCTTCGCCGAGATCATGGAGGCGGCGGGCACGCCGAAGGGCGTCTTCAACCTCGTGCACGGAACCGGGCCCGAGGTCGGCCAGCCGATGGCGAGCCATCCGGACGTCGACATGGTCTCCTTCACCGGATCGACCCGCGCCGGTGTGGCCGTCGCCAAGGCTGCGGCGGATACGGTGAAGCGGGTGGCGCAGGAACTCGGGGGCAAGTCCGCCAACATCATCCTGCCGGATGCCGATCTCAGGGCCGCGGTGAGCGAAGGGGTGGCCGACTGCTTCGACAATTCCGGGCAGTCCTGCAATGCCCCGACTCGGATGCTGGTGCCGGCCGACCGGCACGACGAGGCGCTGGCGATCGCGAAGACCGTCGCCGAAACCTGCGTCGTCGGCGATCCCCGATCGCCGGATACCCGGCTCGGTCCCGTGGTCAGCCGCACGCAGTTCGACAAGATCCAGACGCTGATCGAGGCCGGCATCCGCGAGGGGGCGACGCTGGTCGCCGGCGGGCCGGGACGGCCGGAGCATCTCAACCGCGGCTATTATGTGCGCCCGACGGTCTTCGGCAACGTCACCAACGACATGACCATCGCGCGGGAGGAAATCTTCGGGCCGGTCCTCTCGATCATGCCCTACCGGGACGAGGAAGAGGCAATCGCGATCGCCAACGACACGGTCTACGGGCTTGCCGCCTATGTCCAGTCGGGAGATATCGGCCATGCCCGCAAGGTGGCGGCACGGCTCCGGGCCGGGTGCGTCCATATCAACTATCCGGCGTGGGACCCTTATGCGCCGTTCGGCGGCTACAAGCAGTCCGGCAACGGCCGCGAATACGGCGAGTGGGGCCTGCACGACTTCCTCGAGGTCAAGGCGGTCATCGGCTACGGCGAATGAGTGTTGGCGTATCCGTCCGGAGATCGCCGTCTTTTCGCCGTTCGGTCGCCTGAATTGTTCGGCCGGAGGGCGGGGGCGGTGAAAAAAATATGCGGTCTCCGGTCTTCGATTCTGCTTCTTTCTTCTCCCGGATTTTAAAGGGATTTTTGCCTTTCGCCGGCCTGCGGAGGGCTCGTCCGGACCGCGTCTCGCGGGTATTTCCCGGAACAAAAAATCAAGATCTACGGTTTCCCGGCCATGGCAAACAGCCCAGAAAGGATGAAGCCATGAAGACGAAACTGCTAGCTATTTCCGCCCTTGTTTTCGGTGCACTCGCCGGGACCGGTGCGGCGCAGGAAGGCACCGTGACCGGTGCTGCGGGGGGTGCCGTGACGGGCGCCATCGTCGGTGGTCCGGTCGGTGCCGCAGTCGGTGGTGTCGTCGGCGCAATCGCCGGGACGGCCGTCGCTCCGCCACCACCTGAAGTCGTCACCTATGTCGAGAAGCAGCCGGCGCCGGCCGCGGCCGTGGTCGTCGACCAGCCGATCGCCGTCGGCACGACGCTGCCGCAGGAGGTGGTCCTGGTTCCCGTCCCGGACAACCCGACCTATGCCTATGCGGTGGTCAACCAGCAACGGGTGATCGTGGACCCGCAGACCCATGTGGTCGTGAGCGTGGTCCAGTAAGACCCGATCCAGCAAGATCCGATCTTGTCGAAGGGAGCCGTGAGGGCTCCCTTCTTCGTCTTTTGTGCCTTATTTGCCCGTCGTTGCCGGCTTGCCCCACTCGGCGATCGCGATCCCTCCGAGCACGAGAACGAGTGCGATGACGTGGAAGAGCTGCACCGGTTCGGAAATGAGGGTGACGGAGAGCAGCGTGCCGAAAACCGGCACGAGGTTGATGAAGAGGCCGGCGCGGTTGGCACCGATGCCCTCGACACCCTTGATGTAGAAGATCTGCGAGATGAGCGACGGGAAGAGCGCCGCATAGGCGATGAGCACCCAGCCGGTGAGGTCCGGCACGACCAGGTTTCCGGTGGATGCTTCCCAGAAGACGAGCGGCAGGGCGGTCAGGGTCGCGCCGAGGGAGGCGCCGGCCATAAGGCTCTTCCAGTGCACGGGCGGCTTCCAGCGAAGGCCGACCGTGTAGATCGCATAGGCGACCACCGCCAGCAGCAACAGGGCGTCACCGTAGTTGAGGGTGAGCGCGAGCAGGGCCGCGAGATCGCCGTGGCCGGCCGTCAGCGCGACGCCGACGAAGCTGATGAGGAAGCCGACGATCTGGACGAGGGACACGGGGATGCGGAAGAAGGCGAAGTTCAGGACGAAGATCAGGACCGGGATGCCGCCCTGTTCGATCGCGCCGTTGACCGCACTGGTATATTGCAGGGCGGTGTAGAGAAAGCCGTTGAAGGCCGTGTAGCCGATGGCGCCGTAGGCAAGCAGCAGCAGCCAGTTGCGCCGGAGCACCGGCCAGTCGGCCTTGAGCTGCGGTACTGAAATGGCCGAGATCAGGATCGTGGCGATCGCCCAGCGGGACAGGTTGAGCGCCATCGGGCTTATATGGCCGATCGCCAGCTTGCCGACGATGGTGTTGCCGCCCCAGAAAAGCGTGCAGACGGTGAGCAGAATATAGGATCGAAAAGGCAAGCGGCTTACCTTCAGCTTTGGACGGGGATGGATGGTGCTATACGTCGATTTGGCCTTCGGGATAGGCGAGGGAGGGAGCGTTGTCACGCAAAAAGCCAAATCGCCTTTCACAAACAGGTCGATTTTAAAAAAGCAACACAGTATAGATGCGCGGGTTTGAATAGGGCGCAGCCAGCGCAGATAGGCAGGATTTCGAGATGACGAACGTCGTGGTGGTCGGGTCGCAATGGGGTGACGAGGGCAAGGGCAAGATTGTCGACTGGCTCTCCGAGCGCGCCGATGTCGTGGTACGTTACCAGGGCGGACACAATGCCGGCCATACGCTGGTGATCGACGGCGTCAGCTACAAGCTTTCGCTTCTTCCCTCCGGTGTCGTGCGGCCGGGCAAGATGGCCGTCATCGGCAACGGCGTCGTCGTCGACCCGCATGCGCTCGTCGCCGAAATCGGCCGGCTCGCGGCGCAGGGCGTCAAGGTCACGCCGGAAAACCTGAAGCTCGCCGACAACGCGACGCTGATTCTCTCGCTGCACCGGGAGCTGGACGGCATGCGCGAGGACGCGGCCTCCAATTCCGGCACCAAGATCGGCACGACCCGACGCGGCATCGGCCCGGCCTACGAAGACAAGGTCGGCCGTCGTGCGATTCGCGTCATGGACCTCGCCAACACCGAGGCGCTGGCGGGCAAGGTCGACCGTATCCTGACCCACCACAATGCGCTGCGCCGCGGCTTCGGTGTTCCGGAAGTCAGCCACGAAGCGATCATGAAGGAGCTGACGGATGTGGCCGACCGCATCCTGCCCTTCATGGACACCGTCTGGAGCTATCTCGACAAGGAACGCCGCAAGGGTTCGCGCATCCTCTTCGAAGGTGCGCAGGGTTCGCTGCTCGACATCGACCACGGCACCTATCCCTTCGTGACCTCGTCGAACACCGTCGCCGGCCAGGCAGCCGCAGGGTCCGGCATGGGACCGGGGGCGCTCGGCTACATTCTCGGCATCACCAAGGCCTACACGACCCGCGTCGGCGAGGGTCCGTTCCCGACCGAGCTCACCGACGAGATCGGCCAGTTCCTCGGAGAGCGCGGCCATGAATTCGGCACCGTGACGGGCCGCAAGCGTCGCTGCGGCTGGTTCGATGCGGCGCTCGTGCGCCAGTCGGTCGCCACCAACGGCATTTCCGGCATCGCGCTGACGAAGCTCGACGTCCTCGACGGTCTCGACGAGATCAAGATCTGCGTCGGCTACATGCTCGACGGCAAGGAAATCGATCACCTGCCGGCAAGCCAGGGTGACCAGGCCCGTGTGGAACCGGTCTACATCACGCTCGAAGGCTGGAAGGATTCCACCGTCGGTGCCCGCAGATGGGCCGATCTGCCGGCGCAGGCGATCAAGTACGTGCGCCAGGTCGAGGAACTCATTGGAGCGCCGGTGGCGCTGCTTTCGACTAGTCCCGAACGTGACGACACCATACTTGTGACCGACCCGTTTGAGGATTAATGTCGGAATTCTTTAACGAATTGTCCGCCGGCCGGCGATCAAGAGAAAGTGCTCATGGCTGATTTCATTTCGGTTATCCGGCGTGCCGTCGACGGGCTGTCGAACAACACACCGGAGATGCGTGCGAAGGTCTACGAAAAGGCCCGGAGCGCGGTGGCGCGGCAGCTGGAGAACATGTCGCCGCGTCCGCCGGAGGAGATGCTGCGCCGCCAGATGGACAAGCTCGAAGCTGCCATCCAGGAGGTCGAAGCCGAGCATATCGAAGCACTGCCTGAAGAACCGGAAGCCGCCCTGCTGGAGGAAGAGCTGGGGATAGCCCCGGCCGCCGCCGCCCATGCGGAGCCGGAGCCTGAACCGGAAGCCTATCAGGAGCCTGTCGCCGAAGAGGACCACGCACCTCACGAGGCCTACGCAGAGCCGGCGGAGGAACAGCCAGAGGAAGAAGCCGAAGCAGAGACCCCGCTTCATGAAGAGCCTGCCGCGCCGGTCTCTCCGGCGTATGCGCCGGAGCCCGCAGAGGAAGAGCACGCAGAGCCTCCGGCAGAGGAACGTGCCGAGCCCGCCTACCACTACGAGGAAGCCGAACCCGAGCATGTCGCCTGGGGCGCGGAGGGCGAATACGCCGCCGCCGAGGCGCCGGCCGAGGAAGCTTATCCCGGCGAGCCCTGGCCGCATGCGGCCGAGGAACAGCCGGCAGAGGCGGCAGAGGAAGAGCGGGCCGTCGAGCCGGAAAGCGAGTTGCCTGTCGTTTCTGCGGAGCCCGAGGTCGAGGAAGCCGTAGCCGAAGAGCCGGCAGCCGCCGCACCCACGGCCTGGCCGGAGAGCGTTCCGGACTACGGCCGTACCTACAGCGACTGGGCGGAGACCGCGCGCGAGGAAGAAAAGCCTCACGAAGCCGAAGCGCCGGAAACGGCTGCTGCGCCGGCTCGGGCCATGCCCGAGGCGGCGTTCGAGCCTTGGGAGACGACGGAGGAGCCGCAGCCGCAGGAGACGCCGGCTGCCGCCGCGCCCACCGGCAAGGCAGCCGCGCGCGACATCGATCTGCTCGACTGGGACACCACGGCTTACCAGCCGCCAGCCGGCGTCGACGGTAGCAAGGGCGGCGAGGCGCAGAACTTCGACGATTTCGCCGACTGGTATGCGGCGGTGGCGACACCGGCCGCGGGTGCAGCGCTCGAAGCGGGCGGTGCCGCGGAGGGCCAGAAGGCGGCTGGCGCGGCTTCCGAGACGAAGGCCGGCGGGACGGTTCCTCCGGCGGAGAAAGTTCCGGGAAAGCCATACCGTATCGAACAGACCAAGCGGCGCAACTATGTACCGATCGCGGTCGGCGTGCTCGTCGTGGCCGCACTTGCCGGCGGCGGCTACGGGCTCTGGGCAAACCGTGACGCGGTGACGACGTTCGTCGACGATTCCGTCAATTCGCTGACGGCGATGGTCGCGGGCGAGGGGACGGAAACGACACCGCCGCCCGCAGAGACCGCCAAGACGGAGACGCCGGATGCGGCGGTAACTCCGCCCGAGGCGGGGGCCGAGACAAAGGCTCCCGACGCCAAGGCACCGGCGCCTGCCGAAGAGGGCGCGGTCAAGGGGCAGAAATTCACCCAGCGCCTGCTGGCGGACGGAAGCGAAGTCGATGAAGGCGCCGGCACGGCCGCCGCAAACGCCGGCACCGAAGGACGCTCGATCTCCGAACAGAACGTAGGCGGCAGTCAGCCCTCCGGTCAGGCAGGGGCGACGGCCGGCGGCACCGCCGCCGGTGCGGCGACCACGCCGCCGCCGGTCGACATGAGCAAGCCCGTCGCCGGCGAGAAGGCCTTCCTCTACGAGGAACGCCTCGGCCAGACGGCACCGACGGCGATCACCGGCGCCGTCGAGTGGACGGCGCTCAACGACACGAGCGAGAACGGGCGCCCCAATCCGGCGATCCAGGGCAAGCTCTCCATACCCGATCGCGGCCTTTCGGCACTAATCACCATCAAGCGGAACGCCGACAACTCGCTGCCCGCGAGCCACCTGATCGAGATTGTCTTCTCGGTGCCGGCGGATTTCGAAGGCGGGGCGGTCGACAACGTCCAGCGCATTGCCATGAAGCGGACGGAACAGGACCGCGGCGATCCGCTGGTCGCGGTTTCCGCGAAGGTCACCGACGACAGCTACCTGATCGCGCTCAACGACTTCCAGGATGTCGTCGCGCGCAATCTCGACCTGCTGCGCACCCGCAACTGGATCGATATCCCGGTGACGTACCGCAACGGTCGCCGGGCCCTGCTGACGCTCGACAAGGGTACTGCCGGCGTGGCGGTATTCGACGAGGTCCTGAAGCAGTGGGCGGCGCTCGACAGCGGCGCCAACGGCGGCTGACGGCAACAAAAAAGGGTTTCGGGAGCTAACCCGAAACCCTGTGTCGCAAAAGGCGGAGAAACGGCGCGGCTGCCGCCGCGAAAGCGTGTTTCAGACCACGCGTCCGTCTGCCGACGGATCGGCGTCATCCGGAAAATCCGAAATCAGGCTTCGACCACGCTGAGCGCGGAAGCGCGCTCGAGCGCCTCCTTCTGCACGGCTTCCTGCACCTTCTCGAAGGCGCGGACCTCGATCTGGCGGACGCGCTCGCGACTGATGTCGAATTCCGCCGACAGGTCTTCCAGCGTCACCGGATCCTCCGCCAGACGGCGGGCCTCGAAGATACGCCGTTCACGATCGTTGAGGACGCTCATGGCACGGGCGAGCATGCGCCGGCGTGTTTCGAGTTCGTCCTGCTCGATGAGGATGTCTTCCTGGCTGTCGTGTTCGTCGACGAGCCAGTCCTGCCACTGGCCGGATTCACCCTCGGCGGCACGGATCGGCGCATTCAGCGATGCGTCGCCGGAGAGGCGGCGGTTCATCGAGACGACCTCGTCCTCGGACACGTTCAGCTTGGTGGCGATTTCCGTCACCTGCTCGGGTTTCAGGTCGCCTTCCTCGATCGCCTGGATCTTGCCCTTGAGGCGGCGAAGGTTGAAGAACAGCCGCTTCTGGTTGGCGGTCGTCCCCATCTTCACCAGTGACCAGGAGCGCAGGATGTATTCCTGGATCGCGGCCTTGATCCACCACATGGCGTAGGTTGCCAGGCGGAAGCCGCGTTCCGGATCGAATTTCTTGACCGCCTGCATCAGGCCGACATTGCCCTCGGAGACGACTTCGCCGATCGGCAGGCCATAGCCACGATAGCCCATAGCGATCTTGGCGACGAGGCGCAGGTGGCTGGTGACGAGCTTGTGGGCAGCATCGCGGTCGTTATGCTCGGCATAGCGCTTGGCCAGCATGTATTCTTCCTGCGGCTCAAGCATCGGAAATTTGCGGATTTCGTCGAGATAACGGCTCAGGCCGGCTTCGCCGGCGGCGATGATAGGCAAAGTATTGCGGGCCATAAAGCACCCCCTTCCTTGTGTCGCGACGGTCCCCTTGAGTGACCCCAGTCGATAGGCGGACCGATCGGCATGGCTTCCGGACGAAGCCCATACCGAGCCATATGCCAGATAAGTACGGCAAAACGGTGATTCAAGTCATCCTGATGGTGTTATATCATTACAATTCGGTAACCTCGACCGTCTTCGAGGTCACAAGCGCGTGAGGTGCTCCAGCACGTATGACTGGCTCCTGCGGTAGCGGTCGAAATCGTGGTCGAACTGGCCGCGCGACACACCGATGTCCTTCAGCGTCTGGTCGGAAAGTTCGTAAAGCGCGTTCCTGTTGCGGCGCCGCTCCCGCATCCTGCGAAAGAAGGCCACCACGCCGGCGAGCCACGATCTTGTTCGCGCGGAACCGTCCACCGGACATTCCACTGGCGTACCGCCGGTCGTCGTTTCCGGCGAGGTTTCATGCCGGGCCGGCAAAAGGGCGAGCGTTTCCTGCCGCGGGCGCGTCCGCCCCGGATCAAAATTGTCCATCACTGTTCTCCTGTCAGAAATGGCCGGCTCGTCAGAGCCGGCCGTCAAGCATAGGCCGTTCGATTTGCCTCAGTTCTGCATGTGTGCCGCCGGCTGGCGGCCGATCGCCTGGTAGGCTTCCCGCAGGGCGTCCGCACATTCCTGGCAACAGACCTCCACAGTCTTGCCGCCGATCCGCACGGCGATGCGGGTGTCGTCGAGCTTGCAGTCACAGGCAGCACATGTGTCGTTCTTCATCATCCGCTCCTTGGCATCGGCTGTTGTGTACGATCTAAAAATGCCTCTTTCGCCGGTCCGCCGCTGTCAGATTCTTTAGCGATCTATCGCCGGTTCAACGCAATCCGACGAATCGCTGGAATTCCGCCGGCGTGCGGCCATAGGCCTGGCGGAAGGCGGCACTGAAGTGGCTATGGCTTGAAAAGCCGAGTTCGAGACCGAGCGCCGTCAGGTCGTCATAATCGCCCAGAAGATCGAGCGCCTTGGCGAGCCTCAGACGCAACTGGTAGCGATAGAGCGGCACCCCCTCGACCTGCTGGAACACTTGGGTGAGGTAGACGGGGGAGACGCCGGTTTCTGCGGCGATCTCGCCGAGCGTCCAGCGGCGGGCGAGGTCGGAGGAGAGCACGAGCTTCGCCCGGTCGGCGAGTTTCCTGCGTCCGTAGCTCGACGACGAGCCGCCGCCGGTGTTGTGTCGTCCGACGGCGCGGCGAACGAGCGTCAGCGCCAGCGTCTCGCCCTCCAGCATTTCGGCGGTGCCGGTGGCGAGGCCATGGCGCAGCAGGGCGACGAGGGCCTGGGCGCGCGCGTCGATCTGCAGCTTCTGCTTGTTGAAGGCGAAGGCCGGCGCCTTCGTGCAGTGGGTGTCGGGAACGAGTTCGGCAAACAGCGCTTCCGGCATCGCAACGCTCAGGCAGGCATCGCCGCCTGCGACCGGATGGCTGACCCGATAGGCCTCGCCGCGGTTGAAGAGGAGGACCTGGTTCGGCTCGGCGACGACGTCCTCTTCGCCGATACGCCGCACGAAGACGCCGCGGTAGGGGAAGACGAGGCAGGTCTGCGACGCCTGTTCTTCCTCGCCCATCTCGCGGCACGCGCCGTCGCAGATGACGTCGCGAACGGCGACGCTCTCCGTCTCGAGCAGCAGGTTCACCACGAAGGCCATGGCCGGTTCTCCAGTTCGGGGTGAGGAACATAGCGTGAACACGCGCGTTCCGCCACCCGTTTCTTGAGAAATTCGACCGATATGAATCGTTGTCCGGCGCCGAGGCTCAGACCTGGCGCAGTGCCTCGATCACCTTGACCATGTCGTCCGGCAGGGGCACTTCAAAGCGCATGACCTCGCCGGTCGAGGGATGTTCGAACTGCAGCAGATAGGCGTGCAGCGCCTGGCGCGGGAAGCGATTGACGATTGTCCGCGCGGGTTCCGGCAGCAGGTTCGCCTTGGTGCGGAAGGCGGCGCCGTAATCGACGTCGCCGATAAGGGGATGGCCGATATGGGCCATATGAACGCGGATCTGGTGGGTGCGGCCGGTCTCCAGCCGGCATTCGACGAGAGAGGCGATGCAGGTGGCATCCGGCTTCTCGCCGTAACGCTCCAGCACTTCATAGTGGGTGATCGCTTCGCGCGCGTCGTCGCTCTCCTCGCGCTTGACGGCGCGCTTGGTGCGGTCGCCGCCGCGGCCGAGCGGCGCGTCGATCGTTCCGTGCAGGCTCCGCGGCCGGCCCCAGACGATTGCCTGATAGGCACGTTCCAGCGGGCCGGTGCGGCCATGGTCGGCGAACTGGTCGGCGAGGTGGCGATGGGAAAGGTCGTTCTTGGCGACGACCATGACGCCCGAGGTATCCTTGTCGAGCCGGTGGACGATGCCCGGCCGTTTGACCCCGCCGATCCCCGACAAGCTGTCGCCGCAATGATGAATCAGCGCGTTGACGAGCGTTCCCGTCCAGTTGCCGGCTGCCGGATGGACGACGAGGCCCGGCGGCTTGACGACGACGATCAGGTCCTTGTCTTCGTAGACGACGTCTAGGGGAATATCCTCGCCCGTCGGCTCCGGGTCTTCCGGCTCCGGCATCACGATCGCCAGACGGTCGCCGGGATGGATCTTGCGCTTCGGCTCGGTGGTCGGATTGCCGTTCAGCGTCACCGCGCCCTGCTCGATCAGCGCCTTGACGCGGCTGCGCGAGAGGCTTCCTTCGAGATGGGCCGCAAGCCAGGCATCGATGCGACCTTCGGCATCGTCGCCGGCAATCAGCTCTTTCCTTGCGCTTTCGGGTTGGTTAAAGGGGTCGTTCATCCCTGCGATCCTGCGTGACGGCGGTTTTCCGCCCGGTTCGCTCTCGATCAGAACGGGCCACGGCCGGTCGCTCCGAAGGAAAGGCAAGCGTATATGACGAATTTCGAGCCAGAAGAACAGGAAGAAAAACCGCTCGATCCGGCGCTCGAGAACGTCCGCCGAAAGATGGTGCGTCTGCAACTCGTCTCCGCGGGCATCATGTTCGTCAGCCTTATGGCGGTGTTGGGAGCCGTTGTCTACAAGGCGACCAAGAGCGAGACCCGCGAGCCGGTCGCATCAACCTCGCTCGCCATTCCCGCCGACCAGCCGGTGACGGCGACGGCCAGCCTGCCGCAGGGCTTCACGGTCCAGTCGACTGCGCTTTCGGGCAGCCAGATCCTGTTCTTCGGCCAGATGGCCGACGGCACGCGCAAGGCGCTCGTCTTCGACATCACCGTCGGTCGCGTCGTCGCCGACGTGACGGTCGCCGGACAGTGATCGCGGCGCGATGACGCCGGCCGAGGAAAGAACAGAGATCACCGATCCGGACGATCCGCGCATCGCGGAGTTCCGGCACATCCGGGAGCGCGATCTCACGGGACGGGAAGGCCGGTTTGTCGCCGAGGGCACGGTCGTCCTGCGCATGCTTGCGGCGGCGCACCGCGCGGGCCGCGGTATTCGGGCGGAAAAGATCCTGCTCCTGCGCAACCGTGCCGCCGGTCTCGCCGATGTCCTGTCGCTCTTTCCGGCGGATGTTCCTGTCTACGAGGCCGAGGCTCCGGTGATCGATGCGATCGCCGGTTTCCACCTGCATCGCGGCGTGCTGGCGCTCGGAATTCGCGACGCTGCACCTCCGCTGAACGAACTGTTGCGGGAGCTGCCGGACGACGCGCTCGTGCTTGCCGCCTGCGGCATCTCCAACCACGACAATGTCGGCTCGATGTTCCGCAATGCCGCCGCCTTCGGCGCGAGCGCCGTCGTCCTCGACGAAACCTCTTGCGATCCGCTCTACCGCAAGGCGCTCAGGGTGTCGGTCGGATCGGTGCTCACCATGCCCTATGCGCGGGAAGGCTCGATCCTCGACATGCTCGGGGCACTCGCCGGAGCGGGGTTTGCGATCTGGGCGCTGTCGCCGAAGGGCGAGATCGAAATCCGCGACATCGCACCGTCGCCGCGCCTCGCACTGGTGATGGGAACGGAAGGCGAGGGGCTGCCGCCGGCGGTGCTGTCGCGGTTCCACACAGCCCGCATCGCCCAGTCCCCGGAGCTCGACAGCCTGAATGTCGGGACGGCGAGCGGGATCGCGCTCTACAGCGCGGCGATGGCCAAGCGCATCCTCTGAAAGGCCGTCATTCCGGCGTCGTCGGAACGGTCGCCGCCGGCAGCGACGGATCAAAGGCCACCGCGCGTTCGGCGAGCGACTTGCGAGCCTCGCCGCCGCGGGCGGGAACGTTGGACAACAGCGCGCGGATCGGCGAGGCGGCGCCTTCCCGGCGGGCCGTGAGCGCGATCATCTTGGCGGCGATCTCCGCAATTTCCTCGCGCAACGCCTCGTCGTTTGCGGGCGAGGTCGCCTTCGTCAGCCGCTCGGTGAGCGCCGTGTGGCGGTGGCGCAGTTCGTCGGCGAGGAGATCGGGATCGATTGCGGCCGCCGGCTGCATCAGCACCAGCGGGTCTTCGGTGGCTTGCTCGGGAATGTCGATCTCCTTGATGTCGGGCGCGGCAATATTGGCGGCGCGAAGGGCGCGCAGCGCCGCGCGAACCTGGCGATTGCCGGCCTTCAGGTTCTCGCGCAAAGTGGCGATCTCCTTCGTCCGGCGTTCGATGACGGCATCCTTGTCCACGGCCTCGGCCATCAGCCGCGTCAGCCTGTCGTCGAGCCGCAGGAGCTTGTCTTCTTCCTGCGCCAGCCGCATCTCTGCGTCCTTGGCGCGGCGGGTGGCGAGCTTCGTCTCCCGCCCCAGTTCGTCGCGCTCGGCCTTCAGCGTCTGCACCCGCATCTTCAGGTTCTCGATCTCGGTGTCGCGACCGCTCTTCTCGATCTTCAGGTCGTCGATTTCGCGGTTCATTCGGGAAATGCGCACGACGAGGCGCTCGATTTCGAGGTCCTTGGCGACGGCCGCCTCCTCGGTGCGCTTCAGCGTTGCGTGCAGATGCAGCGCCTCGCTCTCGGCGCGCCGGATCTCCGCACGGAAATTCGCGGCCTCCACGCTCATTTCGTCGATCTGGGTGCGGAGGTCCTGGCCTTCCGCGGAGAGCCGGCCGGCCTCGGCGGCGAGTGTCTCGTTCTGGAGCTTGAGGTCGACGGACTTGTCGCGCTCGCGCTTCAGATCCTGCGACATGCGGGCGTTCTCGGCGGCGTAGACGGCGCGGACCATGTCCTTCTGGGCGCGGACCTCGCGCGGGCTGAGCGGCACCGTCGCCTTCAGCCGGTTCTCGGTATAGAGCACGATGCGCTTGTGAACCGACGGGGCGACCAGCATCACCAGGAGAACCGCCGAGAGGAAGCCCAATCCGAACAGCAGTGCATATTCAATCACGATCGCGCCATCTCGACTGAGCTATTGCGGACACCCTGCCTGCCATTAAACACGCGGCTTGCGGGAGAACAAGCGGGCCTGAGAACCGTGGGCGGAGAAAGTCGCCCGATTTGCGGTTCCCGGACGACGCACCTGCACGCTCAGAAGGGGTTCCAGGTCGGCTGGCGGGTGAGCTTCAAGTAGCCGACATTGATGCCGAGGCGGGCGCCGACGCCGGTGCGGATCGGCACGAGGACGATGTTCTGGTTCTTCAGCACGGTCATGCCGAGGCCGGCGACCACGTAGGCCGAGCCGCTGACGCCGCCGTAGCGGGCAAAGAGGGCGTCGATGCTCGGCAGGTCGTAGACCAGCATCATGGCGCGCGTGCCGTTGCCGCCGTAGTCGAGGCCGAGGGAGGGGCCCTGCCAGAAGACGTCGTGCTGGCCGGCATTCTTGGTATAGAGCATGCCTTCGCCGTAGGTCAGGCCGGCGATGAAGGCGCCGGAGCCTTCCTGGCCGAGGATATAGCCGTTCGGCAGTCCGTACTGGGAGAATGCCTTTTCGATCACCTTGGCGAGCGCGCCGCTGGTTTCACCGAAGAAGCTATGGCCGGCGTCGACGATTTCCTGGGCGGTATATTCGTCGTTTGCGGCCGCGGCGGGCGCGAGGTGGAAGCCCATGCCGACAAGAAGGACGATCGCCGCCATCAGCGCACGAAGGCCTGCGGTCTCGCGGATGAAGTCAGGGCGCATGGTTTCCTCCAAACTTTTCGATGCGCGTGCATCACTATGCCGAGTAAAACTATTTAGTCGTGATCGCCTTAATAATCGGTTTACCAAATATGGTGTCATTATGGCGCGAGGATTCCCGCCCGACCGGGAAGGCCGCTTGCTCATGGCGCCCTGCCTTTGCGGGGTGACCGCGCCTCCAGGAGACATCGATGCCGAAGAACGCCAACCTCACTCTCGCCGGTCCCGATCTGGCAGCGCTGCTGTGCAGCCGGGTTTGCCACGACGTGATCTCGCCGGTCGGAGCGATCAACAACGGGTTGGAACTCCTCGACGAAGGTGGCGCCGACGAGGATGCGATGGAGCTCATCCGTACCAGCGCGCTGAACGCGTCGGTGCGGCTGAAGTTCGCCCGCCTGGCCTTCGGCGCCTCCGGATCGGTCGGCGCTTCCATCGATACCGGAGAGGCGGAAAAGGCTGCGCGCGACTTCGTTGCCGCGGAAAAGAAGACCGAACTCGCCTGGAACGGTCCCCGGGCGATCATCGCCAAGAACCGGGTCAAGCTTCTGCTCAACCTCTTCCTCGTCGCCTACAGCGCCATTCCGCGGGGCGGCTCGATCGACGTAACCCTCGAAGATCCCGAATTCGAAGCGAAATTCCGCATCACCGCGAAGGGACGCATGATGCGGGTGCCGGCAAAGTTCGCGGAGATCTGCTCGGGCACCATCGAGGAGGCCATCGACGCGCACTCGATCCAGCCTTACTACACGGTGCTTCTCGCCGAGGAATGCGGCATGGAGATCAAGTATTACCAGACGGACGAGGAAGTCGTCTTCACCGCCGAGCTCGTGCCTGCGGCCTGAGCGCTCGTTGTATCCCGCACCGGCCATCGCGCGGGCGCGTGCGCCATGCGGAACGAAAGGCGGTAACCTTTCGTTAGCGGTCTCGCCCTAGACTATCCTTCGGCCCAGTGCCGCAATTCGGGGTGGAAAGCCGGGGGAGTCTCTGATGCAACGTCTGATGATCGCAGACAGTGCGGATATCGTTCGCAAGGTCGGCAAGCGTATCCTCTCGGAGATCGGTTTCCTCGTTCTCGAAGCTGCCTCGGCCCGTGATGCGCTGCTGCGCTGCGAGACCGAACTTCCCAACATCGTCATTGTCGATGCGGGCCTCGACAGGGCGCTCGACCTCATCACCAACATCCGTGCGCTGCCGGAGGGCAAGAGCGTGCTCATCTATTACTGCGTGATCGAGGCCGACCTGAAGACGATGATGGCCGGCAAGCGTGCCGGGGCCAACGAGTTTCTGCTGAAGCCCTTCGACCGCAAGATCCTGACGCAGATCTTCACCGGAAAGGCGATCGCCGCCTGATCTGACCCCCCAAGACAAACCGTTCACCGCCGTCCGCCCGGTCCCGCCGCGGCGGACGAATTGTTTCCGCTCACACGCTGCGCGCGGGCAATAAAAAAACCTGCCCCGAAGGGCAGGTTCCAGGAATGCGGGGAGGGGATGGCCCTGTCAGGCCGTTTCCATGTATTCCGAACCGTCCGGCTCGCGCAGGACATAGCCGCGGCCCCAGACGGTCTCGATGTAGTTGGCGCCGCCGGCGGCGTTGGCGAGCTTCTTGCGGAGCTTGCAGATGAAGACGTCGATGATCTTCAGTTCCGGCTCGTCCATACCGCCGTAGAGATGGTTGAGGAACATTTCCTTGGTGAGGGTCGTACCCTTGCGGAGCGAAAGGAGCTCCAGCATCTGGTATTCCTTGCCGGTCAGGTGAACGCGCTGGCCGCCGACTTCGACGGTCTTGGCATCGAGGTTCACGATCAGCTCGCCGGTGATGATGATCGACTGGGCGTGGCCCTTGGAGCGGCGGACGATGGCATGGATGCGGGCAACGAGCTCGTCCTTGTGGAACGGCTTGGTCATGTAGTCGTCGGCGCCGAAGCCGAGGCCGCGGACCTTGTCCTCGATGCCCGCCATGCCGGAGAGGATGAGGATCGGGGTCTTGACCTTGGAAAGACGCAGCGTGCGCAGGACCTCGTAGCCGGACATGTCGGGCAGATTCAGGTCGAGCAGGATAATGTCGTAATCGTAAAGTTTTCCGAGATCGACGCCTTCTTCACCGAGGTCGGTGGTATAGACGTTGAAGCTTTCGGATTTGAGCATCAATTCGATGCTCTGCGCAGTGGCGCTGTCGTCTTCAATGAGTAGAACCCGCATAATTATCCCCTTTACCGCCGCCGAAAGGTCGAGTTGGCCCCCTACGCGATACGGATCCAGTCGTTGCCTGATTTGAAGGCTGCCACCAAATGGTTAACAAATTCTGATTCCCTCTGGCAAGGTGTACCGAATTTATTAAGCAAAGATACCAGTCTCCTGTTTTTTCACAGATTTCGGGCATCGCCATAAGTGAATCAACTTGCGAGGAAAGCACGCTAACCGATTCATTTGACTCATCATTGTCGCAGGCCATTTTCGGACCCTGGCATTTACCGACCCTTAAATGATCGTGCCTATCATTAACGATGCCCGTAAACGAAAGGTTACCAGCGGTAGTTTTTTGTTAACCCCGGCGGACTTTTTGCAGACACTGATTCGTCCGAGCGGCATGGGCAGGTAGTTTTTGAGCATGTGTGGCGGGGGGTCTCGCATCACGGGAGTATTGCGTATGAAGTCGCGTGAGAGCCTATTGCGCCTGAAGGAATTTCAGGTCGCCGAAAAGCGTCGGCAATTGCAACAGCTGCAGACTATGATGTCCGAATTCGATCGCATGGCGAAGGAACTCGAGAACCAGATCGTTCTCGAGGAGAAGAAGTCCGGCATTTCCGATCCGAACCATTTCGCCTATCCGACCTTTGCCAAGGCGGCACGCCAGCGCGCGGACAATCTCCAGATCTCGATCCGGGAACTGAAGGTCCAGCAGGACGCAGCCGAACTGGCGCTTGAGGAGGCGGAAGCCGAAATGGCAAAGGCGGCCGCGCTCGGGGAGCGCGACAGCCAGATGCGCATCCGCGCATAGGCGGACGCTCTCTCAGGGCGTTCAGGAACGAATTGTAAGATGCCGCGACCAGAGGTCGCGGCATTTTCGTTTTCAGATGGGGATATCGGCGGGAACGGTCCGTCGACCGCTCAGAACTGAATGACGTCGTTCCATTCCGGATGGCGGTTCGCCTGGGCGCGGAAGAATGGGCAGAGCGGAATGATCTTCCAGCCGCCGGTGCGGGCCTGCTCGACGACGTGAACGGCAAGCGCCTGGCCGACGCCCTTGCCGCGAAGAGCTTCGGCGACCTCCGTATGATCGACGATGATGAGGCGAGGGGAGGTCCGCGAATACGTCATGACGGCGTCGGCGCCGTCCAGGGTCGCGCGGTAGCGCCCACCCGATCCTGTCTCGTCGTGGCTAAAATCCATCTTCCTGCTCCTCGTTGGGGACAATGCAGCGGCGGCGAACGCCGGTTAGTCGACCGGCGGGCCGCGCTACAATATGGGAGGCGGATTGCAAAACGAAAGGGCGCTCGATGTGCTCGAACGCCGGATCTTGGGAGAAAGGCTTCGGCCGGGAGGGCCCGGTACAGCTCAGTGGCGGTACTGCTGGATGCGGGTGGTGCGAAGACCCGGCAAGCCGTGGTCGTTGATCGAAGACTGCCAGGAAAGGAACTCCTCGACCGTCAGCGTATAGCGCTCGCAGGCTTCCTCGAGGCTCAGCAGGCCACCCCGCACCGCGGCGACGACTTCCGCCTTCCGCCGTATGACCCAGCGACGCGTATTGGCCGGGGGCAGATCGGCGATGGTCAGGGGACTGCCATCGGGGCCGATGACGTATTTTACTCGCGGGCGGATCATTTCGGTCATTGGACTCTCTACACATACTCAAGACCACACGAGCGCATGCTAGCCGGGCATCTTTAAAAATTGCCTAAGCAGGCAGTAACGATTTGATAAGAATTCTACCATTTTACCGACTGTGGTTTCAGTCGCGCGTTTCCGCGGCCGCTGCTGCTTAAATCTGAGCGAAATGTATAGAAGTCATTCGTAAAGAACAGTATTCGTTCTCGCTGAACCATGTATAAGGCCGGCTACCAACGCGGCCGGACGTGCATTCGCTTCGCCGCGAGGCTTCGTTTTCGACGAGCGTTCTTTCCTCTGCCCTGCCTCAGGTGGTCGGCCGAGGCAAGAGCAGCGACGGGATCGCGGTCATCCTCGACATCTCTCCGCACACGGTCGTGAGTTATCTCAAGAAAGCGCTGCGCAAGCTCGGCGCGGTCAATCGCATGCAGGCGATCGCCCGCGCCTGCCGGCTCGGACTGATCCGGGCCGGTCGACCCTAGATCATCACCGCCGAGAGCTCCGTGCCGCCATAGCCGAACCGGAGTTCGGCGCTGCCGCCGTGCCTGAAGGACAGTTCGTCTCCCGCCGAGAGCCAGGTCACTACCATGACCGACTGAAACGTCGCCGACGATAGGGCAGGGCCCTGGATCGTGCTGATGCTGGTCGTTCCGTTGACGCTGAGCGCGATCTCGTGCCCGGAAGAGGACAGGAGGGCGGCCCCGATACTCACCTGATAGATGCCGGTTGCCGGAACCATGAGCGCGTGGCCGTATCCCGAACCGAGAGCCGGTCCGAGTGCAAACCCGCCCTGGACGACATGAAGGTCGTCGAAGCCCGTATGGCTGCCCGCCGCCGGTACGAGGGTCGAGGCCGCGAGAGAGGCGCGCACGGCCGGGCGCCCGCTCATCTCGACGACGCCCGCGGACGAGATCGCGAGCGCGGTCGTCCAGGCGCCTCCGTCGGGGCTCACCTTGATCGCGAAGGCGTCGGAGCCTGCAAGCCCCATCTCGGCGCGTCCCTGCCAGCCAGACTGGAACAGCAGCGAAGCCGTCTCGGCGGCGGCGGCCTTATTGATCTTCACCTGGTGGCCGTGGCCGGCATGGCTGAAGAGGCTGGCATCGGCCGAGACGGCGAGCCGGTTGTAGCCATCGGCCGCGGCGTTGACGCCGAGCGTCTCGACGGCGGCGTCCGCCGGCAGCGGCAGGTCGTTCCACGCACCCCCGGAGAAGACGACCAGTCCCCCACGCTGAAGGTCGAAAGCGCGCCAGCCCGGGCGAGGCGTGATGAAGATCCAGCTGCCATCCTGGCGAAAGGCGAGCCTGCCCTCCTTGCCGCTCCAGTCGCCGGCCGCGGGTGCCGCCGTCCAGTAGCACCCGCCGTCCACGGCATCTGCCGGCGGCGAGGCCGACGTGCCGACGATCACCAGCTGGACGAGGGCATCGAGCCGCTGCAGGGCCTCGTTGTGGGTGACATGCTTCTGGGCCTGGGCCGGGAGGAGGTAGGGCAAAGCGAGGTTGGTCGTGGCGTCGGTCATGGTTGTGCTTCTCCGGTTGGCGCCGGCCGATGCCGGTCGATGCCGGCACTGATCGCGACGCAGGTTCGGAGAATTGTCCCACGGCCCGCGGGAGGGTGAACGAAAACGGGTTCCCTTCATTGAAAGGAAAGAGTTTTCTCGCCCGTTGCCGCGATGCCGCCTGCCTCAGACCGGCTGACGCCGGCCCCAGGCGATGAAGGAGGGATTGGCGAAGTTGCTGTCGGCCGCCTGCCGAACCTTGCCGTAGCGGAGCGGCAGGCCGTCGAGGTCGAGCGTCACGCCGCCGGCCGCTCTCAGCACCGCGTCGCCCGCCGCGGTGTCCCATTCCATCGTGCGGCCGAAGCGTGGATAGACGTCGGCCACGCCCTCCGCCAGCAGGCAGAACTTGAGGGACGACCCGACCGATGTCCGCGACGACACGCGCTGCCGGTCGAGGAACGTTTCGGTCTCCGGCGTGCTGTGCGAGCGGCTGGCGACGGCAACCATCTCTTCCGCGACCGGGCGGGCGTGAATGGCCTTGCGGACGGATATGGTGAAGTCCGGCGCGATCAGGAGCTTTTCCGCACCCTCGGACGATCCGCTGTAGGCGACCGCCTTCGCGGGGGCGTAGACCACGCCCGCGACCGGTGCGCCGTCGACGACGAGGGCGATATTGACGGTGAAGTCCTCGCGACGGTTGACGAATTCCTTTGTCCCGTCGAGCGGGTCGACGAGGATGAACGGCCGGTCCGCGACCTCCGGCACCTTTCCGGCGGCGACGGATTCCTCTGCGACGACCGGAATATCCGGAAGCGCCGAGCCGAGGATCGCGAGAATGATCCGCTCGGCGCGCTCGTCGGCTTCGGTCACGGGGGAGGCGTCGTCCTTCAGCCGGACGGTCGCCCCCGCCTCGAAAACCTCCATGATCGCCTGGCCGGCACTGATCGCCGCCTTTTCGAAGGTGTCCAGCATTCGCATCCCGTGTCCTCCTTCATTGCCGCGCTCCGGAAAGGCCGACCGTCAGATTGCGGCTGGCCGTCACCGTTAAGCTATGGCAGAATTGATGAAAAGCCGACGGGTGTTTTCTGCCGCCATTTTCATCGGCGACGGCGGTCCCAGGTGTCGGCCGGGTGCCGCGAACGGCCGTCGCCGCCGCCGAGGAAGGCCCGCATGGCGACAGGCTTTCCCCGGCAATTCGGTGGGATTCCCGGCAATGGCTATTTCCGCAGCAACTAACGTCGCTTTTTTGGGGGATTTGCCGCGGAAATCGCCAAATCTATGTGGGAAACCAACAAAATGTGCGTAAGGAAGCTTTTGCGCTTCACATTTTCACCGAAAACGCTATCAAATCCCGAACGCGAAAAACCCGGAACGGGAAACTAAAAATGGGACGCGTTGACGACCGCGTCTGGGGGATAACATATGGAGTATTTCGTCCAGCAGCTCATAAACGGGCTGACTCTTGGGTCTATCTATGGCCTGGTGGCCATCGGCTACACCATGGTCTACGGCATCATCGGCATGATCAACTTTGCCCATGGTGACATCTTCATGCTCGGCAGCTTCGCTGCCTTGATCGTCTTTCTCATCCTGACATCATTCTTCGCAGGCATCCCGGTCGCGCTCGCGCTGCTGGTCATGCTGGTCGTTGCGATGCTGATGACCGGACTGTGGAACTGGGTGATCGAACGCGTCGCCTACCGCCCGTTGCGTGGTTCCTTCCGGCTTGCGCCGCTCATCACCGCAATCGGCATGTCGATCGTGCTCTCGAACTTCATTCAGGTTGCACAGGGTCCGCGCAACAAGCCGATTCCGTCGCTCGTCAGCGACGTTTACCATCTCGGCGCGATCACCGTTTCCCTGAAGCAGATCATCATCGTCGTCGTCACGGCGGTCTTGCTCACGATCTTCTGGTACATCGTCAACAAGACGCCGCTCGGTCGTGCGCAAAGAGCGACCGAACAGGACCGCAAGATGGCGGCGCTCCTTGGCGTCGACGTCGACCGCACGATCTCGATCACCTTCGTCATGGGCGCCGCACTCGCAGCGGTCGCCGGTACCATGTATCTGATGTATTACGGGGTCGCGTCGTTTGCCGACGGCTTCACGCCGGGCGTGAAGGCCTTCACGGCCGCGGTTCTCGGCGGTATCGGTTCGCTTCCCGGCGCAGTTCTCGGCGGACTGCTGATCGGTCTCATCGAGTCGCTCTGGTCGGCCTATTTCACGATCGCCTACAAGGATGTCGCGACCTTCGCCATCCTGGCCTTCGTGCTGATCTTCAAGCCGACCGGCATCCTGGGCCGTCCTGAAGTCGAGAAGGTGTGATCCGATGGCGAATACTGCAACCGTGCAAAACAACGCCCAGCCGGGTCATCTCGCGAAGGCCTTCAAGGAAGGCATCTTCGCCGGCGTGATCGCGCTCGGCATGTTCAGCCTCTACATCGGCATCAAGACCGACCAGGACATCTCCAACACGCTGATCTGGTATCCGCGTTGGGGTCTGCTCGCCATCTTCGTCGCGATCGCCGCAGTCGGCCGCTTCGTGATGGTCGGCTTCCTGTCGCCCTGGCTTGCCGAGCGCAAGGCGAACCGGGCCCAGGTTCCGGTCCACGAGATCGAGGCCAAGGCGAGCTTCTTCCATAAGCACTTCCTGAAGATCGGATTGGTGGCGCTGCTGCTCTATCCGCCGATCATCATGGCCATCTTCGGCGTCCAGGGTTCGCTGAAGTTCGTCGACAACTTCGGCATCCAGATCCTCATCTACGTGATGCTCGCCTGGGGCCTCAACATCGTCGTGGGTCTCGCCGGTCTGCTCGACCTCGGCTATGTCGCCTTCTACGCGGTCGGTGCCTATTCCTACGCGCTGCTGTCGCAACAGTTCGGTCTCTCCTTCTGGGTGTTGCTGCCGATCTCGGGCATCCTTGCCGCCTTCTGGGGCATCATGCTCGGCTTCCCGGTCCTCAGGCTGCGCGGCGACTATCTGGCGATCGTGACGCTCGCCTTCGGTGAGATCATCCGTCTGGTGCTGATCAACTGGACCGACGTCACCAAGGGTACTTTCGGTGTATCCGGCATTCCGAAGGCGACGCTGTTCGGCATCAAGTTCGACGCCTCGCCCGACGGCTTCGCCAAGCTCTTCGGTCTGCCGATGTCCTCGGCCTATTACAAGATCTTCCTCTTCTACCTGATCCTCGCGCTCTGCCTGCTGACGGCCTACGTGACCATCCGTCTGCGCCGCATGCCGATCGGTCGCGCGTGGGAAGCGTTGCGCGAAGACGAGACCGCCTGCCGTTCGCTCGGCATCAACACGGTGACGACGAAGCTGGCGGCCTTTGCCATCGGTGCGATGTTCGGCGGCTTCGCTGGCTCCTTCTTCGCCGCCCGCCAGGGCTTCGTCTCTCCGGAATCCTTCGTGTTCCTGGAATCCGCCGTGATCCTGGCGATCGTCGTTCTCGGCGGCATGGGTTCACTGACGGGCATCGCGCTCGCTGCGATCGTCATGGTCGGCGGCACTGAACTGTTGCGCGAAATGGAGTTCCTGAAGCAGATCTTCGGGCCGGACTTCACGCCGGAGCTCTATCGCATGCTGCTCTTCGGCCTTGCGATGATCGCCGTCATGCTCTTCAAGCCCCGCGGCTTCGTGGGCTCGCGTGAACCCACCGCCTTCCTCAAGCAGCGCAAGGCGGTATCCGGAAGCTTTACCAAGGAAGGTCACGGCTGATGACCTCCGGAACCGAACAGATGACTGACAACATTCTGAAGGTGGAACATCTGTCGATGAAATTCGGCGGACTGATGGCCATCAACGACCTCTCCTTCGACGTGCGGCGCGGTGACATCACCGCTCTCATCGGACCGAACGGCGCCGGCAAGACGACCGTGTTCAACTGCATCACCGGCTTCTACAAGCCGACGATGGGGATGCTCACGCTCACCCAGCGTTCGGGCAAGCAGTACCTGCTCGAGCGGCTGCCGGACTTCGAGATCACCAAGCAGGCCAAGGTGGCGCGCACCTTCCAGAACATCCGGCTCTTCTCGGGCCTGACTGTTCTCGAAAACCTGCTGGTCGCACAGCACAACGCCCTCATGCGGGCGTCGGGCTACACCGTTCTTGGCCTGCTTGGCCTGCCGGCCTACAAGCGGGCGGCCAGGGAATCGGTCGAAAAGGCGGCGCACTGGCTCGAAAAGGCCGATCTCATCGATCGCGCCGACGATCCGGCGGGCGATCTGCCCTATGGCGCCCAGCGGCGTCTCGAGATCGCGCGTGCCATGTGCACCGAGCCGGAACTGCTCTGCCTCGACGAGCCCGCGGCCGGCCTCAACCCGCGCGAATCGGCGGCGCTCAACACCCTTCTTCACAGCATCCGGGGCGATACCGGGACCTCGATCCTGCTGATCGAGCACGACATGTCGGTCGTCATGGAGATTTCCGACCACATCGTGGTGCTCGAATACGGCCAGAAGATCTCGGACGGCACGCCGGATCATGTGAAGAACGACCCGAAGGTCATCGCGGCCTATCTGGGTGTCGAGGATGAAGAGTTGGATGAAGCAATTTCTGAGGTCGAAGCCGTTGCGGGAGGGCAGAACTGATGTCCACTGAACCGCTTCTCAAGGTAAAGGACGTCGAGACCTATTACGGCAACATCCGTGCTCTCGGCGGGGTGACCGTCGAGGTCCGGCAGGGTGAGATCGTGTCGCTGATCGGCGCCAACGGCGCCGGCAAGTCGACGCTGATGATGACGATCTGCGGTAGCCCGCAGGCGCGTTCCGGCCAGGTGATCTTTGACGGCACCGACATCACGCGGATGCCGACGCACCTGATCGCGCGTCGCCGCATCGCCCAGTCGCCGGAAGGTCGCCGTATCTTCCCGCGCATGACGGTCTTCGAAAACCTGCAGATGGGTGCCGGGCTCGACAACCTCAAATATTTCAACGAGGACGTCGAGAAGATCTTCACCCTCTTCCCGCGCCTCAGGGAACGCCAGCAGCAGCGCGGCGGCACGCTTTCGGGTGGCGAGCAGCAGATGCTCTCCATTGGCCGCGCCCTGATGGCACGTCCGAAGCTCCTCCTCCTCGACGAACCCTCGCTCGGCCTCGCTCCGCTGATCGTCAAGGGCATCTTCGAGGCGATCAAGAAGCTCAACAAGGAAGAAGGGCTTACCGTCTTCCTCGTCGAGCAGAACGCCTTCGCGGCGCTCAAGCTGTCGGACCGCGCCTATGTGATGGTCAACGGCCAGGTCACCATGAGCGGCACCGGCAAGGAACTCCTCGCGGACCCGCAGGTTCGCGCGGCCTACCTTGAAGGCGGCCATCACTGATCGGGTTAGGGGGAATTTGACATGCAAGGATTGTTTTTCGAGACCGACACCGGCGTCCGCTACGTCTTGCGGTTCCTAGTGCTGCTGCTCGGGTTCTGGACCGCGTGGCGGACGGGCAAGGCCGTCGCCGAAGGCTGGCAGCACTATCCGACGGTGATCGTCTATACGCTTTTACTCGGCGTCGCGATGCGCTTTCTGCATTACGCGCTGTTTCAGGGGCCGTTCATCAACCCCTTCTATTATGTCATCGACGTCGCTGTGCTGCTGGTCTTTGCGACAGCCGGATACCGGGTCCGCCGGACCCGTCAGATGGTCGATAATTACTACTGGCTTTATGAAAAGACCTCGGCCTTTTCGTGGAAGAACAAAGATTGACAGCCACGTTTTTCTTGTCGCAGATTGCCGGCAAGAAGGGCTTGGCTCTCATACAGAGTGGAACAGATTACCGGCGCAGTTGTGGTGGGTATTGCGCAGGGTTTCAGAAACCTAACCTGCCTAAAAATTGGGAGTAACAATATGAAGAAGGTTCTTCTCTCTGCTGTTGCGCTGACGGCCATGGTGGCCTACGGCGGCAGCGCCTGGGCCGAAGTGCTCGTCGGCATCGGCGCCCCGCTGACGGGTCCGAACGCCGCTTTCGGTGCTCAGATCCAGAAGGGTGCTGAACAGGCCGCAGCTGACATCAACGCTGCCGGTGGCATCAACGGCGAACAGATCAAGATCGTTCTCGGCGATGACGTGTCCGACCCGAAGCAGGGCATCTCGGTGGCCAACAAGTTCGTCGCTGACGGTGTCAAGTTCGTGATCGGTCACTTCAACTCCGGCGTTTCGATCCCGGCTTCGGAAGTCTACGCCGAAAACGGCATCCTCGAAGTCACCCCGGCTGCCACCAACCCGGTCTTCACCGAGCGCGGCCTGTGGAACACCTTCCGTACCTGCGGCCGTGATGACCAGCAGGGCGGTATTGCGGGTGCTTACCTTGCCGAAAAGTTCAAGGACGCAAAGATCGCTGTGGTCCACGACAAGACCCCGTATGGTCAGGGTCTCGCCGACGAAACCAAGAAGGCGATGAACGCCGCTGGCGTCACCGAGGTCATGTATGAAGGCGTCAACGCCGGCGACAAGGACTTCTCCGCCCTCATCGCGAAGATGAAGGAAGCCGGCGTTTCCATCATCTACTGGGGTGGTTTGCACACCGAAGCCGGCCTCATCATCCGCCAGGCTGCCGATCAGGGTCTGAAGGCCACGCTCATCTCGGGTGACGGTATCGTTTCGAACGAACTCGCCTCGATCGCCGGCGACGCCGTTGCCGGCACGCTGAATACCTTCGGTCCGGATCCGACGCTGCGCCCGGAAAACAAGGAGCTGGTAGAGAAGTTCAAGGCTGCCGGCTTCAACCCTGAAGCTTACACCCTCTACTCCTATGCTGGTGTTCAGGTTATTGCGGAAGCCGCCAAAGCTGCAGGCTCGGTCGAACCCGAAGCCGTGGCCGAAGCTATGAAGAAGGGCAAGTTCACCACCGCTCTCGGCGAAATCTCCTTCGACGAAAAGGGCGACCCGACGCTTCCTGGCTACGTCATGTACGAATGGAAGAAGGGCCCCGACGGCAAGTACAGCTACTTCCAGCAGGGTCTGTGATACGCTCCTGCAAATCTGGTTGACGGAAAGCCCGGCCTCGTGCCGGGCTTTCTGCGTTGTGGGGGGATAGGAAGTAGCGAATAGGGAACAAGGCCGCGGGTAATAGCTGTGGCGGCAATGATAATTCAGATGAGAACAGGGTGTACGCGGCTCGCACAACCTGAATGCCATCTATTCGCTATTCGCTATTCGCTATTCGCCCACTGCCTCTCTCGCTCACGCCTCGTGTAATACGTTCGCTGCCTTGACGGCGGCGGAGGCGCGGTTTTCGACGCCGAGCTTCACGTAGATCTGCTCCAGGTGCTTGTTGACGGTGCGGGCGGAGAGGCCAAGGATCTCGCCGATGTCGCGGTTGGATTTGCCCTTGGCGATCCATGCGAGAACCTCGGATTCGCGGACGGTCAGGCCGAAGGTCCGGCGAAGGGCCTCGTCACCGCTCCTTGCGGCCGCGGTCAGGCGGAAAAGGTATTCGTCGGCTCCGATCGCTCCCAGAAACGAGAAATGCAGCAGAGGATCGCCGGAGGGGGGATAAGCGAAGGCCGCGTCTCCACCCTGTCCCTGCTTGCTGCGTGTCGCCATCCAGCCGGCGACGACCGGTGCCACGAGATCGGCACCGTCGTCGCGGCCGGTCGCCTCTGTGATCAGCCGGGAGGCCTGCGGCGTCGACCAGCGCACACCGCCGTCGGCGCGAAACGCCACGAGATGGCGGCCGGTTGCGTCGAGCGCCACGCGGGCGCTGCGGGCGGAGCGGGCGTTGGCGAGATGCACGCGGATGCGGGCTCGCAGCTCGTCGATGTTGATCGGCTTCGTCAGGTAGTCGACGCCACCGGAGTCCAGTGCATGCACGACGTGCTCGGTTTCGGTGAGGCCGGTCATGAAGATCACCGGCACTTGCGCGACGGCCGGGTCGGCCTTCAGCCTGCGGCAGGTCTCGAAACCGTCCATCGCGGGCATCACCGCATCGAGGAGGATCAGGTCGGGGCTGATGCGCCCGACGATCGACAGCGCCGCCTGTCCCGAGGTCGCGATCAGCACGGAGAAGCCGGATTGCTCCAGCGCTTCGGTGAGGAAACCGAGCGCGTCGGGGCTGTCGTCGACGAGCAGCACGATGTCGCGGGGTTCGAGTGCATCAGCCACGGGTTTCGGCCCTTTCCGTCTAGTAGGTCTTCAGGAGGGCGAGGTAGCCCGGAATGTCGAAGGCCTGCACGTGGGCGCGTAGCGCCTCGGTGAAGGCGACATGGTCCGGGTCTGCACCGATCTCCCCGAGCCTTGCCTCTATCCCGCGGATATAGCCGATCTCGCCGAGCCGCACGAGTTCCTCGATATGTCCGGCCGCGGGCGGCTTCGGTCTTTCCGGCGCTCCGGCCCGTCTCGTCGTCGGCTGCTCGTCGGCATAGGTCCATTCGAGACCGAGATACTGCGCGAGCTTGTCGCGCAACCGGCGGACGTCGACCGGCTTGGCGATCGTGTCGTTGTGGGCGTCGCTGCCGCCGTTCGACACCGAGCCGTCGCCGATATTGGCGGAGAGCATCAGGATGGGGGCGGTCTGGCCGGCCTCCCGCAACCGCTCCACGAGTTGCCACCCGTCCATGCCGGGCATGGAGATGTCGACGAGGAAGAGGTCGGCCTTCACCCCCTCGATCAGGGTCAGGCATTCCGGCCCTCCTGCCGCGGTCAGCACCACGAAGTCGAGCGGGGCCAGCACTTCGCGCATCAGGTCGCGGTGGTCCTCGTTGTCGTCGACGACGACGATGGTCCGGCGCGGCCCGGTATAGGAGACGATCCTACGCTCGGGCGCCGGGGCGGTGTTCGGCCGGTCGACGGCCGAAAGCAACAGACGCACGCGGAAGGTCGATCCCTCGTCACGCTCGCTCGAGACGCCGATCTCGCCGCCGAGGGTGTTGGTGAGGAGCCTGGTGATCGTCAGGCCGAGGCCCAGGCCTGGCAGGGGCCGGACATTGTCGGCCTCGCCGCGCTGAAAAGGCTCGAAGATCCGCGTCAGCTCCTTCTCGGCGATCCCGCGTCCCGTATCGGTGACGGTAAACGTTGCGACCTGGCTGCGATAGTCGACCTTGAAGGTGACGCTGCCGCGGTCGGTAAACTTGATCGCGTTCGACAGCAGGTTGACGAGGATCTGGCGCAGCCGCTTCTCGTCGGTGCGGACATATTGCGGCAGGCCGCGGGCGCGCTGGTGGACGAAGGCGAGCCCCTTGGCCTCCGCCTGCGGGCGGAACATGTCGGTGATCTGGTCGAGGAAGTCCTGGATGTCGAGCTCGTTCGAATAGACCTGCAGGCGACCGGCCTCGATCTTGGAGATGTCGAGAAGACCATCGATGAGGCCGGAGAGGTGATCGGCGGAACGGCGGATGACCCGGATCGCCGACTGCCGCTTTGGCGGGATCGTTTCGTCACGCTCGAGGATTTGTGCGTAGCCGAGCACCGCGTTGAGCGGCGTGCGCAGTTCGTGGGAGAGGCCGACGACATAGCGGCTCTTGGCGCGGTTGGCGGCCTCTGCCGTTTCTTTCGCCGTCTGCAGGGCGGCGTCGGTCTTCCTGTGGGCGGCGATCTCCTTCAGGAGCAGCGTGTTCTGGCGGGATGATTCCTCTTCCGCGACGACCCGGCTGTCGTGGGCGAGCACGTAGAACCAGCTTGCGACGCCGGCGATCACCGAGAAGACGAAGAACACGATCAGCGCCGTACGATCGACCACGGCCGCCGTCTCCGGGGAAGCGGCACCGACCTGGTGGGCAATGAGCGCGAGGATCGCGCCGATCATAGAGACGGCGACGAAGGCCGTGATCGCGTAGCGCCCGAGACGGGTGGAGAGCCAGGCGAGGGCGGAGGGCGGCAGGATTCGCGCGGCGACGAAGGCGGTCTGGGCATCGAGCTTCGCCTGCGGCTTGCACATGTCGTGGCAGCGGCTGTCGAGCGAACAGCAGAGTGAGCAGATGGGCGCGGCATAGGCAGGGCACCATGCCATGTCTTCCGGCTCGAACGGGTGTTCGCAGATCGAACAGGTGATCGAGGTGAGGTTCTTCCAGCTCCGGCGCGGCTTGCGGGCGAGATAGAACCGGCCGTCGGTCGCCCAGGCGATCAGCGGCGAGATCAGAAAGGCGACGAGCGTCACATAGGTCGCGAGCGACGCCGTCTGCGCGCCGAACAGCCCGAAATGCGCGGCAAGCGCAATGCCGGCGGAGAGCAGCAATGTACCGCAGCCCACCGGATTGACGTCGTAGAGATGGGCGCGCTTGAACTCGATGCCGGGCGGCGCAAGGCCGAGCGCCTTGTTGACGAAGAGATCCGCCGAAACGGTGCAGAGCCATGCCATGGCGACGATCGAGAAGATGCCGAGCGTCTCCTCCAACAGCCGGTAGATGCCGAGTTCCATCAGCAGGAGCGCGATCGCCACGTTGAACACCAGCCAGACGACCCGACCCGGGTGGCTGTGGGTGAGGCGGGAGAAGAAGTTCGACCAGGCGAGCGATCCCGCATAGGCGTTCATCACGTTGATCTTGAGCTGCGAGATGACGACGAAACAGGCCATCAGCAGCATGGCCGCCGTCTCGTTCGGGATCATGTAGCCGAAGGCGGCGAAATACATGTGGGCGGGGTCGGCCGCCTCGCGAACGGGGACACCGGTCGAAAGCGTCAGCACCGCGAGGAAGGAACCGGCCAGCAGCTTCGGGACGCCGAGGACGACCCAGCCGGAACCGGCGAGGAAGACGGCGAGGCGATGGCGCAGCTTGCGCCCGCCTTCCGGTGGCAGGAAGCGCAGGAAGTCGACCTGTTCGCCGATCTGCGGCATCAGGGCAAGGATCACTGCGGAGGCCGCGCCGAATTCGACCAGGTTGAAGGGTGCGGCCGGACCCGTCTGCGCGTTGGAATGGCCGATGCCGGCAAAGGAGCGCCAGAGATCGATCTTTTCCCAGTCGAGAAAGGCGATGAAGACGAAGGGCAGGATGTTGAGCACGATCCAGAAGGGCTGCGTCAGCAACTGGAACTTCGAGATCAGCCGGACGCCGTAGGTGACCAGCGGAATGACGACCGCGGCGGAGACGATGTAACCGATCCAGGGTGGAACGCCGAAGGTGAGGTCGAGCGCCCCGGTCATGATCGATGCCTCGATGGCGAAGAGCATGAAGGTGAAGCTCGCATAGATCAGCGAGGTGATGGTCGAGCCGATATAGCCGAAGCCCGCGCCGCGGGTCAGAAGGTCGATGTCGACGCCGTGGCGGATGGCATAGCGGGTGATCGGCACGCCGACGAGCAGCATGACCAGCGCCGCCGCCAGGATGGCGAGACATGCGTTGGTTGTGCCATAGGAAAGGGTGATCGTGCCGCCGACGGCCTCCAGCGCCAGAAACGAGATCGCACCGATGGCGGTTTGCGAGATCCGCGACGTCGAATATCGTCGCGCACTCTTGGCCGTGAAGCGCAGCGCGTAGTCTTCAAGCGTCTGGTCGGCGACCCAGCGGTTGTATTCGCGCCGGACCGGAATAATGCGCTGACGTGCCCACATGCCTATTTTCTGGCGCCCCTGAAAGAATGACTTTCAATTAGGCACTTTTGGCGGAACGCCGTCAATTTGCAAGGGCTTTCGCGTCGTGATTGTCAAGACTGGACAGCTTCCGGACGCCGCCGCGTCCGGAAGCTGGTCCCGGAGTGGACCTAGATGACTCCGAGGGCACGCATTGCATCGGCGACACGGACGAAGCCCGCGATATTCGCCCCGAGGACATAGTCTCCTGGTGCTCCATATTTCTCGGCTGTCTCTGCGCATGCGTCGTGAATGTTGCGCATGATGGTGGCAAGCCGAGCCTCGGTCTGCTCGAACGTCCAGCTGTCGCGGGATGCGTTCTGCTGCATTTCGAGCGCGGAGGTCGCTACACCGCCTGCATTGGCAGCCTTGCCTGGCGCGAAGAGAACGCCGGCCTCCTGGAAGATGTGAATCGCATCGGGCGTGGAGGGCATGTTTGCGCCTTCGCCTACCGCGATCACTCCGTTCGCGACAAGCTTCTTGGCATCCTTTCCGGTCAGCTCATTCTGGGTGGCTGATGGCATCGCCACGTCGCATGGGACGTCCCAAATCGATCCTGCGTCGGCCTTGACGAAGTAGACGCCCTTGCCCTCGCCCTTGGCGCGGAGATAGTCCGAGACGCGGCCACGGCGAACCTCCTTGATCTCCTTGAGGAGCGCGAGGTCGATGCCGTTTTCATCGACAACATAGCCGGAACTGTCAGAGACGGCCATGACCTTGCCGCCAAACGACTGCACCTTCTCGACCGTATAGATGGCAACATTGCCTGAGCCCGAGACGACGACCTTCTTGCCGTCGAAGCTCTGCCCTTTTGTCGCCAGCATGGACTGCACGAAATAGGTATTGCCATAACCCGTCGCTTCAGTGCGGGCGCGCGAGCCCCCGTAGAAGAGCGCCTTGCCCGTCAGGACGCCGGCTTCATAGCGGTTGGTGAGCCGCTTGTACTGGCCGAACATGTAGCCGATCTCGCGTCCGCCCACACCGATATCGCCGGCGGGAACATCGGTATACTCCCCGAGATGGCGGTAGAGTTCCGTCATGAAGGATTGGCAGAAGCGCATGATTTCGCCATCGGAACGGTCACGCGGATTGAAGTCGGAGCCGCCCTTGCCGCCACCGATCGGCATGCCGGTCAGTGCGTTCTTGAAGGTCTGCTCGAAACCCAGGAATTTGATGATGCCGACATTGACCGAGGGATGGAAACGGATCCCGCCCTTGTACGGCCCCAGCGCGGAATTGAACTGCACGCGAAAACCGCGGTTGATCTGAACTCGTCCCTTGTCGTCGATCCACGGAACGCGGAAGATGATCTGCCGCTCCGGCTCGCAGATCCGCTCGATCAGCGCATCGTCGGCATAATCGGGGTGCTTGGCGATGACCCTGCCAAGACTTTCAAGCACTTCACGTACAGCTTGGTGGAATTCGTTCTCACCCGCATTCCTGCGTATCACCTCATCCAGGATAGGCTGAAGCTTCTCGTCTACGTTGACCACTCTCTTCTCCTGCAGCTTTCGCGCCCAAAACAAGGCAACACGGTACTGCCGATAACGCAAATTCTAGGCATATTGAATAGTTATTCATCATTGCGACAATTGGTGACAGTGCCGGGCTGATCGGGACGATCGGCACCCGGAATGCCATTTTCCCCCCTCTCATACGTCAAACAACGTATGTCGCAGTGCACAATTCGGTCGGATAGTTCCCTCGGACAGCGGGCATTAAGCTCTTCCTAATCTCGGGACCCGCTGCTGAAGAGAGGGGAATTCCGATGAAATTCAAGAACCTGATGATGGGAGCGCTTGGCGCCGCCATGCTTTCGGCAACCGCCCTGCAGGGCGCCTTCGCCGCCGACGATACGATCAAGATCGGCGTCCTGCATTCGCTGTCCGGCACCATGGCGATCTCGGAGACGACGCTCAAGGACGCCATGCTGATGCTCGTCGACGAGCAGAACAAGAAGGGCGGTGTTCTCGGCAAGAAACTCGAGGCGGTCGTGGTCGACCCGGCCTCCGACTGGCCGCTGTTCGCCGAAAAGGCGCGCGAGCTCATTGAAAAGGACAAGGTCGCCGCCGTCTTCGGCTGCTGGACGTCCTCTTCGCGCAAGTCCGTCCTGCCGGTCTTCGAAGAGCTGAACTCGATCCTCTTCTACCCGGTCCAGTACGAGGGTGAGGAATCCTCGCGCAACATCTTCTACACGGGTGCCGCGCCGAACCAGCAGGCGATTCCCGCCGTCGACTACCTCGCCGAAAACGAAGGCGTCGAGCGCTGGGTGCTGGCCGGCACCGACTACGTCTATCCGCAGACGACCAACAAGATCCTGAAAGCCTATCTGATGTCGAAGGGCGTTGCCGAAGAAGACATCATGATCAACTACACGCCCTTCGGCCATTCCGACTGGCAGACCATCGTCTCCGACATCAAGAAATTCGGTTCGGCCGGCAAGAAGACCGCCGTCGTCTCGACCATCAACGGTGACGCGAACGTGCCGTTCTACAAGGAGCTCGCCAACCAGGGCATCAAGGCGGAAGACATCCCGGTCGTCGCCTTCTCCGTCGGCGAAGAAGAGCTTGCCGGCCTCGATACGGCGCCGCTCGTCGGCCATCTCGCCGCCTGGAACTATTTCCAGTCCGTCGACGCGCCGGTCAATGCCGAGTTCATCAAGACCTGGCACGCCTTCACCAAGAACGACAAGCGCGTGACCAACGACCCGATGGAGGCCGCCTATATCGGCTTCAACGCCTGGGTGAAGGCGGTCGAAGCCGCCGGCACGACCGATACCGACGCCGTTCTCGACTCGATCATCGGCGTCTCCGTTCCGAACCTTTCGGGCGGCACCTCGACCGTCATGCCGAACCACCACATCACCAAGCCGGTGCTGATCGGCGAAATCCAGGCCGACGGCCAGTTCGAAATCGTCCAGGAGACGCCGGCCGTCGTCGGCGACGAGTGGTCGGATTACCTGCCGGACTCCAAGGACCTGATCTCCGACTGGCGCAAGCCGATGTCCTGCGGCAACTTCAACGTCGCGTCCGGCAAGTGCGGCGGCAAGGGCAGCTGATCGGCTACTCCTACCTCCCCCTTGAGGGGGGAGGTCATCGCGCAGCGATGGGTGGGGGTGACCTCGTGCATGGTCACCCCACCCCGAACCTTTGGTTCGACCCTCCCCCTCAAGGGGAGGGTGGCTACGAACCAGCCTCGCATCCGCTCGGCACTTCTCCCCGCGGGGAGAGGAGGGAGCAAGCCGCAATCGCCTCCGATAACGGTGGGCGACGGGGACTGCCACAATGACCAATCGACTGCTCGCGTTCTTTTTAATTTTCTTCTCCTTCGCCGCGCCCACCATGGCGCAGAGCGATCCGAGAGACCTCATCAACGCGCTCGGCAAGGCGAATTTCAAGCAGGCCGAAGAACTGCTAGGTGAGATCGCCGCAACCGGCGACCCGCGCGTGGTCCCGGTACTCGAAGCCTTTGCCGAAGGCGATCTCTATGTCCGCAAGTCGGATGGTGCCGTGTTCATCACGAAGGCAGCAGGCGGGAACCTCGCCGCGATCGATCCGCTGACGGGCGAGGCGGTCGGCGAGGCGCCGAAGGCGGCCTTCACCAAGATCAAGGTCAACAACAATCTCCGCCGGGCGATCCGTTCGGCCCTCGGCGGGCTCACGCTGCTCAGCCCCGATCGCGGCGTGCGCCTTGCCGCCGCGCAGGCGGTCCTGCTGTCGCCCGGTGCGGAGAACCTTGAACTCGTCGAGGCGGCGCTTGCCAAGGAAACGGACGCCGAGGTCAAGGCGCGCATGGAGGAGGCTCGTGCGGTCTCCGTGCTTGCCTCCGACCGCAGCGCCGACGAGAAGCGCGCCGCAATCGAAACCGTCGCCTCGCTCGGCGGGCGCGAGGCGATCGGCATCCTGATGTCGGTGTCGTCGACGATCGACGAGAGCCTCAGGCCCGATCTCGACGCGGCGATTTCCGGCATCGAGAGCCAGCTGATGCTGTGGGATGCGGGCCAGAACGTCTGGTACGGCATCTCGCTCGGCTCGGTGCTGCTGCTTGCGGCCATCGGACTTGCGATCACCTTCGGCGTCATGGGCATCATCAACATGGCGCATGGCGAGATGGTCATGATCGGCGCCTATTCCACCTTCGTGGTCCAGCAGGTGATCCGCACCAGCTATCCGCATCTCTTCGACTGGTCGCTCGCGATCGCGTTGCCGGTCGCCTTTCTTGTCACCGCCGTCATCGGCCTCGTCATCGAACGCGGCGTCATCCGTTTCCTCTATGGACGGCCGCTTGAAACCCTGCTGGCCACCTGGGGCATCTCGCTCATCCTGCAACAGGCGATCCGCACCATCTTCGGTCCGACCAACCAGGAGGTCGGCAATCCGTCCTGGATGTCGGGTTCCTTTGCGCTCGGCGGCATGACGATCACCTGGAACCGGCTGTGGATCGTGCTGTTCTCGCTCACCATCTTCTTCGCACTGCTGACGCTTATGAAGCGGTCGTCCTTCGGCCTGCAGATGCGCGCGGTCACCCAGAACCGCCGCATGGCGTCTTCCATGGGCATCCGAACGCCTCTCGTCGATGCCTTCACCTTCGCGCTCGGTTCCGGGATCGCCGGCATCGCCGGCGTGGCGCTCAGCCAGATCGACAATGTCTCACCGAACCTCGGCCAGTCCTACATCATCGACAGCTTCATGGTCGTGGTCTTCGGCGGCGTCGGCAATCTCTGGGGTACGCTGGTCGGGGCGCTCTCGCTCGGCGTGCTCAACAAGTTCCTCGAACCTTCCGTCGGTGCAGTGCTCGGCAAGATCCTCGTGCTGGTCCTCATCATCCTCTTCATCCAGAAGCGTCCGCGCGGCCTCTTCGCGCTCAAGGGAAGGGCGGTGGAAGCGTGATTACCGGCTTCATCCTGCGTGCACTCGAAGGCAAGATCGTCATTGCCGTCGGCATCCTCGTCGCCTTTGCCTTGCTCATTCCGGCGCTCAACCTGATGACGCCGCCCGATAGCCAGCTGCATGTGCCGACCTACATCATGTCGCTCTTCGGCAAATATCTCTGCTATGCGCTCCTGGCGCTGGCACTCGACCTCGTCTGGGGCTATTGCGGCATCCTCTCGCTCGGCCATGGCGCCTTCTTCGCGCTCGGCGGCTATGCGATGGGCATGTATCTGATGCGCCAGATCGGCAGCCGAGGCGTCTATGGCGACCCGATTCTGCCGGACTTCATGGTCTTCCTGAACTGGAAGGAACTGCCGTGGTTCTGGCGTGGCATGGACATGTTCCCCATCGCCATGGCGATGGTGCTGATCGTTCCGGGCCTGCTCGCCTTCGTCTTCGGCTGGTTTGCCTTCCGCTCGCGTGTCAACGGCGTCTATCTCTCGATCATCACCCAGGCGATGACCTATGCGCTGATGCTCGCCTTCTTCCGCAACGACATGGGCTTCGGCGGCAATAACGGGCTGACCGACTACAAGGAAATCCTCGGCTTCTCCGTCCAGGCGGACGGGACGCGTGCTGTGCTCTTCGCCCTCTCGGCACTCTTTCTGGCGCTCTGCCTCGTCCTCGCTTCGGCGATCACCCGTTCCAAGTTCGGCAAGGTACTGGTCGGGGTGCGCGATGCGGAAAGCCGCGTGCGCTTCCTGGGCTACCGGGTGGAAAACATCAAGCTCTTCACCTTCACCGTCTCGGCGATGATGGCGGGGATCGCCGGGGCGCTCTTCGTGCCGCAGGTCGGCATCATCAATCCGGGCGAGTTCGCGCCTGCCAATTCCATCGAAGTGGTCGTGTGGACGGCGGTCGGCGGGCGCGGCACGCTGATCGGGCCGATCATCGGGGCGATCCTCGTCAACGTGGGAAAGAGCTATTTCACCGGCGCGTTTCCGGACCTCTGGCTCTTCGCGCTGGGTGGCCTCTTCATCGGTGTCACGCTCTTCCTGCCCAAGGGCATCGTCGGAACGGTGCAGCAGTATATCGCCCGGCGGCGGGAATATCGGGAAGCCGCCGACAAGGACGCGGCGAACGCCGACGCGAATCCCCAACCGGCCCCCGTGGCTGCGGAGTGAGACCATGAGCGACAAGACCACCTCCAGCCTGCTCTATCTCGACGGTGTCTCCGTCTCCTTCGACGGGTTCAAGGCGCTGAACTCGCTGTCCTTCATCGTCGAGCCCGGCGAACTCAGGGCCATCATCGGCCCGAACGGCGCTGGCAAGACGACGATGATGGACATCATCACCGGCAAGACCCGGCCCGACGAGGGCGAGGTCTTCTTCGACGGCGGCAAGATCGATCTGACGAAGAAGGACGAGGCGGAGATCGCGGAGCTCGGCATCGGCCGCAAGTTCCAGAAGCCGACGGTCTTCGAAAGCCACACCGTCTGGGACAATCTCGAACTCGCGCTCAACCGCAAGCGCGGGGTCTTTGCGACGCTGTTCTATCGGCTGACGGAAGAGGACAAGGCCCGCATCGACGAGATTCTGGAGACCATTCGGTTGACGGCACGCAAGGACGATCTGGCCGCCAATCTCTCCCATGGCCAGAAGCAGTGGCTGGAGATCGGCATGCTGCTCGCACAGGAGCCGAAACTGCTGCTGGTCGACGAACCCGTCGCCGGCATGACCGATGCCGAGACAGCGGAGACGGCCGTGCTCCTGAAGGAGATCGCGAGGACCCGCTCCGTCGTCGTCGTCGAACACGACATGGGCTTCATCCGCGACCTCGGCGTCAAGGTGACGTGCCTCGCGGAAGGCTCAGTGCTCGCCGAAGGCTCGATCGATTTCGTCTCGAACGACCAGAAGGTCATCGAGAATTATCTGGGGCGGTGAGGTGACCATGTCTTACGCTCGGGTTTGCCTACCCCCCTCTGGCCTGCCGGCCATCTCCCCCTCAAGGGGGGAGATCGGTGTGCAACTGATCGCTCATGTCCCGACACCTCGCGCTCGGGGCACTCGAAAATTTCTAATCTATTCGGCGGTTCGTTCGGTCTGCGGCGCTAGCCGTCTTCCGATCTCCCCCCTTGAGGGGGAGATGCCCGGCAGGGCAGAGGGGGGTATTTGCCTGACCCTTACCGCCAGCGGAGGTCTGCCATGCTGACAGTCGAAAACATCAATCTCCACTACGGTGCGGCGCAGGCCCTTCGCGGGGTGTCGATCAAGGCCGAGATGGGCAAGATAACCTGCGTGCTGGGACGCAACGGTGTCGGCAAGTCCTCGCTGTTGCGGGCGATAACCGGCCAGCATCCGGTCTCCGCCGGCACGATCGCCTTCGACGGCACGAAGCTCGATGGCATGGCGCCGTTCAACCGGGCGCGCAACGGTGTCGGCTATGTGCCGCAGGGTCGCGAGATTTTTCCGTTGCTGACGGTCAAGGAAAACCTCGAGACCGGCTATGCACAGCTCGCCCGCAAGGACCGCTTCATACCCGACGACATCTTCAGGCTGTTTCCGGTGCTGCAATCCATGCTCGGCCGGCGCGGTGGCGACCTCTCGGGCGGACAGCAGCAGCAGCTCGCGATCGGACGGGCCATGGTGACGCGCCCGAAGATCCTCGTGCTCGACGAGCCGACAGAGGGCATCCAGCCGTCGATCATCAAGGATATCGGCCGGGCGATCCGCTATCTGCGCGACACGACGGGCATGGCGATCCTGCTCGTCGAGCAATACCTCGACTTCTGCCGGGATCTCGCCGATCAGGTCTACATCATGGATCGCGGCGAGATCGTGCATCAGGGGGCGGCGGAAACGCTCGACACGCCGGAGGCGCGGCGACACCTGACGGTTTGACGTGTTGCGGATCATTCATGAGGTGTTAGTAATATATGCTTGATGCTGAGGGGGAACGTGGTATTTACCCGCGTCTGCTAACAGAAGGCACAGCCATGACATCCAGCACGGCCCGAAAGCCGTTGCGGGCGCGAGACCTCGTGGGTCTGCTTGCGACGGGCTTTCTCTTTCTTGCGTTCATGACAGGTTATGCATCGGCCGCGACCGGCTGCGGAACACCGATGCCCGCCGGCCGCCATGACATGACGATCCGTTCCGGAGGGCATGACCGGCACGCGGTCTATTTCATCCCGTCGACCTATACCGGCGACCGCAAGGTGCCGCTGGTCTTCGACTTCCATGGTTCGAACAGCCATCCGCGCGGCCAGCTCAATCGCAGTCGGTGGGACGAGGTGGCCGAGCGCGAGGACTTCGTCGTTATGGCGCTCGAAGGAAGCCTCGACGGCGCGCTGCCCGGCACCCATGCCTGGAACGTGCCCGGCGTGAAGCCGCTGCCGGGTGTCAGCCGCGAGGGCAGCCTCGACGAAGGCGCGTTCATCCGCGATGCGGTGGAGAAGGCAAAGGACACGTTCTGCATCGATCCGGACCGCATCTATGCCTCCGGCTATTCGGGCGGCGGGCGGATGCTGTCGCAATATGTCTGCGACGGGCACGACGATTTTGCCGCCGCCGGTTTCGTGATGGGGCTGCGCGCCGGCTATCCCGAGCAGGAGGATGGCGTCTGGCGTCCGCACAAGGAAAGCTGCCATCCGGCCAAGGCGATCTCGATCATCGCTTTTTCGGGTCTGAAGGACCACGTCAATCCGTTTGCCGGCGGTGGGCAGCCCTATTGGCAGTACGGCGGGGAGGCCGCGGTCGAACGCTGGGCGGAGCTCAATGGCTGTGAAGGCCGCCCGCTCGTCGATGCGGGCGAGAAGGTGACGGTTTCGAGCTATTCGGGCTGTCGCCGCGGGACGAACGTGGTGTCCTATGTGATCGCCGAGGCCAACCACGACTGGCCGGCGCGGAACATCCGCTTCCGCTTCGCCTCGAACGGGGACGAGACGCTCCGCGAGGTTAATGCCACGGACAGAATGTGGGAATTTTTCCGCAATGCGGGAGGCAAGCTGATGGCCGGAACGGCGACCACGACAGCTTGCGCCGCGAACACAATAGCCGCCGCGACCACAGACGGCGGGCAGGGGACAACGTGCAACCGGCAAGTGACATCAGACCTCAGCGCGCCCGGGGCGTCGGAAGGCTTGTGACGAAGGCGCTCGGCGGCCGCACGCGCCTCGCCGAGCTCTACCAGGAAGGGGCGGCCAAGATCCGGCTGCCCGAGACCTTTACCGCCGAACTGGAGGCGGTGCTCATCAATACCGGCGGCGGGCTGACGGGCGGCGACCGCATGGACTGGTCGGTCGCCGCAGGTCCCGGCACCTTCGTGACCGCGACGACGCAGGCCTGCGAAAAGATCTACAAGGCCTCGTCCGGCACCGCCTCGGTCGAGACGCGGATCAGCGCCGCCGCAGGCGCGCGCGTCCACTGGCTGCCGCAGGAAACGATCCTCTTCGACAATGCCTCACTCACCCGCCGGCTGGAGGTCGACCTCGATCCATCCGCCGAATTCCTATGCGTCGAGGCGGTGCTGCTCGGCCGCAAAGCGATGGGCGAGGGCGTCTCCCGCGGCCTCATGCGCGACCGCTGGCGCATCCGATGTGCCGGGCGGCTGATCCATGCCGAGGAACTCCGCCTCGACGGTGATATCGCGGCGTTGACCGCCTCGAAAGCAGTTCTCGGCGGCGATGTCGCCTTCGCCAGCGTGCTTTACGTCGGGCCCCTGGCGGAGGCGCTGCTGCCACAGGTGCGCGCGATCCTCGGCGACGGTCCGGGCGGCGCGAGCCAATGGAACGGCAAGCTGGTGGTGCGGATGACCGCCGCCGACGGCTTCCGGCTCAGACAAAAACTGGTTCCGATCGTTTCGGTCTTGCGCGGCGGCGCGACTATGCCGAAAGTCTGGAATCTCTGACAGTCGTCAAGAAGAGTGGAGCGGGCATGAACCTCACGCCGAGAGAAAAAGACAAACTCCTGATCGCCATGGCGGCCATGGTGGCACGCCGCCGGCTCGAGCGGGGGGTGAAGCTCAACTATCCGGAAGCGATCGCGCTCATCACCGACTTCGTCGTGGAAGGCGCCCGCGACGGGCGGTCGGTGGCCGACCTCATGGAGGCCGGCGCGCATGTGATCACCCGCGACCAGGTGATGGAGGGCATCGCCGAGATGATCCACGACGTGCAGGTGGAGGCGACCTTTCCCGACGGCACGAAGCTCGTGACCGTGCATGAACCGATACGTTAAGCCATTGGAGGACTGATTCATGATCCCCGGCGAAATCATTGCCGCAAAAGGCGAAATCGAACTTAATGCGGACCTCCCGACGGTGACGGTCGAGGTCTCCAATACCGGCGACCGGCCGGTGCAGGTCGGCAGCCATTATCACTTCTTCGAGGCCAATGCCGGCCTCTCTTTCGACCGCGAGATGGCGAAGGGGATGCGGCTCGATATTCCGGCCGGAACGGCGGTGCGCTTCGAACCGGGTCAGACAAGACAGGTGACGCTGATCCCGCTTTCGGGAAAGCGCGAGGTCTACGGTTTTCGACAACAGATCATGGGAGCACTCTGATGGCGGTCTTGCATTATCACGGAAGTTGCCAGTGCGGCGCGGTGGACTTCGACGTCGACGCCGATCTCGGGCACACGGTCGTCTGCAACTGCTCGCGCTGCCGGCGCCTCGGATCGGTATTGGCCTTCGCTCCGCGGGAATCCTTCACGCTGAATTCCGGCGAGGACAATCTCACCGAATACCAGTTCAACAAGCACCTGATCCATCACCTGTTCTGCAAGACCTGCGGCATCCAGAGCTTTTCCTTCGGGGAGACACCTGACGGGAAACAGATGGTGGCGCTCAACGTCAACACGCTCGATGGCGTCGATGCCCGCTCGCTTCCCTCGCAGGCTTTCGACGGCGCATCGGTCTAACTGCCTTTTAGCCAAGGGTTTAAATCGTCATGAATTTCTCGAGATTTTGCCGCCACGGTCTGGCAGCGGCCCTTCTCTCCGGCCTTACCTTTGCCGTACCCGTGGCGGCCGAGGATGAGCCCGAGGTCGACTGCGAAAACGCGATGACCCAGCTCGACATGAATGTCTGCTCGCAGCGGGACTACGAGAAGGCCGACAAGGCGCTGAATGTCCAGTGGGCGAAGACCAAGAAGGTGATGGCCGACTGGGATGCCGAGCTCGATGCCGAGAACAAGGGGGCTGTCGAGGCCCTGCTGGCGGCGCAGCGCGCCTGGATCCAGTACCGCGACAACCAGTGCAATGCCGTCGGCTACAGCGTCTGGGGCGGAAGCATGTATCCGACGATCGTCGCTTCCTGTCTGGAGGACCTGACCCGCAAGCGGACCAAGGAACTCGAAGAACTCGCGAACGGCGTCGAGTAACGGGACCGCGGGCGATGGGGCGACGGATCGTCATTGTCGGAAACGGTGAGGTGCCGCAGGGGGCAGCGGAGGCGATCGACGCCGCCGACATGGTCGTGCGCTTCAACGAATGCCGCAATTTCGGCTTGAGCGGCAGCCGCACGGATGTCGTCGCCGTCTGCAATACCGGCCGGCCGGCGCTCATGATGCTCTCCTCGCCCGAATGGCGGGCGAGCCGCCCGGTGAACGACTGCCGGGAAATCTGGTCGGTCCGCGATCCGGAAAAATTCCGGGCGCTGCATCCGGCGCTGATGCTGACCCATCCCGAGCTTGCGGATTTCTGCGATGACTACACTGACGCGCTCGCGGCTTTCGCAGGCGACATCGGCAAGACCCACGTGATCATCGACCGGTCGGTGCACGAAGCCGTCGATGCCGCGCTCGTGCCGTTCGAGCCGGGCGACTATGTCGTTCCGAGCAGCGGCTTGGTCGTCGTGGCAAGGGTCCTCGCGCAGGCGGAAGGCGCCGGTGACGACGTCGTCCTGACCGGGTTTTCGCATGAAGGCTGGGACGGTCATCCCTTCGCCGCCGAGCGGCGTCTCGTCGATTCCTACATTGCCGCGGGCAGGCTCAGCCGTCTGCAGCGCACCGATTTCGTCTCTCCGCTGGAAGGAGCCTGATCCGATGTCCTACAAGATGTCCCGCGCCGCCTACGCCTCGATGTTCGGTCCGACGACCGGCGACAAGGTGCGGCTCGCCGATACCGAGCTCTTCGTCGAGGTCGAGAAGGACTACACGACCTATGGCGACGAGGTGAAGTTCGGCGGCGGCAAGGTCATCCGCGACGGCATGGGCCAGAGCCAGGTGACGCGCGCGGCGGGCGCGGTCGACACGGTCATCACCAATGCGCTGATCGTCGACCACTGGGGTATCGTGAAAGCCGACATCGGGCTCAAGGACGGCCGTATCGTCGCGATCGGCAAGGCCGGCAATCCCGACACGCAGCCGGACGTTACCATTATCGTCGGGCCGGGGACGGAGGCAATCGCCGGCGAGGGCAAGATCGTCACCGCCGGCGGCATGGACAGCCACATCCACTTCATCTGCCCGCAGCAGATCGAGGAGGCGCTGATGTCCGGCATCACCTGCATGCTCGGCGGCGGCACCGGGCCGGCGCATGGGACGCTCGCCACCACCTGCACGCCGGGTCCCTGGCACATCGCCCGGATGATCGAGGCGGCGGATGCCTTCCCGATGAACCTCGCCTTCGCCGGCAAGGGCAATGCCTCGCTGCCGGGAGCGCTCGAGGAGATGGTGCTCGGCGGCGCCTCCTCGCTGAAGCTGCACGAGGACTGGGGAACGACGCCGGCGGCGATCGACTGCTGCCTCTCGGTCGCCGACCAGTACGATGTGCAGGTGATGATCCACACCGATACGCTGAACGAGTCGGGCTTCGTCGAGGATTCGATCGGCGCCATCAAGGGGTGTACGATCCACGCCTTCCACACGGAAGGGGCGGGCGGCGGACACGCGCCGGACATCATCAAGATCTGCGGGCAGGCGAACGTCATCCCGTCTTCGACGAACCCGACACGGCCGTACACCGTTAACACCATTGCCGAGCACCTCGACATGCTGATGGTGTGCCATCACCTCTCGGCGTCGATCCCGGAAGACATCGCCTTTGCCGAAAGCCGCATCCGCAAGGAGACGATCGCGGCGGAAGACATCCTGCACGACATCGGCGCGTTTTCGATCATCTCCTCCGACAGCCAGGCGATGGGCCGCGTCGGGGAGGTGGCGATCCGCACCTGGCAGACCGCCGACAAGATGAAGCGCCAGCGCGGCCGGCTGCCGCAGGAGACCGGCGACAACGACAATGCCCGGGTGAAGCGCTATATCGCCAAATATACGATCAACCCGGCGATCGCCCACGGCGTCAGCCATGAGATCGGCTCCGTCGAGATCGGCAAGCGGGCAGACCTCGTTCTCTGGAGCCCCGCCTTCTTCGGCGTGAAGCCGGACATGGTGCTGATGGGCGGGACGATCGTCGCCGCACCGATGGGCGATCCGAACGCCTCGATCCCGACGCCGCAGCCGGTGCACTACCGGCCGATGTTCGGCGCTTATGGCAAGGCGCGGACCAATTCTTCCGTCACCTTCGTCTCCCAGGCCTCGCTCGATGCGGGACTCGCAAACAGGCTCGGCGTCGCCAAGCAGTTGGTGGCCGTGAAGAACACGCGCGGCGGTATCTCCAAGGCGTCCATGATCCACAACGACCTGACGCCGGAAATCGAGGTCGATCCGGAAACCTACGAGGTGCGCGCCGATGGCGAGTTACTCACCTGCGAACCGGCGACGACGCTGCCGATGGCGCAGCGGTATTTCCTGTTCTGACGGCAGTCTGACCAAACGTTCTGCAGAAAGTGCCGATCAGGGTATTTCTGCCATGCGTTTTTTGCAATCCAGCCATGCATCCGCCCTGCGACGATGTTTCATGCTGCGGCGCAACCAATTTTAATGTAGTTCTAATTCGCAAGTCCGGCGCTCCGTCGCTGATGCGCCGGCGACCGTGTTTCCCATGCAAGGAGATTGCTATGCTGATCGGCAAGAAAGTGCCCCACGTCACCTTCCGTACCCGCGTCCGTGACGAGTCCGTCGGCGGTCCGAACCCCTATCGTTGGCAGGACGTCACCTCGGACGACTACTTCAAGGGCAAGCGAGTCATCCTGTTCTCGCTGCCGGGCGCCTTCACCCCGACCTGCTCGACCTACCAGCTTCCCGACTTCGAGAAAATGTACAATGAATTCAAGGCCGAGGGCATCGACGAGATCTACTGCATCTCCGTCAACGACGCCTTCGTCATGAACGCCTGGGGCAAACAGCAGAACCTCGAAAACGTCAAGCTGATTCCTGACGGTTCCGGCGAATTCACCCGCAAGATGGGCATGCTGGTCCGCAAGGACAACCTCGGTTTCGGCATGCGCTCCTGGCGCTATGCGGCGATCATCAACAACGGCATGATCGAGCAGTGGTTCGAGGAAGAAGGCTTCTCCGATAACTGCGAGAGCGATCCCTACGGCGTTTCTTCTCCGCAGAACATCCTCGCGAAGCTGCAGGAAAAGAAGGCCGCCTGAGGCTTTCGCGGCTCCTGGTTTCGAGGGCGTCGGTCGGCTGGCCGGCGCCCTTTTTGTTTTTCGCTCGAAATGCCGTCCGGCGTGTTGCGACCGCAACTTCCTTGTTGCGGGACACGCTCAAATTCTGCATTTTTCGGGGTAGTCAGTTCAGGTTAGCCATGCAGCGCATCACGACCTATCTTTCGGCCGGCACTTCGGCCACCGCTCCGGTGGGCACGGTGGTGCTCGCCCATGACGAGCGGCACCTGCGGCGGAAGCTCCTTCATCTCACCGACGGTGACATGATCATGCTCGACCTCAAGGAGCCGGTGGTTTTCGGCGACGGCGACCGGCTGGTGCTCGACAACGGCGACCAGGTGGAAATCCGGGCGGCGAAGGAACCACTCTACGAGATCGTTCCGCGCGACCCGCTGCACTTGGCGGAACTCGCCTGGCACCTCGGCAATCGCCACATGACGGCGCAGATCGAGGCGGATCGCATCCTCATCCTGCGCGACCGGGTGATCCGGGAGATGATCGAACTGCTCGGGGCGAGGGTGGTGGAGATCGTCGAAGCGTTCCAGCCGATGCGGGGCGCTTATCACACCCACGGCGACAACCACGGCCACGGGTATGGTGCCCGAGAATGAGCGCCGATGCGTGAACGCCCGGCAGTCAAGGGCCTGTTGCGGCTGATGGCCTGGCTTTCGCCGGCCTTTCCGGTTGGAGGCTTTGCCTATTCCGGCGGCCTGGAGGCCGCGATCCAGTCGGGACACGTATCGTCGGCCGAGACGCTGAAGGACTGGCTCCTGACCCTGCTTCGAAACGGCAGTTTGCGGAACGACGCGGTGCTGCTTGCCGAGGCCCACCGCGCCGCGGCCGACGATGAACGGCTGCTGGAGGTCGCCGAGCTCGCAACGGCCCTCGCCGGATCGGCCGAACGGCATCTCGAAATCTCGCGGCAGGGCGCCGCCTTCCTTGCGGCCGCAAGCGCCTGGCCCGGCTCTGTTTCGGCAGCGCTCGGCGACGGGACGGCCTACAGCGTCGCCGTCGGCGCCGTCGCCGCATCGAATGGCGTCGGCCTTGCCGAAACCGCCGCCGCTTTTCTCCACGCTGCGGTGTCGCAACTCGTCTCGGTGGCGATCCGTCTTGGCGTCCTCGGGCAGAGCCAGGGTGTCGCGCTCCTCTCGGCGCTGGAGGAGGTCATCGCGGAGCAGACGGAGAAGGCGGTCTCCTCCACGCTCGAGGATCTCGGCAGCGCAACGCTCGTCGCCGACCTGATGAGCCTCAGGCACGAGACACAGCATTCGAGGCTGTTCCTGTCATGACGGCGCTCGCCCTTCTCCTCGCCGCCCTGCTTCTGATGATTGCGGCCCTGCATCTCGCCTGGGCCGCGGGATCGACCTTTCCGGCCGCGAGCGAGGAAGAGCTCGTGCGGATGGTGGTCGGCTTCAAGGGGCAGGAGCATATGCCGCCGCCGGCGGCCGCCGTGCTGGTTGCGGTCGCGCTCGCCTTCGCCGCTTATGTTGGGCTGGCCCTTGCCTCCCTCTGCGCCTGGCCGCTCTGGGACTGGTCACTCACGTCCGCTGGCATGGTCCTTGCGTTCGTCTTTCTTGCCCGCGGTGTCGCGGCCTATCTGCCGGCGTGGCGGGTGCGGGTTCCGCAGCAACCTTTCGCGAGGCTCGACCGGCGCTATTACGGACCGCTCTGCCTCGTAATCGGCGCGGGCTTCACTCTTCTTGCAACGGGATACACGGGATGAAATCGGCAAACGGACCCTTGCGCATTGGCATCGGCGGCCCGGTGGGCTCCGGCAAGACGGCGCTCACCGAAAAGCTCTGCAAGGCGCTGCGCGCCGACTATTCGGTCGCCGTCGTCACCAACGACATTTACACGCGCGAGGACGCCGATGCGCTGGTGCGCATGCAGGCGCTCTCCTCCGATCGTGTGGTGGGCGTCGAGACCGGCGGCTGTCCGCACACGGCGATCCGCGAGGATGCGACGATCAACCTGCAGGCGATCGCCGACCTCAATCGCCGCTTTCCCGATCTCGACGTCGTCTTCATCGAATCTGGCGGCGACAATCTGGCGGCGACGTTCTCGCCCGATCTCGCCGACCTGACTATCTATGTGATCTCCGTCTGCCAGGGCGAGGAAATCCCGCGCAAGGGCGGCCCCGGCATCACCCGCTCGGACCTTCTGGTGATCAACAAGAAGGATCTCGCCCCTTACGTCGAGGTCGATCTCGAGGTCATGGATCGCGACGCCCGGCGGATGCGCAACGCCAAGCCCTATGTCTTCTCCGACATGAAACGCGGCGCGGGGGTCGAGGATATCGTGCAGTTCATCAAGGAAACCGGCGGCCTCTGACCGCCGGCTGTCATGCCCGACACGTGCCGGTTCAGATCTGTTTCAGCGCGCTGATGTCATTGATCTGGATGATGCGGCCGCGCACCGTGACACCGGCCCGGCGGAGCGACGAGAAGGCACGCGACAGGGCCTCGGGCGCCAGTCCGAGCTTGCCGGCGAGCAGGCTCTTCTGGAAGGGGAGGCGGATCGAGGCGGAGCTGCCGTCCTGCGGGCAGTTGTCGAGCAGATAATGGGCGACGCGCTGGGGCGCCGTCTGCAGCCGGTCGTTGGCGATACAGTCCATGCTGGTGCGCAGGTGGGCGGACAAGCACTGGATCACGGCCTTCGCCACGTCCTTTTCCTGCTCGGCGAACTGGCGCACCTTCTGCAAGTCGAAACGCGCCACCGTCACGTTCTCCGCCGCCTGGGCATTGTAGAGATAGCGGTCGCCACAGGCGAGCAGGCATTCGGCGAAGGTGTCTCCCGGTCCGCAGATGCGGATATCGGCCTCGCGGCCGTCCCTGTTCAGGCGGTAGAGGCGAATATAGCCGGTGAGGACGCAGTAGAAGTATTCCGCCGCCTCGCCTTCCCGGAAGAGAATGTCGCGGGCCTCGAAGTTGGTGACGGTCGCAAGGTCGAGCATCCGCGCCATCGAGGCAGGGCCGAGGGTTTCCATGAAGGAGTTCTTCAGCAGTATGTTCTTGTCGCGTGTGTTCAGCTTCAATGTCTTGTTCACAGGTATCACCATTCCTGCCGACCGTGCGTGGCAGACGCAGGGCCCGTTGCCGGTTCTCGGGAGATGGTCGTCGATCCGGCTTTGCTGGGAGTCGTCTTTGTCCGAGCGGCACGCGCCATCGGCGGCCTTCGGCCATGGTCTTTCCCGTCCGCTCCGCCGTTCCGTGGCCACGGATCACCCGCGGCCCGCGGCCGACCACGCCTCACTCCCAAAACCGGGAAACGACCTACGCTGCACTCATTTCCCAGTGCGAGGCAGGATAAGCAAGGGCGGGAAGTGACGATTTGATTTCGATCAATCGCCTCGCGTCCATTCGTGAAAAATCGATCGCCATGAGCCTGCCTAGCAACGAAAAAGAGCCGGTTTCCCGGCTCTTTTTCCATTTGCGGTGTGTATGTCGGCCTTTATTCGGCGGCGAGCGGGCGGATCGGCACAAGCTTGTTCGAATGCGCCGGTGCCGGTGTTCCGCCCGAGGCGCGCTTTTCGATGCTGGCCAGACGTTGCTCGATGGCAGCCAGCGCCTCGTCGTTCCTGCGGGTGCGCTCGCTGAGTTCCTCCGCGCTAAGTCTCTCTTCCTCCTCTTCCTTCCTGCCGACCAGGCGGCCGAAAATCCAGCCGAGCAGGCGCGACAGGTCGTCCATGATCAGGAAGAAGGCCGGCACGACCAGGAGGCTGAGGGCGGTCGAGACGATGATGCCGCCGATCACCGCGATCGCCATCGGCGCGCGGAAGGAGCCGCCTTCGCCGACGCCCATGGCGGACGGCAACATGCCGGCGGACATGGCAATCGAGGTCATGATGATCGGCCGGGCGCGCTTGCGGCCGGCTTCCACCATGGCCTGGACGCGGCCCATGCCGCGGTTGCGCATCTCGATCGCGAAGTCCACGAGTAGGATGGCGTTCTTCGTGACGATACCCATCAGCATCAGGATGCCGATCAGCACCGGCATGGAGAGCGCGTTCTGGGTGATGATGAGCGCGACCGCCACGCCGCCGATTGCGAGCGGCAGCGAGAACAGGATGGTGAAGGGCTGGATCACGTTCTTGAACAGCAGGATCAGCACGACGAGAACCAGCATCAGGCCCATCAGCATCGCGTTGCCGAAACTGGCGGTCATCTCGGCCTGAATCTTCGCGTCGCCGCTTTCTGCCAGACGTACCGTCGGCGGCAGTTTCGTCTCGTCGACGATGCGCTTGAACTCCGCGGTCGCGGTATCGAGCGCCGTTCCCTGCGGAACGTCGGAACCGATCGCCACGACGCGACTGCGGGCATTGCGCTTGATCGAGCTCGGGCCTTCCGAGTAGTCGACGTCGGCGATGCTGTAGAGCGGCACGGTCTGGCCGGTCGCGGTCTGGACCTTCAGGGCTCGGATCGCGGCGAGGTCACGCCGGACGTCGAGCGCCATCTGCACGCGGATCGGGATCTGCCGGTCGTCGAGCGAGATCTTGGTGAGCTGCGCATCGATGTCGCCGATGGTGGCGACGCGCACCGTCTGGGCGATCTGCTGCGGCGTGATGCCGAGGCGGGCGATCTCGTCCTTGTGCGGGCGGATCTGCAGTTCGGGCCGGGGCAGGGCACCTTCCGAGCTGACATTGGCGAGGATCGGCGAGGCGCGCAGCCGCGATTCCAGGAGACGAACGGCGTCGTTCAGGTCCTCTTCGTTGGTGGAGAGGAAATTGAACGTGAGTTCACGCTCTGCGCGGTCGTTCACCTTGGAAATGCGAACGTCGGGGATCGAACGGACCTTGGCGAAGACTTCCTTCTCCACCTCCCACTGCGGGCGGGTGCGGCCCTTTTCCTCGATCTTCGGCAGATAGGAGCCGATCAGAGGCAGCGAACCGAGTCCCTTGTTCACGAGGACCTTCACCAGCGAATGGTCGATGTTCTGCAGGATGATGCGGACCGTCGCGCGGCGCAGTTCCAGGTCGCCCTTGGGCGAGGCGCCGCCGAGCACGAAGACGCTTTCGACACCCTCGAGATTGCGGACGGCCTCATAGACCTGGTCGCTGGCGGCGGAGGTTTCCTCGAGCGTCGCATTCGGCGGCAGTTCGACCGAGAGCACGATGCGGGAGGAATCGTCCGGCGGCATGAAACTGCCCGGTACCTGCGACAGCAGCGCCATGGAGCCGATGAGGAAGAGGATTGCGGCTGCAAGCGTCGCGTAGCGCGAGTACCACTTGCTCGTCGTTCCGGTCACCAGCCTTGTGTAGGTCTTCATCAGGCGGCTGTCGTTGTCGTGATGGTCCTCCATGCCGTCTTCCGCGCGCATCAGGTAAGCCGCCATCAGCGGGGTGATGAAGCGGGCGACGAGAAGCGAGAACAGCACCGAGAAGGCGACCGTCAGGCCGAACTGGATGAAGTACTGTCCGCCGATGCCGGGCATGAAGGATACCGGCACGAAGACGGCGATGATCGTGAAGCTCGTCGCGATGACGGCGAGGCCGATTTCGTCGGCGGCCTCGATCGCCGCCCGATAAGGCGTCTTGCCGAGCTTGATGTGGCGGGCGATGTTCTCGATCTCCACGATCGCGTCGTCGACCAGGATACCGGTCGCGAGCGTGAGCGCGAGGAAGCTCACGAGGTTCAGCGAGAAGCCCATGAGGTCCATCACCCAGAAGGTGGGTATGGCCGAGAGCGGCAGGGCGACCGCGGCAATCAGCGTCGCACGCCAGTTGTGGAGGAACAGGAACACCACGATGACGGCGAGGATCGAGCCTTCCATCAGCGTGTGGAGTGCTGCTTCGTAGTTGCCGTAGGTGAAGTAGACGGAATCGTCGACCATCTCGATCTTCACGTCGGGATGACCTTGCCGAACCTGATCGAGCTTCTTGGCGACCGTCTCGGCGACCGACACTTCGCTCGCTCCCTTGGCGCGGAAGACCGCGAAGGTGACCGACGGCGTGCCGTTGAAGCGCGAGAACGACTTCGGCTCCTCGTAAGTATCCTTGATCGTGCCGAGATCGGCGAGCTTGACGAAGCGTCCGTTCGGAAGCGCGATCGTCGTTTCCGCCAGTCTGGCGACATCCTTGGCGTCGCCCAGCGTGCGGATCGTCTGCTCGTTGCCGGCGACCTGGCCCCGGCCGGAGCCGAGGTCGAGGTTGGTGCCGCGAAGCTGGCCGTTCACATCGGCCGCCGTGATGCCGTGGGCGTCGAGGCGGTCGGGGTTGAGCGACACCAGGATTTCGCGATCGGAGCCGCCGTAGCGGTCGATGCGGCCGATCCCGGGCTCGCCCTGCAGCGCGCGCTTGATCGTGTCGTCGACGAACCAGGAGAGCTCCTCGAGCGTCATGTTGGGCGAGGAGACGGCGAAGGTCTGGATCGCCTGGCCCTCGACGTCGACCTTGGAGACGATCGGCTCGTCGATGCCGGCCGGCAAGTCGCCGCGGATCTTGTCGATCGCGTCCTTGGTGTCCTGAACGGCCTCGTCGGTCGGCTTCTCGATGCGGAATACGACGACCGTCTGGGACTGGCCGTCGGTGACCGTCGACTGGATCTCGTCGATGCCGCTGATCGAGGCGACGGCATCCTCAATCTCCTTGGTGACCTGCATCTCCAGTTCGGCGGGCGAAGCGCCGCTCTGGGTAATGGTGATCGCCACCACCGGCACGTCGATATTCGGAAAGCGGGTGATCGGCAGCGTGTAGAACGACTGCAGGCCGACCACCACCAGAAGGGCGAAGGCGAGCAGCGGCGCAATCGGATTGCGGATCGACCAGGCGGAGAAGTTCATGGGTTAACCTCGGGTCAGTTCGACACGGCAGTCTGCTGTTCATGCACGGGATTGATGTGATCGCCGTCTCCGACGAAGGCTCCGGCCTTGGCGACGACCTCGTCGCCTTCCTTCAGCCCGCTGACGACCTGCACGAAACCGTCGTCCTGGATGCCGATCTCGATCGCCGTCTGCTTGACGACGCCACTCTCGACCTTGCGGGCGAAAGAGCCGCCGCGCTCGGTGGTCACCGAGGCGAGGGGAAGGGTAAGCGTGGTCGCCTCCTCGACGATGATGCCGGCCTTGGCATACATGCCGGCGCGCGCGCCGGAATCGTCGTCGATGGCGATATGCACGGCGCCGAGGCGGGTCTGCTGGTCGACGACCGGGGAGATCAGACGGACGGTGCCGGTCAGCGTCGAGCTGCCGCCTGCAACGGTGATGCTGGCCTTCTGGCCGACCTTCATTTTCAGGACATCGGTTTCCGAAACATCCGCGACCAGCTCGATCTGGCCGTCACGGATGACGGTGAAGAGTGGCTGGCCGGCGCCGCTCGCAATCGCTCCGACCTTGGCGGTGCGTGAGGCGACGACGCCCGCGGCCGGAGTCTTGATGTCGGTACGGGCGAGCTTCAGGTCGATATCGGCGATCTGGCTGTCGACGACCTTGATGTCGGCTTCGGCAATCGCGATCGCCTGTTCGGTGCTGTTGACCTTGGCCTTGGCGCTGGTCGCGGCGGTTTCCGCCTGTTCGATCTGTGAGGTCGAGACGGTACCGGACTTGCCGAGCTTCGTTGCACGATTGTACTGCCGTTCGGCTTCCGCAGCATTCGCTTCGGCATCCGTCAGTTGAGCCTTGTACTGGGCGAGCGCTGCTTCCGCCTTTGCTTTCGTCGCGACGAGCTGGCTCTTCTGCAGAAGCAGGCTGTCGTCGGAGAGACGGGCGAGCACGCCGTCGGCTTCCACACGGTCGCCGACGTCGGCCTCGAGCGAGCGGATCGAAAGCCCCTCGACCTGCGGCTGGACATAAATCTCCTCGACCGGCTTGATGCTGCCGGTCGCAACGACGCGGTCGACGAGCTTCCGGACCTTCGCTTCGGTGACGACGATCGACGGGAGGATCTGTTCGGTCTTGGCTGCCGGTGCCTCCTCGGCGGTTGCGGTCAGCGGCGCGAGAACGGTGCTCAGTGCCAGCAGCACGGCCGTCGTGTTCAGGTATCGACTCATCTGTCCCTTCCGAGGTTCAGCTGCAAGAAATTCGTTGTTCTAAAATCGGAGAATGGCCGTGGAAGTCCGGCGGGAATTCCGTAACTCTTTACGGAAGCCGTATATCTTCTCTGAACGCGACCGACAATTCTTCCCGAAGGCACTTCAAGCGGTTTACGTGGGTTTGGTAAAGGCCGCTTGCAAGGCCCTCCAAAGCGCTTTGCGCGCGAAATATTAGGCTGCCGTTTCAGGTAAATCAACGCCTGCAGCGCACACGGCCGCCGCTACTTCCAGTTTTGAACGAGGAACGGCCGGACTGTGCCCGTCTCGCAACAGCAAGACGCACGGGCGGTAAACCCGTGCGTCCTGGTCGTTCTTGTCGTTCTGGCGTCGCCGAAGACTACTTCAATGCGGCGTCGGTGATCTCGTGGGTGAAGGCGCCTTCCGGCTCCTTGGTGATGACCGGATCCGAGCCGCCGCCGAGCAGGGTTGCGACCGTGCGCTTGTAGTCGGCCTCGTCGAGGGCGCCGTTCGAGCCGGCGGTCAGCTTCGCGACTTCGCTCATCATGCGCTTCTGGTGCTTTTCGGTCTGGGCGCCGGAGGCGTCGTTGTCGAGGACGATCCCGGCGGCGTCATCCGGGTTTTCCTCGGCCCATTTCCAGCCCTTCATCGAGGCGCGGACGAACTTGACCATTTTATCCTTGAAGGCCTGGTCCTTCAGCTTGTCCTCGAGCACGTAGAGGCCATCCTCGAGGGTTGCGACGCCTTCGTCCTCATACTTGAAGGTGACGAGGTCTTCCGCCTTGATGCCCGCGTCGATGACCTGCCAGTATTCATTATAGGTCATGGTCGAGATGCAGGCGGCCTGCTTCTGCAGCAGCGGGTCGACGTTGAAGCCCTGCTTGAGCACGGTCACCCCGTCCGGCGATCCGTCGGTCTTGATGCCGAGATGGGCCATCCAGGAGAGGAACGGATATTCGTTGCCGAAGAACCAGACGCCGAGCGTCTTGCCCTTGAAGTCTTCCGGCTTGGTGATGCCGGTTTCCTTGAGACAGGTCAGCATCATGCCGGAGGACTTGAACGGCTGGGCGATGTTGACGAGCGGCACGCCCTTCTCGCGGGTGGCGAGTGCGGAGGGCATCCAGTCGACGATGACGTCGGCGCCGCCGCCGACCAGAACCTGCGGCGGGGCGATGTCCGGGCCGCCCGGCTTGATCTCGACGTCGAGGCCTTCCTCCTCATAGAAGCCCTTGTCCTTGGCGACGTAATAGCCGGCAAACTGCGCCTGCGTCACCCATTTGAGCTGCAGGGTCACCTTGTCGGCGGCCGCGGCCTGCATCGCCATCAGCGAGACGGCGCCGGCCAGCAGCAGGGATGCGATAGTCGTTTTCATTCCTGTTCCCTCTTTTTTGTTTAAGCCTGTCCACCGCGGACAGACGGATGCCAGAAAGTGACGGCGCGCTCTGCCAGCGCCACCACCCCGTAGAAGATCGAGCCTGCGAGCGCGGCGACCGCGATCTCGGCCCAGACCATGTCGACATTCGAACGCCCCACTTCCGTGGAAATCCGGAACCCCATGCCGACGATCGGGGTGCCGAAGAATTCTGCCACGATCGCGCCTATGAGCGCCAGCGTGGAATTGATCTTCAGGGCGGTGAAGATGAACGGCCAGGCGGCGGGCAGCCGGAGCTTCACCAGTGTCTGCCACCAGTTCGCGGCGTAGGTGCGCATCAGGTCGCGCTCCATATGGCTCGCCGAGGCGAGGCCCTGGACCGTGTTCACCAGCATCGGGAAGAAGGTCATGATGACGACGACCGCAACCTTCGACTGCCAGTCGAACCCGAACCACATCACCATGATCGGCGCGACGCCGACGATTGGCAGTGCCGACACGAAATTGCCGATCGGCAGCAGGCCCTTCTGGAGGAAGGGCGAACGATCGATGAGGATCGCCACCGCAAAGCCGAGGCCGCAGCCGAGGACATAGCCGGTCAGCACCGATTTCAGGAAGGTCTGGCGGAAGTCGGCCCAGAGGGTCGGGACCGACCCGACGAGCTTTGCCCAGATCGCCGAGGGCGCCGGCAGCAGGATCGACGGGATCGCAAAGCCATGCACGACGCATTCCCAGACGACCACGAGCGTGATGCCGAAGATCAGCGGAACGGCGATGCGGGCCGCCCGCCTTGCAGCCGGTGCGGCAAAATGCTGACGCACCAGCCATTCGTTGAGGCCCCAGGCCCCGAGCCAGAACAGGACGGCGAAGATCAGATAGGCGCTGTTCACGGCTTTTCCCCCATGCGCTTCAGGACGGCGGAATGGGCCATGCCGACGATGGTGACGAGGATAGCGGCAAGACCCGAGGCCATGAAGAGGGCAGCCCAGATCTGGATCGTCTGCCCGTAATAGGAACCGGAGAGCAAGCGGGCGCCGAGCCCGGCCACCGCGCCGGTCGGCAGCTCACCGACGATCGCACCGACGAGCGAGATCGCGATCGCCACCTTCAGCGAGGTGAAGAGATAGGGCATCGAGGCCGGCCAGCGCAGCTTCCAGAACATCTGCGAACGGCTGGCATTATAGGTGTGCATCAGGTCCAGCAGGATCGTGTCCGGGCTTCTCAGCCCCTTCACCATGCCGACGACGATCGGGAAGAAGGAGAGATAGGTCGAAATGAGCGCCTTCGGAAGCAGGCCGGAAACGCCGATCGAGTTCAGCACCACGATGATCATCGGCGCTACCGCGAGGATCGGGATGGTCTGGCTGGCGATCACCCACGGCATGAAGGAGCGGTCCATGGCGCGGTTGTGCACGATCGCGACCGCCAGCAGCACGCCGAGCAGCGTGCCGATGCCGAAGCCGGCCAGCGTCGCCGAGAGCGTGATCCAGGCGTGATAGACGAGGCTGCGCTTGGAGGTGATCGCCTTGCCGACCGTGGTATCCCAAAGCTCGACGGCAATCTGGTGCGGCGCGGGCAGGACCGGCCGTTCCTGGTTGAAGGTGCGTTCGACCACCTGTCCGAACGTCAGGACCTCGTTGTCGCGGGCGGCCTGGTCGCGCACGAACGGCGCGTTCAGGTAGACGACGAAAACGTGCCAGATGACCAGGATCGCGAAGAGGACGGTGAGGACGGGAAAGACCCGGTCACGGAAAAGGGAAGGTGAGGTCATGGGCCTTCCTCCGCGGTCAGGAATTGTCGTAGGAGAGGGAGAGGGGCCTTCTTTCCCAAGGGAACACTATTCATCATAGGAATGCCCCGCCTTCAGGCCCTCGCGGACGCGGTGGGCGATTTCGAGAAATTCCGGCGTCTCGCGGATGTCGAGTGGGCGCTCCTTCGGCAACGTCGAATGGATGATGTCGGTGACGCGGCCGGGCCGCGGGCTCATGACGACGATCTTGGTCGAGAGATAAACGGCCTCGGGGATCGAATGGGTGACGAAACAGATGGTCTTGTTGGTCGCCGCCCAGAGCTTCAGCAGTTGTTCGTTCAGGTGATCGCGCACGATTTCGTCGAGGGCGCCGAAGGGCTCGTCCATCAGCAGGAGGTCGGCGTCGAAGGCGAGTGCACGGGCGATAGAGGCGCGCTGCTGCATGCCGCCGGAAAGCTGCCAGGGGAATTTCTTGCCGAACCCGGTGAGGTTGACGAGTTTCAGCGTCTCCTCGATGCGCCGCCGCTGCTCCTCCTTGCCGTACCCCATGATCTCCAGCGGCAAGGCGATGTTCTTCTCGATCGTCCGCCAGGGATAGAGGGCGGCCGCCTGAAAGACGTAGCCGTAGGAGCGGTCCTTGCGGGCGTTCTCCGGCGTCATGCCGTTGACGGTGATTGCGCCGGAGGTGTGCTTTTCGAGGTCGGCGATCACCCTCAGAAAGGTCGTCTTGCCGCAGCCGGAGGGACCGATGAAGGAGACGAAGTCACCCTTCTCGACCTCGAGATCGACGTTCGAGAGGGCGTGGACGGGGCCGTCATTGGTCTGGAAGACCAGACTGAGGTCCTTGGCGGAGACAACGGAGGAGGGTGCATTCATTCGGTGGAACCATTCGGCTTTCTTGCAAAGGCATCAGGCCTCTTGCATTCTGTCAATGAGGCGCCGCGAGCGCGCGGCGAAAGGGAAACGGCGGCACGGCCGCCAGGGAGAAGAGGTCGCGACCATGGAAGCATCATCGAAACCCACCTGCCGTGTCGTCAAGCCCGGCAGCACCTATGACGGCAAGCAGGGCCTGAGCTATTTCGAGGGGATCGCGGCGGAGACGGTCGGCTCGAAGGGCATCTGCATGCATCTTCTGACCATGCCGCCCGGAGCGCGCGCCAAGGCCCACCTGCACGAGAGCCATGAGACGGCGATCTACTGCCTCTCCGGCCAGGCGCATACCTGGTACGGCGACCGGCTGGAAAACCACGTGATCCTGCACGCGGGCGAGATGTTCTACATCCCGGCCGGCGTGCCGCACCTGCCGGCGAACCTTTCCAGCACGCCGTGCTCGGCGATCATCGCCCGCACCGATCCCAACGAGCAGGAGAGCGTTGTGTTGTTGCCCGAGCTGGATGCGCTGGTGGAGATTTGAGGTTCCCCTTCTCCCCGACGGGGAGAAGGTGGCCCGGCCTGCACCCCCCTCTGTCCTGCCGGACATCTCCCCCTCAAGGGGGGAGATCAGACACCTTGAGCCGTTTGCCGATTGGCCAAGAAGGGGCACCATGCGCGTGGTGACTGAAAATGCCGGCGGTCTCGTATCTCGGTCGAGAGAACGGCTGGTGGCCGATAGGCGAGCTTCGCCAATCACAATTCCTTCAGGTGATCGGGCGGCCAGCCGCTCCCGATCTCCCCCCTTGAGGGGGAGATGCCCGGTAGGGCAGAGGGGGGTAAGGCCAGGTGCCGCCAGCATCGGGTCCGTCATACCCCCGTCGCCGGAATGCCGGTGCGCTCAACCTTGCGGGGGGCGACCAGTTCCTTCCAGGTGGAGAGCGCCTTGTTGACGGCCTGGAACGGCTCGCGCCTGACGAACTCGCCATGGCCCTCGCGCGTCTTGACCGTTGCTTCCTCGATCGCGACCATGCCGCGGGTGAGCGTGAAGCGCGGCAGGCCGGTCACCTGCTTGCCCTCGAAGACATTGTAGTCGATCGCCGACTGCTGGGTCTTGGCGGAAATGGTCTTGGAACGCTTCGGATCCCAGACGACGATGTCGGCGTCGGCGCCGACGAGGATCGCGCCCTTCTTCGGATACATGTTGAGGATCTTGGCGATGTTGGTCGAGGTGACGGCGACGAATTCGTTCATCGTCAGGCGGCCGGTCGCAACACCGTAGGTCCAGAGCATCGGCATGCGGTCTTCGAGCCCGCCGGTGCCGTTCGGGATCCTGGTGAAGTCGCCGACGCCGAAGCGCTTCTGCTCGGTGGTGAAGGCGCAGTGGTCGGTTGCCACACAGGAGAGCGAGCCCGACTGCAGGCCGGCCCAGAGGCTATCCTGGTGCTGCTTGTTGCGGAAGGGCGGGCTCATGACGCGGCGGGCGGCATGGTCCCAGTCCTTGTTGAAGTATTCGCTGTCGTCGAGCGTCAGGTGCTGGATCAGCGGTTCGCCATAGACGCGCATGCCTTTCTGGCGGGCGCGGCGGATCGCTTCATGGGCCTGTTCGCAGGAGGTGTGGACGACGTAGAGCGGAACACCCGCCATGTCGGCCAGCATGATCGCGCGGTTGGTCGCCTCGCCCTCGACTTCCGCCGGCCTCGAATAGGCGTGCGCTTCCGGTCCGTTGTTGCCTTCCGCCAGGAGCTTGGCGCACATGGCGGCCACCACGTCGCCGTTTTCCGCATGGACGAGCGGCAGCGCGCCGAGTTCGGCGCAGCGCGAGAAGGAGGCGAACATCTCATCGTCGTTCACCATCAGCGCGCCCTTGTAGGCCATGAAGTGTTTGAAGGTGTTGATGCCCTTGTCCTTGACGACGGTTTCCATCTCGTCGAACACGCGCTTGTTCCAGCCGGTAATCGCCATGTGGAAGGAGTAGTCGGCGTTGGCGCGGCTCGTCTTGTTGTGCCACATCTGCAGCGCGTCGAGGAGCGACTGGTCGGGAGCGGGCAGACAGAAGTCGACGACCATGGTCGTGCCGCCGGCAAGACCGGCGCGCGTGCCGCTCTCGAAATCGTCGGAGGAATAGGTGCCCATGAACGGCATTTCGAGGTGGACGTGCGGATCGATGCCGCCCGGCATGACGTAGCAGCCGGAGGCGTCCAGCACCTCGCCGCCGGAAAGGTTCGGGCCGATCTCGACGATCACGCCGCCCTCGATCCTGACGTCCGCCTTGTAGGTGAGATCGGCGGTGACGATCGTGCCGCCCTTGATGACTGTGCTCATTGGTCCCGTTCCCTCTTGTTCTTGTTCGAGGACCACCGGCTACATCGGTGCCGGAGGCCCGATGCCTATCGTCTTATTGTCTGTCTGGAGCCGCTACGCCGCTCACACCTCAACGAGGTCGAGTCGCTTTTCAATCCGGGTGAGGCGCTCGTCCACACGATCCAAACGTTTGGAGAGGCTGGCGTATTGGGCTGTGAGGCCGCCGACCTGATACTCGAGCAGTCCAAGACGCTCCTTGGTCTCAAGATGATACTGGGTGTGCAGGGCAAGCGTTTCCTGCATGCGCCCGAGCGTCTCGTAAATGAGCTCGTTCGTGACCTTGTCGGACATGGTCGCACCCTTTCGACGACCGAATATAGCGCCGAAGTGTTCACCCCACAATCTCCGCGGTTTCAAGTACCGCGTGGAAGAGCACGTCGGCGCCGGCGGCGGCCCATTCCCTGGAGATGTCCTCGGCCTCGTTGTGGCTGAGGCCGCCGACGCAGGGGCACATGACCATGGTTGCCGGCGCGACCTTGGCCGCCCAGCAGGCATCGTGGCCGGCGCCGGAGATGATGTTCATGTGGCTGTAGCCGAGCCGTTCGGCAGCCTTGCGGACCCGATCCACCAGAACCGGATCGAAGGTAACGGGATCGAAATGCCCGACCGCCTCGACCGAGCAGCCGACGCCGAGCGCCTCGCAGATCACGGCCGCCTCCTTCTCGATCCGCGCGCGCATGGCGTTGAGCTTGGCGAGGTCGGGTGTGCGGATGTCGACGGTGAAGACGACCTTGCCCGGCAGCACATTGCGGGAGTTGGGAGAGAAGAAGACCTGCCCGACACCGCCGACGGCGCCCGGCTGGTTCTCCATGGCGACCGTCTGCACCATTTCCATGATGCGGGACATCGCGAGCCCGGCATTGACGCGCATCGTCATCGGCGTCGAGCCGGTATGGGCTTCGCGGCCGGTCAGGGTGAATTCCAGCCACCAGAGGCCCTGACAGTGGGTGACGACGCCGATCTGCCGGTCCTCGGCCTCGAGGATCGGCCCCTGCTCGATGTGGTACTCGAAATAGGCGTGCATCTTGCGGGCGCCGACCTCCTCGTCGCCCTGCCAGCCGATGCGCTTCAGTTCCTCGCCATAGGTCTTGCCCTCGGGATCCTTGCGGTCATAGGCGTAGTCCAGCGTATGGACGCCGGCGAAGACGCCGGAGGCGAGCATGGCTGGCGCAAAGCGCGCGCCTTCCTCGTTGGCCCAGTTGGTGACGACGATCGGATGCCTGGTCTTGATGCCGAGATCGTTCATCGAGCGGACGACTTCGAGGGCGGAGAGCACGCCGAGCACGCCGTCGAACTTGCCGCCGGTCGGCTGCGTGTCGAGATGCGAACCGACATAGACGGGCAGCGCATCGGGGTCGGTGCTGGCGCGGGTCATGAACATGGTGCCCATCTTGTCGACGCCCATGGTGAGCCCGGCCTCGTCGCACCATTTCTTGAAGAGATGGCGGCCTTCACGGTCGGCGTCGGTCAGCGTCTGGCGATTGTTGCCGCCGGCGACGCCGGGGCCGATCTTCGCCATTTCCATGAGTGAATCCCACAGGCGATCGCCGTTCACGCGCAGATTCTCGCCGGGTGCAGCCGTCATTGCAAAGTCCTCACCAGTTTTTCGACGGGGTCATGCAAGCCGCATGCCCTCTTCTTTGTTCCCGTGGTCTCCGGCGGCCTCTTCGTGCCTTGTCCGGTGTCACATGCCCGGTTGCCTTTGTCAGACAACTGGCAGATAATTTGACCGATTGGTAAACATTACTACTTCCATCGCCGCACTCAAGCCGGAAAAATCAAAAAAGACACGACAATTTGGCGGGCAATTGCCAAAAAAATGTGCGGCGGAAAAAGGCAGGAAAAACGGTGGCCGACAGGCGACAGGAGCGATGGCATGGCAATACCGAGGGCAGCACAGACCCAGCGTCGGACCCGCATCCAGGAGGAGAAAGAGGAGATCATCCTCGAAGCTGCTCTCGACGTGTTTTCCCGCCGCGGCTTCCGCGGTGCGACCATCGACCAGATCGCAGAGGTCGCCGGCATGTCGAAGCCGAACCTGCTCTACTATTTCCGTACCAAGGAGGCGATGCACCGTACCCTGATCGACCGGGTGCTCGATACCTGGCTCGAGCCGTTGCGCGCCTTCGACGCGGAAGGTGATCCGGAAGAAGAGGTGCGCTCCTATATCCGGCGGAAGCTCGAGATGGCGCGTGATTTTCCGCGCGAGAGCCGTCTTTTCGCCAACGAGATCCTGCAGGGCGCGCCGAACATCGAGGACGTGCTCAAAGGCCCGCTGAAGGCGCTGGTCGACGAAAAGGTGGAGGTGATCCGAAGCTGGATAAGAGCGGGCAAGATCGTCGACTGCGATCCCTACCACCTGATCTTCTCGATCTGGTCAACGACCCAGCACTATGCCGATTTCGACGTCCAGGTCCGCGCCGTTCTCGGTGAAGGCCGGGCCTGCGACGACCGCTTCGAGGATGCGGCGCGGTTTCTCGAAGCCTTTTTCACGCGCGGGCTGATTCCTGCAGCGAGCCGCTGATCAGTCGGGCAGCCGTGCCATCAGGACGAGACCGCCCGCCGTCACCAGCGCACCGGCGAAGACCGAAGCGGAGGCCCAGCCGTGTCCCATCAGGCCTTCCAGGATGATGATGAAGGTCGGCGTCAGGTAGCCGTAGCCGAGCACCTTCGGCGCGGGCAGGCGCATCGAGGCGAACTGCAGCAGGAAGAAGGTGATGCCGGTGGTGACGACCGCGAGATAGATCGCGGCAAACCAGACGAAGCCGGGCAGAGCGGCATAGTCGATGCTCGCGAGCTGCGGCGTCGCCGGGATCAGAATGAACAAGAGCGTGCAGACGGTCGCCCAGAAGACGAAGACGATCGCCGGTTCGCCGCGATTGAAGCGGCGGAGCAGCGGCACGTAGGCGGCATGGCAGAGCACGCCGACGAAATAGATGAGCTCGCCGCGGCCGACGTCGAAGGCGAGGAGGGCGCCAAGGTCGCCGCGGAAGATCACCCAGATCGCGCCGACGGCGGCAAGCAGCAGGCTCAGCAACACGTCGGGCCGGGTGCGCTGACGCATCAGCATCCAGGCGAAAACGGCGCTTGCGAGCGGCATCAGCGTGAACACCGCGCCGGTCGCCACGGGTGCGGTGAACTGCAGCGCGATGAACATGGTGACCATGTAGACGGCCATCAGCAGGCCGAGCACGAAGAAGCGCGCCGGCTCTGCGGGGAGGCGGAACCGGTGGCGGAACACGCCGAAACACAAGGTCCCGATGACGGCGACCGTTGCGCCATAGCGGACCGCCTGCAGCGCGATCGGCGGCATCGAGCGGGTTGCCAGCCCGCCGATCGAAAAGGACGAGGCGATCAGCATGGCAAAGAGCAGCATCGCCAGATGGGCCAGTAGCTTCTGCCGTCCCGTGGCGTGAATATTGTGCCTGTTTGCGGATATGCGCCCGTTTGTCATGTTCGTTCCCTGCCGATCGCGACGCACGCCGCGGCATCGCCGTAGCATGGCGCGGCGGTGGCCGGAAGAACCGATTTCGGGATGCGGCTCGTGCCGAGGTCTGTCCGACGCCGGTCAGCGCATGCGGAGGATCATCGCGCCGGCGGCGATGATGAGTGCCGCGGCGATGCGTGTGCCGCCGACCCGTTCCTTGAGCACGAGCCCGGAGATCGCCGCGCCGAACAGGATGGAAGTCTCCCGGAGCGCTGCAACGACCGCAACGGGTGCGAGCGTCATCGCCCAGAGGGCGATTCCATAGGAGGATACGGTCCCGACACCGCCGATCAGCCCGAGATGCCAGTTGCCGGCGGTGTAGCGTCGGAAGACCTCGCGGCGGGTGAGGATCGCCCAGAGGATGAGTGGCGGACCGGTCAGGAGCGAAAGCCAGAGAGTATAGGCCGCCGGCGATCCGGAGAGCCTGACGCCGACGCCGTCCACCAGTGTGTAGCCGGCGATGACCACGGCGTTCATGAGGGCAAGCAGGACGCCCGTCCTGCTGTCGCGTCCCGGCACCCCTCCCATCATGCTGAGAATGCCGGTGCAGATGACGGCGACACCGATCCAGCCGGCCGTCGAAAGGGGTTCGCCGATCCAGGCAGTGCTCGCGAGCGCGACCAGCAGGGGCGCCGTTCCACGCATGAGCGGATAGGTCTGGCTCATGTCGGCTGCATGGTAGGCGCGGGCGACCAGCACGAAATAGCCGACCTGCAGGACGGTCGAGGTGGCGATGAAGGGCCAGCTCGCCGGTGCCGGGGAGGGCAGGAAGGGCAGCACGACCGCCGCGATCAGCGAGGCGGAGGCCGCGACGAGCACCGTCGTCAGCAGCTTGTCGCCGGCCCCCTTGACGAGCGCGTTCCATGTCGCGTGCAGGGCGGCCGCGAAAAGGACGACGATGAAGACGGAAAGGGCCAAGGCTTATGCCGACCTGCTGCTTTCGGCGATCGTCCGCGCTTGCTCCTTCGCGAAGCGCAGGAACGCCGCCCCGTCCATCGGCCGGGCGAGAGCATAGCCCTGCAGCGACTGGCAGCCGAGATCGCGCAGGATCGCCGCGTGCTCCATCGTTTCAACACCTTCGGCGACGATCTCGATGCCGAGCGAGCGGCCGATCTCGACGATCGAGCTGATCAGGCGGCGCTGTGCCGGCGACTCGATGATCGGAAAGGTCAGCTGGCGGTCGATCTTGAGCCGGCGCGGGGAAATCTTCAGCAACGACAGGATGGAGGCATAGCCGGTGCCGAAATCGTCGATCTCGATGTCGATGCCGTAGCGCCGTATCCGCTCGATGCTCTCGACGACCGCCGAGCCCTTGTCATCGAAGGAGATCGACTCGAGGAGTTCGAAGGACAGGCTTCCCGGCAGCAGCTTCAGGCGGTCGAGATGCTGGAACAGCGCCTCGTCAAAGAGGCGTTGCGCCGAGATGTTGACCGACACCTTGCGGATGTCGAGATCGTTGGCCCGCCAGCGTGCGAGCTGGAACAGTGCCTGGTCGAGGATCATCGCGTCGATCTGCGAGACGACGTTCAGGTTCTCGGCGACCTTCAGGAACTTGTCGGGACCGAGAATGCCGAGCTCCGGGTGCTCCCAGCGCGCGAGCGCTTCCACGCCGGAGATCTCCAGCGTATGGGCATCGAACTGAGGCTGGAAGTAGGCGACGAAATCGCTCTTCTCCAGTGACCGGAGGATGGCGTCCGCGGTCTTCTTCGTCGTGATGGTCAGGGACTTCAGATCGTCGTTATAGCGCTCGACGCGGTTGCGACCATGCCGCTTCGCTTCGTAGAGGGCGATGTCGGCGTTGACGAGCAACTGTTCGATCTGCATGCCGGAATCGGCGCGCGAGGCGACACCGATGCTGGCGCCGATGCGGCATTCGTGCCCTGCATAGGCAAGCGGCAGGTTGATCGCATCAATGAGCCGTTTGGCGAGCTCGAGGTGTTCGCGTTCCTTCAAGGCGCCTGCGCAGACGACGACGAACTCGTCACCGCCGATGCGGGCGACGAAATCCTCCGCGCGGATGCTCTCGCGCAGCCGAAGTGCCGCCTGTCTCAGGATGTGGTCGCCCGCGCCGTGTCCGAGCGTGTCGTTGATGTCCTTGAAGCGGTCGAGATCGATGTGAAGAAGCGTGAAGTGTTCCGAGTCCCCGGCCTTTTCGCCGAGCTTGGCAAGATACTGGTCGAGATAGCGCCTGTTCGGCAGGCTGGTGAGGGCATCGTGGAGCGAGTTGTGCTCCATGTGCTGGCGGGCGAGCTCGAGCTCGCGGTTCTGCGATTCCGCCCGTGCCTTGGCCTCGCGCAGTTCCTGCTGCAGCGTGACGTCCGCCGTGACGTTCCAGTTGACCCCCACCATTTTCTGGCGAAGGAAGGAGTCCCGATACTGGGTGCCGAGCGCGCGGATATGGCGAATCTCACCCGACGGAGTGACGATGCGGAATTCGGTCGCGTAGTCCGTGCCCTCGGCGATGCAGGCACGAAAAACCCATTCGGCCTCCTCGACGTCGTCGGGGTGGAGCGCACCTCTCCATGTCTCGTAGGTGCTGCCGGCAGACATTTCGACGCCGTAGAGTTGCGCCATCCGGCCGTCCCAGTCGAGCGTACCGGTCGTCAGGTCGAGTTCCCAGACCCCGATCTTCGATGCCTCGAGCGCGATGTCGAGCCGCTGCGAGAGAGCGTGAAGCTCCTCTTGGTGGCGGGAGAGCACCGCGATGTTCTTTTGCCGTTCCCGCAGAAGGCGGGCCACCCAGATGACCGGCGCCAGGATCATGGCGCCAACCGCCAGCATCAGCAGACGCGAGACCCACATGTCGGCCTGCGGCTGGTTCCAGCCGCCCTTCGGGACCGCGGCGATCTTCCAGCTCTCGTGGCCGAAGTTGACGAACATGCTGACCGGAGCGCTCGCGAATATCGCGGAGTCGCCGTAGAAGGTCTCGATCAACCGTCCGCCCTCAGTCGTCGCAATGGCGACGTCGATGTCGAGGGACCTGGCGAAAAGGCCGCTGTCGGCGAACAGCTTGTCGATGTCCACGACCCCCGAGACGAGGCCCCACAGGGCGGGAACTGAACCGGCCTTCTCGACCATGACCGGGTAGCGCACGACGAGGCCGCGGCCGCCCTGGATGAGGTTGATCGGTCCGGTGACGACGAAGTTTCCGGTCGCCACCGCCTTCAGTGCGTCGTCTCGCTGGGCGGCATTGGCGCGGTAGTCGAGGCCGATGACGGCCTTGTTGGCATCGTAGGGATAGGCGTAGGCGACCTTCAGGGCGGGGGCGCCCACCACGTTGCGCAGTTGCGACTTGGAGCTCAGAATTCTCTTCGATAGCGCCGAGAACCGGGCTTCGTCGATCGTCTGCTCCGTTTCGAGCGCCGCGACGAGACCTTTGAGCAACTGGATGTTCGCGCTCATGTTGCCTTCGAGCTTGGCCCGGAGGAGCCCGAGATTTTCCGTCACTTCGGCCCGGAGATTGTCCATGCTGATGTGCTCGCGCTGCTTGTCCGCATACGCAATCGAAATCGCGACCGCAGCGACGGCGATGAGTGCCGGCAAGTAGTAGGGCAGGACGAACCGAAAATATTTCCAGTTCGGACGTCTGTCGTCGGTGGGGCTCATATTCGAAACGGATCAAGAAACAGATTGAGTGGCGACAAAAGCTAAGGGGCTTCCCCGTGCAAGTTGCAGGATGGAGGAAACCCTTGAAGAATTTCTGAATCGAGTTGTGGACGCGCGGATACATTACCTTGAGTGGATGAAGGCACGAACGGGCGCCCGACAAAGGGCAAAAGAAAACAGGGCCGCGGTTCACGCGGCCCTGCAAGATGTCGACTTTCCCCGGGTGGCGACAAATGCGTCGCGACGACTATTCCGCCGCCTGCACCGCCATCGGATTGTTCGGATGCGTCGTCCAGTTCGCGTAGTTCGGGTCGACCGGCCTGCCGGTACGCTGGTCGATCGTGCCGGGTTCGAGGCCGACCATGGTGATGCAATTCTCGACCGGACAGACGTTGACGCAAAGATTGCAGCCGACGCATTCCTCTTCCTTGACCTCGAAGTGGCGCACGCCATTGACCACGTTCGTGATCGCCTGGTGCGAGGTGTCCTCGCAGGCGATGTGGCAGCGGCCGCACTTGATGCAGGCGTCCTGATCGATGTGTGCCTTGGCGATGTAGTTGAGGTTCAGGTACTTCCAGTCGGTGACGTTCGGCACCGCGCGGCCGCAGATGTCGTCGAGCGTGCGGTGTCCCTTGGCGTCCATCCAGTCGGAAAGCCCCGTGATCATCTCTTGGACGATCTTGAAGCCGTAGGTCATGGCCGCGGTGCAGACCTGGACGTTGCCGGCGCCAAGCGTCAGAAACTCCGCCGCATCGCGCCAGGTGGTGACCCCGCCGATGCCGGAGATCGGCAGGCCGTAGGTCTCCGGATCGCGGGCGATTTCGGCGACCATGTTGAGTGCGATCGGCTTGACCGCCGGGCCGCAATAGCCGCCGTGGGTGCCCTTGCCGCCGACGGTCGGGTTGGGGGCGAAGCTGTCGAGGTCGACCGAGACGATGGAGTTGATCGTGTTGATGAGCGACACGGCGTCCGTCCCGCCGGCCTTGGCGGCGCGCGCCGGCTTGCGGATGTCGGTGATGTTCGGCGTCAGTTTGGTGATGACCGGCATGCGGGAGTACTGCTTGCACCAGCGCACGACCATCTCGATATACTCCGGCACCTGGCCGACCGCGGCGCCCATGCCGCGCTCGGACATGCCGTGCGGACAGCCGAAATTGAGTTCGATGCCGTCCGCGCCCGTCTCCTCGACGAGCGGCAGGATCGCCTTCCACTCCTCCTCGACGCAGGGAACCATGATCGAGGCGATGAGCGCGCGGTCCGGCCAGTTCTTCTTGACCATCTTCATCTCCTGCAGGTTCACCTGCAGAGGACGGTCGGTGATGAGCTCGATGTTGTTGAGGCCGAGAAGCCTGCGGTCGGCGCCCCAGATCGCGCCGTAGCGCGGTCCGTTGACGTTGACGACCGGCGGGCCTTCCGAGCCCAGTGTCTTCCAGACGACGCCGCCCCAGCCGGCCTTGAAGGCGCGCTCGACGTTGTAGGCCTTGTCCGTCGGCGGTGCGGAGGCGAGCCAGAACGGGTTCGGAGACTTGATGCCGACGAAATTGTTGCGAAGATCAGCCATGATATTTCTCCCGATCCTTTAGGCGACAGCAGTGACGCCCGCCGCCGCTGCGGCGAGAGAGCGGTTGATGCTTTCGGCCGCGTCGCGGCCCATGGCGACGGCGGAAACCGTCAGGTCCTTGCCGCCGGTCGCGCAGTCGCCACCGGCCCAGACGCCGGGAACGGAGGTGCGGCCTTCGCCATCGATGGCGATCTTGCCGGCCTGGAGCTGCAACTGTTCGATCCCGAGGAGATCGAGTTTCTGACCGATCGCCACGAGAACCTGGTCGGCCTTGATCTCGACGGTGTGGCCGGTGCCCTTCATCATGCCGTTTTCGACATGGGTGTATTCGAAGGTGATGGCCGAGACATGCCCGTGGTGATGGGCGACCTCCTTCGGCTGCAACCAGTGACGGATGGTGACGCCCTTCGAAGCGGCGAGATCCTGCTCGAACTCCGAGGCGTTCATGTGCTCCTTGCCGCGGCGGTAGCAGATCGTGACGTTTTCCGCGCCGAGCAGCTTGGCCTGCACGGCCGCATCGATCGCCGTCATGCCGCCACCGATGACCACGACGTCGCGGCCGACCGGAACGTCGCCTTTGCTCGTTGCTTCGCGCAGGTTCGCGATGAACTCGACGGCATCCGCCACGCCGTTGATGTCGGCGCCCGGAATGCCGAGCATGTTGACGTTGCCAAGGCCGGTGCCGAGGAAGACGGCGTCGTGTTTTGCCTGGAGATCGGCCAGCGTGAAGTCGCGGCCGAGCATCTCGCCGTTGATGACGTCGATATTGCCGATCGAGAGCACGTAGTCGACTTCCGCCTGGGCGAAGTCGTTGGTCGCCTTGTAGGCGGCGATGCCGTACTCGTTGAGGCCGCCCGCCTTCTCGCGGTGATCGTAGACAGTCACGCGGTGGCCGTGCATCGCAAGCCGGTGGGCGCAGGCGAGGCCGGCCGGGCCGGCGCCGACGACGGCGACCGATTTGTCGGTCGCCGCGGCCGGCGTGTAGAACTGGCGGCCCTCATCGATCGCGAGATCGGTGGCGTAGCGTTGCAGGCGACCGATCTCGACCGGGCGCTCCTCGGCCGTGTTGCGCACACAGGCCTCTTCGCAGAGTGTTTCGGTGGGGCAGACGCGGGCGCACATGCCGCCGAGGATGTTCTGATCGAAGATCGTTTTCGCCGCGCCGGTCGCGTTGCCGGTGGCGATCTGGCGGATGAACATCGGAATGTCGATGGCCGTGGGACAGGCCGTCATGCACGGCGCATCGTGACAGAAGTAACAGCGGTCCGAGGCCACCAGCGCTTCGTGATCACCGAGGCGCGGGTGCAGGTCGGAGAAATTCTTTGCATATTCGGCAGCGTCGAGCCGCCCGGCCTTCAGGCCCGGTTCCAGTCTTCGCATCGCAGTTCCCTCTTTTTTATGGCGCGATTGCAATGACGTTAACTCAAGACAAAAAATTTATCAAACGGTAAAATTTTTTGGTCGAGGTATCACAGAACACCTGCGAGGCAACGGGTTTCAGCCGCCGAGCAGGGCGCGTTCGCAGTCCCTGTAGCGGGGCGGGGAGAGGCCTCAAACTCGCCGCCTCCGACGTTCACAACCTCTTCGAGGGGCTTCGTGCGCTCCCTTCCGGAATAAAGATGAAGATAATTCTCAAGTTTATTCTTTACTGTGAAATTCATGTTTTGTAGGTTGCGTTCCGCAGCGGCCGGATTCCCTCCGCTGCCGGGGCAAACGCAGCCGACAGAAGGTGGATCATGGCGAAGAAGAACAGGAAGAGCAGCCCTCGAAATGTCGCCGAAACGGCGGCCGCGACGGAAGCGGGCGGCCGCACCGCCAGCGAGGTCCGCAGCTTCCTCTATGTCGGCGGGCGCGATTGCCAGGTCGCCCATCTTCGCCAGATCGCCAGCAGCTACGGCGCGGAACTAATCCATCATGACGGCGGTTTACGGGAGGCAGTGTCGCGCATCGACACGGTGCTTCCCTCGGTCGACTGCGTGTTCTGCCCGATCGACTGTATCAGCCATGACGCATGTCTGAGGGTGAAAACCGGCTGCAAGAAGTTCGGCAAGACGTTCATTCCTCTGCGCAACGGCTCGAAGTCCAGCCTGGAGCGGGCGCTCCAGACGATGAGCGAAAGGAATGATGTCTCATGAGTTACGATGTCCCAGATCCCGCTCTGCTGATAGGACTCCAGAAGCTCGCGGAACGGCACGGCGACGGTTTCGCCACGGAGCTCGGCGAGCGGCTGGCAAACCAGGCCGGGCGGAACGCCGCCGGTGCCGAGGTGGTCGCCATTCCCGGCCTTCACCAGCGGCCGGCTTCCCGCGTGCCGCACGGCGCCTATAGCGGCGGCAAGAATGGTCGCGGCGCGGTAAACGTCATTGCGTTTCCGTTGCCGCGCTGGAAGCGCAACGAGAAGCGGCGGCGGAGCTGATCGGTCGTCGCGATGCGTTTAGTCCTGTCGGGTATGGAAGAACGCACCGAATCCGGCAACGAGCCAGCCAAGCATCATCAGGATACCGCCCGTCGGCGCGGCCATCGGAAAGAGGCTCGTGCCGGCGAACTGCTTCATCGAGAGATCTCCGGCAAAGAGCAGCGTGCCGGCTGCGAGCACCAGCCCGGCAACGGTCGCGGTGCGGATCTGCCGGTGGCCCGCGTAAAGGGCAAGCAGTGCCGGCGCATGGGCGAGACACATCATCGAGGCGGGACGCAGCAGGCTTTCCGAACCGAGATGGGTGGCGGCTGCGGCGAGCCCGACGCCGGCGGCGCCGATGAGGCCGGCGAGCAGCAGGAGGAGGGGGCGAATGCGTTCCATCCGGCGTGCTATTCCTTGTTCTGCATGTGATGGGCAAGGCGTTCGACGGGTTCCCAGATGATGTTCCGCAGCGTTTCGCTCTCGATCGTCTCGTCGAGTGCGCGGCGGAAGCAGAGCAGCCATTCGTCTCGTTCTGCCGGGCCGATCTCCGCAATCATATGGCGGCGGCGCAGCATCGGATGGCCGCGCTTCTCCATGTAGATGGGCGGGCCACCGAGATAGCCGGTCAGGTATTCGTAGAACTTCTCTTCGCTGCCGCTCAGGTCTTTCGGGTGAACGGCGCGGCAGCGGGCGGCTTCCGGCAGTGTATCCATGAGATGGTAGAAATGCCGGACCAGCGCGCGCACCGTCGTGTCGCCGCCGATCGCTTCATAGAGCGTGATTACGTCTTCAGTCACCGATAGAACCTCAAGGAGCCGCCCGCTCTACATGACCGGTTTGAAGTGCGGGTGCAACCATGCGGACGGTCGTGCGGCGATCGGGCACATGTCTGGCGTCAGCGGAAAGACATCGTCGATCGCCTGCCTTCGTCTGCGGATGCCCGGCGGCACGCAAGACAAGGGCGGCGGCAGGCGATCGACGCCGACCCGGGGTGGCGCCGGGTCAGGGTGTCCGGCGCGACCGGAAGCGGTCTAGTTGTCGCACTTGGCCTGGCGCACGTGCTCCATCAGCCGTTCGGTGTCGGCGGTGAAGAGCGGGCCATTCTCCTCGTCGTCGACGCCTTCGAGATGATGCGAGTTGAGGCTGATGACGAGATTGTCGTTAACGCCGCCGTCCACCTTGAAGTTCGCAAACCATGCGCCGCCGCTGTTGCCACTGCGCATCGGGTTGCCCTTCATGGTGACGATGCCGCCGGAGATCGACGCCCACTGGCCGTCGACCTTGTAGAGATATCGCCCCTGGTCGTAGTTGTTCGGATAGCCGACGGCGGTGATCGCGTCTTTCTCGGGTTCACCGGTGCGCAGTGCGAGTGGCGGGCGACCATCGTCGACATCCGTCAGGATGAAGGCGTAGTCGTAGGCGAAGTTTTCCGACGGCGTATGATAGGAAGTGAAGAGCGACATGCATTTCCAGCCGACATCCTGGACGGATGTGCCGTCGGCATAGGCGCGCTGGAAGAGAAAATCACGGTTCCAGTCATGGGCGTTGTCGGTGTCGTAGACGCAGTGCGCCGCGGTCAGCACGACCTTGAAGTCCTCGGTGAACTGGGCGGTGCAGCCGTAGAGCTTGCCGTCGGCCTTGCGGAAGATGAGCCGTCCCGTGCTCCAGTAGGGATTGGCGGCATTGGGATTGTCGACCCGTTCCGGGACGCCCTGCTGCTTCAGGTTGGACTTTCGCTCGATCTCCGGCGCGCCGGGGTTCAGCTCGCGGAAGCGCTGTTTCATTTCCTCGAGCGCTTCCGGGGAGACGGTCCTTTCCGGCAAGGGAACGACGGTTTCGACGTCCTCCGCAGAGAGCATGGCGGCGCCGGTGTTCTTCAGGTTTTCGATCTTCAGGCCGTTCGCCGCCGCGACGGGCGGGACGGCAAGCAGGGCGGCGAGTGTCAGACCTGCCCCGGATATCTCGATGAATTTGCGTTTCATGACCTTGGCCTTTCTCAAGGGGCAAGGCCCCCTTCCTCCGGCAACGGGAGGAGACGGCGCCTCGGACCCTTCGGTTAGCGGAAAGCGGGCTGTCGGAACCCGACGGCCGGCCCGGGTGGAACCGGCCGCCGGGACATGCGCATCAGAGCAGCAGCGGTGTCCGCAGCTCGATGAGCCCCTTGTCGAGCAGGCCCTTCGACGAGTCTTCGGGGACGAAGACGCCGCGGTCCGGATCGTATTTCAGTGTCATGGAATCGACGCCGCCGCCAAACTTCGCGACCGCCGTGTGGCCGATGATCTTGGTGATGATCGTCTCGCTGGCGAACTGGCTCTGCAGCCAGATGTAGATGCTGGTGAACGGCGTCATCTGGATCTGCTGGGTGGCGAGCACCGTCTGGGCGGAGATCGGCTTGCGTTCCGCCGGCTTCTTGTTGATGAGCGCCGATTGCGACAGGCCGAAGGTCAGGAACGGATACTGCGAATTCGGCATGTCGTTGTTCGCGGCAAACGTGCCGCCGGGGATCGACGGATCCTTCTGGAAGGGGTTGAAGACGGCCGCCGAGGTGAACGGATAGTAGCCGCCGTCGAGCGCGGGGCCGGGGGTCACTTCGGAGAGCTTGCTGATGCTCGCGCCCTGGGCGACCGCGGTGGTGGAGGCGAAGATCCAGTATTGCTCGGTCCACTCGACCGTGGTGGACTGGAAGGGATCGATCGACAGCCAGATGACATTCGGATCGCCGCTGCCGACCGGCTTTGCGAGCGTGATGCGCTGCTGGGCCGCCTTGATGTTCTTCAGGTCGTCCGGTGCGATGTTCAGGGTCAGGCTATAGTTAGGCATTTCCCATATCCTCTTTTTTCGGTTGAACGATGCGCTTCGGAAGGCGCCGTCTGCGTCTCGAAAGCGTTCCTATTTGCGCAATCGCCGGAAACCGATATGCAACCCATGATTTTGGTCCGGTTGCGACCTCTTCCCGGAGGGGAAATGGGAGTTTTGCCGGCGGTTTGCAAATTACATTTGTTTTTCAATGGTGTAGATGATCTCCGGTACGGCTGGCGGTAACGTCGTCGATCAGCTCGCCGACCTGAAATGCATACCTATAGATGTATTTTCTTATTGACCAGTACCTAAAGATGTGCTCAAAAGGGAACGTTTATGATACATATCGCCGTTGTGGCCCGGGGCTTTCCGGGAAAGGGCGGCGACCTTGGAACTGGATGCGCTTTCGACGATGCGGATTGGTTATGCGCGTGTATCGACGTCCGACCAGAACATCGACCTGCAGTTGCAGGCGCTCGCGCAGGCCGGATGCGACCATGTCTTCACCGACCAGGGCCATTCCGGCGCGTCGCGCAACCGTCCGGGCCTTGCGCAGTCCATGGGCAGGCTGAGGCCTGGCGACACGCTCGTCATCTGGCGGCTCGACCGGCTGGGGCGGTCGCTCTCGCATCTCATCGAGGTGGTGACCGAGCTCGGGCGCCGCAACATCGGCCTCTACTCGATCACCGAGGCGATCAACACGGCCTCGGCAGGCGGCATCCTGATCTTCCACATCATGGGGGCGCTTGCGGAATTCGAGCGGGCGCTGATCTCCGAGCGAACCAAGGCCGGCATGTCAGCGGCGCGCGCCCGCGGCCGGCAGCTCGGCCGGCCGGTGAAGCTACCGCCTGACAGCGTTGCCGACGCGATGCAGGCGATCGGGGCGGGCGAACTTTCGGCCACCGATGCCGCCCGCGAGCTCGGGGTGAGCCGCGCCACGCTCTACCGGGCGATGGGGCGGAGCAGGCGGCACGCGGGCGACCGCGACGCGCTGGAGTTGCTGGGCGAAGCGCTCACCTGACCGGCCGGATGTGAAGCGCGGAGGACCGGGCGAAGGTGCCCGCAGCGCCGTCCTCACTCTTCCGCCACCCCACCCGGATATGACCGCTCCACGGCCTTTTTGGGGGCCTTCTCCGCTTTTCAAGGGGTTATGCGGGCGGAGGACTTGCGCGCGTCCCGCCACGCGTGTGACCCTCGGCGCAGAGCTTTCAGGGGGAATGCATGAAACGCATCATCGCCGCCGTCATCGCAACCGCACTCGCAACGCCGGCCGCCGCCGCGTTTTCCGGCTTCTACGACAGCGCCGAGCGGATCAACACGATCCTCGCCAGCCCGGACGTGGCGAACGCCGTCCATCAGGCGCCGGTCGGCGCGATCTCCAACACCGGCACGCGCAAGGACGGTGCCAGCGAATGGCAGGTGCGGACGCAGGAATGCGACCTCACCGTCTACCTCGTACCCATCCCGCCCGAAGGAACGGGCAAGACCACCTATCGGGTCGAGGTTCCGGGAGCGTGTGAGTGAGGGGGACGATGGGGCATTCCCAACCCGGGGCAGGTTATGTAGGCTGATAAGACGTCCCGCCTGCTTGGCTGTTCTGTCCTTCAATCCACTTCGGGTTCGTGATCCGGCACCATGCGGATGGCTCGTTCCCGGACTTCAGGTGAGAGCTCGTTCGTTGTGTTATCATATCGGCTCCACTTTCTCAGAAGTTGGAGCCTCCGGCAAACCCGGTGCGGTTCAGGCGAGACGCTGACAACCAAGCCAGAACAGGTCTCAACAAAACCTGAAAACCGCGCCGTCTGAACCTGTGTCAAAACGCGGTGCCGTCGGCGAATACCGTTCATGTACAACTTGTTTTAGGAAACACCTTCCGTCGCCCTCGAACTCATGTCCGGGGATGAGTTTGTTCTAACGGAAACCTATCTGGCCTATGGTCGGATTATTCTCACTGATTTCGTCTTCCACAGAACATCATATCTCTCCAAAATATAACGTTCGACTGGGAGGCCGAGGGTAAGCAGCATAAGGCGCGCTCCTTTCCGCTTATCCTCTTTGATAACCTCTAATATCTCGGCGGAAGCCTGGATGAGGTCCGCGTCATCAACGTGAAGTCCTGCGTGGATGCGATTATAGAGGTCCGCGTCGATCATCTCCTTTGAAATCAGCGCGGACAAAGTTGTAAGTCTCCGTGTGAATGGTCGTTTCGCGAACCACTCGGATTTGGTGACGATTTCCGAGAACCTTGTCGTCCAATGCCTCACCGGGTCACAGCCGAATTCTTCTTCGACCCGCCACATAAAAAGATGCTCGATATCATTGTTGATCTCGTTACCAATATCCACGGCAAAGGTATCGTTGGCGTCGGCGGCTCTGAGGCGCCAGGCACGATGCATCCAATACCGTTCGACGTGAGAAAGTTCGTGACATGCGCTGTTGCGCTTGAACTGACCACCTCTTGGCACATAGATGATGGCGCCCCGCTCGTTGACTGCAGTCCCCCAGACTTCATTGCTGTAGTCTTGGACGTCGATCTTCGTTGCAGCCTTGGCCTCAATCTCGTCCATGTAGCTCAAGAGGCGATCATCTTGGATCTGCGCTCGAAGCCATTCTCGATTGATTATCAAGCCGCGCACCTCGCCGCGACAATATTTTAGAAATGGCGCACCCGACAGGATTCGAACCTGTGACCTTTGGAATCGGAATCCAACACTCTATCCAGCTGAGCTACGGGTGCTCCGTCGGCCTGTGCGGCCGAAGCGCTGACGAAGCGGTCATACCCTAGACTCGGTTCGCCTGCAATCGCGAAAATGAAAAGGCACGGGTCTTTGCCGGGGCCTGCGCCTGTCTGTCCTGCCGCGCGGGAAACTCGGCGGGCGAGGGGCGCCGCGCCTCGTCTTGCGACCGGGCGATGGTATTTTCGAAAAAGACATACTTTTCCGGAATATATTTGTTTCGCAGTCACTTGGGCGCCGAGGCTTGTGTCGGTCGGGTGTTCTAGTACTATGTCGGGAGGCTTCCTCGGGAATGCGTGCGGCATCGTCCTGCGGAGCGGAGTGGGGGAGAATGGCGCAAGCATGCCGAAAGCAAAAAACGGGGAACCGAATCCACAGTCGGCAATCGATTTTTCCATGATGGAGGATGCGGTCGGGTATAGATTGCGCCGGGCGCAACTGGCGGTCTTCCAGCAGTTCAACGAGGCATTTGCCGCCAAGGACCTGCGCCCGACGGACTTCGCGGTCCTCCTGCTTTTGAGCTGCAATCAGGGCCTGAAGCAGAGCGAAGTCGCCGAAGCGCTCGGCATCCAACGGGCGAATTTCGTCGCGATCGTCGATGGTCTCGAAGAGAAGGGGCTGGTGGAGCGCCGGAAGTCGGAAAAGGACCGGCGGGTGCAGGCGCTCTATACGACGGGGACGGGCGTCGAGTACCTGAACGGGCTGATGCCGATCTGGGCGGAGCATGAGGAGCGGCTGATCGCGCGGCTCGGCGGCACCCGGGAGCGAGACCAGTTGATCCACCTGCTGAAACGCCTCTGCGACTGATGATGCCGCGGGCTCAGCCGACCCGGGCGAGCGCCTCGTCGATCAGCAGGTTGGCGACCTTCATCCGCATGTTGGCGGCATCGCGGAAGGCTTCGTGCACGCCGTCCGGATGATTGGCGCGGGCAAATCGGCGCCGCCTTTCGGCGAGCGTCGCTGCGGTGTCGTTCGCCGAAAGCGCCAGATCCTCAGCGATCTCTTGCGGCGAGAGGCGGGTGAGGTGTGGCGGCATGACCGGCGGTTCTTCCGGTGGTGCCGGTTCCGCCGGCGGCACGACGCTCTCCGCCTCTCCGTCCTCGGCCATCAGGTCGCGATAGAGGTCTTCCGCCCGCCGGCCGTCCGTCGCTGGCGCGGCACCGGCCTCGCGCACGAAGCCGGACGATAGCCCCGAAACGCGGTGGGCGCGCGGCAGTTCGTCGTCCTCGGCGGCGCGTTCCGCCGCGAGCCGTTCCACCACCGACTGGAACACCGATCGTCCGAACATGCTACTCTCCGCCCGGGAACCCTGTTTCGGGCGGCATTATAGGCCCCGAGCATGGTGCCGAACTGGACTGGAATCTCGCGATCGCGAGACGAACGACGCTCCCAGTTATGGCCTTGCGCCTGTTCCTGGCGCCTGACGAGGCCGGCGACCGAGAGGTTTTCGCCCGCCGGCCCGATTCGCCTGCCGCAATCGTCGCGGATCGTATCTGCATCTCAGATGCCTGAATTTGTGCTCTACCGATTGCTTGTTCTTTTGGCACAACCTCGCCGATCAGCAGAATTGATCGCTGCGATCAACAAAACTCCTTTGAGCTTGTCCTTAACGCCCGCTAACCGGTAGTCTCCCGATCCGGAGAACCCCGTGACACTTGCACGCCTCGCGCCCATCCTCTTCGTGTTTCTCTGGTCGACAGGCTGGGTGGTTGCGAAGTTCGCCGACCGCTTCGCCGATCCGCTGACCTTCCTCGCACTGCGCTATGCGGCGGCGGCGGTACTCTTCTACATGGTCTGCCGTTCGACGGGTGCGGCGTGGCCGAAGAGGCCGGCGGCATTCTTCCATGCGTTGGTTTCCGGCGTCCTGCTCCATGGCCTCTATCTCGGCGCCGTGTGGTGGGCGATCGGGCAGGGGGTGCCGGCAGCGATCTCCGGCATCATCGCCGGCCTTCAGCCCTTGATGACCGGTATCGCGGCGACCCGTCTGGTCGGCGAGCGGCTCAGTCCGTCGCAGAGGCTGGGACTGCTGCTCGGTTTCATCGGCATCGCGATTGCGGTGCTGCCGAAGGTCTTCGCGGTCGACGCCTCTGCCATTCCCGCCTTCGCGGTCGTGGTCAACATCATCGGCATGGCCTTCGTCAGTGGCGGCACGATCTACCAGAAGCGCTACCTGCACGAGGGCGACATCCGCACGGTCGCCACGCTGCAATATGTCGGCGCGCTCGCGGTAACACTGCCGGCCGCCTATCTGATCGAGGACATGCGGATCGAATGGAGCCTGGGGCTTCTGGCGACGCTCGGCTGGGCGGTGCTCGGTATTTCCATGGGAGCGATAATGCTGCTCCTGTACCTGATCCGCCGCGGGGACGTGTCGAAAGCCGCCTCGCTCATCTATCTCGTCCCGCCGCTTGCCGCCGTCGAGGCGGCCGTCGCGTTCGGTGAACAACTGACCCACTGGATGATGGCCGGAACGGCGCTGGCAGTCGTCGGCGTCTACCTCACCAACAGAGGCGCACGGCCAGCTCAGGAATCGGGTGTCGGCGTCCGACGGTGACCGTTATCCGTGACCTCCCTCAACAAAAGGAGAGAGGTTCATGCTGCAGGACAAGATCGCAATCATTACCGGAGCATCGAGCGGTATCGGGCGCGCAACCGCCTTGCGTTTTGCGAGGGAAGGTGCCGCCCTCGTCGTCAATGCGCGGGGCGAAGAAGCGCTTTCCCGTCTCGCCGACGAAGTCGCGGCCACGGGCGCCAAGGTCGTTGCCGTTGCGGGCGACGTATCCGACGAGGAAACCCACCGGCGGCTGGTCGACGCTGCCGTCGAAAGGTTCGGCGGGCTGGACATCGCCGTCAACAATGCCGGCACGGTCGGGCCCTACAGGCCGCTCGCCGATGTCACCCTCGAGGAATGGCAGGAGACGCTCGCCATCAACCTGACCGGCGCCTTCCTCGGTGCGAGGGCGCAAATTCGCGCCATGCTCGAGACGGGGGGCGGCTCCATCGTCTTTACGTCGTCGTTCGTCGGCACGAGTGTCGGCATTCCGGGAATGGCGGCGTACGGCACGTCGAAGGCGGCACTTATGGGACTGGTGAAGGGAATCACCGCCGACTACGGCGGAAGCGGCATCCGCTGCAATGCCCTGTTGCCGGGGGGTGTCGATACGCCGCTTGCCGGCGATGCGGCACAGAAGGAATGGGCGGCCGGCCTGCATGCGATGAAACGGATTGCCGATCCGGAGGAAATCGCCGCGGCCGCACTGTTTCTGGCAAGCCCCATGGCGAGCTTCGTCACCGGCTCGGCGCTCTACGCCGATGGTGGCAACGCAGCGGTGAAGTGAAAAGAGGCGAGGCGGCGGATCAAAATCCGCCGCCTCGTCGAAGGAAATCAGGCTTCGCGGCGACGTCCGCCGGCCGTGTCCGAGCGGGCCGGACGGCCGTGACCGGAGCGGTTCTGGCCATTGCCATTGGCGGAGCGGTTCTGCCCGCCGCCATTGCCACCCTTGCGGTGACCCGGCTTGCCGGCGGGGCGTCCATCGGCCTTGGCGCCGCCTTCGGACTTGCCGCGGCCCTGGCCACCCTGATGGTTGCGGTTATTGCCGCCGCCACCGCCGCCGCCGCGGCGCTGCGGGCGAACGGGGCGCGAGAGATTCGCCGGCGGTTCGCCGGAGGCAACCGGGATGTCGATGCCCATGAGCTTTTCGATGTCGCGCAGCAGGCGGCCTTCGTCGGGACCGCAGAATGCGATCGCGATGCCGTCGCGGCCGGCGCGTGCGGTACGGCCGATGCGGTGGACATAGGCGTCCGGCACTTCCGGCAGGTCGTAGTTGAAGACGTGGCTGACGGCCGGGATGTCGATGCCGCGGGCGGCAACGTCGGTTGCGATCAGCGTCTTGATCTCGCCGTCGCGGAAGCCCTTCAGCGCGCGCTCGCGCTGGCCCTGGCTCTTGTTGCCGTGGATCGATGCGACCGAATAGCCGGTGATGTCGAGGTGCTTCATCAGCTTTTCCGCACCGTGCTTGGTGCGCAGGAAGACGATGGAGCGGCCATCCGGATTGTCCGTCAGGATCTTCTTCAGCATCTCGGTCTTGGCGTTCTGGCCGGCGACGAAATGGACGTGCTGCTCGATCTTGTCGGCAGCCTTGCCGGGCGGGGTCACTTCGACCTTGGCCGGGTTCGAAAGAAACTGTGCGGCGAGGTCGGCGATGGTCTTCGGCATGGTCGCCGAAAACAGGAGCGTCTGGCGCTTCGGCGGAACCATCTTGGCGATCTTGCGCAGGTCATGGATGAAGCCGAGGTCGAGCATCTGGTCGGCTTCGTCGAGGACGAGGTGGCTGACATGGCGCAGCGTCACGGCCTCGCGGGAGATGAGGTCGAGCAGGCGGCCGGGGGTGGCGACGAGGATGTCGGTGCCACGTTCCAGCTGGAACTGCTGCTTGTTGATCGAGGCGCCGCCGACGACCTGGGTGATCTTGAGCGGCAGCTTGGCGCAGAAGGCGCGCAGGTTGTCGCCGATCTGGTTCACCAGTTCGCGGGTGGGTGCGAGGATGAGAACGCGGGTGGAGCGGGCCTGCGGGCGCGCCTCGCTCGCCATCAGGGCCTCGATGATCGGCAGGCCGAAGGCGGCCGTCTTGCCGGTGCCGGTCTGGGCGAGGCCGATCAGGTCCTGGCCCTCCATGACGAGCGGGATGGCCTGCGCCTGGATCGGCGTCGGGGTTTCGAAACCCAGGTGGCCGAGGGTCTTCACGATTTTCTTGGACAGACCAAGTTCATCGAAATTGTTCAAAGCATTTTGCCTTTCGGGGGCGCCAAAAACCATTGACCGGATCGCGGGCTTGCGAGCCGGTTGGCATTGGCGTCAAGAACCCCGCGTGATTTGGGAACTTGTGAGTTGGAAAAAGCTTCCAGCGCAGCGGCGGATGTCTCCGCCCGTCAATTCATGCGCCTTGCCCTTCTTCGCGTCTCAATTGTCGCTGGGCTCGCTCACGCGGCGGCCGGAAGGTGAAAGCACACCGGATGTGGGGCCTGCGGGCAGGAAAGTCAAGCAGTTATTTTGCAGTGCAGCGTACCGCCCCGAAGCCGAGGGTCACCCGCAGCCCGCCTTCGTCGCGGTTTTCGATGCGCAGATCGATCTCGTAGGCGGCGGCAATATCGCGGACGATGGCCAGTCCGATGCCTGTACCTGGTTTCTGGGTATCGAGCCGCATGCCGCGCTCGGTCATGAGGCTGATGCCCTCCGCATCAGCCCCCGGACCGTCGTCCTCGACGATGAGCACGGTGTCGTCCCCTCTCTCGACATGACGGACCGAAACCCAGCTACGGCTCCATTTCGATGCGTTCTCGAGAATATTGCCGATCAGTTCGTGCAGGTCGTGCGGATCGACATCGAGCACGACGTCCGGCGGCACGGAGAGCCTCCAGTCCAGATGCTCGCCGAGCGGCGTGCGCTTCAACGTTCTCACGATGGTCTGGACGGTGTCGCGGAGATCGGAAACGGAGCGGTGCAGCTCCGCGTTGACGGCGAGGCGGCTGCGGGTCAGCTCGCGGTCGACATGGGCCTGCATGACGGTCGCGATATGGGCGAGCTCGTGGGCAAGCTCGGTCTCGCCCCTTTCGCGCAGGGTCTCGGCGTCGTTGGCGAGGATCGTGAGCGGGGTCTTCAGTCCGTGCGCGAGATCGCCGGCGGCCGCGCGCGCCCGCGTGAGGATTTCCGACTGCGAATCGAGCAGCCGGTTGACGGCCTCGACCACGGGACGAAGTTCCTCCGGAAACCGGCCGGTCAGCCGGTCGGCCTTGCGTTCGCGGATGCGGTTGAGCCCCTCGCTGACCGAGGAGATCGGACGCAGGCCGAACGTGAGCTGCGCGAGCGACGCCGCTATCAGGAAGATCGCGAGCGCCGCTGAGTAGGGCAGCATGTCGCGGGCGAACTCGCTGCCGGCCTTCGCCAGTTCTGCGGCGTCGATCGCGGCTGCAATGCGGATTTCGCGTTCGCCTTCCGGAGCCGCCAGGATCACCTTGCGTTCCTGGACGATGAGATCCGTCTCGTCCGGGCCCTTCAGGTGATATCTATGGATCTCTCCGCTTTCGTGGGTGTCGACCGGAAGGGCCAGCACGTAGTCCCAGAGCGAAGGCGAGCGCAGCCTGTGCTTGCGCACGTCGTCCTCCGCCTGCCAGTAGAGCCCGCCATAGGGCATCTGGAAGCGCAGGTCGGTCGGCGTCTTCGGCAGTTCGAGCTTGCCCTCTGCCGTGACCCGCAAGGCGCCGGCGATGTTGTTGATGTGGTTCGTCAGTTCCTGGTCTACGCGCCGTTCGAGATTCGTCCTGAAGAGTTCGATGAAGACGAGGCTCGCCATCGTCAGGGCGAGGAGAACGGTGGCGACCGAGACGAGGAAGAAGCGGCTGCGGATGGAGTGCATCAGCCAGCATCTCCGGCGATGCGATAGCCGTAGCCGCGTCTGGTCTCGATGATCTCGCGCCCGAGCTTGCGCCGCAGGCGGCCGATCAGCACCTCGACCGAATTGCTCTCGCGTTCGAAGTCCTGTGCGTAGAGCTGTTCGGTGAGCTCGGCCTGCGAGACGTTGCGTTGCCGGTTGTGCGCCAGATGGACGAGACAGCGATATTCGAGAGGCGTCAGGCTGACCGGCAGTCCGTCGCGCTTGACCGACTTGGTCCTCGGATCGATCTCGATGCTGCCGATGAGTATGACCGGCGTCGACTGGCCGCAGCTGCGGCGGATGATGGCGCGCAGGCGTGCGAGAAGCTCCGGGATCTGGAAGGGCTTGGTCAAGTAGTCGTCGGCGCCGGCGTCGATGCCTTCGACACGCTCCTGCCAGTTGCCGCGGGCGGTGAGGATCAGCACGGGCATTCCCCTTCCGCCGCTTCGCCAGCGCTTGAGGACGGAGAGCCCGTCCATGCCTGGCAGGCCGAGGTCGAGCACCACGGCCGCGAACTCCTCCGATTCACCGGTGAACCAGCCGCATTCACCGTCGGTTTCATGGGTTACGACGAAACCTTCGCGCTCCAGATGAGCGATCACGTTCCGGGCGATGAGCCGGTCATCTTCGACAAGCAGGAGACGCATCAGTTATTCTCGATCTGCAGGATGCTGCCGGTCGCGGCGTCTATATTGACTTCGACGACCCGACCGTTCGGTTTCAGCACGCGGAACTCATACACGGGGCGTCGGCCATGACGGAGGAGCTCGACGGATACGATGTCGCCGCTGACATGCTGGCGGAGAATCTTCTGAAGCGTCGCCAGAGACTTCATCTTGCCAAGGGCGACCGCCTTCTGGATACGGTCGCGGCTGTCGTCGCGGTCACCGGACGAGGAGCTTCCGTCGCCTCTCCCGCTCGAGCCACTGCCACCACCACCACCGCCGTCGTCGCCACCGCCACCGCCGTCGTCATCGTGGCCGCCGTCGTCCCCGCCGCCGCCGGAATCGCTGTCTGAGCTCTCATGCCCATCATCGTGACCGTCATCGTCCGCATACACGCGCGGAGCCGACGCCAGCAGAACCGTGACGACCAGCCCCGCGAGCGAGAGTCGCGACAGCCAGTCCCCAAGTCTCTTACTCATGGACGCGATGTAACATCGCCAAGCTGACATTTCCCTGACAATCGTCGTCAGCTATCGATCAGCATCGGTCGACTAGGTTCCGCATCAACGGTCGGCGGCAATGGTGCTGCGGCCGGTTCGCAAAAGGATGCTCCGATGAAAAAGACCCTTATCGCTTCGCTCTTCGCTCTTTCCGCCCTCGGCGCCGTTGCTCACGCGGAAGAAAGCACCTCCTGCGACGTTGCGAAGGACAAGTGGATGGCCGAGGACGCCCTGAAGGCGAAGCTGACCGGCGAAGGCATGGAAGTCCGCAAGATCAAGGTCGAGAACGGCTGCTACGAAGTTTACGGCATCGACGCCAAGGGCGGTAAGGTTGAAGCGCTCTACAACCCGGAAACCGGCGAGCAGGCCGGTACCGCCGGAGCCGACTAATGGACGAAGCCGTGCGGAAAATGCCCGGCACTGCCTCCGGCCGCGGTTCGCGGCCGGCGGTGGTGAAAGTCTGGGACCCGCTGGTGCGGTTGTTCCACTGGTCGCTGGTCGGCTTCTTCGCCTTTTCGTACCTGACCGGCGACGAGTGGAAATCGGCCCACATTATTTCGGGTTACGTGATCGCCGGCCTGATCGCGTTGCGGGTGCTGTGGGGGCTCTTCGGCAGCCACCATGCCCGGTTTTCGAGCTTCGTCTACAGCCCGCGCGCCGTCCTCTCGTTCCTTCTCGATACCGCCCGCATGCGTGCCAAGCGCTACATTGGCCATAATCCGGCCGGCGGTGCCATGGTGGTGGCGCTTCTCCTGATGATCTCGGGGATTGCCACGAGCGGCTACATGATGACCACCGACACCTTCTGGGGCGTCGAATGGGTCGAGGAAGCTCACGAGACGTTCGTCTATGCAACGCTGGCGCTGGTCGCGCTTCACATCTGCGGCGTCGTTCTCGCCAGTCTGGAGCACAAGGAGAACCTTGTGCGCGCCATGATCACCGGCTGGAAAAGAGCCGAATGAAAGAAGACCGGCGGCAGGCCTTCGCCTGGCGCCGGATGTCTTCTTGCGGAGCTCAGACCTCCGAAAAGTGCCCCATCAGCTTTTCCCCGAGACATGCGCCATGAACGGCGCGAAGGCCTGGTCGCTCTCGACCTTCTTCGCTGCCGATTTCGCGTCGTCGAGCGACTTCCATGTCGCCACGTCGGCGAGTTTGGCGCCGCCATCGGCGGCCGCGAGCGCCCTCCAGCCGAGATAGCCCGGGAAGGTAGAGAGGACCGCCTTGAGGCTTTCCCGCCTCGACGGCCTTGCCGTGAATGGAGCGCCGGTCGCGGGTTTCAGGCTGGGGCAAGTCTTGGCACGTAGCTTTCCAGCGTCTTCCCCTCTTCGAACTCGTGCTTCGGTCCCGATCCTCTTGCCTTATCCCTCGTCTTTTCACGGCCGGCCGACAAAGAACGCACAGTCCGATGTGCTTGCCGGCCGTTCGGGCGTCGTGGTGACGGACCTTTTACCATTGAGCGGCATCTTCGCTTCGGGGGACGAGCGATGACGAAGGCGAGTGATTTGCTGAAAAGGGTGTGCAGCAAGATCTCCGATCTGCCGGATCCTGCGTGCGTCAAGGACGGCGAGCTTCGTTACGTCGCGGCCAATGAAGCCTATGCGCAACTTTTCGGCCTTCCTCCCGAGAAATTCGCCGGCAAGACGGACGGTGAGCTCTTCGATCACCCAGCCGCGGGCGACCGCGACGACCGCGAGCGCCGGGCGATCGTCTTTGGGGAAGAGCAGACCGTTCCGGTCTCCGATGGTACCGGGCTATCGCATCGCCTCATGATCGAGCGGTTCTCCGACGAGGACGGCCGTTCATACCTCTTTGCGAAGGCTGTTGGCACGCATGAGAGGCAAGATGGGAGGCGTGTCGCGATGCCCTCGGCGCCGGTGCCGGTCACGAAGGAATCCAGCTCGTCTCTGCATCACCAGGTCGAGAGCCTGCTGCGCCTCCTGCCGGTCGGTGTCCTCTTGCTCAGCGACGAGCTCGTCATCGAATATTTCAACGATGCCTTCACGGCCATGCTCGGGAGCCGTCGACCGGAACGACTCATCGGCATGAGCTACTACGATTTCGTCCGCAGGAACTACGATCGGGGCGTCTACCGGTGCGGGGACGAGGCATTCGAGGACTTCTACGCCCATCGGCTTGCACAGATCCTGAAAGACGAGGGGCGGGGCGGCGCGGCCCAGGTCGAGACGGCGCGGGGTATGGTGCTGTCGGTCGTCGCCCAGCATCTGGACAGCGGCAAGATCCTCGTCACCTATTCGGATGTGACGGCCTTGCACCGGCGCGAGCAGGAAAGCGTCCTTTACCGTACCACGATCGAGCAACTGCCGGTTCCCGTGTTCATTCGCGACAGCGAGCATCGTTTCATCTTCGCCAACAAGGCTTATGAAGAGATGCACCAGTGCACGCTCGAAAGCGTGTGCGGGCTCGATGAGGAGCAGATGTTTCCGGAACTCGGCGCGGAGTTCCATCAGGACAATGTCGAAGTGCTGCAGACCGGCGCGTTGATCGAGCGCGCCGCCGAGGTGACGCTTCCGGACAGTCGTTCGGCGGCAGTCGTGACACGGGTCAGCCGGATCTTTACGCCCGACCAGACGCCGTACCTCGTCGGCTCGATTTCGGACGTAACCTTGCTCAAGGCGCGCGAGCAGCAATTGCTGGAAGCGCAAGCCCGGACCGAAAGGCTCTATCACGGTCTGGAATCCGTACTGCAAACCATGCCGGTCGGCGTCGTCGTGCTGAACCAGGATCTCGTCGTGGAGTTTTCAAACCCGCGGAGCCGCGAGATATGGGCTTGGCCGGATGGTGCGCCGCTCGAAGGCCTTTCGTTCAGAAGCTTTACGAAGGTGAACTTCGATCGCGGCTGGGGCTGGCCGGACAACCTGCCCTTCGAAGCCGGTCTTGCCGCCCGCATTGCCGAGCTGCGGGCCCTCGACGGCACCGTGCAGCACGAAGTCGTCTATCCGGACGGCAAGCAGGTGCTGATCACCACGACGAAGCTGTTCGACAACAAGATTCTGATCACCCATTCCGACCTCACCGCCTTCCGCAGGCAGGAGCAGGAAATCACCGAGACGCGCCTGCAGCTGCAGCGGCTCGGCCAGTTCATGCACGACGCGACGCGGGTGATGTCGCAGGGACTCGCGTTCGTCGAGGACGGTGTGATCCTGCAGTCGAACGAGGCGCTTTCGCGTATCCTGAACGTCCCGGCGAGGCTCGTGGAGCCGGGCCAGAGCTGGCATGCCTCTTTCGCCTGTTGCGCGCGGCGCGGTGATTTCGGCGCCGATCCGATGGAACGGTTGCGCAAGTGGCAGGAGAAGATCGAGGCGCAGAAGGGGTTCTCCGAGGTCTTCCTCGCCGATGGCAAAACCTGGGTCCAGGTCGATGCGACGGTGAGCAGCCACGGGCACTGGATGCTCGTCTATTCCGACATCACCGAGATGAAGAAGCGCGAGCAGGAACTGACGGTTCTTCTCGCGCGCAGCGAAGCGGCCGACAAGGCGAAGTCGGAATTCCTCGCCAACATGAGCCACGAGATCCGCACGCCGATGAACGGGGTGCTCGGCATGGCGGAGTTGCTGGCCGGCTCCGATCTCGACACGCGTCAGAAGACCTTCGTCGACATCATCGTGAAATCCGGCAACGCCCTGCTGACGATTATCAACGACATTCTCGACTTCTCCAAGATCGACGCCGGGCAGATGCAGTTGCGCAAGATGGCGTTCGACCCGATCGATGCGGTCGAAGACGTGGCGACGCTGCTGTCGACCGCGGCCGCCGAAAAGGACATCGAACTCGTCGTCGATGGCGATGCCGCCGCTCATCACGTGATCATTGGCGATGCCGGCCGTTTCCGCCAGATCGTCACCAACCTGCTCGGTAACGCCATCAAGTTTACCGAGAAGGGGCATGTACTCGTCGCCCTTTCGAGCGAACCCGCCGGGAATGGCGAAGTGGTGGTGACGCTGAGGATCGAGGACACCGGCGTCGGCATTCCGGACGACAAGAGACGGACGATCTTCGAGAAGTTCTCGCAGGCCGATTCGTCTTCGACCCGCCGGCACGAGGGGACGGGGCTCGGGCTCGCAATCACTGCGGGTCTTGTCGGACTCTTCGGCGGCAGCATCGACGTCGAAAGCGAACAGGGACGGGGCTCGGTCTTTACCGTCCGCCTGCCGTTCAGGACGGCCGGCAGCCGCCACCAGCACCGCACGCTGCCTCAGAACATCGAGGGCGCGCGCGTGCTCGTCGTCGACGACAATGCGCTCAACCGGAAAATTCTTGCCGAACAACTCGTCGGCTGGGGCTTCGATGGTCTGGCCGTCGACGGCGGTGCGGCTGCCGTTGCGATTCTCGAAGAGGCCTGCCGTCTCGGTGTGGCGGTCGACGCGCTGGTCATCGACGACCAGATGCCGGGCATGAGCGGCGTCGATCTGGCGCGCAGGGTTCGCGAGGATTCTCGTTTCGCGGAGGTGGCAATCGTCTTCCTGACCTCGATGGACGCGGTCGGCGACGAACGTGCCCTTGAGCGGCTCAAGGTCGACGCCCAGCTGATGAAGCCCGCCCGCAGCAACCTCCTGCGCAACGCGATCATCGATGTGGTGCGCGCCGCTCGCCTTCGACGCAGCTTCCCCGCCACCCAAGCAGCGCCGGTCGCGGCATCGGCCCGTCCGCGCTCCTTGCCCGCCGCCACGGCGCAGGTGCAGGCGGATGCCGCCACGACCGGCTACGAGATCCTGGTGGCGGAGGACAATGAGGTCAACCAGATCGTTTTCACCCAGATTCTGCAGGCGGCAGGGCTGAGCTTCGCCATCGTCACCGATGGCCAGGCGGCCGTAGACGCCTGGGAGCGGCATTGCCCGCGTCTGATCCTTATGGACGTTTCGATGCCGGTGATGAACGGCCTTCAGGCGACGCAGACGATCCGCGAGCGCGAAAGGGCGGCGGCAGACGGCCGGCACGTCCCGATCATCGGTGTCACCGCCCATGCGCTCGACAGCGACCGTGACATTTGCCTCGGTGCCGGCATGGACGACTACCTTTCCAAGCCGGTGGGACCGGAACAGCTCGCCGCCAAGATGGAGCGTTGGCTCGTGGGGACCCGGGACGGGGAGAAGGTCGTCGGTTCAGGCGCCTGAAGGGACCGGCTTCACGCCGCAGAGCATTTCCCGCTTTCCGGCGAAGCCCTTTCGCCGCTCGACCTCGAAGCCTGCGGCAATCAGGTTCCGCCTGACGAAGCCTGCTGCCGCATAGGTCGCGAACGTGCCGCCTTCCACAGTCTTCGCGAAGACGGCGTTCATCAGTTCGGCCGACCACATTGCACTGTTGCGGGAGGGCGCGAAGCCGTCGAGATACCAGGCGTCGAAGGCAAGGTCGGTGGCCGTCACAGAGGCGAGGGCGTCGCCGCAGACGACCGTCAGCCGGGTCGCCTCGTCGAGGGCGAGGTCGATGGTGCCGCCGGGTTCCGACGGCCAGAGCGCCGCCAGCGCCTCACGCTCCGCATCGATCTCCGGCCAGCGGGAGAGGGCTCGCGAAAGATCACTCGCCGACATCGGGTAGAGCTCGAAGGAGACGAAGTGCAGCACGCCGCCCGGCTTGCGGGTGAGCTTCCACTGCCGCCAGGTTTCGCAGGCATTGAGGCCGGTGCCGAAGCCGAGTTCGCCGATCCGGAAGAGGCCGTCCGTCTGCCAACGCGCGGGCAGGCCGTTGCCGGAGAGGAACACGTGGCCGCATTCGAGCCGGCCGTCCGTCTGGCAATAAAAGTGATCGCCAAAGGCGGCCGAATAGGGCATATCGCCCTCGTGCCACAAGAGCGTGCCGCTGTCGCCGGCCGTCGGTGTCGAAGTGGAACCTGTCATGCAACTAGCCGATACTGCTCATGTCCGCGCGGGTCAATCGCGCGCCGGCCTCCTGATCGTCGGCGGCGGCGTCATGGGCCTTTGGGCGGCTGTTCAGGCCGAGCGCCGCGGCATCGATACGCTGCTGATCGACAGCGGCGAGATCGGGCACGGGGCGAGCGGCGGCCTCATGGGCGCGCTGATGCCGCATATGCCCGACAACTGGTCGGACAAAAAGCAGTTCCAGTTCGATGCACTCGCCTCGCTGGAGGGGGAAATTGCCCGCCTCGAGCGTGAGACCGGCGTTTCGGCGGGCTACCGGCGGAGCGGCCGGCTGATCCCGCTGCCAAAGCCGCACCTGCGTGCGATCGCCGAGAAGCACGAGAAGGAGGCCGGCGAGCTCTGGATTGCCGGCGACCGCCGTTTCGCCTGGAGCGTGCGTGACGCATCGCCCTGCGGAGACGGCTGGCCTGCATCCGACCCGGCCGCAGCGGGCCTCGTCTTCGACACACTCGCCGCCCACGTCTTCCCGCGCCGGGTTTCGGCTCTTCTCGGCGCCTTCCTGCGCTCGGCGCGACATGTGCGGATTCGCGAAGGTACCGAACTCGACCGCCTCGACGCCACTCGCGGTATCGCCGTCCTCTCCACAGGAGAGGAAGTGGCATTCGGCCACGTCATCGTGGCTGCCGGATACCGGTCGTTCCCGATCCTGGAAGCGCTCGGTGCGCCGCTTCCCCGCCCGCTCGGACAGCCGGTGAAGGGGCAGGCCGCCTTGCTGGCTGCCGACATCGATCCCGACCTTCCGCTCCTCTATCTGGACGGTCTCTATATCGTTCCGCACGAGGGCGGGCGCGTCGCGGTCGGCAGCACCAGCGAGAACCGTTTTGCCGATCCCTTCTCGACCGATGAACAGCTGGACGAGATCGTCGCGCGAGCGCGCGTCCTCGCGCCGGTGCTCGAAAACGCCGAGGTGATCGAGCGCTGGGCCGGCCTGCGGCCGAAGGCGATCGACCGCGATCCGATGGTAGGAGAGCATCCAGACCACCGCAACGTGATCGCTCTGACGGGCGGGTTCAAGGTCAGCTTCGGCCTCGCGCACCGGCTCGCCGATGCCGCGCTACAGCTCGTCGAAGGCGGCATGCCGGTCCTTCCGGCGTCCTTCCATCTGTCGAGCCACATCGCCGTCGCTTCTCGTTAAGCGAGAAATTTCAACGGCCTCCCGTCGTCATACTGTCACGCAAATCACCTATCTGCTTGCGTGTAACGGCGATTGCTAAAATGCATCGTCAGGATGCCACGCGGAGAAGTTGCGATGCGGTATGCGATCTATTTCACGCCGCCACCGGGCGATGCTCTGACGCACGCCGCGTCGGTCTGGCTCGGTCGGAACGTCTTCAGCGGCCTTCCGGTCGACCATCCGTCCGTTCCCGGACTCGGCATGCACGAGATCGCCTTCCACACGGCACTGCCGCGCCGCACCGGCTTCCATGCGACCTTCAAGGCGCCGTTCCGGCTGGCGGAGGGGCAGACCGAATCGTCGCTTCTCAACCGTCTCATGCGGTTTGCCGGCAGCATCGAACCGGTCGCGCTGCCGCGGCTGGAAGTCGCCCGGCTCGGCGATTTCTATGGCCTCCTGTTGTCGAAGACCTGTCCCCCGCTCGACCACCTCGCGGCCTCCGTCGTCCAGGAGTTCGATGCCTTCCGTGCACCATTCAGCGAGGCGGAGATCGAACGGCGCAGTCCGGAAGGACTGTCGGCGCCGCAGTTCGCCAATCTCTACCGCTGGGGTCATCCCTACGTGATGGACGAGTTCCGCTTTCACATGACGCTGACGGGGCCGTTGCTCGCCAAGGATTTCCAGAGGGTCGAAGCGGCACTGCGTCACCATTTCGATCCTGTGCTGCAGGACCGGCTGGTGGTCGCCAATCTTGCGCTCTTCGTCGAGCGGGAGCCCGGCGCGCCCTTCCAGGTCCATTCGCTTCACCCGCTCGGGCGTATTTCGGTGCGCAAGATCGCCTGAGCGGCCATTGCAGCCGCCGTTGTGGCGCTGCGGCATGCACCCTCTTTTCCGTCTCGACATCGCCGGTCTCCATGCTTACCGTTCGGCATTCGCATGACGAAGGTGATTTGATGCTGAAGGATAGTTATCCGCGCGATCTCGTCGGCTACGGCCGCGCCGCACCCGATCCGAAATGGCCGAACGATGCCCGCATCGCCGTGCAGTTCGTCGTTAACTACGAGGAAGGCGGCGAAAGCTCGATCCTCGACGGTGATCCGGCTTCCGAGAACCTGCTTTCCGAAATCGTCGGGGCGCAGCCCTGGCCGGGCCAGCGCAACCTCAACATGGAATCGATCTACGAATACGGCTCGCGGGCCGGCTTCTGGCGGCTCTGGCGCATATTCACCGAGCGCAAGGTGCCGGTGACCGTCTACGGCGTGACGCTTGCCATGGCCCGCAATCCGGAAGCCGTCGCCGCCATGAAGGAAGCAGGCTGGGAGATCGCCAGCCACGGGTATCGCTGGCTCGAATACAAGGATTTTCCGGAAGAGGTCGAGCGCCAGCACATTCTCGAGGCGGTGCGCCTTCACAAGGAACTGACCGGCTCGCACCCGCTCGGCATGTACCAGGGCAAGCCCTCCGAAAACACGCTCAAGCTCGTCATGGAGGAGGGCGGCTTCCTCTATTCCTCCGACAGCTATGCCGACGATCTGCCCTACTGGGTGAAGGGCGTGGACGGAAAGCCCTTCCTCATCATCCCCTACACGCTCGAAACCAACGACATGCGGTTTGCGACGCCGCAGGGCTTCAATTCTGGCGACCAGTTCTTCACCTATCTGAAGGATGCGTTCGACGTGCTCTATGCGGAGGGGAAGAGTGGTGCGCCGAAGATGATGAATGTCGGCCTGCACTGCCGTCTCGTCGGCAGGCCCGGCCGCGCCGCGGCGCTCGCCCGCTTCATCGACTATGTGCTCTCGCACGAGAAGGTCTGGATCCCGCGTCGGATCGAAATCGCCCGCCACTGGCACGAACACCACAAGCCGGACAGCATTTGACATGATGAGCAGAAATGACTTCATCTCCCGCTTCGGCGGCGTCTTCGAACATTCGCCCTTCATTGCCGAGCGCGCCTTCGATGCCGGCTCCGTTCGTGAACCGCTGACGGCTGCGGGCGTGCACGCGGCGATGTGCGCGGCATTCCGTGCTGCGAGCGAAGCCGAACGGCTCGGCGTGCTGCGGGCCCACCCGGACCTCGCGGGGCGGCTGGCGATCGCCGGCGAGCTGACCGAGGACAGCCGCAAGGAACAGGCCGGCGCCGGCCTCGACCGGCTGTCGCCCGCCGAGCACGCCCGTTTCACCGCGCTCAACGAGGCCTATACGACAAAGTTCGGCTTTCCCTTCATCATCGCCGTCAAGGGGCTGACCAGGGACGACATCCTGTCCGACTTCGAAACCCGCATAGCCAATAGCCGGGAGCAGGAATTCGAGGCCGCCTGTGCGCAGGTCGAGAAGATTGCCCGGCTTCGCCTCGAAAGCCTCATTCCGGAGAACGACTGACATGCCCGAAATTTCGACCGTCCTCCTGCCCGATTTCGCGGCAGGCTGCGTCAACCTCGCCTCGGCCCGCCTCGGCGCGAAGGGGATTTTTGCGACCGATGCGTTCTTCGCGCCGCTGGAGCGCATGTTGAACGATGCGCCGGCCACATTCGATCCCGACCTCTACGACGACAACGGCAAGTACATGGACGGCTGGGAGAGCCGCCGCAAGCGCGTGCCCGGCCACGACTGGTCGGTAATCCGGCTTGCCATGCCGGGCCGCATCGCCGGCTTCGATGTCGACACGCACTTCTTTACCGGCAATTATCCGCCGCACTGCTCGATCGAGGCCGCCTTCGTGGCGGACGGCGATCCGACGGATGCGACGGAATGGACCGAGCTTCTGCCGAAGAGCCAACTCGGCCCTTCGGCGCAGCACTTCTTCGAGAATGCCGATCGCGAGCGGGTGTGGACGCATCTTCGCCTGCACATCTATCCCGACGGCGGCATTGCCCGTCTCCGCGTCTACGGGACGGCCTATTTCGACTGGTCGAAGGTCGGCGCGGACGAGGAGATCGATCTCGCCTACATCTTTCATGGTGCGAAATCGCTCGCCTGGTCGGATGCCCATTACGGCCATCCAGACAAGATGCTCGGGCCGGGGCGCGGCCTCAACATGGGCGACGGCTGGGAGACCAAGCGCCGCCGCGGGCCGGGTCACGACTGGGCGGTGATCCGCCTTGGCCATCCGGGCGTCATCCGCCGGGTGGTCGTCGATACACATTTCTTCAAGGGAAACTATCCCGACACATGCGAATTGCTCGGCGCCTATCTGCCGGAACTCGGCGATACGCTGTCGGAAGCCGACATAGCGTCATCGGAAGCCTGGAAGCCGGTTCTTGCTCGTCAGAAGCTGGAGATGGACAAGGTCCACGAGTATTCCGGCGAGGCGATCGTCGATATCGGGCCGGTGACCCATGTGCGTTTCGCCATGCATCCCGACGGGGGTGTCATGCGCCTGCGGCTCTTTGGTGTGAAGGCCTGATTTGGAATCCGGGGCGCGCTATTGCTTGCGCGCCTCTTCCTCTTCGCGGATCGCTTCCTCGTGATACCAGCTGCCGCAACCGCTGTCGTAGATCAGCGGACGGGGGCGGTTCGCCTGCGCGTCCTTCAGCCTCTGGATGTTGCGAACCGGGAATTCGTAGATCTTCGCAGATTCCCGAACGATGTTCGTCGCCATGCTGCTGCCTCTCGTTTTCCATCGTGCTTTGGGAACGCCCGAGCGCGATGATTTGTTTCTAGCAGCTTTTGAAAGCGAATGCACATCAAATGTGCGAATTGCTCAAAATTTGAGCAATTGCGTGCAAAAGGCGACGCTGAATACGAATTCATCACTGTGGCCTTCCACCGGCGATCAAAAGGGAGGCAGGTGCTCGTCCATGAGCCGGGCCGAAATTGTTAAGGAATCTTCACACCTCAGGCCGGTCCGCGCGCCTGCGCCTGCGACAAAACGTGGCAGCTGGAGCGCGGTCAGCCGCAGTTGGCATGGTTCCTGCTTCGTTTGAGCCGGAATGGCGTCGTCTGGAGGTTCCGCCCTTGTCGACGTCGGATGAGTGCCCAATGAAGAGAGACCAAGGATGACCAAGTACAAACTCGAGTATATCTGGCTCGACGGTTACAAGCCCGTAGCGAACCTCCGCGGCAAGACGCAGGTCAAGGAATTCGACAGCTTCCCGACCGTCGAACAGCTCCCGCTCTGGGGCTTCGACGGCTCCTCGACGATGCAGGCCGAAGGCCACAGCTCCGACTGCGTGCTGAAGCCCATCGCCGTCTACCCGGACCCGGCTCGCACGAACGGCGTTCTCGTTATGTGCGAAGTCATGATGCCGGACGGTGTCACGCCGCATCCGTCGAACACCCGCGCGACCATCCTCGACGACGAGGATGCCTGGTTCGGCTTCGAGCAGGAATACTTCTTCTACGAAAACGGCCGTCCGCTCGGCTTCCCGGAACAGGGCTTCCCGGCGCCGCAGGGTCCGTACTACACCGGCGTCGGCTACAAGAACGTCGGTGCGATCGCTCGCGAGATCGTCGAAGAGCACCTCGACCTCTGCCTCGCCGCCGGCATCAACCACGAAGGCATCAATGCCGAAGTGGCCAAGGGCCAGTGGGAATTCCAGGTGTTCGGCAAGGGCTCCAAGAAGGCCGCCGACCAGATCTGGATGGCGCGCTACCTGCTTCTCCGCCTCTGCGAAAAGTACGGCATCGACGTCGAGTTCCACTGCAAGCCGCTCGGCGACACTGACTGGAACGGCTCGGGCATGCACTGCAACTTCTCGACCAAGTACATGCGCGAAGTGGGCGGCAAGGAATACTTCGAAGCTCTCATGGCTGCCTTTGCCAAGAACTGGAAGGAGCACATCGACGTCTACGGTCCGGACAACCACCTGCGTCTGACCGGCAAGCACGAGACAGCTCCGTGGAACAAGTTCTCCTACGGTATTGCCGACCGTGGCGCCTCGATCCGTGTTCCGCATTCCTTCGTCAACAACGGCTACCGCGGCTATCTCGAAGACCGCCGTCCGAACTCCCAGGGCGACCCCTATGCGATCGCCTCGCAGGTCCTGAAGACGATCTCGGAAGTTCCGCTGGCGACTTCTGCCGCGGCCTGAACGCGACCGTTTATCCGCTTTTGGGACAGCGCCGGTGAAAGCCGGCGCTGTTTTCGTTTGTGCGGGTCTTCGCTATACTGGCGAAAGGAGACAAAAAATATGCGCCCCTCGGAAGCATTGGAGAGGAACAGGCAGGCGATCCGCGAGGCGACGAAGCGCTTCAACGCGGCGAACCCGCGCGTCTTCGGCTCGGTTGCGCGCGGAGAGGATCGGCCGGACAGCGATCTCGATATTCTGGTCGATCCGCTGCCGGGGACGACGCTCTTCGATCTCGGAGGTCTTCTGGAGGAACTCCAGCGCCTGCTTCGCTGCAGGGTGGACATCGTTACGCCGGGCGGGCTGCCCCACCGCATCCGGCAGCGCGTACTTCGCGAGGCGACGGACGTATGAGCGATGTCGAACGTCTGCGTGAATACCTCCATCGGATGCAGGCCGCGGCCCGACAGGCACTCGGCTTCGTGAGCGATCTCGATCTTGAGCGATTTCAAGAGGATGTCCGCACACAGATGGCCGTCACCATGGCGCTCGTGTTGGTTGGTGAGGCGGCCTCCCGCATTTCCGCACTGTTTCCCGATTTCACCGAGGAGCATCCTGAGATCCCTTGGGCGAGAATCGAGGGAATGCGAAATTTGATCGCGCACGACTATTACGAGCTGGAAATGCCTCTTGTCTGGGATACCCTTCAACGCGAGCTGCCGAATCTGATCGCGCAGATCGATGAACTGCGAAGCCGGCACGTGCAGGGAGAATGATTCGCTTGAGGCAGAACCTTGACGTTCAGGCTTTGACCGCCGAAGCCTTTTCCCCCTTCGGCGAGGTGATCGAGGCTGATCCCTCGACCATGCGTCTCATCAACGGCGGCACGACGGAGCGCTTCCATGCGCTGTTTTCGCCGGACATCGCGGGCGAGGGCGCGCGCGTGATCGTCAACATCTTTCGCGGGCAGCCGCGTGCCTTTCCCTACGAAATCGGCATGATGGAGCGCCATCCGCTCGGCAGCCAGAGCTTTTCTCCGCTTTCGGGACGGCCCTTTCTCGTCGCCGTTTCTGCGGACGAGGAGGGCAGGCCGGGGCGCCCGCAGGTTTTCCTCGCGCGGCCGGACCAGGGCGTCAACTATCGCCGCAATGTCTGGCATCATCCGCTGATGGCCGTCGGGGAGGTGAGCGATTTTCTCGTCGTCGACCGCGACGGACCCGGCGACAATCTGCAAGAATACTTCTTCGATACCCCGTTCACGATTCTGGAGCCGCATTTATGACTGGTCTTACCACCCACGTTCTCGACACCGCGCTTGGAAGACCCGCCGAGGGCATGAAGATCCAGTTGCTTCACATGAATGGCGAGGAGGCGGAGATCATCCGCACCGTGTTCACCAATGCCGACGGACGCATCGACGGAGGCGCGATCCTCTCCGGCGAGGATTTCAAAGTCGGCCAGTACGAACTGCTCTTCCATGCCGGCGACTACCTGCATGCCCAGGGCGCGCCGTTGACGGTCCCGCCCTTTCTCGACGTGATTCCAATCCGCTTCGGCGTCTGCGATCCGCAGGCGCACTATCATGTGCCGCTCCTGCTTTCGCCCTACGGATATTCGACCTACCGGGGCAGTTGAGGATGATCTTCGCGGCGGTCACCGACATCCACGGCAATCACCTCGCGCTCGAGGCAGTGCTGGAGGATATCCGCCGCCTTGGCATCGACGCGATCGTCAATCTCGGCGACTGCTTTTCCGGGCCTCTCGAGGCCGGGAAGACGGCGGAAATCCTGCTCGGGCTCGATCTTCCGACCGTGCGCGGCAACCATGACCGCTACCTCGTCGAACAGCCCGTGGAGGCGATGGGACCGTCGGACGCTCACGCTTTCCGGCAGCTCGACGATCGCAGCCGGGACTGGATCAGGGCCTTGCCGTTCGACATGGTGTGGCGGGACGAGGTCTATCTCTGCCATGCGACGCCGCAGGACGACAGCACATACTGGCTGGAGACGGTAACGCCCGAAGGATACGTCGTGCCGCGTCCGGCTACCGAAATCGAAGCCTGGGCCGCGGGCGTTGCACAGCCGCTCATGCTCTGCGGACATACTCATCTTCCGCGCACCGTGCGACTGTCGGACGGGCACCTTGTCGTCAATCCCGGCAGCGTCGGCTGCCCGGCCTATACCGACGATCGGCCCTATCCGCACAAGGTCGAAGCTCGCAGCGTGCATGCCTGTTACGCCATCTGCGAGAAGCGCGGTGGTGCCTGGGCGGTAACCTTCCGACAGGTGCCTTATGATCATATGGCGATGGCGGAGCTCGCCGCCGCGAATGGGCGGCCGGATTGGGCAAGCGCGCTCGCTACGGGCTTCATTCGATAGGCCGGAACGGGCGCCTGCCGCGCGACCGGTCAGAAGTGCTCGCCCGAGCGGAAGGGGCCGACGCGGATGCCGGCCGCGACGAGATAGGCCGTCGACCAGCCGATCAGCAGGAAACCGCACACCCCTTCGAGAGCTGCGAGCATGCGCCAGTCGGAATGGGCGACGATGTCGCCGTAACCGACGGTTGCGAAGGTCGCGGTCGAGAAATAGAGCGCCGTCGGGAAGTCCGACATGATCCCCAGGAGCTCATAGCAGATCGCCCAGAGCCACACCTCACAAGTGAGCACCGCGAAAACACCGATGACGACGCTGTTCATCGCGAGCATGTGGCTACGGTGACCGTGCAGTCTCCAGCGATCGGTAATCCAGCCCATGGCATGGGTCACCCAGATCAATCCGAAACTGTGGATGACCACGCTCAGGGAGATCATCACGGTCCCGACGAAGAGGTTCAGTATCAGCAAGGCCATGATCGATCTCCGGGGGTCAGGCTGGTGACGCCGCCTGCTTCATCGGTCTGCCGGCCACATAGGTTTCGACGACCGAGCGGTCGTCGCCGAGCGTCTGCAGGAGGAAGAGCTCTTCCGTGAGGGTGGTGATCGTCTCCATCCGTAGCTTCATCACCGGTGTGGCGGCGGCATCGAGGACGATGAAGTCGGCGTCGGTACCCGCTTCCAGCGTGCCGATCCGGTCGGAGAGCGACAGGGCGTCCGCATTGCCGAGCGTCATGTGGTAGAAGCTTTCCAGCGGATTGAGGCGCTCGCCCAGCAACTGCTGGATCTTGTAGGCATCGGCCATGGTGGCGAGCATGGAATAGCTCGTGCCGCCGCCGACGTCGGTCGCGACTGCGATCCTGAGCGGCTTGCCGCGCCGCTCGTATGTCCGCCAGGGAAAGAGCCCGGAGCCGAGAAAGAGGTTGGAGGTCGGGCAGTGCACGGCGACCGAACGGGTTTCGCTCATGGCGTCCGCCTCGCGCTCTGAGAGATGGATCGCGTGCCCGAACAGGCTTTTCGGCCCGAGCAGCCCGTAGCGGGCGTAGATGTCCGTATAGTCTTTTGCCTCGGGGAAGAGCTCGCAGGTGTAGCGGATCTCGTCGTGGTTTTCCGAGAGATGGGTCTGGATGTGGAGATCCGGAAATTCGCCGGCGAGTGCGCGGGCGACTTCCATCTGTTCCGGGGTCGACGTGATGGCAAAGCGCGGCGTGATCGCCACGTGGTTGCGGCCACGGCCATGCCAGGCGGCGATCACCGCCTTCGTTTCCTCGTAAGCCTGTTCCGGCGTATCGAGGAGACCGTCCGGCGCATTGCGGTCCATCATCACCTTGCCACCCAGCATCAGCATGCCGCGCTTCAGGCTTTCGGCGAAATAGGCATCGGCGGAGGTCTTGTGGACGGTGCAGTAGGCGACCGCGGTCGTCGTACCGTTGCGCAGCAACTCGTCGAAGAATTCGGTCGCGATCCGTCCGGCATGCGCCGCGTCGGCGAACCGCCGCTCTTCCGGGAAGGTATAGGTGTTCAACCATTCGAGCAGGCCGCCGGCATAGGAGCCGATCACCTGCATCTGTGGGAAGTGCAGGTGAGTGTCGATGAAGCCGGGCATCAGCAGATGGGGACGATGGTCGATCTCGCGCGTCCCCTCCGGCGCCTTGTCCTTCACGTCTGCATAGGCGCCGCAGGCGAAGATCCGGCCGCCCTCGACGATCAGCGCACCGTCGCTCTCGTAACGATAGCATCCTTCATCGCTTGCCGATTCCGGCTTGCGGAGGAAGGAGAGAAGCCGGCCGCGGATAATCGTCCTGTCGTTCATCGGGTCCTGTTTTCCTCCACGGCGCTTTCGAACCATGCAACGAGCAGTGCGCGTTCCTCGCCGCTCACCTCGGTTATGTTGCCGGGCGGCATCGCATGGGTGCGCCCCGCCTGCAAGTATATTCCCCGGGCATGGGCGGCGATGTCGGCATCCGTCTCGAGTTTAACGCCCTTCGGGGCCCGCGGGATCCCTTCCCAGACGGGCAGTTCGGCATGGCACATGGAGCAGCGCGACTGCACGACATCGCGGGCGGCGGAGAAATGCGCGTTCTCGGCAAATTGTCGGAAGGCCGGCGCAACAGAACTCTCCTCGTCTGCCGGTGGCTTCTGGACGGTCGAAAGCCACATGATGACGATGAAGATCACCGTCGTCAGCATCCAGGTCCAGAGCGGCCGGCCCTTGCGGGCGTGCACGGTGTTGAACCAGTGGCGGATGGTGACGCCCATCAGGAACACCAGCGCGGCGATCACCCAGTTGTAGGCCGTGGCGAAGGCCAGCGGATAGTGGTTCGACAGCATGAAGAAGATGACGGGCAGCGTCAGGTAGTTGTTGTGCAGCGAGCGCTGCTTGGCGATGACGCCGTATTTCGGGTCCGGCGTGCGGCCGGCGATCAGGTCGGCGACGACGATCTTCTGATTAGGTATGATGACCAGGAAGACGTTGGCCGACATGATCGTCGCGGTAAAGGCGCCGAGATGCAGGAAGGCGGCGCGGCCGGTGAAAACCTGCGTGTACCCCCACGCCATGGCGACCAGCGCGATGTAGAGCACGCCCATCAGCAACCAGATGTTTCTGCCGAGCGGCGACTTGCAGAGCAGATCGTAGATCACCCAGCCGACGGCGAGCGAGGCGACGGAGAGGCCGATCGCCTGCCATTGGGTGAGGTCGAGCAAGTGGCGATCGATCAGGAAGAGGTCGGCGCCGCCGTAATAGACGATGCAGAGCATCACGAAGCCGGACAGCCAGGTCGCGTAGGATTCCCATTTGAACCAGGTCAGGTGCTCCGGCATCGTGGCCGGTGCGACGAGATATTTCTGGATATGGTAGAAACCGCCGCCGTGGACCTGCCATTCCTCGCCATAGGCACCGACGGGCAGATGCGGCCGCTTCATCAGCCCGAGATCGAGCGCGATGAAATAGAAGGACGACCCGATCCACGCGATCGCCGTGACCACGTGCAACCAGCGTGCCGCAAACGACATCCATTCCCAAGCAATGGCGAATTCATACATCGACAACCCCTCATGGAGAACCTGCCTCCGAGTCGGCAGATTGCAGAAAAAGGCGGGGTGAGGGAAGGGGCGAAGCCCGCTCTTCGTCTCGGTCCACGGGAACTTAGCTGCGTTCTCTCCGTTACCGTCGTCAGGGAGCAAAGCTGTGCGGCACGATTGCGCCGTCGCGACTTTTCACCCGCCTGTCCTACGGGCAGGAGAAGGAGCGTGAGGCATGCGCGTTCTTCTTGCATGGCTTATGATGATCCTTACGCCGCCGGCCTATGCCCACGACGCTGCAACCGGCTGGTCCTACGACGCCTTCTGCTGCAATGGCGATCGTGCGAATGGCGACTGCCAGACGATCCCGTCGAGGAGCGTCAGGGTTACGCGGAACGGCTACGAGATAACCGTCGGCCCGGGCGACCACCGGCTGGTGACCCGGCGCCACGACTTTATCTTGCCCCAGAGTAACGCCCGGCGCTCGCAGGACGAGGAATATCACCTCTGCCTCTTCCCCGACGAGGACACGTTGCGCTGCTTTTATGCTCCCGACATGGGTTTCTGACCTTCAAGGTCGAAGGTCGGCATGGTCTTGCGCAGGAACTCGCGAAAGGCGCGGATCTTCGGCGCGTTGCGCCGTGCTTCAGGATAGACGAGCCAGTAATGTCCGCCATCGTCGCCCAGTATGTCGAAAGGCTGCATAAGATGTCCGAGAGCGACATCGTCGGTATAGAACTCCGGCGTGAGGATCGCGACACCGTGCCCTGCAATCGCGGCGGCCGCCTCGAAAGCCTGCGCGCCGAGCTTGTTGCCCTTTCTGTCGGCGAGGTCGACATCGGGAATACCTGCGGCCAAAAACCAGGCCTTCCACCAAGGGTCTCGGGGATCGATGATCCTGAGTTTCAGCAAATCCTCTGGCTTCGTGATGCCGCCGATGCTTTCCGCGAGCGCCGGGCTCAACATTGGCGTGAAATGGCCGTGCATTACGAAGTGGCGCCGCAGCCCTGGCCAGTCACCTTTGCCCCATCGGATGGCGAGATCGGCTTCCGTGCGGGCGAAATCGATCACCGTATTGGAGGTATCGAGCCGCACGGCGATCGTCGGATTTTCGAGTTGGAAGGAACCGAGATGACGCGCGAGCCATCGTGCGGCGAACGTCGCCGTGCAATGGATGTTGAGCATCTCCTCGCTCGACTTGCGCACGCCGGCGACGGCCTCATGCAGCGTGCGGAAGGCGTCTGCGACCTTCGGCGCGAGCCTTGCTCCTGTATCGGTCAGCGTGATCTGCCGCGGCCGGCGCAGGAAGAGCGGTTCGCCGATATTCTCCTCGAGCAGCTTGATCTGGTAGCTGACGGCCGTCTGCGTCATCCCGAGCTCCTCGCCGGCGCGGGTGAAACTCATGTGGCGGGCGACCGCCTCGAAGACGCGTAGCGCATTCAGCGGAAACTGTCTCGCCATCTTCATGCATAAGTTCTCCTGATCCATGCAGACGATCATTCGATTGGAATGCGACCGCGCAGCGGCGCATTCTACGGCCGTGTCCAACGAATGGAAGGGCGAAAAAATGCTTCTCGATCCGGAAAATAGGGCTGGAGGTTCAACGGACGCTGGGCGCAGATTTCGTTTCTCCGGCCTCGGTTTCCTGCGGCACCTCTTTCAGCCACGCACCAACAGGCTTGATGTCGATTCGATGCCGGACTCATTCTTGCGGGATGTCGGTTTGCGCGACGGCCGCCGGCCGCGGCGATCGACCTGCGGTGCGGGCGAACTGCAAGCAGCCTTGCTGCGCTACCCGCCGCGCAGCGTCTGACGGCTGTCCCGGTCACCTCCTGAGAAGAACAGCCATCAGTTCCGCCGCCACCATGGCGGCGATGACCGCCGGCCGCTTGTCCCTGACGGTATCTCCACCGATCGGCAGGACCAGCCGGGCGAACCGTTCCGGAGCGACGCCATCGCGCCGCATGGCGCTCTCGAACGTCGCCCGCTTGGTCGCGGAGCCGATCATCCCGACATAGGCGAGATCGTCGCGCGCAAGCGCCTCGCGGGCGATCAGGAAATCGAGGGCGTGGTCGTGTGTGAGGATGACCGCCGCACCGCCCGGGGCGATCTCTGCCACCAGGGCCTCCGGCAGGGCGGCCAACCGCGCGGTGACGCCGCGGGGAAGGCTTTCGATGGCGTTGGGGCGGGTTTCGACGACGGTGGTCGCCACCGGGAGCGGCGCGAGGGCCGCGGCCAGCGCCAGGCCGACATGGCCGGCGCCGAAGACGAAGACTTGCGGCAGCGCTTTCCGCGCCTTCTCCTCGCGGGCGAGAAGCTCCAGACGTCCCTTTTCCCCGAGCCGTTTCAGGTCGATCACGACGCGTCCGCCGCAGCACTGGCCGATCTCCGGGCCGAGCGGCAGGTCGATCTCGCCTTCGGTGTCGCTTCCGGTCAGCATGGCCTTGGCCTTCTCGATCGCCAGCAATTCCATCTGCCCGCCGCCGATCGTGCCCCATGAGGTTCGGGGGGCGACCAGCATGTAGGCGCCGGCCTCGCGCGGCGTCGAACCCTTCGCCTCGCGGACCTCTATGAGGATCAGATCGGGATGGTTGGCCAGGAAGTCGGGGAGGGAAGGCGAGGTCATCCTTGGATACCCCTCCTGCAGCGCCGGGATCATGCCTCAGCCGCCGGCCTTCAGCCGCTCGACGGCCATCAGCACCCGCTCGGGCGTGGCCGGCGTATCGAGGCGCGGGCAGACCTTGTAATCGGCAACGCTGGCGACCGCCATCGACAGGGCCTCGAGCACCGAGATCGCCAGCATGAAGGGCGGCTCGCCGACCGCCTTGGAGCGGCCGATGGTCGGCTCGGCATTTTCCGACCATTCGGCAAGCCGGGTGTTGAAAATCTTCGGCCGGTCGGAGGCGAGCGGGATCTTGTAGGTGGAGGGCGCGTGGGTGCGGAGCCGGCCCTTATCGTCCCACCAGAGTTCCTCGGTCGTCAGCCAGCCCATGCCCTGGACGAAGCCACCCTCGATCTGGCCGATGTCGATTGCCGGATTGAGCGACTTGCCGACGTCATGCAGGATGTCGGTGCGCTCCATCACGTATTCGCCGGTCAGCGTGTCGATCGACACTTCCGAACAGGCCGCACCATATGCGAAATAATAGAAGGGCGTGCCGCGCCCGGCTGCCCGGTCCCAGTGGATCTTCGGCGTCTTGTAGAAGCCGGCGGCCGAAAGCTGGACACGGGCGAAATAAGCCTTCTTTACGAAGTCGGGGAAGGGGATTTCTCGATTGCCGACCCGCACCCGGTTGGGCAGGAACTCCACCTCATCCGCCGGCACCTGATAGTGCTCGACGGCGAAGGCGACGAGCCGCTCCTTGATCTGCCGGGCAGCGTCGTAGGCCGCCATGCCGTTGAGATCGGAGCCGGAGGAGGCGGCAGTCGCGGAGGTGTTCGGCACCTTGCCGGTCGTCGTCGCGGTGATCTTGATGCGGTCGATGTCGACCTGGAAGGCATCGGCGAGCACCTGCGCCACCTTCGTGTAGAGCCCCTGGCCCATCTCGGTGCCGCCATGGTTCAGGTGGATCGAGCCGTCCTGATAGACGTGGACCAGCGCGCCGGCCTGGTTGAAGGCTGTCAGGGTGAAGGAAATGCCGAACTTCACCGGCGTCAGCGCGATGCCCTTGCGGATGACCGGGCTTTCCGCATTGAAGTCGATGATCGCCTTCCGGCGGGCCTGATAGTCGCAACTCCGTTCGAGTTCGTCGACGATGCGGGCGATGATGTTGTCCTCCACCTTCTGGTGGTAGGGCGTGACATCACGGCCGGAGCCGGGGGTGCCGTAGAAATTCGCCTTGCGGACCTCGAGCGGGTCCTTGCCGAGCGCATAGGCGATCTCCTCGATGATCCGCTCGCCGCCGAGCATGCCCTGCGGGCCACCGAAACCGCGGAAGGCCGTGTTGGAAACACTATGCGTTTTCAAGGGTTGCGAGGTCAGCCTCACATGCGGATAGAAGTAGCTCGAGTCGGCGTGGAAGAGCGCACGGTCGGTGACCGGTCCGGAGAGGTCGGCCGAATAGCCGCAGCGGGCGGCGAAATTGGCGACGAGGGCATGGATCCGCCCGTCGCCGTTGAAGGCGACGTCGAAATCCATTCGGAAGTCGTGCCGCTTGCCGGTCATGGTCATGTCCTCGTCCCGGTCGGGACGGAACTTGACGGCGCGGCCGACCTTCTTGGCGGCGAGCGCCGCGAGTGCCGCGAAGAGGTTTCCCTGGGTTTCCTTGCCGCCGAAACCGCCGCCCATGCGCCGGACGTGGACGGTGACCGCATTGGATGGAATGGCGAGCACATGGCCGACCACGTGCTGGATTTCCGACGGGTGCTGGGTGGAGGACCAGACCTGCACCTCGTCGTCCTCGCCGGGAATGGCGAGCGCCACATGGCCCTCGAGATAGAAATGCTCCTGCCCGCCGATGCGCATTTCGCCGATCAGGCGGTTCTCGGCATTGTCCAGTTCGGCCTCCGGCGTGCCGCGTTCCAGCGTCATGCCGGCGGTGACGAGCGGCGCGTCGTTCTCGATCGCGCCGTCGATGTCGGTCCAGTGCGGCAGGTCGCGGTATTCGATGCGCGCAAGCCGCGCGGCGCGGCGGGCGGCGTCGCGCGTCGTCGCGATCACCGCAAAGACCGGCTGGCCGTGGAACTGGACCTCGTCCGTCGCCAGCAGCGGCTCGTCGTGGTGGCCGCCGGAGGAGATGTCGTTGACGCCCGGCACGTCGGCGCCAGTCAGGACGCAGACCACGCCGGGATGGGCCTTCACCGCCGAAAGGTCGATTGAGACGATCTCGGCATGGGCGCGATCGGCAAGACTGAGCGCCCCGTGCAACAGGCCGGCCGGTTCCGGAATATCGTCGATATATTCGGCAGTTCCGGCGACATGCTTGTGTGCTGAATCATGGCGCAATGCCTGGTGCATCGGGCCGTTGATGTATTTGTAGGTCTCGTAGGTCGGCTTATGCATGGGGAAGGCCTCCCAGTTCCACGCTCCCCCTGAGGGCGAGGGTCGGAGCATAGCTCCGGGGTGGGGTGAGCATTGTTCCAGTCTCGCTGGTCGGTTTGCCGAAAGTGACAGCAGGGATCGCCCCCACCCGCCGCTTTGCGGCGACCTCCCCCCTCAAGGGGGAGGTGGAGAGACGCTCGGCCATCATGCCTCCTCCTCCGCAAATCGTTTCAGTTCCTGCGGTGTTCCCGAGGCTTCGAGGAAAAAGCGCGTCAGCAGGTTCTTTGCGGTCAACTGCCGGTATTCGGCGCTCGCCCGCCAGTCGGTGAGCGGCGTGTAGTCGTCGTCGAAGGCGGGGCGGGCGGCGGCGATCGTTGCCTCCGCCCACGGCTTGCCACGAAGCGCCGCCTCGACGGCCGCGGCCCGCTTCGGGGTCGCTGCCATGCCGCCGAAGGCGATGCGCACGTCTTCTGCGGTGTTGCCGTCGCCGCGGGTGAGCAGGAAGGCGCCGCAGAGTGCGGAAATGTCCTCGTCGCGGCGCTTGCTGACCTTGTAGACGGCAAAGTGCTGCCCGGTGCACGGCCGCGGCACGAAGAGGCTCTCGACGAACTCGCCGGGACGGCGATCCTGCTTGCCATAAGCGATGAAGAACTCTTCGAGCGGCAGGACGCGCCGGCCGTCGGCGGAGCGCAAGGTCACGGTCGCCCCGAGTGCGATCAGCGCCGGCGGCATGTCGCCGATCGGCGAGCCGTTGGCGATGTTGCCGCCGATCGTGCCGACATTGCGGACCTGCTGCCCGCCGATGCGGTCGATCAGCCGGCCGAGGGTGGGGATTTCGGCCCGCAGCGTCGCGGAGCCCTGTTCGTAAGTCACGCCCGCGCCGATCGTGATGCCGTCGGCGGTTGCCTCGATCTGCTGCAGCTCGTCCAGGTGATTGATGAAGACGACCGGGTCCAGATCACGCATCTGCTTGGTCACCCAGAGCCCGACATCAGTGGCGCCGGCGACGACGGTCGCGGTCGGCTCGGCGGCGAGGACCTCGGCGAGTGCCGCGACCGTCCCAGGCACGATCAGCCGGCGGCCGGCCTTCCCGGTGGCGATGGTTTCCCCCGTCTTCAGCTCCCAGAGTTTTGCGGTGATCGCGGTGCGGTCCCGTTCGAGCGGATCGAAGAGGGCGCTCGGCCGCGTCCTGGAGACGAGTTCCGCCGCCTTGACGATCGGCTCGTAGCCGGTGCAGCGACAGAGATTGCCCTGCAGCGCCTTTTCGATCTCGGCGCGCGAAGGATTGTCGTTGGAAAGCCAGAGGCCGTAGAGCGACATCACGAAACCCGGCGTGCAGAAGCCGCATTGCGAGCCGTGGCAGTCGACCATGGCCTGCTGGACCGGATGCAGCGTGCCGTCGCGGGCGACGAGATGTTCGACCGTAACCACGTGAGTCCCGTGCAGCGAGCCGAGGAAGCGGATGCAGGCGTTCACCGTCTCGTAGTGCAGCTTGCCGCCCCGGAGGCGCCCGACAAGGACCGTGCAGGCGCCGCAGTCACCTTCCGCGCAGCCTTCCTTTGTGCCGGTCAGGCGGCGATCGAGCCGCAGGAAGTCGAGAAGCGTGCCCGTCGGGTCGACGTCCCTCAGTGCGATGTCCTTCCCGTTGAGGATGAAGCGAATGCAGTCGGTCATGCAGTGCCTTTCCGCTGTCTGAACCGCCAAGGTTACTGCGCCGTCCAGCCGCCATCAATGGAGATGTGCGTGCCAGTGATCTGGCGGGCGGCATCGCTCGCCAGGAACAGGGCGACGGCCGCGACCTCCTCGACGGCAACGAATTCCTTGGTCGGCTGGAATTTCAGCATGACGTCGGACTTCACCTGCTCCTCGCTGATCCCGCGGGCTTTCGCCGTGTCGGGGATCTGCTTTTCGACGAGCGGGGTCAGCACGTAACCGGGACAGATGGCATTCACCGTCACGCCGAATTCGGCGAGCTCCAGCGCCGCCGTCTTGGTGAGCCCCATGATCCCGTGCTTGGCGGCAACATAGGCGGCCTTGAAGGGGGAGGCGATCAGCCCGTGGGCGGAGGCGACATTGATGATGCGGCCGTGGCGCTTCTCCTTCATCGCCGGGATCGCCGCGCGCATGGTGTGGAAGGCGCTCGACAGGTTGATCGCGATGATCTGGTCCCATTTCTCGATCGGGAACTCCTCGATGGGCGCGACGTGCTGGATGCCGGCATTGTTGACGAGCACGTCGACCATTCCGAACTCGGCGGCTGCCGTTGCCATCAGGTCGGCGATTTCCTCCGGTCTCGTCATGTCTGCGCCGTGATAAATGGCGCGGCCGCCTTTCTCTTCCAGGCTCGTGCGGATCGCCTCGATCTCCGCCGCATCGCCGAACCCGTTGATGATGAGATTGTCGCCTTCGGCGGCGAAGCCCCGGGCGATCGCAAGCCCGATGCCGCTGGTGGAGCCGGTGACGACGACGGTTCTGGCCATTTCAGTTTCTCCCAAGAACTTTTTTCTGGAACAGCATGCGTTCTGTTGCGTCGCAGCAGTTCAGCGAGGTTATGCGCAAACGGGCGACGGTGGCAATTGCGTTGTTGAGAGGCGCACTCGTCTTTTCCCGATGCCCCGGACGCGAGCGTCCGGATCGCCGCGCTTTCTTTTTGACAAGCATTCGGCAGTCGTATTGAACTTTCGCCCGGAGAAGAAACTGCGCGTATCGGGGAGGAAGCGTATGGGCGGATTTGTGCTTGCGATCGACCAGGGGACGACATCGAGCCGGGCGATCGTCTTCGACGGCGACATGCGGATCGTCGGCATCGGCCAGAAGGAATTTCCTCAACACTTCCCGAAATCCGGCTGGGTGGAGCATGATCCGGAAGACATCTGGCAGAGTGTCGTGGCCTCCATCCACGATGCCTTTGGTCGGGCGCGAGTCGAGCCGCACCAGATCGCCGCGATCGGCATCACCAACCAGCGCGAGACGGTGGTGGTCTGGGACCGCGAAACCGGCCGGCCGCTGCAGAACGCCATCGTCTGGCAGGACCGCCGCACGGCGAGCTATTGCGACAAGCTCAAGCGCCAGGACCTCGAAAAGCTCTTCGTGAGGAAGACGGGGCTGCTGCTCGATCCCTATTTCTCGGGCACCAAGCTTTCCTGGCTGCTTTCCAACGTCAAGGGTGCACGGGCGAGGGCGGCGAAGGGCGAGATCTGCTTCGGCACGATCGACACCTATCTGATCTGGCGGCTCACCGGCGGTCGCGCCCACGTGACCGACGCCACAAATGCCTCGCGGACGCTGATGTTCAACATCGCGACGAACGAATGGGATTCCGAGCTCCTCGAAATCCTCCGCGTTCCCGCCGCGATGCTGCCCGAAGTCAAGGATTGCGCGGCCGATTTCGGCACGACCGATCCCGCCGTCTTCGGTGCGGCCGTCCCGATCCTCGGTGTCGCAGGCGACCAGCAGGCGGCGACGATCGGTCAGGCCTGCTTTGCGCCGGGCATGATGAAGTCGACCTACGGCACCGGCTGCTTCGCGCTCCTGAATACCGGCGGCGACATGGTCCGCTCGAAGAGCCGGCTCCTGACCACGATCGCCTACCGGATCGACGGCAAGACGACCTATGCGCTCGAAGGCTCGATCTTCATCGCCGGTGCGGCTGTGCAGTGGTTGCGCGACGGGCTGAAGGTTATCGGTGATGCCCGCGAAACCGGCATGCTCGCCGAACTCGCCGATCCGGGCCAGCAGGTCTACCTCGTGCCGGCCTTCACCGGCCTCGGTGCCCCGTGGTGGGACCCGGAGGCTCGCGGCGCCGTCTTCGGCATGACCCGCAATACCGGACCCGCCGAATTCGCCCGCGCGGCGCTTGAGGCCGTCTGCTACCAGACGCGCGATCTGCTGGACGCCATGCACAAGGACTGGCGCAATGGCGGCGACGAGACGGTGCTGCGCGTCGACGGCGGCATGGTCGCCTCCGACTGGACGATGCAGCGGCTCGCCGACCTCCTCGATTCCCCGGTCGACCGGCCGGCGATCACCGAAACCACCGCGCTCGGTGCCGCCTTCCTTGCCGGCAGCCGCGCCGGCATCTGGCCGGGCATGGAGGAATTCTCCAAGGCCTGGGCGCGTGACCGCCGCTTCGACCCGGGCATGGACGAGAAGACCCGTGCGACGAAGCTCAAGGGCTGGCGGAACGCCGTACGGCGAACGCTGAGCGAGTTCTGATCCGCCTACCGTGACATCAGAGCGTCCCGGCGAACACTGTGTCGCCGGGCAGTCCCTTGTTTCGGGTGCGCCGGCTGCTATCTGTCATGCGGTTCACCGGTTACAAAGGACAAAGTCATGGAGCTCGGCCTCTACACCTTCGCCGACGTCGATCCGAATGCCACGGACAAGGGAGCAGAGGGCGCACGCCGGCTCGCGAACCTCATGGAGGAGATCGCGCTTGCCGACGAGGTCGGGCTCGACGTCTTCGGCATTGGTGAGCATCACCGGGCCGACTATGCCGTCTCCTCTCCGGCGACGATCCTTGCGGCCGCCGCCGTCAGAACGAAACGGATCCGGCTGACCAGTGCGGTGTCGGTCCTGAGTTCGGACGATCCCGTGCGGGTGTTCCAGCAGTTTGCGACCGTCGACCTCCTGTCAAACGGCCGCGCCGAGATCATGGCCGGCCGAGGCTCCTTCATCGAGTCCTTCCCGCTCTTCGGCTACGACCTCGACGATTACGACAAGCTCTTCGCCGAGAAGCTCGACCTCCTGCTGGCGCTGCGCGACGAGGAGGTGGTCACCTGGTCCGGCGAGACGCGGGCCGCTATCCCCGGTCGTGGCGTCTATCCTCGGCCGCTGCAGAAACCGTTGCCGCTCTGGATCGCCGTCGGCGGTACGCCACAGTCGGTCGCCCGTGCCGGCGTGCTTGGCCTGCCGCTGGCGCTCGCGATCATCGGCGGCCAGCCGCGCCGCTTTGCGCCGCTCTTCGACCTCTATCGCGAGAGCGGGCGCCGCGCCAACCGCGATCCGGCGACGCTGAAGACCAGCATCAACGTTCACGGCTTCATCGCCGATACGACCGAGAAGGCCGCCGACGTCTTCTACGAGCCGCAGGCCGCGGTGATGAACCGCATCGGCCGCGAACGCGGATGGGGGCCGACCAACCGGCAGCATTTCGACCAGTCGCGCGGACCGGAGGGCGCGCTCTTCGTGGGCGACCCGGAGACGGTTGCCGAGAAGATCGTCGCCCATCACAGGATTTTCGGCAATGACCGCTTCCTGCTGCAAATGGCGATCGGCCTGACGCCGCATCGGGAGGTGATGCGCGGTATCGAGCTCTTCGGCACAAAAGTCGCGCCGCTGGTCAGAAAAGCGTTGACGCCCGCGGAAACGGGCGCGTAAGCAGCCCGAAACAGCCGCAACCGGCCGCTGCCCGGTCTGCCTGCGCGTGAAAGAGCACGAATGATTGTTTCCAGTGAAGACGAACTCAATGGCCTCAAGGAGATCGGCCGTCTCTGCGCGGTCGCGCTGAAAGCCATGGGGGCGGCGCTGGAGCCGGGCATCACCACCCGCGAACTCGACGTGATCGGCCGCAAGATCCTCGAGGATGCCGGTGCCCGCTCGGCGCCCGAACTCTGCTACCAGTTTCCCGGCGCCACCTGCATCAGCGTCAACGAAGAGATTGCCCACGGCATCCCCGGCGACCGGATCATCAAGGCCGGCGATCTCGTCAATATCGACGTTTCGGCGGAGAAGGGCGGCTTCTTCGGCGATACCGGTGCCTCGTTCACCGTGCCTCCGGTCACGGCCAAGAATGAGCGGCTCTGCCGCGACGGCAAGCGGGCGCTCTGGGTCGGCCTCAACCAGATCCGCACCGGCCAGCCGCTCGCCAACATCGGCAATGCGATCGGCACTTTCGCGAAGAAGAACCGCTACACGCTGATCACCAACCTCGCGAGCCACGGCGTTGGCCGTTCTCTGCACGAGGAGCCGACCGAGGTCGCGACCTGGCCCGATCCGGACGAAACACGGATCATGGAAGAAGGGCTCGTCTTCACCGTCGAGCCGTTCCTGTCGCTTGGCGGCCACTGGGCGGAGGACGGCGACGACGCCTGGACGCTCTACAGCGAGCCGAAGGCGCCGACGGTGCAGTTCGAGCACACGCTGGTTGTCACCCGCAACGGGCCGCTGATCCTGACGCTCGCCGACTGAGGACGGATGCCGTGAAGGCGGATCGCCTGTGGTCGCTGCGTCTCAGACAGAGAAAGCGACGGCCACGCCCCGCTTCTTGAAGTAGGACTGCATGATCTTGCGGCCCTGGCGATTGGACTGGGCAAGCTTCGCCGTCTCGAACACCGCTTCCCGGACGCCGTCGCGGGCCATGGCCGCCTTCAGCGCCGCGATGTGGAGATCGATCTCCTCGTTGTTGTTGTTGAGCGAGGCGTAGATGTTATCGATGGCCTGGCTCAGGGTGAGGTCGCTCATGGGGTGCTCCTTCGGATTGTCGCTTCTCACTAGCGATTTTTCCCGAGGGAGCAAGCCGGGTTCGTCGACGACGGGCGAGCCCGCCGGAGGAATCCATCGCGTTCGGTTGACCCTCTGATCAGTATTTGTGGTTTGTGAGGCGCCGCTCGCGATGCGATAACGCGGCATGAGCAGCCGGCACAGCGTCGATCCGAGCCTCCTTTCGACCGCCGTCGCCGGGGCGGCGGCCATGGCGTCCGCCATGGGCTTCGGCCGCTTCGTCTTCACGCCGATCCTGCCCGGCATGATCGCCGACGTGCCGCTCTCTTCCTCCGCTGCCGGGCTCGTCGCTGCCGGCAATTTTGCGGGCTATCTCGCCGGCGCGATCCTCGCCGCCTTCGGCTGGGCCGCGGGTCGTGAACGGCTGATCGCGCTCGTCGCCCTTTTCGTGAGCTCGGTCGCGCTGGCCGCCATGGGCGTGACCGGCAGTGTCGCACTCTTCGTCGTCATCCGCTTCGTCGCGGGTGTCGCCAGTGCCTTCGCGCTGATCTTCACCTCGTCGATCGTGCTGACACTCGGTGCCGCGAGAAGGAGCGAAGGCGTCCAGTCTGCTCATTTCGGCGGCGTGGGAGTGGGTATTGCTCTCTCCTCGCTGATGGTTTTCCTGACGGCGACGTGGAGCGGACACGACCCTTCGGCATGGCGCGCGGAGTGGCTGACCGCGGCGGCGGTGACGCTCGTGCTCTTTGCCGTCGTCTGGATGCTGCTGCCGCCGGCACCCCGCACGGCCGGCCCTGCGCAGGAGGCGCCGCTTGCATGGCGGCTGCCGCTGACACTCCTCACGCTGTCCTACGGTCTCTTCGGTTTCGGCTACGTGATTACGGCAACCTTCATCGTCACCATGGCGCGTATGAGCGAGGCGGGTGCCGCCGTCGAATTCCTCACCTGGTTCCTGACCGGCATCGCCGCGGCGGTGTCGATCGCCGCGTGGCGGCCGCTGCTTGCCCGCCTCCGGCTTGCGGGGCTCTACCTGATCGGCCTTCTGGTCGAGGCGGCCGGCGTTCTGGCTTCCGTCGCGTTGCCGGGGATCGCGGCACCACTTGCCGGCGGCGTGCTGCTCGGTGCCACCTTCATGATGATTACCGCCTACGGGCTGCGGCTCGGACGGTCGCTCGCGCCGGAGAGCCCGCGGCGCGCGCTTGCCTTCATGACCGCGGCCTTTGGTATCGGGCAGATCATAGGCCCGCTGGTCGCCGGCTGGGTCGCGGAGGCGACCGGCGGTTTCACTGTGGCAAGTATCCTCGGCGCGCTGGCGCTCCTTCTCGCAGCGGTTTTTGCGGTGCCGGTGTGGAAACGCGTCGGTTGAGAACGCGTCGGGGCGGGCCGCCGAAGGATTGCGGACAGCAGGTTACAATGCGGTAACAAACCCCTGACAGCATTGCTGGCAACATCGTTCTGCCCTAGTTTCGCGACAATCGAGACGTCCGTCGAGCCGACAGCACCTGCCAGGAAAGTATCCCGCCCGTGTTCAAATCATTCTTCCCGAATCCCAGATTGTTCTTCCTCTCCGCGGCTTTCTGGTCGCTTGCTGCAATCCTCGTGTGGTATGCGGGCGGCAGCGATCTCGGTGCCGTCATAGGGCTTCCGCCGCTCGCCGCAGGCCAGCAGCCGCCGATCGGTGCTACGCTGTTCTGGTCGACGCCGTTCCTCTGGTTTTACATCTATTATACTGTCGTCGTTGCGATCTTCAGTGCCTTCTGGTTCATCGTCAGCCCGCATCGCTGGCAGCGCTGGTCGGTGCTCGGCAGCGCGCTCATCATCTTTACGACCTACTTCAACGTTCAGGTGAGCGTCGCCATCAATGCCTGGTACGGTCCGTTCTACGACATGATCCAGAAGGCCTTGTCTCAGGCCGGTTCGGTCACCGCCGGCGAGCTCTACATGGGCATGCTCGGCTTTGCCGGAATCGCCTTCATCGCGATCACCATCGGCGTGCTGAGCCGGTTTTTCGTCAGCCACTGGATCTTCCGCTGGCGCACCGCGATGAACGAATATTACATGGCCTACTGGCCGAAGCTTCGGGTCATCGAGGGGGCTTCCCAGCGTGTCCAGGAAGACACCATGCGCTTCTCGTCGACCGTCGAGAGCCTCGGTGTCAGCCTCGTCAGTTCCGTGATGACGCTGATCGCTTTCCTGCCGGTTCTGTTTACCCTCGGCGCGAACATTACCGAACTGCCGCTCATCGGCAACATCCCTCATGCGCTTGTATGGGCGGCGATCTTCTGGTCGGTTTTCGGGACCGTCTTCCTCGCGGCCGTAGGGATCAAGCTCCCGGGGCTGGAGTTCCGCAACCAGCGCGTCGAAGCGGCCTACCGCAAGGAACTCGTCTACGGCGAGGATGATCCGTCGCGCGCCCGGCCGATGACGGTGGCGGAACTTTACGACGAGGTGCGCCGCAATTATTTCCGCCTGTATTTTCATTACATGTATTTCAACGTCGCCCGCATCTTCTATCTGCAGGCGGACAATCTCTTCAGTCTCATCGTGCTCGTGCCGTCAATCGTCGCCGGCAAGCTGACGCTCGGATTGATGACGCAGATCAACAACGTGTTCGACCAGGTCAGGGGCTCGTTCCAGTATCTGGTCAATTCGTGGACGACGATTGTCGAGCTTCTCTCGATCTACAAGCGTCTGCGCGCCTTCGAGGCGACGATCGACAACGAACCGTTGCCCGAAATCGACCAGGAATACATGCGCGACACCGACCAACTGCCCGCTTCCCGGTAAGCGGGGGTCGCCCGGCGGAACTCGCCGGGCGAGTCATTTTAGTTGGAGGCCGGCGCCGCGCGGCTCTGGCCGGTCTCGATGATGCGCATCGCTTCCGTATAGCTCACGCAGGCGACGTCGGTGCGGCCGCAGACGTCGTTCACCAGCCGTTCGAGCGCCCGCCAGTAGGCACCGCCGTTCATCTCGACGAAATGGAAGCCGAACTGCAGGGGAATGCGCTCGCCGTCATATTGCGCGTCGAAGGCGCTCTTGAAGGCGGCATAGGCGCGTTCCTCGTATTCGATCGACTTCGACGGATTGTCGAGGCCGGCCGAATGGCGGATGAAGAGATTGTAGTCCATGCCGAGGATTTGCCGGTCCCGCGGTCCTTCGGGGATCAGCGGCAGGGCGAAGCGGACCAGGCCGCCGTCGCTCTCCGGCCATTGCGGTCCCTTGGCTACACCGCTTGCGTCATAGACGAATCCCGCGGTCCGCTCGGCCTCGGCGAGCGCCTTGGTCGCCGAGAGATAGGGCGCGCGAAAGCCCGTGATGCCGTTCTCGACGAAATCCTGCCATTCCTTCGGCTCCCGGTCGCCGACGCCGTTTGCCTGCCAGGCGCTTTTCAGCACGGTGTCGAAGCTTGAGAATTCTTTCAGCCAGTCGTCGCGCGTCCAGCCCTTGCCGTCGAAGTGGCCGCAGGCGTGGTTCGCGATCTCGTGTCCCTCCAGATGGGCTTGCCAGATGTGGTCGAGACGGGCGGCGGCATCCTCCTTGCTCGGCGCAAAACCGACATTCGACCGGCCGGGTTTCTGGCCGGGTGCCGCATAGCCCTTCTTCGTCTCGCGCGGGATGAGGTTGGTGCAGGAGAGGAAATAGGTGAACTCGGCGTTGACCTTCTTCGCGATCGCCCGGCTCCTCGCCCAGAGCTCGTTGCTGCCAGCCCCGTCGAAGGAGATCACCAGAATCTGCGGACGCTTCACAGAGAGCGGCTGGTCGACGGCTGCAGCCTCGGTCACGGGCAGGAGGAGGGCGGTTGAGAGGAGAAGAAGCGAGCGGTACATGACGATCCTGACGATGGGGCGGCTTGCGGCATTCGAGCCGCCGGGCGCCTTGTCTCATTTTCGGGCGATGCCGGACGAAAGGCGCTGCGCGTCCTGCCCGGAGCCCTCGCGGGGGAGCGGATTTCCTGTCATCAAATTGGGGCGAAGCTTTGAACGTGCTGGCAATTTCGTCCCTTGCACTCTATTCCATTGGTAACAATCAAAACGGGGTTCGGAACGATGGCTTTGCTTATCCTTGGGATCGTGTTGTTTCTCGGCATACATCTGACGCGGATCGTGGCGCCCGGTTTCCGCGACGCGATGGTCGCAAAGCTCGGCGAGCAGCGCTGGAAGGGGCTCTATTCGCTGGCGAGTTTCGCGGCGCTGGTATTGCTCGTCTACGGCTATGCGCACGCGCCGATCGTCGACCTCTACTATCCGCCGGTCTGGACAGCGCATCTGACGCTGACGCTGATGCTGCTCGCGATGATCGTGCTCGTGGCTAGCCTGCTTCCGGCGGGGCACATCGCCGCCAGAACCAAACATCCGATGGTGCTCTCGGTGAAGATCTGGGCCTTCGCCCACCTGCTGGCGAACGGCGACCTGCGCTCCGTCCTGCTCTTCGGCGCCTTTCTCGCCTGGGGCGTCGTCGTCCGCATTTCGCTGAAGCGGCGGGAAAAGGCGGGCGAGTTGAGGCCGCGGCCGTTCGTTTCCGCCCGCTACGATCTTCTGGCGATCGTGATCGGCGCGATCGTCTGGGGCCTCTTCATCGCCAGGCTGCATGCGCTGCTGATCGGGGTTCCGCCGATCGTCATGTAGGCTTTGCAAAGGATTCGCGGCATTCCCACTTACAAGGCCCGAAAAATCGGGTAGAAGGCCGCTCACGAACATAAAGGCATGAATGGCCGTCAGGCCGGAGACAACCATGGTTGAGAACAACGACAGCTTCATCCGCGAAGTGAACGAAGAGCTTCGCTCGGATCAGGTCAAGCAGGTGTGGCGCCGCTTCGGGAAATACATCATCGGCGCCGCCGTCCTGATCGTGGTCGGCACGGCCGGATATCGCGGCTACGAATACTGGCAGGATCATCAGTCCTCGACCGCCGGCGACCAGTTCCTGGCGGCCCTGACGCTGGCCAGCGAAGGCAAGCGGGACGAGGCGCTTGCCGCACTCGCCGCGCTCGAGAAGGAGGGCTACGGCGCCTACAGCGTGCTCGCGCGCATGCGGGCGGCAACCGTGCAGGCAGAAAAGGGTGAGACGCAAGCGGCGATCGACGCGTTTACCGCGATCGGCAAGGACAACTCCGTTCCGCAGGTGATCCGTGACGTCGCGCACCTTCGCGCCGCGTGGCTGCTGGTCGACACCGGCACCTACGAACAGGTTTCCGCCGAAGTCGAGGTGCTTGCAGCACCGCGCGAGGCGCTGCGCCACTCGGCCCGCGAAGTGCTGGGGCTCGCCGCCTACAAGGCCGGCGACATGGCGAAGGCCCGCGAGTGGTTCGAGCAGATCACCGAAGACAACGAAACCCCGGGCAACGTCTCCAGTCGCGCGCAGATGATGCTCGACAACATCGTCGCCTCCGGCAAGGCGCCGTAAGCGGCACACCGGCGGCAGCCAGAAAGCAAGGTCCATGAGTTTTACCGTCGCCATCGTCGGTCGTCCGAATGTCGGCAAGTCCACGCTCTTCAACCGTCTGGTCGGGAAGAAGCTGGCGCTCGTCGACGACACGCCGGGTGTGACGCGCGACCGCCGTCCCGGCGCGGCGAAGCTTATCGACCTGCGTTTCACCATCATCGACACCGCCGGTCTCGAAGAATCCAGCCCCGAAACCCTGCAGGGCCGGATGTGGGCGCAGACCCGCGCCGCAATAGACGAGGCGGACGTCACCCTCTTTGTCGTCGACGCCAAGGCCGGGCTGACACCGGCCGACCAGACGCTTGCCGAAATGCTGCGCAAGAGCGGCAAGCCGGTGGTGCTCGTCGCCAACAAGTCGGAGGCCCGCGGCTCCGATGGCGGCTTTTATGACGCCTTCACCCTCGGGCTCGGCGAGCCGTGCCCGATCTCGGCCGAACATGGTCAGGGCATGCTCGACCTGCGCGACGCGATCGTCGCGGCGATCGGCGAGGAACGCGCCTTCCCGGAAGCGGACGAGGAGGCCGTCACCGACGTCGACGTGCGCGAGCCGGCCGGCGCTGCCGAGGACGAGGAGGTCGAGCAGGAATACGACGAGACGAAGCCGCTCAGGATCGCCGTCATCGGCCGTCCGAACGCCGGCAAGTCGACGCTCATCAACCGCTTCCTCGGCGAGGATCGCCTGCTGACCGGGCCGGAAGCGGGCATCACCCGTGACAGCATTTCCGTCGAATGGCAGTGGCGCGGCCGCACCATCAGGATGTATGACACCGCCGGCATGCGCAAGAAGGCGAGGGTGCAGGAGAAGCTCGAAAAGCTCTCCGTCGCCGACAGCCTGCGCTCGATCCGCTTCGCCGAACTGGTCATCATCGTCTTCGACGCAACGATCCCCTTCGAGAAGCAGGACCTGCATCTCGTCGATCTCGTCGCCCGCGAAGGCCGTGCCCCGGTGCTCGCCTTCAACAAGTGGGACCTGATCGAAGACCCGCAGGCATTTCTTGCGGATCTCCGCGAGAAGACCGAGCGGCTGCTGCCGCAGGTGCGCGGCATCCGCGCGGTGCCGATCTCGGGACAAACCGGCTACGGCCTCGACCGGCTGATGCAGTCGGTGGTCGAGACCGACCGCGTCTGGAACCGCCGTATTTCGACGGCGAAGCTCAATCGCTGGCTCGAAAGCCAGCAGGTGCAGCATCCGCCGCCGGCCGTCTCCGGACGCCGGGTGAAGCTCAAGTACATGACGCAGGTGAAAGCCCGGCCTCCGGCCTTCATGATCTCGTGCACCCGTCCGGAAGCGCTGCCGGAATCCTATCTTCGCTACCTGACGAACGGGCTCCGGAACGATTTCCAGATGCCGGGCGTGCCGATCCGCATCCACCTGCGGGCGTCCGAAAATCCGTTCGAGGGCAAAAAGAAGAAGCGGTAGGCCTCAACCGGCCACCGCCGCACAATGCCGTGGCGGCCGCACCTTGGCGGCCCTGACATTGTCGAGAAACTGGTGCGTCGCCCGCTCCCACGAAAACGTCTCGGCAAGGGCTCTCGCGTCGTCGCGGGAGCAGGCGAGTGCCGACTCGCAGGCCGCGCGGAGGTCCTCCTTCAGAACGCCCGCCTTGCCGTCTCCCGGAATGATGTCGACCGGCCCGGTGACGGGGAAGGCGGCAACCGGCACGCCGGAGGCGAGGGCTTCCAGGATGGTGTTGCCGAAGGTGTCGGTGCGGGAGGGAAAGACGAAGACGTCGGCTTGCGCATAAGACGCGGCGAGTTCTTCGCCGAACCTCGCACCGGTGAAGGTGACGTCCGGATAGCGTTTCTGAAGGTTTTCCCGTTCGGGACCGTCGCCGACCACCACCTTCGAGCCCGGCAGGTCGAGATCGAGAAAGACCGGCAGGTTCTTTTCCACCGCGACTCGCCCGACCGTCATGAAGATCGGTCGCGGCAGGCCGAAGGGGCGCTCCGTGCGAGGCCTCGGGTGAAAGAGGTCGAGATCGATGCCGCGGCTCCAGAGGCGGAGATTGTCGAGCCCGTGCCCCTCGAGCTCCTGTTTCAGGCTCTCCGTCGCCACCATGCAGACGCCGCCGCCGTTGTGGAACCAGCGGACATAGGCGTAGAGCCAGGACATCGGCACCGGAATGCGGGCTGCGACATATTCCGGAAAGCGGGTGTGGTAGGTGGTCGAGAAGCCCATGCCGTGTTTCAGGCACCAGTGGCGCGCCATCAGCCCGAGCGGCCCCTCCGTCGCGATGTGGACGTAATCCGGCGCGTGGCTCTCTATGGCGCGGGCGACACGACCGTAACGCGCCATCGACAGCCTGATCTCCGGATAGGTCGGCATCGGGATACTCGGATAGGCGTCCGGCGTGACCATCGCGACGTCGACGCCCATGCGCGTGAGTTCGCGATTGGTGTTCTCGATGGACCGGACGACGCCGTTGACCTGCGGCCGCCATGCGTCGGTGACGATGACAATTCTGGGCATGCCCGGACGAACTTCTCCACGGCGCCGGAAGGCGGGAACCTTCCGCTTTCTTCAGGCTTTATGTGGCCGCAGTGTTACAGGTTGATGTCATACGCCTGTTGACAACGGCGGGTGCTGGCCTCGTTTCCGCCTTCGCCTATACTGCCTGCAAGGAATTCCGACCGGCGCGAACCGAAAGAACCTCGATGCCCTCTCCCGACCGCAAAGGCAGTGCCCGAACCAGCCGACCGGACTGGTGGCGGGGCGCCACGATCTACCAAGTCTATCCGCGATCCTTCCAGGACACGAACGGCGATGGCATCGGCGATCTCAAGGGGGTGACGCAGCGCCTCGGCTACATCGCCTCGCTCGGGGTGGATGCCATCTGGCTCTCGCCGTTCTTCACGTCGCCTATGGCCGACATGGGCTATGACGTCGCGGACTATTGCGACGTCGACCCGATGTTCGGGACGCTTGGCGATTTCGACGAACTGATGAAGGAGGCGCACCGTCTCGGCCTCAAGGTCATCATCGACCAGGTGCTGTCGCATACATCGGACCGGCACCCCTGGTTCGAAGAAAGCCGCTCCCGCCGCAACAATCCGAAGGCGGACTGGTATGTCTGGGCCGATCCGAAGCCGGACGGCACGGCGCCCAACAACTGGCTTTCGGTGTTCGGCGGGCCGGCCTGGGAGTGGGATGGCGTTCGCAAGCAGTATTACATGCACAATTTCCTCGCGAGCCAGCCGGACCTCAACTTCCACAATCCGGAGGTTCAGGCGGCCCTCCTCAAGGTGGTCGAGTTCTGGCTCAAACGCGGAGTGGACGGCTTCCGCCTCGACACGGTCAACTACTTCTTCCACGACCGGGAACTCCGGGACAATCCGGCGATGGTGAAGGACGACGATGCGCCGGGCCTCGATGCGCCCGACGTCAACCCCTACGGAATGCAGAACCACCTCTACGACAAGACGCAGCCGGAGAACCTCGTCTTCCTCGAAAGGCTGAGGGCCCTGATCGATCGCTATCCGGGACGCACGACGGTCGGGGAGGTGGGGGACGGCGCCCGCTCGCTGAAGACGGTCGCCGCCTATACCGGCGGCGGCGACAAGCTGCACATGTGCTATACCTTCGACCTCCTCTCGCCGGACTTCACCGCGAACCACATCCGCGCTTGCGTCGGCGCGGCGGAAAAGATGATCTCCGACGGGTGGATCTGCTGGGCGTTTTCCAATCACGACGTCATCCGCCATGCCAGCCGTTTTGCGCAATCGGCCGACGAGCGCGAGGCCGTGGCCAGGCTCTCGATCAGCATTCTCGCGGCGCTGCGCGGCTCCATCTGCCTCTATCAGGGCGAGGAACTGGGATTGCCGGAGGCGGAGCTTTCCTTCGAGGACCTGCGCGACCCCTACGGCATCCGCTTCTGGCCGGCCTACAAGGGGCGTGACGGGTCCCGCACGCCGATGGTCTGGACCTCCGGCGGCAACCATGCGGGCTTCTCGTCGGGGCGCAAGACCTGGCTGCCGGTGCCGCGCGAGCACAAGGCCCTGTCGGTGGAGGTGCAGGAGGGAGATGAGGATTCGCTCCTCAACCTCTATCGCCGGACGATCGCCTTCCGGAAGGCGCATGCGGCGGTCATCGAAGGCGGCCTGACCTTCGTCGATCTGGAAGAGGACGTGCTTGCCTTCATCCGCGACAAGGGCAAGGAACGGCTGCTCTTCGTCTTCAACATGCGCCGTGGACCGCAGGAGGTGGCGCTGCCGGCTCATATCACGATCAAGGAGGTGCTGGCGCTGCCCGGCTGCTCCGGATGCGTCGAGAAGGGGCAACTGCGGCTCGGCGCCCTCGACGGCTGCTGCATGAGGGTATGAGCATGGAGGTCCGCCGCGCAACTGTCGACGATCTCGACGCATGGGGGAGGCTGCGCCTGCAGCTCTGGCCGGACATCCCGGCAGACGCGCTTTCCGCGGAGCAGGTGGCCATGCTGGAGGCCGCCGACCGCTGCGCTGTCTTCCTGTGGGAGGAGGGCGGCGTTGTTTCCGGCTTGGCCGAGGCGAGCCTTCGCCACGATTACGTCAACGGTTGCGAAACCTCGCCGGTCGTCTTTCTCGAAGGCATCTTCGTCGCGCCCGAGCACCGTCGTCGCGGCGTCGCCGGACGGCTCGTTGCCGCCGTCGAGGGCTGGGCGCGGGAGATCGGCGTGCGGGAGCTTGCCTCCGACGCCGATCTCGCCAACACAATCTCGCACGCGATGCACAGAGACCTCGGCTTCGAGGAGACGGAGCGGGTGGTCTATTTCCGCAAGGAGCTGTGACCGGTTCCGCTTTCCGTCTCCCGTCGACAGGCGCTGCTCAAACCAGCCATTCCGACGTATGCTGTTGCTGCGCCGGCATGACGTCGTCCAACGCATAGGCCCTGATGTAGTCGATCTGCATCTCGGCACCACCCGCAAGTCCGTCGGGAGGTGTTCCGGCCGATCCGCCGACGGCGAGGTTGACGATCATGTACATCGGGTCGTGCATGTCGGTCGGCGTATCGGCGCGTGCGACTGCTACGTCGTCGAAATACCAGACGATTTCCTCTTCCGTCCAAAGCACGCCGTAATTGTGAAAGCCCTCGGTGCCCGAGACCTGGACGGCCGTCGACGTCGTCGTACGCTGGCCGGTCTCGTTCGAGTGAACGCTCACGTGCATCGTGTTCGGGTCCTGTCCCCGCATCTCCACGACGTCGAGTTCGGGCGGCCAGGAGCCGTCGGCCGGCAGTAGCCAGAAGGCCGGCCAGGTTCCCCGTTCGTCCGGCATGTCGGCACGGATTTCGAAATAGCCGTAGGTCTGCGCGAAGGAGGAATGGGTCGTCAACATGCCGGATGTGTAGTCATAGCCGTCGATCTCCGCCTGGATCGAAGGCGATGCCTGTTCGGCGGTGATCGTCAGGACGCCGTTCTCCACGGAGAAGGGATTGACCTTTGATGTGCCTTCATAGGCCGGGTTGATGTACCACTGCAGTTCGCCGTTGCCGGGCAGGGTGCTTCCCTTCTCCGGCGCCCACCAGAATTTCGGGTCCCATGTCCCGCCATTGCCGTCGTTCAGCGAGAGCGTGTTGAAGTCGTCCGAGAAGGTTTGCGTCAGCTGGGAGCGATCGAGGGAGAGCCGGAACTGGTTCGCGCTAAGGTCCCCGACCGAGATGTCGGCAAAGACGAGGCTTTCGCCGTCTCCGAGATCGAGCCGGACGTCGGTGCCTTCCTGGGTCAGGTGAGAGGAGACCTGGGCGAAAGAGGTGAAGGCATAGCCTTCGAGTCGGATCGTGTCGTCGGCGCGAAAATCGGTAATGAGGTCGCTGCCGTTGCCCTTGTCGACGATGAAGATGTCGGCGCCGCCACCACCCTTCAGTACGTCGTTGCCGGCACCGCCGTCGAAGGTCTGCCGGTTCGAGGACCCGCTGATGATGTTGTCGAGGTCGTTGCCGAAGGCGTGGCGCACGTCACCGGTGACGGTGAGGTTCTCGAAATTCTCCGGCAGCGTGTAGCTCATCCAGGTGTTGATCGTATCGATGCCTTCGCCCGGCGCCTCCACGGCGCGGTTGATCGTCGAGTAGAGATAGTAGATGTCGTCGCCGGTTCCGCCGTACATGGTGACGTTGACGGAGCTGTCCCCCCAGATCGAATCGTTTCCTGCAGTGCCGTAAAGGCTCGGGCCGGAGCCGGTGGCGGAGAACCAGGCGGTGGAGGAGCCGCTGTAATAGAGGGGGATGCCGAGAGCGTTTTCGACGGATCGGGCCATGGGATACCTCTTGCGTTTGTGATTCCCGAGCCCACCTTGCACAACCGTAGCATGTGGATGTGCGTTCGTCAGTATGCTTGCCGAAGAAAATCTCGCAGGTGCGAAAAGGTTCTCTCAGCGGCACCCGGCGCGTTGTCTCACCCGAGCAGCATGAATTTGTCGACGTCGACCATGCCGCGGTCGGAAATCTTCAGATGCGGGATGACGGGGAGAGGCAGGAAGGCGACCTGCAGGAAAGGCTCCTGCAGCGTGGTGCCGAGCGCATAGGCCGCCTGGCGGAGATGATGGAGCGTGTCGCGCACGGTCTCATACGGTTCGAGGCTCATGAGCCCGGCGACGGGGAGGGCGATTTCGCCCGTCACCTTGCCGCCGTCGACCACCACGAAGCCGCCCTTGATCTCGCCCAAGCGGTTGGCGGCGAGTGCCATGTCGTCCTCGCCGACGCCGACGACGCAGATATTGTGGCTGTCGTGCCCGACGGTCGAGGCGATCGCACCGCGTTTCAGCCCGAAGCCCTGGACAAAGCCGTTGGCCTGGTTGCCGTTCTTGCCGTGACGCTCGATGACGGCGACCTTGATGATGTCACGGTCGAGATCGACGGCGGTCTGGTTGCCGATGGAGGGCAGGCGGTAGCGGCGGTGCTCGGTGATGATCTTACCGGGCAGGACGCCGATCACCGGCGTCTCGCCCTCCGTGACCGGCACGCCGAAGTCGGCCGCCTTCACGATCCGCGCCTTGACGCTGTCGAGGCCGACGGGGGCGACCGGCTTGCGGGTGGCGAAGAGCTCGGGCGTCACACGCCGGCCAGCGGCAAACACCATCTCGGCCTTGCAGTTTTCGAGGCTGTCGACGACCGCGAGGTCGGCACGCCAGCCCGGCGCGACGAGGCCGCGGTCGCGAAGCCCGAAGGCGCGTGCGGCGGAAATCGAGGCGGCGCGGTAGACGACGACCGGGTCGACCCCGTTTCTGATCGCCTCGCGGATCATGTAGTCGAGATGGCCCTGTTCGGCGATGTCGAGCGGGTTGCGGTCGTCGGTGCAGAGCGCCAGGAAAGGCGAGAGCCGCTCGGTGAGGATCGACATCAGGGCGTGCAGGTCCTTCGACACCGATCCCTCGCGCACGAGGATGTGCATGCCCTTGCGGATCTTTTCGAGCGCTTCTGCAGCCGTGGTGCATTCGTGATCGGTGCGGATGCCGGCGGAGAGGTAGCCGTTCAGGTCGTTGCCGGACAGAAGCGGCGAATGGCCGTCGATATGGCCGCCCTGGAAGGCTTCGAGTTTCGCCATGCAGACGGGATCCTTGTGGATCACGCCCGGAAAATTCATGAATTCGGCAAGCCCGATCACCTTCGGGTGGCTGCGGAAGGGCAGGAGCCGCTCGATCGGCAGGTCAGCGCCGGAAGTTTCGAGATGGGTCGCCGGCACGCAGGAGGAGAGCTGGACGCGGATGTCCATGATCGTTTCGAGCGCGCTGTCGAGGAAGAACTGGATGCCCTCCGTGCCGAGGACGTTGGCGATCTCGTGCGGATCGCAGATCACCGTCGTGACGCCGTAGGGCAGGACGCAGCGGTCGAACTCGTGCGGCGTCACCAGCGAGGATTCGATGTGGAGATGGGTGTCGATGAAGCCCGGCACGACGATGCGGCCGGAAATATCGATCTCCTCGCGTCCGCGATAATCGCCGCAGCTGCCGACGACCGTTTCGCCGCAGATGGCGATGTCCGATGCGACGAGCTCTCCGGTAACGAGGTCGAAGAAGCGCCCGCCCTTGAGCACGATGTCGGCCGGCTCGCGTCCCGTTCCCTGGTCGATGCGGCGTTCGAGGTCGGTCATGCGGCGTCTCCGATTCTTGTCCATCCGGCATCAGTGTAGCGGCTGGCGAGGGGCATCGGGAAGGGGCGTCGTCTCGACGTTCGCATGGCGTGGATACACCCGCGTGCGGCACCGTTTTCCCGGCGCCACTTCGGATCGGCTTCCGCCGGAACCGGCCCCGACCTATCGGTCCGCGTCGGCCTGCGTCGCATCGAAGCGGGCGTCGACGGGGACGCCGAGCGCGACCGCGAGCGCGTTCGTCTGGCTGGCGAGCGCGATGACGTCGAGAAGCTCGGCGTGCATCTGCGGTGTCAGACCTTTCGCCCTGGCCGCCGCCGAATGGGAGTGGATGCAATAGCTGCAACCGTTAACGACCGACACGGCGATATAGATCAGCTCCTTGACCAGAGGGTCGAGCGCACCCGGTGCCATGACCGATTGCGCCTTCTCCCAGACGGCCCGAAGCTGGGTCGGATCATGGGCCAGCGCCCGCCAGAAGTTGTTGACGTAATCGGTCCCGCGGCGTTCGCGGATCTCGTTGAAGACGGCGAGCGCTTCCGCACTCGCCTCCTCGTCGGTGAGCAGGGGAAAGACCGCCATCAGACAAGCGCCAGGACGCGAGCAGGGCCGCCGGTTCCGCCCTTGTGCTTCGGCGCGCCGACGACGATCGTCGCGCCCTTGACCGGCAGTTCCTCGAGATTGTTCAGGCATTCGATCCCGTAGCGCCCGGCCGGCAGCCAGGAGTTGTGCACGGCGAAATCGGCCGAGTTGCCGGGATCGAGGGACAGGGTGTCGACGCCGATGGCGGTGACGTCGAGCGTCGCGAGCAGATCTGTCGCCGACTTGCCAAAGCCGGGGAAGGCGAAGTTTCCGGCTGCGTCGCCGCGGAAGGACGGGTCCGTCACCTTCTTCGACCAGCCGGATCGCAATGCCACGACCGCGCCCGCCGGGAGCTCGCCGTTGGCGCTGATCCAGGCCTCGATGTCTGCGGCCTCGACCGTCGCGTTGGCATCGTCCTTCGCCCGGTCGGTGATGTCGATGATGGCGAGCGGCGCCACGAGCTTCTGCGGTTCGAGCTGGTCCACGCTTGCGCCGTCGGCGCTGAAATGGAACGGCGCGTCGACATGCGTGCCGGTGTGTTCGATGATCGTCAGCTTGTGCAACTGGTAGCCGCTTTTCGCGATCTCCACCGCCCACTCGTATTCGATGCCCGGTTTACCGTCGAAGGTCGGGAAGGACCCGTCATAGGCGTGGGTCAGGTCGACCACCTTGCTCGTGCTCTGCTGCGCGAGGACAGGCGTCTTCACGCCGCTCCCTACGACCGCGGCGCCCGCTATCGCCATGCCCTTGAACAGGGAGCGTCGCGACAGCATGTTCTGCTTCACATTCTCGATCACGCAATGATTGCACATCGGGTTTCATCCTCTCCAAGTGGACTGGCAGGAATGAGAGTAGCGGATGGGGAAGGTTCGGCAAGTGGCAGGGCCTGCCCCCAGAGCAGGTCGGGAGGAAGGGCTTTCTCAACAGAAGGCAAAAAGTGCCAAGCTATTTCGAGCTGTCGGGTTCGAACCGGGTCAGGCGAGTGGACGTGCCAGTTCCGTCAGCGGATGACCGCCGTCGATGAACAGCCTGCCATGCGGTGCGAGAGCGGCGGCAATCCTCTTCAACGCTTGCTCCTCGGCTTCGGGGTGGCGGCCGTCGAGGGCGCCGACGCGGATCGCCACAGCAAGGTCGAACGGGTCCTCGCCTTCGCCCAGTGCAAACTCCTCCGCGCTCGCCTGCCGGAACGACAAGGCAGCCGGAAAGGCAAAGGCGGTGACCGACGCGCCCGCCGCCGCCACGGCCTTGGCGGAGCGGTCTATACCCAGAACGAAGCATTCGCCCGACAGCCGCTCGGCGATCAGACGGGCGAGGACACCCGGTCCGCAGCCGATCTCGAGGATACGCATGCCGCACGTCAGCGGCAGGGCATCGGCGATCTCGATGAGACGTTGCGATGCCCGTGTCGCCATTGACCTACTCCCCGATCTCCACCGCAAATCCGAAGCGCATGCTCTCACCCGCGGCGAGAGCCACCGTATAGGGACGCTCGACCAGTTCGGCCGTGCCGCCGGCATGCGCCGCCATGCCATGCCAGGGTTCGATGCAGAGGAAGGGCGCGCCGGGTTTCTGCCAGAGCGCGACAATGGGGAGGTTCTCGAAGGTGAAATGCAGCGTCGGTCCGTCGTCTGTGCCGTAGGTGAGGCCGGTGCCGGCGCCTTCGGGAAAGATCAGGGCGTCGTTCTCGAAGAGCGAGGGCGCGAGTTCCAGCCGCCCTGCCTCGAAGGGCGAGCCGTGCAGCGTCTTTCCGATGAGGCCGTTTTCCAGTTGCACGACGCCCGGTTCGGCACCGTTGTCGAGGACTACCCGATGTGCCTTGCCGGCGGCGCCGGGCAGGGGCCAGAGAAACGCCGGGTGGAAGCCGATGCCGAAGGGCAGCGGCCCGTCTCCCGGATTGTTCACCTCGGCGGTGACGGTCAGCTTGCGGCCATCAAGGCGATGCTCGACCACGAGGCTGAAATCGAAGGGATAGACCTCGCGCGTCGCCTCCGTCGAGGCGAGGCGGTGCCGGCAGGCGGCTTTCGTGCGATCGACGAGGTCGAAGACCTGCCGCCGGGCAAAGCCGTGCTGCGCCATGGGATAGGTCTTGCCGTTGACAGCGATGAGATCGCCCGGCGCCTTTCCGACGATGGGGAAGAGGATCGGCGAACGGCCCGTCCACCATCGGGCATCGCCGTTCCAGAGAAAGTCGCGACCGTCTGCAGTTCGCAGCGACTGCATCTCGGCGCCGAGGTGTCGCACCTCCACGGCAAGCTCTTCGTTCTCGATCAGAATCGTCCCGGACATGGTGACACCCGCCTTTCACGCATCGACCATAGCGCAAGCGTGGCCGTCATCGCCAGCGGCAACGAGCGGCCCGTTCCGGTTCACGTCCGCGGCTTCGCCACCACCGCCTCGACCGGATGGCCGGCGGCCCGCCATGCGGTGAAGCCGCCATCCAGATGACAGGCGCGCTCCAACCCCATGTCCTGCGCCGTCTTCGTCGCGAGCGCGGAGCGCCAGCCGCTGGCGCAGAAGAAGACGAAGCGGCTGTCTCCAGCGAAAACCGGCTTGTGGTAGGGGCTTTCCGGGTCGATCCAGAATTCCAGCATGCCGCGAGGACAGGAGAAGGCACCCTCGATCGTGCCCTCCCGTTCGCGCTCCCGGGGATCGCGCAGATCGACGAAGACAACGTCGCTCTGGCCGTGCAGCGTCTTCGCCTCTGCAGCGTCGATCACCTCGACAACCGCATTCGCCTCTTCGAGCAACGCCTTGTAACCCTTCTTCATTCTGTCCTCCTCCGGTGCAGGGACGCCGTCTGCCGGTCTGTCTCGACATGGGACCATAGCAGCCCGGCCGACGGTGTCACCGGATGCCTTGGTCGAACGTGGTACAGCACATTCAACCATATGGTTGACTATCTTCCTGTTGCGATCTATGAAAGGAGATATTCAACCATATGGTTGAATTAAATCCGTGACGGTGGCAAACCTTGCCCTGTGCCCCAGCCCCTGGAGGTCCTCATGCTTCTCTCTAACAAGAACATTGTCATATTCGGAGGCTCGGGAGCGATCGGCTCCGCTGTCGCCGGTGCCTGCCTCGCCGAGGGCGCACGGGTCTTTATCGGAGGACGCGATGCCGGGCGGCTTGCAGCAGCGGCCTGCGCGCTCGACGCCGGGCAGGGGACGCTCGAAACCTTCGTGGTGGACACGAAGCAGCCCGATCTGGTCGGTCGGACGGTCGCCGGGATCGCGGCGGGTGTTGACGAAATCGATGTCGTCATGGATGCGACGAGTGTGCCGCATGACCAGGGTACCCCGATCGACGCTCTCGATGTCGACACCTTCATGGTCCCGGTCGATGGCGTTCTCGCTTCGCTGTTCAACACGACGAAGGCGGCCCTGCCGCATATGGGCAAGACGCGCCAGGGTCTCGTGCTGACGCTGACGACCCCGGGAGGCCGCACCGCCGTGCCGGGCCATCTTGGAAACAGCGTCGCGTCGGCTGGCGTCGAGGCATTTACCCGGGTGCTCGCCGCCGAGCTCGGTTCGCGCAACATCCGCGCAATCTGTCTCGGTCCGCACGCGCTCGCGGATGCGCCGAAGGCCGGTTCGTACACCACGAAGCTGTTTGCGCCGAAGGCGGCCGCAATGGGCATGACCGTTGATGAATGGCTCGGCGCTGCGGCCGGAACGACCATGCTCGGACGCTTGCCCACGCTGAAGGACGTTGCCCAAACGGCCGTCTTCCTGATGTCGGATAGGGCGCGGGCCATGACGGCCGCATATGTGAACCTCACCTCGGGCATGATCGCGGACTGAGGGGGCGTCAGCCGGCCACCGCATCCGATCTTTACTCAGGGTCTTGCCTCGCCCGAAACGCAAGAAGGCGGCTGTCGCCAGCCGCCTTCCCGATTCTCTGTCGTTTCGCGACCTTACTCAGCCGAGACGATCTTGCCGTCTTCCCACTTGTAGAGCGAGAAGGCCTGCGAGGTGAGGTCGCCGCTCTCGCCGTAGGTGACCTTGCCGATCGCGGTTGCGATCGGTTCGCCGCTCTTCAGCGCGGTTGCGACGGCTGCCGCATCTTCAGCGCTTCCGGCCTTCTCGATACCGGCCTTCAGCACTTCGACGGCCGCATAGGCGTTGAGCGTGAAGGCTTCGGCCGGAATGTTGGCCGCGGCGAGCGCATCGGCGGCAGCCTTCGAGTCCGGGTTCTTCAGTGCGTCGGAGGCGTTGGTGAAGACGGTGCCAGCCGCGGCGTCGGTGCCGATCGTCCAGAACTCGGTGTTCGACAGGCCGTCGCCGCCGATCAGCGTCGCGTTGACGTTGACGTCGCGCATCTGCCGGACGAGCAGGCCGGCCTCCGGATGGTAGCCGCCGAAGTAGACGACGTCGACGTTCTCCGTCTTGAGGCGGGTGGTCAGCGCGCTGAAGTCCTTGTCGCCAGGCGTGAGTGCGTCGTTGAAGACTTCAGTGATGCCGCCTTCGTTCAGCGTCTTCTTGAAGGCATCGGCGAGACCTTTGCCGTACTGACCCTTGTCGTTGATGATGGCGATCTTCTTGTCCTTGAACGCGCCGAGCACGTATTTCGCGGCGACTTCCGCCTGCTGGTCGTCACGGCCGCAGGTGCGCAGGATGTTGGTGAGGCCGCGGTTGGTCAGGTCCGGAGCGGTCGCGGTGGGCGTGACCATCAGCACGCCGTTTTCGGCCAGCACGTCCGAGGCCGGAATGGCGACGCCCGAGGTCACCGGACCGACGACGAAGCGGACGCCTTCGCCGACCAGCTGGTTCGCGGCCGAAACGCCCTGCTTCGGTTCACCGGCGTCGTCGGCGACCTTCAGGACGACTTGTTCGCCGAGAATGCCGCCCTTCTTGTTGATCTCCTTAACGGCGGTTTCGGCGCCGTTCTTCACCTGCTCGCCATAGGCGGCGACCGGACCGGTCAGCGGTGCAATCAGGCCGAGGACAATCTCGGCATGGGCTGCCTGTGTGAATGCCAATGAGGCAACCAGGGCAGTGCCCGTCAAGAATTTCAGGTTCATTTTCGTCTCCTTGGATGGGCACTCCGGCCCTGGCTCGGCACCGTTTGTCTCCGGCAGTTCCCAGTTTGGAGCCGCCGGGTCGGTGCTTCATTGATGGTTATCGAAGTCACGGATGCGACAATAGTGCGAAAGGCGAGGAAAAGTAACGTGCCGTGCGCGCAAAGATGCCGCGGGGGGCGCCTCCCCCGCCGGGCGGGGGAGGTAACTTGTGGATCAAATGTTGTTCAGCAGCACCTTGCGAAGCTTGCCGAAGAGCTCATCGATCTGGTCCTTGGTGATGATCAGCGGCGGCGACAGCGCGATGATGTCGCCCGTGGTGCGGATCAGCAGGCCATCCTCATAGGCCTTGAGGAAGGCGTTGAAGGCGCGCTTGGTCGGTTCGCCGGCGATCGGCGCGAGCTCAATTGCGCCGATGAGGCCGATGTTGCGGATATCGATCACGTTCGGGCAGTCCCGCAGGGCGTGGAGTTGTTCTTCCCAGTAGGGGGCGAGCTCGGAGGCGCGGGTGAGCAAGCCTTCGTCGCGATAGGTGTTGAGCGTGCCGATACCGGCCGCGGACGCGATCGGGTTGCCGGAATAGGTGTAGCCGTGGGCGAACTCGATGAGGTGCTCCGGGCCGCTCATGAAGGCGTCGTGGATCTCGGAGGTGACGAAGACGGCACCCATCGGGATCACGCCGTTGGTAAGCCCCTTGGCGGTGGTGATGATGTCCGGCTTCACATCGAAATACTGCGTCGCAAACGGCGTGCCGAGGCGGCCGAAGCCGGTGATGACTTCGTCGAAGATCAGCAGGATGCCGTACTTGTCGCAGATTTCGCGCAGGCGCTGCAGATAACCCTTCGGCGGGATCAGGACGCCGGTGGAGCCGGCGACCGGCTCGACGATGACGGCTGCGATCGTCGAAGCGTCGTGCAGGTTGACCAGACGTTCCAGATCGTCGGCGAGTTCGGCGCCGTATTCCGGCTGCCCCTTGGTGAAGGCGTTCTTGTCCGGCTGGTGGGTATGGCGGATATGGTCGACGCCGGCGAGCAGTGTGCCGAACATCTTGCGATTGCCGACGATGCCGCCGACCGACATACCGCCGAAGTTGATGCCGTGATAGCCACGTTCGCGGCCGATCAGGCGTGTGCGCGTGCCTTCACCCTTCACGCGCTGGTAGGCGAGCGCGATCTTGAGCGCGGTGTCGACCGACTCAGAGCCGGAATTGGTGTAGAAGACGTGGCTCATGCCGTCCGGGGCGATATCGACCAGCCGGTTGGCGAGCTCGAAGGCCTTCGGATGGCCGAGCTGGAAGGCCGGTGCGTAGTCGAGTTCACCTGCCTGCTCGCGGATCGCCTCGGTGATCTGCGGACGGCAGTGGCCGGCGTTCACACACCAAAGACCGGCGGTGCCGTCGAGCACCTGTCGTCCATCGTGTGTGGTGTAGTACATATCCTTCGCCCCGACGAACATGCGCGGCGCTTTCTTGAACTGCCGGTTTGCCGTGAACGGCATCCAGAAGGCGCGCAGATCGTTGGGGGTGGAATTCAGGCGGTTGGACATGATGCTCTCCATGGCCGTTGATTTGGCGGGCGGCCATTTCCCGATTGGCTGCAAAACTGCCGAAAAAGCGAATGGCAGCGTCAAATTATCAAGGCATGGACGAGCGTCAACCCGCCATCACAAAACGTCATGAATGCCCTGTTCGGCGGTTATGGATGGCTGCGGAAATCACTGGAAGGAGCGGGCCTTCGCCGCGATCGGCGGTTGCCGTCCGCCGCCTCGACGTAGCGCCGCGAAAAACAATGGCCGGCAGATCGCGGATCCGCCGGCCAGCGTCGTTAGCATGCTCGTCAGTTGAAATCGCCGCTGTATCGAGTTCGGCGTTCACCGCCCTCGACAGCATCTTCGTCCCCTCATGCGGGCTTCTTGCTTATGCGGCCGTCTTGTTAGTAGTTTTCTGGCAATAAATGTCTTCCAGCGTCTCGAGAATCTTGATGACGGATTCCGAGGAACTGGAATAGTAAATCGTCTGTGCGTCGCGCCGCGTCTTCACGAGCTTCTGCGCACGCAACTTCGACAGATGCTGGGACAGCGCCGACTGGCTGAGCCCAACCTGGGTTGCGAGAACCCCAACCGGCACCTCGCCCTTGACGAGGCTGCAGAGGATCATAAGTCGCTTGGGGTTTGCCATCGCGGACAGAAGTCCTGCTGCAACGGTCGATTGTTCTGACAATGATTTGGTCTTCATACGTTCAGTCTTCCCTATGCATGACGCCTTCCAGTTGTGAAGGCGTCATTTACAATCAGTGAAATAAGCCACGACGAAACTCTAGCGATCCAAGAAAAATTGTATATGCCTAAATTTAAGGTATCGGTTTTTCTGTATTAGCCAGGGCTGATAACAGATCCTTGCGCCTGGTAATTAAGCGACCGAATTCGTAACGAATGAGTGAATCGCCGCACGTCAGGTCGATTCCGGCCATGTCGAGCCCGCAAAACGCCCATTTTCCGGGCTTTTGACCGCATCTGGCGGTGGCGATCGCATTGGCCAGTTCCGGCGCCGTTTCAGCTAAATCTTGTAATGCCTCCGCCTCGTGTCCGGCGATGTCTCCGGCCTCCGGCGCGACGATCCGGAAGTCTTCGCCGGTCAACAGATAGGCGCGGCCGAACCCTCCGTTGAGGCTTGCCGACTGCGGTATGAGCCGGAAGAAGCCGAAGTCGCCGAAGTCGATGTAGAGCCCGGACTTCGGATGGCGGGCGATGAAGCGCGCCCGCATCCGTGCATGCTCGGGGCTGTCGCGATCGACGGCTTCGGCGAGACACTGGACCGTCACGCGGGGATGGGCGAGGGGATCGCCCTTGCCGGGAACGCCTGCCAGGAGCGAGGCGCGCGGATCGTTTTTCAGGGCCCGCGTGTGCGCCGAGAGCGCCGAGACGAGGATCATGGCCGAGCCGTCGGTATCCGTGCCGAGCAGCACGCGGCTCACGAAGGGGAAACCCGTTTCCGGGTCGAGGACGGCGAGGGCGACATAGCGTGCCGAGCGCAGCAGCCGCCGGGCGAGGCTGCGCGCCTCGTCGTCGGTTTCCCGAATGACCGATGGTTTGTCCGTCATGTCTTCCGCTCGCCTGTCCCGTTCGAAAGGCCGGCGGCAGTTGCCTCGTCTTTCGCCCGGCGCCCGATCGTACCGGTGCCGCCGAACGCTGCGACACCGACGTTTGTCTTCGCGCCGTTCAGCCTCTCTGCCGATGCCTCGTCAGCCCGGCCACGATGTCCTCGGCGGAAATCGAGCCGATGATCGCGCCGTTGTCAACCACGCCGATTGCGCCAGGTTGACGCGCCATCGCGTCGAGGATGTCGACGAGCGGCGTTTCCGGCTTTGCCGTGCCCATCACCGCACCGCGTGTTGCGGCGCCGTCGATGCCCACGCGCATCACGTCACGGGCCGTCAGCATGTTGATCGGGTTCATGTGCTGGACGAAATCGGCAACGTATTGGTCGGCCGGATTCTTGACGATCTCCTGCGGCGTGCCGCACTGGATGATCCGTCCGCCCTCCATGATGGCGATGCGGTTGCCGATGCGGAAGGCTTCGTCGAGGTCGTGGCTTACGAAGAGGATGGTCTTCTTCAGGCGGCTCTGGAACTCGAGCAGTTCGTCCTGAAGGCGGTTGCGGATCAGCGGGTCGAGCGCGGAGAACGGCTCGTCCATCAGCAGGATCGGCGCACCGGTGGCAAAGGCACGGGCGAGACCGACACGCTGCTGCATGCCGCCCGACAGTTCCTGCACCTTACGGTCCGCCCAGGCGGTGAGGTTCACGAGTTCGAGCTGTTCGCCGACGATACGGCGGCGTTCGGCATCAGAGACACCGGCGAGCTCGAGGCCGAAGCCGACGTTTTCGGCAACGGTCCGCCACGGCAGGAGGCCGAACTGCTGGAACACCATCGAGACCGAATGCATGCGCAGGTCGCGCAGTTCGGCCGGGCCGCACTTGTAGGGATTGGTGAACTTGCCCCGGTTCGAGACGCTGACGTCGCCGCGCACCACCGGAGCGAGCGCGTTGACGGCGCGCAGCAGCGTCGATTTGCCGGAGCCCGAGAGCCCCATCAGCACCAGGATTTCGCCTTCCTCGATGGTGAGCGAGGCATTGGCGACGCCGAGCACCAGGCCGGTTTCGGCCCCGATTTCGTCGCGCGTCTTGCCCTTGTCGACCAGTGCGAGCGCCCGTTCCGGGTTGGCGCCGAAGACGATGGAGACGTTGTCGAACTTGACCGCGGTCATCATGCGTCTCCTTCATCGGAGGACCGGAATATACGGTCTAGAATAATGGCCAGAATGACGATGCAGAGACCGGAATCGAAGCCCTTGGCGATGTTGACGGTGTTCAGCGCGCGGACGACCGGCACACCGAGGCCGCTTGCGCCGACGAGGGCGGCGATGACCACCATCGAGAGCGACAGCATGATGGTCTGCGTGAGGCCTGCCATGATCTGCGGCGTGGCGAACGGGAGCTCCACCTTCGTCAGGACCTGCGTCTTGGTGGCGCCGAAGGCTTCGGCAGCTTCGACGAGCGACGGCGGCGTCGAGATGATGCCCAGCCGGGTGAGGCGGATCGGTGCCGGAATGGCGAAGATGACGGTCGCGATGAGGCCCGGGACCATGCCGAGGCCGAAGAGAATGAGAGCCGGGATCAGGTAGACGAAGGTCGGGATCGTCTGCATGAGGTCGAGCATCGGGCGCACACCGGCATAGAGCCAGGGGCGGCGCGCGCAAGCGATGCCGGTCGGGACGCCGACCACCATGGACACGCCGGTGGCTGCGAGCACCAGCGCCAGCGTTTCCATCGTCTCTTTCCAGTAGCCCTGGTTGTAGATGATGAGAAGGCCGACGAGCGTGAAGGTGGCGACACCCGCGGAACGTCTGATGAACCAGGCGACTGCCGTGAAGACGGCGATCATGAGGAGCGGATAGAGGTCTTCGAACCCGGTCCCTTTCAGGTACGGCGCCTGGAGGACGAAGAGCATGGCGTTGATGGACGCGTTGAGGACAGCGGCGATCGCATCGAAGACGATCTTGAGGTTGGTGGTCAGCCAGGCGACCACTTCCTTCGCTCCAACCCCGATCGGGATCTTGTATTCGGTCAAGAAGTTCATGAATGTTCCCGGAATCTCGCGCCAAACAAACGCTCATAAAGCTCGCGCGGGAATGCTGCCATTCCCGCGCGCTTGTTTCAACGAACGGATCAGAAACCGATCGCCGACTTCGCTGCCGCCATAGCGTCGCCGCCATCCTTGGTGGTGACGCCTGCGAGCCAGGGCTCGAGTGCCGTGCCGTTGGCCTTCAGCCACTCGGTCGCGGCCACTTCCGGATCCTTGCCTTCGTCCAGGATCTTGCCCATCACGACGTTTTCCATGTCGAGCGAGAAGACGAGGTTCTTGAGGAACTTGCCGACATTCGGGCACTCGTCGAGGTAGCCGGCGCGAATGTTGGTGTAGACGGAGGCACCGCCGAAGTTCGGACCAAAGGTCGCGTCGCCGCCGGTCAGGTAGGTCAGCTTGAAATTGGAGTTCATCGGGTGCGGAGCCCAGCCGAGGAAGACGACCGGCGCGTTTTCCTGTTCCGCGCGGGCGACCTGGGCCAGCATGCCCTGTTCGGAAGACTCGACCACTTCGAAGCCTTCGAGGCCGAAGTCGTTCTTTTCGATCATCTCGAGAACAAGGCGGTTGCCGTCATTGCCGGGCTCGATGCCGTAGATCTTGCCGTCGAGTTCGTCCTTGTGCTTGGCGATGTCGGCGAAGTCCTTGATGCCGAGCTCGGCGCCCTTGGCGTTGGTGGCGAGCGTGTACTTCGCGCCTTCCAGGTTCGGGCCGAAGGATTCGACCGACTTGTCGTCGAGGTACGGCTTGATGTCGTTGCTCTGGCTCGGCATCCAGTTGCCGAGGAACACGTCGATGTCCTTGTTTTTCATCGAGGTGTAGGTGACCGGAAGCGAGAGCACGGTCACCGAGGTGTCGTAGCCGAGCGCCTTCAGGATGACTGATGCCGTGGCCGTCGTCGAGGTGATGTCCGTCCAGCCGACGTCGGAGAAGCGAACCGCGGAACAGCTCTCCGGCTCTGCGGCGGAGGCCGAGGCGGCTCCGAGCGCAAACACGGCGGCAGCCGTGGCCATCGACAGACGGCGCAGTCTGGTCTTTTGCATTGGTGGTACTCCCTTTTGTTTCTAATGTTCCCAAGTCAACAATCTATACAACACAAAAGCAAGCGCACCTGCGCGTTTGCGCCGCCTTCCCCACCCCCTTTGCGACGTTCGAAATTTATTCCACCGGAAAGGGCGACGGGCGCCGCCTGTCGAAAAGCTGTGATTCTCCGCTCTACGGGCTTCCATTCGGGCGAGCTTTTCCCGAAACCGGCGGTGATCGGAGACGCAAGCATGGCAAAGCTCTATTTCAACTACGCATCGATGAACGCGGGCAAGTCCACGATGCTCCTGCAGGCCTCCTATAACTACCAGGAGCGAGGCATGCGCACGGTGATCTTCACCGCAGCCTTCGACGACCGGAGCGGCAGCGGCAAGGTCGCCTCGCGAATCGGGCTTTCGATGGATGCGCTGACCTTCGATGCGGAAACCGACCTCTACCGCGCAATCGAGGCGCTTGCCGGGGAGGGGGCGATCGCCTGCGTCTTCGTTGATGAGGCGCAGTTTCTCACCGAAGCGCATGTCTGGCAGCTGGCGCGGGTCGCCGACCGGATGTCCATTCCGGTCATGGCCTACGGGCTGAGGACCGACTTTCAGGGGCGGCTCTTCCCCGGTTCGATGGCGCTGCTCGCGCTTGCCGACGAATTGAGGGAAATCCGCACGATCTGTCATTGCGGCCGCAAGGCGACGATGGTCGCCCGCTACGACGGCGCCGGCGACCTCATCCGGGAAGGCGCGCAGATCGACGTCGGCGGCAACGAGAAATATGTCTCCTATTGCCGCCGGCACTGGGATGAAAAGTTCAATTGCAGCTGAATTTTCAAGCGTTTCGGAGGTTGCCCGCCGCCGCGGCAACCCGTCCAGTGGCAAAGGCCTTAAAATGGTCTATCTTCCCGTCGTCACTGTTCAACCAGGGGCATCAACGACGTGGAGAGAGGTATTCTATGAAAATCAACTGTCTTGTCCTGGCCGCTGCGCTGGTCCTGCCTGCAGGTTTCGCCGCTGCCGACGGCGACCCGGTCGCGGGCGCCAAGGTCTTCAAGCAATGCGCTGCCTGCCACACGGTCGATGGCAAGAACAAGGTCGGTCCGACGCTTCAGGGCGTGGTTGGCCGTCCGGTCGCCACCGTTCAGGGGTTCAAGTATTCCAAGGCCATGACCGATTTCGGAGCTGACGGCAAGACCTGGACCGAGGACCTTCTCGAGCACTACCTTCCCAAGCCGCGCGATCTCGTGAAGGGCACGACGATGACCTTCGCTGGCCTCAAGAAGGAAGACGACATCAAGAACGTCATCGCCTACCTGAAGGACCCGGCCGCCGCGCAGTAAGCCGCGCTTGCTGTATGGGAGCTAAGCCCCGTCACCCGCCGGTGGCGGGGTTTTTCTTTGCGTGCTGCCCGGCTCCGGGGGGGGGGAGGTCGGGCATGCGGAGCAGGGGCGGGTCGGAGATTTCTGCTGATCTTCGGCGGCGCTCCGTGCTAACCGTTGGTCGGCCGGCAGATTGCGGGAGGCGAGGGCGATGGCGAGGCTTCAGGTTTTCGACACGAAGGTCGAGAGGGTCCGGGCTGCCTTCGAGGACCTGCGGCAGGAAACGGAGCACTCGATTGATCTGCTCGGGAGAATCGCATCGGCCGAAACGGCCATCGATGAAGCCGAGCTCGACATAGAAAACAGCCGCCTCGCCGAGGCCATCCGGCGTCAGGAGGCAATCCTGGCCACGGCCGCCGACCTCGTCCTCCGCCTCGACGAAGCGACCGGGGACACCGCTGTCGCCTTGGACGGTATTAAGCGGTTCACGCGTCTCGAGCACTTTGTCGCGTTCTTCTCGATGCGGAAGGCCCGACGAATGCAGCATACGCGCACGATGAAGCATCTGTTTTCCGCAAGGCTCGAGGAGCTGCTTTCGAAGTCCGGCGAAATTCTTCACGTGCTCGAGGGCGAGCGTGCGCTTGCGCGCAGAGAGCAGCAGAAGGCGGAGGCGGACCTCGTCCGTCTGATCGAACGCCGGAAGGGAACGGCAAGTCTGCTCGACCTCGCGGCGGCCCAGGCCGGAGACGCCGGGCTCTTCGCCGAAGAGGCGCTGCTGGAGCGTTCCACCTCGATGTTCCGGACGCTGGTCGAGTCGCTGAACGACAGGCTCGCTTCCCTGCAGACACTGCTCGCCAAGCTGGCGGTTGATGGAAGGCAGCGCCTCTTCCTCTGCCGGGCGGTGGAAGGCTGGGGCCTCGCGGGCGTCGGGCCGGAGGTCGCAGGTGACGTTCACGCCGCCGGTGGAAGCGAGCAGGCCCGCGACATCCAGCGTCGCAAGGCTCGCGCCGACGATGCCGTCGCCCGCCGTTTCGGCGGGGTTCTGGAAAAGCTCGACACGTCCGGTTAAGAGTTCGAGAGGGCGGCCGCGCCGTTCCCTTCGTCGGAACCAAATGAAGGCGGTTTCTCCCGTCCGTGTCTGTGCGGAACGGCGTCACCCGAGCTTGCGGGGGACGCTGTGTCGCGCTTGGTCTCGGCCGAGACTGCTTCTATGATGCGGTCAAATGCGGTTGGCGCGAGCGTCGCCGGGCTGTTGCATCCCGCACCGCGGCGACGTATCTGCTTGACGAGAGAAAGCTTTCGCCGAGGCTGCGACGGCACAAGGAGACGACCATGCTTGATCCGATCATCGCGTTCTTCCATCGTGTCTTCAGCGCTGTCGGGCGGGGCGTGGGGCTGGTGGTCGCGGCGCTGCTGTGGCCGTTCCTCGCGGTCCATGGCTGGTACTCGCGCCGCACCTGGCTGATCCGCGGCCCCATTCTCCTGCTCCTGATCATCGTCATCGGCTTCTATGCCCAGTTCTTCTGGCGCACGCAGGTCTGGTACAACTTCGATCCGGAGTTCGTCCAGGCCTACAAGTTCGAGGAGCGAACGGTTCCCGCCGGCCAGCCGATCGCGGAAAAGCCCGGCACCTGCGAAGGTTCCGCGATCGTCAGCATCGTCTCCGACCTCACCGATACCAACGTCAACAAGAACGTCTGGATATCCTCGACGCTGTTCTACAAACTCGGCTTTTTCGGCGTCGATTGGGATCACACACCGTTCTTCGACAACAAGGCGTCCTTCCAGCGCGGCGTGAACCAGGTCGCCCGCCGCATGGCCATCGAACTCGTCGACAATCTGGGGCGCGTGCGAGGCACCTCCAGCATCAACAACGATCTGCAGGAGGCCCGCGGCAACATCCAGTTCGACGAGGGAACCTGGTACTTCGGAACCAGTCCGTTCGGCTTCAAGACGCCGACCCCGAGCTTCTATCGCGCAGCGATCCGCAACTGGACGAAGTTCAATGCGGATCTCGCCTCGTGCAATGCCGTCTTCGACCCGCGCGCCGACAATCTCGTCCAGCTCCTCGATCGTATGGCCAGCGATCTCGGCAGCACCTCCGACATCCTGCGTCGCCGCTCCGAGGAGTTCAACGCCGGCTGGTTCGATACGCGCGCCGACGACCGTTTCTGGTTCGCATACGGTCAGCTTTACGGCCAGTATGCCGTGCTGCGGGCGGCACGGGCCGACTTCGTCGACGTGATCCGGGAACGCAACCTGACGGCCATATGGACGGAGATGGAAAAACAGCTGCAGGCGGCGCTGAAGATTCAGCCGGCGATCATCTCGAACGGCAGCGAGGACGGCTGGATCATGCCGACGCATCTCGCCACCATGGGCTTCTACCTGCTTCGCGTCCGCTCTAACATGGTGGAGCTGCGTTCGGTGCTCGATCGTTGAGGCCGGCGCCAGGGCTCGGCGGGGCAGACCTCGTCGGGAGCCGGGAGACGAGGGGCGTCAGATCAGCTTCAGGCGGATCGCCTTGGCGACGAGATGCGTGCGGTTGACGCAGTCGAGCTTCTTGATCGCGTTCATCATATAGGCGTTGATCGTATGGTCGGAGAGGGAGAGGATTTGTCCGATCTCCACCGATGTCTTGCCCTGTGCAGTCCATCGAAGCACTTCGAGTTCGCGCGCCGAGAGAAGATTGGCGCAGGCCTTCTCGGCACGGCGGATGCTGTCAAACCTGTCGAAGGCCTGCAGCGTGATCATGCCCAGTTCGTTGATTTCCGCCTGCCTCAGCGGCGAACGGCCGCCGTCATAGCGGAAGTAGTAGCGGCTGGAATCGACCGAGGTCAGCGGAAAGACGAGGCCCACCTTCAGGCCGTATTTCCGCAGGAGGTCGAGCATGGCCGCCGGGAAGTCGAAGTCGCGGGCGCCGTCGCCATCCACGATCCAGCACTGCGGCATCACAGACCGGCTGAGTTGCGGCAGGACCGGGCAGCAGCGCAGCAGACGGTTGCTGTCGAACTCGCGGATGTACTGAGCGGGAAGCGTGGTTTCGAGGAAGTGCGGGGCTAGGAACTCGTCGTCGGCTGAAGGGACGGTGAGCACGGAAACATGCTGCAGCCCGAACCGCTCTGCGATCCGCATCATGCACGCCATGAATTCGGAACGTGTCTCGATGTTCGAAATTTCGCTGCTGAGGAGCGACTGGCGTTGGGCGGCTATCATCTGAACGGGTTCGGATTGGACTGTTGTAATGTTAACCTTAGCGAATATAGCAGAATGATTGAAAAGTCAGTTTTTTTTAGCGGTGTCGTTAACCGGTGATAGGAACAATTTTGGGCTGATTCGATTCATCGTTAAATCCCAATATGTTATCTTTCTCGTGTCAGACGGGAAGGAGTGAACCGGCTTTCACTTCCTCCATCACGGCATATGTATGTGTCTCGCGCACGCCCGGGAGTGGCAGAATCACTTCGGAAAGAAACTGCCGGTAGGCCTCCATGCCGCCGACGCGTGCCTTGACGAGATAATCGAAGCCGCCGGCGACCATGTGGCATTCAATCACATCGTCGCTGCGCTTTACGGCGGCCGCGAAAGCGTCGAACACGTCAGGCGTGGTGCGGTCGAGCTTGACTTCGATGAACACCAGCAGGCTGCGGCCGAGTTTCTGTGGAGACAGGACCGCCATATAGCCGGTGATGAAGCCGTCGCGGGTAAGCCTCTTCACCCGCTCCGCCGTGGCGGTCGGCGACAGGTTCACGCGTTCGGCCAGTTCGATATTGGTGAGCCGGCCTTCCTGCTGGAGGGCGCGGAGGATCTTGCGGTCGAGGCGGTCCAGCTCTTTCATCTTTTCCTACAGATATCGCCATTCGTGGATAATTTCACGGACTGTATATCAAAATACGGCGAGTATCGCTAGTATGTTGTCGATATGTTGCCGATAACACGGAGGTAACAATGGTCAACGCAGGCATTCCCGCAATTCCCCCCTTCAGCGCTCCCTTCGCGGGAGATGACGACATCCTTCTCGGGCAACTCGCCTCGGAACTTTCTTTCACGCCTGCCCAGAATACCGCGATAGACCGCCGCGCGACACGCCTTATCGAGGCGATCCGCGACAATTCTGGCTCGATCGGCGGGGTGGAGGACTTCCTGCGCGAATACGGGCTCTCCACCCGCGAGGGGCTTGCGCTGATGGTGCTTGCCGAGGCGCTGCTGCGCGTGCCCGATGCCCTGACGCAGGACCGGTTGATCGAGGACAAGCTCAAGGAAGGCGGCTGGAGCGAGCACGAGGCGCACGGCGACAGCTGGTTCGTCTCGGCGTCCGCCTGGGCGCTCGGTCTGTCCGCCCGCGTCATCCGTCCGGGCGAAACGCCGGAGGGCGTCGTGCGTGGTCTCGTCAAGCGGCTGGGGCTTCCGACGGTGCGCAGCGCCACCAAGCAGGCGATGCGTTTCCTCGGCCATCACTTCGTGCTTGGCGAAACGATGAAGGACGCGTTGTCGCGCGCCGCCAAGAGCGAGGAGAAGGGCTATCGCCATTCCTTCGACATGCTGGGCGAAGGTGCCCGGACGTCGGCTGACGCCAAGCGCTATTTCCAGTCCTATGCCGATGCGATCGAGGCGATCGGCGCCTTCATGGCGAAGAACGGCAAGGGCAAGCGGCTACCCGACCGCATGGGCATCTCGGTCAAACTCTCGGCGCTGCATCCGCGCTATCTCGCGACCCATCGCGACCGCGTGATGCGCGAACTGGTGCCCGATCTGCTGAAGCTCGCGCAGATGGCGAAGGCCCACGAGCTCAACTTCACCGTCGACGCGGAAGAGGCCGACAGGCTTGAGCTTTCGCTCGACGTGATCGCCGCCGTCTTCGCCGATCCCTCGCTTGCCGGCTGGGACGGCTTCGGTCTGGCGATCCAGGCCTACCAGAAACGTGCGCCTGAGGTGATCGACTACATCGACGATCTCTGCACGGCTCACGGCCGGCGGATGATGGTTCGCCTCGTCAAGGGCGCCTATTGGGATACCGAGATCAAGCGCGCACAGGAGCGGGGGCTCGACGACTATCCGGTCTGGACGCGCAAGCCGGCGACGGATCTTGCCTATCTCGCCTGTGCGAGCCGGCTGCTTGCCAAGCGGGCACGCATCTTCCCGCAGTTTGCGACCCACAACGCGCTCACCGTTTCGAGCATTCTGGAGCTTGCCGGCGCCGACCGTTCCGGCTTCGAGTTCCAGCGCCTCCACGGCATGGGCGAGGCGCTCTACAACAGCCTTCTTTCCGGCGAGGATCGCGTCGCCTGCCGCATCTATGCGCCGGTCGGCGGCTATCGCGACCTGCTCGCCTATCTGGTCCGACGACTGCTGGAAAACGGCGCCAATTCCTCCTTCGTCGCGGTTGCCGGCGACAAGAACGTGCCGGTCGCGAAACTGCTGGAACGGCCGGCGGAGCGGCTCGGTCTCGATCAGGGCCGCAGCGTCCGCCACAGCCAGATCCCGCGGCCGCTGCAGATCTACGGCACCCGCAAGAACAGCGCCGGCTTCGAATTCGGCCATCGCGAGAGCCTCGCGCAACTGGTGAACGACCTCTCCGCTGCGAACTTCGGCATCGCCGCCGTGCCGCTTGTGCCGGGTGTGGCGCCTGCCGGCGAAGCGCAGCCGGTGCTTGCTCCCGCCGACCGGTCGCGTCAGATCGGCACGGTGGTGAACGCGACAGCCGCGGACGTCGACAAGGCGTTCGTCGCCGCCCGCAAGGGCTTTGTCGCGTGGTCGCGCGAGCCGGTCGAGACGCGGGCCGCCTGCCTCGAACGGATGGCGGACCTTCTCGAAGCCGATCGCGTCCGGTTCGTCGCGCTGCTTTCGGCAGAGGCGGGCAAGACGCTCGACGACGGCATTGCCGAGGTGCGCGAGGCGATCGATTTCTGCCGCTATTACGCCGACGAGGCGCGGCGGCTCTTCGCCGAGCCGGAAGCCATGCCCGGTCCGACCGGTGAGGACAACCGCCTGCTCTGGCGCGGCCGCGGCGTCTTTGCCTGCATTTCGCCCTGGAACTTCCCGCTGGCGATCTTCCTCGGGCAGGTCTCTGCGGCGCTCGTTGCCGGCAATGCGGTTCTCGCCAAGCCCGCTCCGCAGACGCCGCTTGTCGCCTACGAGGCGGTCCGGCTCTTCCACAGGGCTGGCGTTCCGGCCGACGTGCTCTGCCTGCTGCCGGGTGCCGGCGATGTCGGGGCGGCGATCGCCGCCCATCCGAAGCTCGGCGGGCTCGCCTTCACCGGTTCGACCGGGACCGCTCAGGCGATCAACCGCTCGCTTGCCGCCAAGAACGGGCCGATCGTGCCGCTGATCGCCGAGACCGGCGGCATCAACGCGATGATCGTCGATGCGACCGCGCTCGGCGAACAGGTCGCCGACGACGTGGTGATGTCGGCCTTCCGCTCGGCCGGCCAGCGCTGCTCGGCGCTCAGGATCCTCTATCTGCAGGAAGACATCGCCGACGGCATGCTGGAGATGATCGAAGGGGCTGCGCGCGAGTTGAACCTCGGCGATCCGGCACGGATCACCACCGATGTCGGTCCGGTGATCGACGAGAAGCAGCAGGCGATGCTGACCGGCCATATCGAGGACATGCGCAAGTCACAGAAGGTCCGCTATGCCGGAACGGTCCCGAATACCGGCGTTTTTGTCGCCCCGCACATCATCGAGCTCGACCGGCCGGAGGCGCTGACCAAGGAAGTCTTCGGTCCCGTCCTGCACGTCGTGCGCTGGAAGGCGAAGGAATTGCCGAAGGTCGTCGAGGCGATCGCGGCGACCGGCTACGGGCTCACGCTCGGCGTCCACAGCCGCATCGAGGCGACGGTTCGCACCGTCGCCGAGACCCTCGACGCCGGCAATGTCTACGTCAACCGCAACATGATCGGCGCGGTCGTCGGCACCCAGCCCTTCGGCGGCTCGGGCCTTTCCGGCACCGGCTTCAAGGCGGGTGGTCCGGCCTACCTGATGCGCTTTGCGCAGGAACAGGTGGTCTCGGTCAACACGGCGGCCGCCGGCGGCAATGCGAGCCTGATCGCGATCGGCGAGGGGTGAGGAAGCTCGGATTGCGGACGGGGCTTCGCGTTCGGCCACCTGCCTCAGAGCCCAGCGCCGGAGGTCTTGCACCTTCGGCGGCTCAACTGTCCTCTAGGCTGCGGCCTCGCTCTGTTTGCGGACGGACTCGGCATCGCGGGCAGGCGGGCGGCCGAACATGCGGCCATATTCCCGTGTGAACTGGGAGACGCTCTCATAGCCTACGGAGAAGGCAGCGCTGCTGGCGCTCTGCCCCTCCGACACCATCAGGCGCCTGGCTTCGATCAACCGCATCTGCTTCTGAAACTGCAGGGGAGACAGCGAGGTAACGGCCCGGAAGTGCTGGTGGAAGGTGGAGCGGCTCATGCCAGCCAGAGATGCGAGCCGCCCGATCCGCAAGGGCTTGGCATAGTCCGCCCGCAATAGGGCGACGGTCCTCGCGACCCTTTGGCTGTGGCTGTCCGGCCAGCCGAGGCGGCTTATCTCCGAACCCCGCTCGCCGGCGAGCAACCAGTAGTAGATTTCCCTCAATCTCTGGGCGCCGAGAACCGCTACCGATTCAGGGCGGTCGAGAAGCTGAATGAGCCTGCACGCGGCGTCCGCGACTTCAGCATTTGTCTGGTCGACGCGCACGGGCGGTGCCGAGACGCTCGTCTGGCTGATTTCGACCGATAGTTCAGAGATTATGACCGGATCCAGTTCCAGGACCAGCGAGACATAGGGTCTGCCGGGCTCGGCCGTCGTGATCTGGCTGACGGTCGGCACGTCCGCGGTGATCAGAAGGGTGTCGCCTGCGCCGAATGAAAACACCTCGGTGCCCATGGTCACCTGCTTCCGGCCCTGAAGAACGAGGCAGCACAAGGGGCGCGACACGGCGCAGTCAATGTCGCTTGGCTCGTCGGCCCGCACGATGCTCACGCCGGGAAATCCCGTGTCGAGGGGCCGTAAGGAGGCGGATAGGTGCCCGACATGGCGCAGAACCGTTTCGAGCAGACGGTTGGGGTTTGAATGAGCGTTCATCGAACCGTTTTTACGCCAGAACGGGCCCGGATGAAACAGCGTCGGACGAATAGGCAAGTATCTACGCGGTTTCGGCAACGACTCAAAACGCGCTCGGGCATATCTCTCCCTTCGCAATCAGAAGGAGTTTTCCCATGACTAAGATCGCCCTCGTCACCGGCGGTAGCCGTGGTCTCGGCCGCAGCACCGCACTCAACATCGCCCGCACCGGAAGCGATGTCATCATCACCTATCAAAGTCGCGCCGATGCCGCGCAGCAAGTGGTCGGCGAGATAGCAGCACTCGGACGCAAGGCCGTTGCCGTGAAGCTCGATGTCGGCGATGTCGCATGCTTTGGCGCCTTTTCGACCGCGGTCAAGGACGCACTGCGCAATACATGGCAGCGCGACAGCTTCGATCACCTGGTGAACAATGCCGGGCACGGCGATTTCGCAGCCTTCGCCGAAACCAGCGAAGAGCAGTTCGACGCTCTTGTGAATGTGCATTTCAAGGGTGTTTTCTTTCTCACCCAGGCGCTCTTGCCGCACATCGCGGACGGCGGGCGTATCGTCAACCTGTCGTCGGGCCTGACCCGCGTCTCGGCGCCGGGTTGGTCAGCCTATGCGGCGGTCAAGGGGGCGGTGGAAGTTTTGACAGTCTACATGGCGAAAGAACTGGGCGCACGCGGGATCGCCGTGAACACCGTGGCGCCGGGCGCGATCGAGACCGACTTCTTTGGTGGCGCCGTTCGCGACACGCCGGAATTCAACTCCTATTTTGCCGATATTACGGCACTCGGCCGTGTCGGCCTGCCTGATGACATCGGCCCGATGATCGCGAGCCTGCTGGCGGAGAGCAATCGCTGGGTGAACGCCCAGAGGATCGAGGTCTCGGGCGGGCAGGGCATCTTACAACGGGGCCGTTGATCCAGGCTCCGGGAGACATCCCTCTCCCGGAGTGGACCTTGTTTGAATGCACGGTTTCCCGCCGGAAGATGAGAGGGGTCTCGGCATCCCTCGCATTCCCGGCCACCTTCTCGAAAAAAAAGTCCGCTGCCGTGCTTGCCAGTTGGGCCGCGCCGTCCGATTCTCCGACCAGCAAAAGGCAGGGGGAAAGATGACAGTGGCATCGGACATCGAAATTGCACGCGCGGCCAGCAAACGGCCAATCCAGGAGATCGGGGCGGGGCTCGGAATCCCCCCGGAAAGTCTCATCCCCTATGGCCACGACAAGGCGAAGATCTCGGCCGCCTTCATCAAGGGGCTCTCCGATCGTCCCGACGGCAAGCTCATCCTCGTCACCGCGATCAACCCGACGCCGGCCGGCGAGGGCAAGACCACGACGACGGTCGGCCTCGTCGACGGCATGAACCGCATCGGCCGCAACGCGATGGTCTGCATCCGCGAAGCCTCGCTTGGGCCCTGCTTCGGGGTGAAGGGCGGGGCGGCCGGCGGCGGCTATGCCCAGATCGTGCCGATGGAGGACATGAACCTCCATTTCACCGGCGATTTCCACGCGATCACCTCGGCGCACAACCTGCTTTCCGCGCTCATCGACAACCACATCTACTGGGGCAACGAACAGGCCATCGACAGCCGCCGCGTGACCTGGCGGCGCGTGATGGACATGAACGACCGGGCCCTGCGCGAGATCGTCTGCTCGCTCGGCGGCGTGGCCAACGGCTACCCGCGCCAAACCGGCTTCGACATCACCGTCGCCTCCGAGGTGATGGCGATCCTTTGCCTTGCCGAGGATCTCGCCGACCTTGAACAGCGTCTCGGCGAGATCATCATCGGCTATCGCCGCGACAAGAGCCCGGTGCGTGCCCGCGACATCAAGGCCGACGGCGCCATGGCGGTGCTCCTGAAGGACGCCATGCAGCCGAACCTCGTGCAGACGTTGGAAAACAATCCGGCCTTCGTCCACGGCGGGCCCTTCGCCAACATCGCTCACGGTTGCAATTCGGTGGTCGCCACCCGCACGGCGCTGAAGCTTGCCGACTACGTGGTGACCGAGGCGGGCTTCGGCGCCGATCTCGGGGCGGAGAAATTCTTCGACATCAAGTGTCGCAAGGCCGGCCTGCAGCCGTCGGCGGCGGTGATCGTCGCGACCGTCCGGGCGCTCAAGATGAACGGCGGCGTGAAGAAGGAGGACCTCGGGCAGGAGAATGTCCAGGCCGTCGTTGCAGGCGCCGAAAACCTTGCCCGCCACATCGAGAACGTCCGCAAGTTCGGCGTACCGGTCGTCGTCGCGATCAACCATTTCGGCTCGGACACCGAGGCCGAGATCGAGGCGGTCAAGCGCTGCGCTGCCCGCCAGGGCGCCGAGGCGATCCTCTGCCGGCACTGGGCGGAGGGCTCGGCCGGCATCACGGAACTTGCTGCGCGGGTCGCCGATCTGGCCGATGCCGGCACGGCGCATTTCTCGCCGCTCTATCCCGACAAGCTGCCGCTCTTCGAGAAGATCGAGCGCATCGCCCGCGACATCTACCGCGCCGGCGAGGTGACGGCCGACAAGCAGGTGCGCGAGCAATTGCGGCTCTGGGAGGAGCAGGGCTATGGCGGGCTGCCGGTCTGCATCGCGAAAACCCAGTATTCCTTCTCCACCGATCCTGGCCTTCGCGGCGCCCCGGAGGGGCATGTCGTCAACGTGCGGGAGGTGCGGCTTTCCGCCGGCGCCGGCTTCGTCGTGGCGATCACCGGGGAGATCATGACCATGCCCGGCCTGCCGCAATCCCCCGCCGCCGAGCGGATCTTCCTGAACGAACAGGGCTATATCGAGGGGCTGTTCTGAGGGGAAGTTGGGGCGGGGTGTCGGCGCGAAGCGGGAATGGGGGCTTCGATCGCTGGAGGGAGGCTTTGTGCCTATATTGTGATCGTTCGTCAGTTCCCGATAACATCCGGAAAACTGACACAACTGACTAAGCTAATCGTTTCATTCGCTCGATATGCTCTCGAAGCCTGCCGATTTCGTCCAACGCTCCAAGCTGACCTAGCGCCCAGGCGTATATTGAAAGGAAATCCAGATTCTCGGATTGCAGGTCGAAAAGGCTTCTGAGGTTCGGCACTAGCCTCTTTTGTTTTTGGCGTCCGACAGCATGTGTAAATTCTCGAGGAAAGTCTGACGCCAGAATCAGAGCCCTGGGCTCATCGTCTACCAATACGGCCTCGACTAGTCGCATACGCCAATATTCATCTTCGAACAGCGGTAAAATCTGCCTAATATCTAAGGTCCTAGTGGCCGACGGGTTTCTGGCTATCAACTCCAGTGCCTTCTGATCACCGGTGTTTTCGAAAACCTCGAGCAAACGCAAGCCAGCCCTCTCATCGATTCCCGTTTTGCGAAGAATTGCGTAGGCCGTTTCTCTCCTGAATTTTCTGTTGTGCTCAAGCCAAGGGTCGACAACAGGCCACGCGGCTTCCGCGGGAAGCCGTGACAGAATTCGCATGATCGCTCTGTCGTAGGGTGGTTTGCGACGACTGGGCAATCCGTCGACGGATTCCGCCAATCGCCGAACGGACTCCGCGAGGGCGTACGCTTGATTGAGTGAAGGCGCATATTCGCATGCGCGAAAGACAATTTCCGCAGAGTTGCTAATGTCCGGCAGGTGTTCAATGCTGTTCAGCAACTCATCGAATGGTAGCGATCGTACTTCCGCGAGGGAAAGGGTACGTTCAATTTCTTCTATTAGCTTCTGGCGATGCCCGGCAATAAGATCTGGATGATCTGCGAACCTAGCGGGAAGTGAGAATCGAGACATGAGGATAGAATAGCGTATTCTTGAAATTTAGTCATTTTACTAATATTCAGTTTCAACAAGTGTCCCCACGTTTGCGGCGACTGCTACGAACGGCGGCTTCGTTGTGGCGATCACCGGCGAGATCATGACCATGCCCGGCCTGCCGCAATCGCCCGCCGCCGAGCGGATCTTCCTGAACGAACAGGGCTATATCGAGGGGCTGTTCTGAGGGGAAGTTGGGGCGGGTGTCGGCGCGAAGCGGAAGTGGAGGCTTCGATCGCTGGAGGGAGGCTTTGTGCCGCCGTTTCAGCCGTTCGTTCGCTCATTTGGCGTTCCGCCAGACCATAGCCTCACGGAGAATGTGCAGTTGAACTGACGGCAACCGCAGTTCTGTTGTCAGCCGGTCACGACACCAACTATGTCCGCGACCGGCTCATTGTTTGGCGCAAGCCGTCTCACGCGGCCATGGTGATCGGCTCAATGCCGTGGCGCTGCATGGCGGCACCGATTCCTGCAAAGTCAGGTTCGGCCTGCGGCTCGACAGTGCCGATGTCGCGGAAGAAGGCGATCATCGACTTTTCGATCAGCACCAGCATGCGCACTGGCTTGCCACTGTCATTGGAATAGTTGTGCGGCGCCATTGGCGGAATGCGCACCGCCGTGCGGGGACCTGCCAACACCACCTGCGGCGCCCCATCGGCACCGAAATTGCGCACGGTGAGCTCGCCCTCGAGGATGTAGAACATTTCGGACGAGGCATGCGTATGAGGCGGTGTGCCGGAGCCCGCCGGCACCTCGATGTCGAGCAGTTCGAGGTTTGATCCGGGCAGGCCGCCGAGGAAGCGGATGCGGTCGGCGACAACCCACAGGGTTTCGCCTCCATTCGCGGGGATGACGTCGAGATTCATGGTTTTTTCTCCGTTGTTTGCGATGGGACGTCCGCCTCTGCATGGCCCGGGTCGACCGCGGACAGGATCAACTCGAGCGCCCAGGATGCGGCCTCGCCGGCCTGGGCGCCGGTAAGACCGCCATAGTCCTTCAAGACTTCCCAAGCGGGAGCCGAGAAGAGCAGGTGCGCCAGCGCCTCGACCTTGCGGGCTTTGGCTGGCGGAAGTTGACAGAGGACAGGCTCCAGCGCACCGGCGAACAGCGCGCGCCGTCCAGTGACGGTATCCAGGCGCATCTCGCGCCCGGTGCGGGAATGGAGCGCGGCGCGCATCGCCGCCTCATGTGCATCAAAGCGCGGAAAGGCCTCGCGCGGACCGTCGACCACGTCACGCACGCTGTGCGGGGACGGGGACGCCCCGATCTTGGCATTGAGCCACGGCCAGAATGCGCAAATCAGTTCCTCCTTGGTGGCGAAGTGGCGGAAGATCGTACGCCTCTCCACGCCGGCTTTCTGCGCGATTGCCTCTATACCGATCTCGTCGGGTGCGTTGGTCTCGCTCATCAGTGTGTAGAGCGCGGCAAGGATCGTCTCGCGCGTCTGGCGCGCTTTTTCTTCGCGCAACGGACTGTTGTAGGGTCGTGTGGTGCCGGACATTGCAGGTCCTCCGAATTTGATGTCACGTCATGTGCCATCAAATGTAAGGCCTGTCAATTGATGACACTGCAAGTGACGTTAATTTATCTGGTGAAGGCATGATCGGGCAATCGCGCGTTGCGCGGAGCGTCGCCTTCCGGCCCCCGGTCGGAAGTTCATCATGGCTGACCCTATGTCCGTTCCCGCGCCCCATCTCCCGCCCTTCACCGGCAATAGCGATACCCGCCCGTCCGCTTCATCACGTCGAGATGCATATGGTCGCGGTGGGTATCGTCGCTGCCGGGGGGAGAGGACGGTGGTGAAGTAGAGGCAGGCGGCGGCGTTGAGCGCGCGCTGGAAGGCGGCGATGGTGATCGTCGAGATCAACCATTTCGGCACGGACACCGAGGCCGATATCGAAGCGGACATCTCATGATGCGCGCTTGATCATATTCCATCCACGACATCACTTGAAAACCGGTGCCGCAGCGGATAAGTCAAAATTATACAGTTTAACTGTATAGTTTTGACGCGATAGCTTCACGGGAAGGATCAATCATGTCTGCCGACAACAAGGAGGTGGTTCGCCGCTTCAACAGCGAGGTCATTCAAAACGGGAACGAGGCCGAGTTTCATGCCCTGATGGCTCCGGATTTCGTCAACCATTCAGCGCCGCCGGGAATGCCGAATGGTCCTGAAAGCATGTGGAACACATTCCAGAATGTCCTTCGCCCCGCCCTTTCCGACCTGAAGGTAACAATCCAAGATCAGATTGCTGAGGGTGACAAGGTGACAACACGAAAGACGATCAGCGGCGTACACTCCGGCACATTGATGGGAATTCCCGCCACAGGCCGGGACGTCGCCATCAGTGTCATCGACATCGTCCGGGTGGAGGACGGCAGATATGCCGAGCACTGGGGACTAAACACCCTGTCGAATGTCCTTGCCGCGCTGTCGAAGGCGTAGCGGTTTCGGCTACATGAGCCGTTCGATTACGAGGATTGCGGCTTGAAGCGTCTGTTTGTCCTGGTTGGATAGCCGCTCATCGATCAAGGCCGCAATCTTCAAGGTCCGGGCTTCGCGGGAGCGCGACAATTCTTCCCGTCCCTTCTGGGTGATGGAAAGAAGTTGACTGCGCCCGTCGGCCGGATTGGGCAGTTTGCCAACCAGTCCGTCAAGCTCCAGCTGTGCGGTGACCAATCGCATGCTCTGGTGTCTGACATTGCGGAGGTTTGCCAGTTCGGCAACACTCAGCGGACCGCTTCGATCAAGAAGCGACAGCGTCTCTGACTGAGACGTGGTCGGCGTATTCGCCTCGTTCTTGACGAGACGGACAAATCGCCCAAGCGTGGCACGAAGATCTTCCGCCAGCTCAAGCGCATCCGTACGATTTTCAGAACTTGCTCGATCGTTGGCCATCTGCCCTTGCCTCAGTGGGGAACGCAGTTCCCTCCGGCATACACTGCCATGCGCCATGAGTGAAATATCTCGAGCCCCCTTCCGTTCCCCAAATCCATCTCCCACGCCCCATCCTCCGCTGCCTTCACCGGCAATACCGATAGCCGCCCGCCCGCTTCATCACGTCGAGATGCATGTGGTCGCGGTGGGCGTCGTCGCTGCCCGGCGAGAGGACGGTGGTGAAATAGAGGCAGGCGGCGGCGTTCAGCGCCCGCTGGAAGGCGGCGGCGAGGTCTGAAACCTCGCTTGCGACGATCTTCATCGGCACCGGGCCTTTGTCGAATTCGAGTGCGGAAATGTCGACGGCGTTGCCGCGGGCGTGTTCGGAAATCTTGCCCGTATCGGCGCCGTTGCGCTTGCGGCAGACATAGCCGGATGCCTGGTGAACGGCCTTGAGCTTGCCCATCTCCGGCAGGCCGAGGCGTGCCGCAGGCCCGACAAGATCGCGGGTCATGCGGGCAAGCTGCAGCAGCGTCTCGCAGCGCGCCGTCACCTCGGGTTCGATTGTGACGTCGGACGAGAGTCGCGTCATCGCAACCGGCTTGTCGATGCCGCAGCCATTGCCGTCGTCGATGCGCGGGAGCGTCCTGAAGGCTGCGCCGAGCGAGGTCAGTTCGGTCATGCAGGCCTCGAATGCGGCCTTGTCTTCGGTTTCGACCGGTGGCGGCGGAGGAGGAGGTGGCGGTTCGGCCGGTTCTTCGTTCTTCTCCGGTTCCGGTGCCGCCGGCGCTTGCCTTTCCTTCGGCTTTTCAGCGGGTACGGCCGGTTCGGCGGCGGGCGCGCGTTCGGCCTCAGACGGTTTCGGCAGGGGGACCGGAGGATTGTCCGGCGCAGCGATGGCGGTGGTGGCGGCGAGCACTGCCGCCAGCAGAAGAAGTCTCGGCAACCGTCCTGTCTCCGTTGTCGGGTCTGTCGACAACGGCCGGCGGCGTATTTGGTTTCATCGATGGAGGCACGGCGGCGCGCCAAGGCCTCTTGCGCGGCTGCCGGGTTGACGGTATGAGTTTTCTCATGACGACGTTTTTGAACATCGGTAACTGGTGGTGGGCTCGCTAACGCGGCCTTGACCAGTCATGTCCAGAGACAAGTGACCCAAAGCCGCCCGGAAAATCTGAGGCGGCTTTTTTGTATTCAGGCGCCTCCATCCGGGCCTTGAACGACGGAGTGAAGAGAGAGCATGACGACGATCATTCGGGATGATGGCGGGGAGACCTATACCACCCGCGGCGGCATCAAGGTGACGCGCTCGCGCCGGGCGGCGCCCTACGCCGATGCCATCAACGGCTACATCGACAGGCTCGATGAGCACCGCGGTGCGGTCTTCTCCTCCAACTACGAATATCCTGGCCGCTATACGCGCTGGGACACGGCGATCGTCGATCCGCCGCTCGGCATTTCCTGCTTCGGCCGCAAGATGTGGATCGAGGCGTACAACGAACGCGGCGAGGTGCTGCTCTCCTTCATCGCCGCAAGGCTGCGCACGGTCGCGGAAATCACGCTGGGCGCCGCGACGGCGCGTCGCCTCGATCTGACGGTCAGCGAGCCGGACCGGGTGTTCACCGAGGAGGAACGCTCGAAGATCCCGACGGTGTTCACCGTGCTTCGCGCGATCACCGATCTTTTCCATTCCGAGGCGGACAGCTCCATCGGCCTTTTCGGCGCCTTCGGCTACGATCTCGCCTTCCAGTTCGACGCGATCAAGCTGTCGCTCGAACGTCCCGAAGACCAGCGCGACATGGTGCTTTTCCTGCCGGACGAGATCCTCGTGGTCGACCACTATTCTGCCAGGGCCTGGATCGACCGCTACGATTTCGAGAAGGACGGCGTGACGACCGAGGGCAAGGCTGACGCAATCGCGCCGGAGCCGTTCAAGGCCACCGACACGATCCCGCCGCGCGGCGACCATCGCCCGGGCGAATATGCCGAGCTCGTGGTCAAGGCCAAGGAGAGCTTCCGCCGCGGCGACCTCTTCGAGGTGGTGCCGGGCCAGAAGTTCATGGAGCGCTGCGAGTCCAAGCCGTCCGAGATTTCGAAGCGCCTGAAGGAGATCAACCCGTCTCCCTATTCCTTCTTCATCAATCTCGGAAACCAGGAATATCTCGTCGGGGCCTCGCCGGAGATGTTCGTGCGCGTGTCCGGCCGGCGCATCGAGACCTGCCCGATCTCGGGCACGATCAAGCGCGGCGCCGACCCGATCGCCGATTCCGAGCAGATCCTGAAGCTTCTGAATTCCAAGAAGGACGAGAGCGAGCTCACCATGTGCTCGGACGTCGACCGCAACGACAAGTCTCGCGTCTGCGAGCCGGGCTCGGTCAAGGTCATCGGCCGCCGCCAGATCGAGATGTATTCGCGCCTCATCCACACCGTCGACCACATCGAGGGGCGTCTGCGCGACGGCATGGACGCCTTCGACGGCTTCCTCTCCCACGCCTGGGCTGTCACGGTCACCGGCGCACCGAAACTCTGGGCGATGCGCTTCATCGAGGCGCATGAGAAGAGCCCGCGCGCCTGGTATGGTGGGGCGATCGGCATGGTCGGCTTCAACGGCGACATGAACACCGGCTTGACGCTCAGGACCGTGCGGATCAAGGATGGCATCGCCGAGGTGCGCGCCGGCGCGACGCTGCTGAACGATTCCATTCCGGAAGAGGAAGAAGCCGAAACCGAACTGAAGGCATCCGCCATGATTTCTGCCATTCGCGATGCGAAATCCGGAAACGACGAGAAGTCGAAGCGCGGTGTCGCCGCCGTCGGCAAGGGCGTGAACATCCTGCTCGTCGACCACGAGGACAGCTTCGTCCACACGCTCGCCAACTATTTCCGCCAGACCGGCGCCACCGTGACGACCGTGCGCACGCCGGTCGCCGACGAGGTGTTCGATCGCCTCAATCCCGACCTCGTGGTGCTTTCGCCCGGACCGGGCAGTCCGAAGGATTTCGACTGCAAGGCGACGATCAAAAAGGCACGGGCGCGGCAATTGCCGATCTTTGGCGTCTGCCTCGGTCTGCAGGCGCTTGCCGAAGCCTATGGCGGCGAGTTGCGCCAGCTTGCTATCCCGATGCACGGCAAGCCCTCGCGCATCCGCGTTCTGGAACCCGGCATCGTCTTCTCCGGCCTTGCCAAGGAAGTGACCGTCGGCCGCTACCACTCGATCTTCGCCGATCCTGCGACGCTCGACCGCGACTTCATGATTACGGCGGAGAGCGAGGACGGCACGATCATGGGTATCGAGCACACCAAGGAACCGGTGGCGGCGGTGCAGTTCCATCCGGAATCGATCATGACGCTTGGGCAGGACGCCGGCATGCGGATGATCGAGAACGTGGTCGCGCATCTCGCACGGCGTGCGAAGGAAAAGGCGGCGTGAGGATGATGGCGGGGCGCTTGACCCCGCACCTCCGTCTGTCCTAGAGACCTCATTGCGAAACCGTCCACCGCCCGTGGGCGGTTTCGTCGTTGTGGAAGTAGCGAATGCAATTCGCTTGCAAGTGCAGGGGCGACGGAAGATGACGACAGAGAGCAACGGTCTGGTACAGCGCCTGGCCTTCTGGGGTATCCCCCTTTCCATCGGGGTCATGGGGCTGAAGCTCGTCGCCTGGAAGGTGACGGGGTCGATCGCGCTGCTCTCCGACGGCCTGGAATCGACGGTCAACGTGGTGGCGGCTGTGGTCGCCTTCTTCGTCATCCGCTACGCTCAGAAGCCGGCGGATTCGAGCCATCCCTACGGCCACCACAAGGCGGAGTATTTCTCCGCCGTTCTCGAAGGCGTGCTGATCGTCGTCGCGGCGTTGCTCATCCTTCAGGAAGCAGTCGCTGCTCTCCCCAATCCGAAGCTTCTCGAGGCGCCGGTGCTCGGTCTTGCGATCAACTCGCTCGCCGCTGCCATCAACGGCGCCTGGGCCTTGACGCTCATTCGCGTCGGCAAGAGGCATCGCTCCCCGGCTTTGCAGGCGGACGGCCATCACGTGCTTTCCGACGTCGTGACGTCGGGTGGCGTCTTGATTGGTCTTGTGCTTGCCATAGTCACCGGCTACGCGATCCTCGATCCGCTGCTTGCCATTCTCGTTGCGCTCAACATCATCTTCCAGGGCTGGAAGGTGATTTCCCACTCCGTTGCCGGCCTCATGGACCAGGCCGTCGAGCCCGAGGAAGAAGAGGCGATCAAGCAGGCGATCAAGGAGAATTGCGAGGGCTCGCTCGGGGTGCATTATCTCCGCTCACGTCGCGCCGGTGCCGCCACCTTCGTCGCCTTCGACCTGGTGGTACCCTCCAAGATGACCGTGGGTGAGGCCCATGTGATCTGCGACCGGCTGGAAATGGCCTTGCACAAGGCCTTGCCCGGGACGCGCGTCACGATCCATGTCGAGCCGGAGAATGAAATGGCGCACGGCAACGGCGTCGAAATCTGAAGGAGTTTCATGATGAGCAAGACCGACGTTTCCGGCCTGACCCAGCTAGGTCAGTCCGTCGAAGCGCCCACGACCCCGGAGTCGGCTGTCCTTGAGCGCGTGCCGAACGGCAATGCCGGGACAGACTACGTCGTCCGCTTTACCGCGCCCGAGTTCACCTCGCTTTGCCCGATGACGGGCCAGCCCGACTTCGCCCATATCGTCATCGACTACATTCCCGGCGACTGGCTGGTAGAATCGAAGTCGCTGAAGCTCTTCCTCTTTTCCTTCCGCAATCACGGTGCCTTCCACGAGGACTGCTCAATCTACATCGCCAAGCGGCTGGTCGACCTCCTGCAGCCGAAATGGCTCCGGATCGGTGCCTATTGGTATCCGCGCGGCGGCATCCCGATCGACGTGTTCTGGCAGACGGGCGAGGCGCCCGCCGGCGTATGGCTTCCCGACCAGGGCGTTCCGACCTATCGCGGCCGCGGCTGAATCGTGAGCACCGGCCGGAGGCCGCGGCAGTGTCTGCCGACCTGCGCGAAACGGTGCGAGCTCGGCAGGGGGCGGACCGTTTCGTCTTTCTCCCCAACATCTTGCGTTAGCACTTCATAAACCGTGAACGGAAGCCGCCCGTTAACAACTGGCGTGCGATGGCTGCAGGGTCAGGGAGGTATGGACAGGCATGGAACGAGGCGCCGACCGTCGCAGGATCGCGACCTTTCCCCTCAAAGTGGTCCTCCTCACCGTTTGCGGGATAATCGCGCTGGTGATCGCCGCGCAGGTCTTCCTGACCTGGGCCACCCGGGTCATCGATACTCAGTCGGAAGCCCGACAGGTCCAGATCGCCGACCACGTCATCGGCCAGTTGCGTTCGCAGGTCGCCCACGACCAGGAAAGCTCAACGGTCTGGGACGAGGCCGTGGAGAAGATGCGCGAGCCGCCGAGCCAGGAACGCGACGAGTGGATCGACGGCAATCTCGGCAGGTGGATGATCACGTATTTCGGCCACGACGCGGCTTTCGTCCTCGATGCGACCGATCGACCGATCTACGCCTATGCGGACGGCAAGATCGGCGGTCCGGAGACGTTCGAGCGTTTCCGCCCGGTCGCCGAGCCGCTGGCGGCGCGTCTGCGCGATATCCTGCGCCGGCAGGACAAGAGTCAGGTCAGCGATCGCGTGCTCTCTCCGGGCGTCAGTGATTTCAGCAGGGTCGGCGAGCATCCGGCGATCGTCAGCGTCAAGCCCGTGGTGTCCGACAGCGGCGAGATCGAGCAGGTTCCGGGCGAGGAGTATCTGCACGTCGCCGTGAAGTATCTCGACAGCGACTTTCTGCAGGAACTTTCGACCGAGTACGGCTTCCACGGTCTCTTCTTCTCGCCGGTGTCGCAGAAGTTGCCCGGCACGGCCGAGTTGCCGGTCGTCGCCGACAGTGGGCAGCTCGTCGGCTATTTCGACTGGCGTCCCTACCGCCCGGGCTCGGCATTCCTCGCCTCGATCTCACCGGCGCTCGTCGGTGCACTGGTGTTGCTGATCATCACGCTCGCGCTCTTTCTTCTCGCCCTTTATCGGCGCCTCAAGGTGAACCGTGCGCAGGAGGAGCGTATTCGCTTCCTCGCCAATCACGACGCCCTGACCGGGCTACTGAACCGCACGGCCTTCGAACGCGCACTGGACGCGGCGCTGACGCCGAGCAAGGGCGTGGTGCCGCAGATCGCCGTGCTTTATCTCGATCTCGACCGGTTCAAGCAGATCAACGACACGCTGGGACACGGTGCCGGCGACAGTGTCATCCAGGAGGTGGCGAAGCGGATCGGCGCACTGCTGCCGCAGAACGGACGTCTCTGCCGCGTCGGCGGCGACGAGTTCAACATCTTCGTGCCCTTCGTGGAGGTGTCCGAGGTGGAAACGCTCGGCGCGCGGATCGTCGCCTCGATCGCCGAACCCTTCGTCGTAGAGGGCAAGACCACCTTCGCCGGTGTCTCGGTCGGTGCGGCCTATTCGCCTCTTCATGGTACGAACCGCAGCGAACTCACCCGCAAGGCGGATGTCGCGCTCTACAATGCCAAGGCGAGTGGGCGGGGACGCTTTACCGCCTTCGGCGTTCACATGGACGTCATCATCAGGGAACGGGCGGAGATCGAGCGCGATCTCCATACCGCGCTCAAGGAAACCGGCCAGTTCGAGGTTCTCTACCAGCCGAAGTACCGGGCGCAGACCGGCGACCTGATCAGCGTCGAGGCGCTGGTGCGGTGGTATCATCCAACGCGCGGCTGGTTGTCTCCGACCTTCTTCATCCCGATCGCCGAGGAGACAGGCCTCATACGAGCGCTCGGGCGCCATGTCCTCGAGGAGGCCTGCAGGGCGGCGGCGAAATGGCAGATCGGCAGCGTGGCGGTCAACGTCTCGCCGATCCAGTGGCGTACCCCTGGCTTAGCGTCGGAGGTCAAGTCGATCCTGGAGGCGACTGGTCTCGATCCGCATCGACTGGAGCTCGAAATCACCGAAACAGCTTGGATGGACAGCACTTCCACCTGCGTCGCGAACATAAAGGCTCTTCGCGAGCTCGGCATTGCCATCGCGCTCGACGATTTCGGGACAGGCTTCTCCACCTTCGGCCGCCTGCTTGACACCGAGGTTGATCACATCAAGATCGACAAGTCCTTCATCGACGGGCTCGGCAAGTCGCGCGGCGACGAAGCGATCGTACAGGCGATCGTGAACATGGCGCACGCCAGGGGAGTGAAGACGACCGCCGAGGGTGTGCAGACGCAGGAGCAGAGCTTATTCCTGACGGCGATCGGCTGCGACGAACTGCAGGGCTTCCTGTTTTCGGAACCCGTCTCGGTCAGGGACATCGACAAGTTGCTGGCCGGCAGTCGCACGCAGGCACGCCCGCAGTCATGACCGAGGCCAGTGGCGCGGCGTTGCCGCTCAGAGCGTCTGGGCGGCGCTGATCGAGGAGACGAAGCGGCGGGTGCGTTCGCGTTGCGGATCGCGAAAGATCTGTTCGGCGCTCCCCTTCTCCACCACCTGACCGGCATCCAGAAAGACCACCTGATTGGCGATCCGCGAGGCAAGGCGCAGATCATGCGTCGCCATCACCATGGTCGTACCTTCGCTCGCAAGCTTGCTCAGGACGTCCACGACCTCGCCCGCGAGTTCCGGATCGAGCGCCGATGTCGGCTCGTCGCAGAGGAGGACCTTGGGGAAGGGGGCGAGCGCGCGGGCGATCGCCACGCGCTGCTGCTGGCCGCCGGAAAGATTGGCGGGCCAGGCATCCGCCTTGTGAGCCATGCCGACCTTGGTCAACAGTTCGACTGCGCGGGCGCGCGCCCTTTCGCGGGACCATTTCTGGACGACGAGAAGTCCCTCCATGACGTTCTCGATGGCCGTTCGGTGCGGGAAGAGCTGGAAGTTCTGGAAGACCATGCCGGTCTCGCAGCGGATTTTCTGGATCGCCATCCAGGGCGCCTTACGGTCCGGCGCGAACTCCACCCGGTCGTCACCGACCTGGACGGACCCGGAGGTAGGGAGTTCGAGGAGGTTGATCGATCGAAGCAGCGTGCTCTTGCCGCCGCCGGAGGGGCCGACGAGCGCCGTCACGCTGCCTTCGGGAAAGGTGAGCGAGATGTCGTTGAGGATCACCGCCTCGCCGAAGTGCTTCACGATGTTGGACAGTTCGATCATCGGTTGGCCTCCAGCATGCCGCCGTAGCGGCCGAAACGGACTTCGAGACGTGATTGCAGCGCCGAGAGAACCGAACTCATGGCGAGGTAGATCAAGGCGGCCTCCACGTAGAGGATCAGCGGCTCATAGGTGGTGGCGACGATGCGCTGCGCCGACTGGAAGAGTTCGGGCACGGTGATCGCGGCGGCGAGCGAGGTATCCTTGACCAGTGATATGAAGGTGTTGGAAAGCGGCGGCACCGCGACCCGGCCCGCCTGTGGCAGGATCGTGCGGCGCATGGCCTGGCTCCAGGTCATGCCGGTGGAATAGGCTGCCTCCCATTGTCCCTTGGGCACCGAGGCAATGGCCGCGCGGATGATCTCGGAGGTGTAGGCGCCGACGTTGAGCGTGAAGCCGATCAGCGCGGCCGGGAAGGCGTCGAGCAGGATACCGATGCTCGGCAGGCCGTAGAAGATCACGAAGAGCTGCACCAAGAGCGGCGTGCCGCGGATCGCCCAGACGTAGAAGCGGGCGACAAGCACCAGCGGCTTCGGCGCGAAGAGCCGTGTCACCGCGGCGACGAGGCCGAGCGACAGTCCGAGAACGAATGAGAGAAGCGTCAGCGGAATGGTGAACTTCACACCGGCCCAAAGCAGGGTCGGGAGCGAATCGATCATCAGTTGCAGCCAGTGCGGCATGGCATCGTCCTTGTGGGAGCGGACTAAAGTGGTTTTGCGGCAAAGGCGAACCAACGCCCCTGCCGCGTGTCAGTCAAGGTCGGAGAGGCAGCCCCGAGAGCGAAGGCGTGTCCGATCGGCGTGTTGTGCAGGCGGCGGAGGCGCTCCCCACCTTCCTTCGACGGGGAGGTCGCTGCGAAGCTGCAGGTGGAGTGAAACCCTTCCAGCCGAGAGAAAAAGGTCCGGCGTGGTCACCCCACTCCGGACCTTCGGTCCGATCATCCCCACAAGGGGAGGGCCGCTACTTCGAAACGTCGGCGCCGAAATACTTCTCCGAGATCTTCTGGTAGGTGCCGTCGGCCTTGATGTCCGCGAGCGCCTTGTTGATCGCGGCGACGAGCTCCGGATCGCCCTTGCGGACGATGATGCCGGAATAGTCGGCATCGGCCTTCTCGGCGACGATCTTCACCGGCGCATCCGGCTTCTGCTTCTTGAAGTCGAGGAAGGAGAGGCTGTCGTTGATCGTGGCGTCGGCGCGGCCGGTCAGCACGAGCTGGATCGACTGGTCGAAGCCGTCGGTGCCGACGAGTTCGGCACCGGCTTCCTCGGCAAGCTTGCCGAAGTTGCTGGTGAGCGACTGGGCCGACTTCTTGCCCTTGAGGTCCGCGAAGCCCTTGATGTCGGTATTGTCGTCCTTGACGATCAGCACGGCCTTGGAGGCGATGTAGGGATCGGAGAAGTCGTATTTCTGCTTGCGCGCCTCGGTGATGCCGACCTGGTTGATGACGGCGTCGTAGCGGTTGGCGTCGAGCCCGGCGATGAGGCCGTCCCACTTGCCTTCGACGAATTCCGCCTTCACGCCGAGCTTCCCGGCGACGGCTTCACCGATTTCGACGTCGAAGCCGACGAGCTTGTTCTCGGCATCGTGGAAGGTGAACGGCGCATAGGTGCCTTCGGTGCCGATCTTGAAGACGCCGGCCGACTTGATCTGGTCGAGGTTTTCACCCGCCAGAACGGGCGCGAGGGTCAGTGTTTGCAGCGCTGCCGCCGCGGCGATCGTCTTGAGCCAGCTCATCGTGTTTTCCTTTCGGGTCACTCTTCGGATGGCGTTTTAATGTCAGATCGGAATTGCGTTGGGAGGAGAGAAAAGCGCGAATTGAACGAGCAAATGAGAATATTTTGCTCACGCGCCGACACGCCTGCTGCTTCGTCATGGCGCTGCCGGACTGCCCAAACGCAAAACCGCCGCGAAGGTTCCCGGGCGAACCCGGCCTTCGCAGCGGCTATAGGAGAGGGCGGCCGCTGCCGCCCGTGTCGGATCAGCCGAAGATGAGAGCAGCGCCACCGAGCGCGGTCGCGGCGCCGAGAAGGCGGGTGGTGATCGTTCCCATGCGGGACAGCGAGATGCCGAGGCCGACGCCCGCTGCATGCAGCAGCGCGGTGGAGACGAGGAAGCCGAGGCCGAACTGGACGGCGCCGGCAGCACCGAGTTCACCACCATGGGCGTGGCCGTGGAAGAGAGCGAAGACGCCGACGATCGCGGCCGATGCCGCGGCCGGAAGGCGGACGGCGGTTGCGACCAGCAGGCCGAGGCCGATGACGGAGGCGAGCACGGCCGGCTCGACGAAGGGCAGGCCGATGCCGGAAACCGCAAGCAGGAAGCCTGCGGCCATCGTGGTCACGAAGGCTGCGGGAACGGCGAAGAGCGCCCGCCCGCCGATCTGTGAAGCCCAGAGGCCGACTGCGACCATCGCCAGCACGTGATCGACACCGCCGAGGGGGTGCGACACGCCGGCCATCAGCGAGCCGTGCTCGGCCGGATCGAGATGTGCGAAGGCCGGAGCCGCGGCGGCGGCGAGGAAGGCGGCGGAAAGCGAAAGGCGTTTGAACATCTCTTGTCCCTCGGTTTGGTCGACACGGCGCCCGGACATCGGTCGCGCCTGCCTGAAGCTATAGGCCATCCGAACGTCTGACGTAAGCCGGTCAGTCCGGTTCGGCGGCAATTTTCGTTCCCGCGAAGATATGCACACCGGAAAGAACGATCCCGGAGCCCTTGCGGCGCCGGGATCGGCAATTGCGACATCGTATGCGGAACGCCGCGGCGGTCCGCCTTACTTCTGGGCGTCGAGAACCTCGGCGCAACGCGACAGGCTGAGGCCTTCGCCCGTCGTGTCGTTGCTGGCCCGGATCGCACGAATGCGATCGGTCGCGTCGACGGTGATCTGCACCTCGCAGAAGAGTTCCTCGACGCGGGCGGGAGAAATCATCTGCGGCTGCTGCGGTACGTAGACGCCCATGCTGCTCGTCGTGGTCTTGGTGACGGTGACGCCGGGCTCCTTTTCGCGGCTCGTCGTCTTCGTGACCGTCTTGCCGTAGACCGGCTGCTCGGCCGGTGTGGAATACTGTGCGGGAATGTACTGCGTCTTCTCCCCGCCGCGCCAGGTGTAGATCGTGTTGCCGGTGCCGGTACGGAATTCCGAGACCGGTGGCCCGTAGCGGGAGAAGAAGAGTTCGGCCGGCTGGCCGATCCAGCGCGACTGGATGACGGTATTGGCTTCTTCGGTGGTTGTGCAGCCCGCGAGCGTTGCAGCCGCAAGCGCCAGTGCGGCGAGACGGATCTTCATGTCGGATACCCCTGTCGTTTCCCAGCCATCCGGCAGACTGTTCCCGTCGCATGCATGGCCGCGGGGCCCTCTCCATCTGTCGGCTTGTGTCGGCGACGTTAGTTCGCCGGCAAAAGGCGAGACAACAGGGCGTGCCCGGTCCGCCCAAAAAAGGGCGATACAACCCCCGGAAAAGCGACCGACGGCGGCTTTCCACCACTCACCGCTTGCCCCGCCGGCCAGCGACCCCATATTCGGGATGTCAGCCGTCTGGCCGCGTGCATGGATTCGGGGAAGGAGACACAAGCTTGATTGCCTTCGACAACAGCTATGCCCGTTTGCCCGAGCGTTTCTTCAGGCCCGTGCAGCCCCGCCCGGTCGTTGCACCGCGCCTCATCCGGTTCAACGCACCTCTCGCCGACGAGCTCGGCCTTGATCTCGGCGCACTCGACGACGACGCACTTGCGCGCCTTTTCAGCGGCAATGCGCTGCCGCAAGGAGCCGCTCCGGTTGCCATGGCCTATGCGGGTCACCAGTTCGGCAATTTCGTGCCGCAGCTCGGCGACGGCCGGGCGATCCTGCTCGGCGAGGTGCTCGATCGGCACGGGGTCCGCCGCGACATCCAGCTCAAGGGGGCCGGCGAGACACCGTTCTCCCGGCAGGGTGACGGTCGCGCGGCGCTCGGACCGGTGCTGCGGGAATATATCGTCTCCGAAGCCATGCACGCTCTCGGCGTTCCGACGACGCGGGCGCTCGCCGCGGTTCTGTCGGGTGAGCCGGTCTATCGCGAAACGGCGCTGCCCGGCGCGATCCTGACCCGGGTCGCGGCGAGTCATGTCCGCATCGGCACATTCCAGTATTTCGCCGTCCGTGGCGACATCGACGGTTTGCGCGCGCTTGCCGGTCATGTGATCGCCCGGCATTATCCCGAGCTTGCGGACCTGCAGGATCCCTATCTCGCACTTTTCCGGGCGGTGGCCGTCCGCCAGGCGGCGCTCGTCGCCCGGTGGATGTCGATCGGCTTCATTCACGGCGTCATGAACACCGACAACATGACCGTTTCCGGCGAGACCATCGATTTCGGCCCCTGTGCCTTCCTCGACGAATACGATCCGCGCAAGGTCTTCTCCTCGATCGACCAGCGCGGCCGTTACGCCTATGCCAATCAGCCGGGCATCGCCCAATGGAATCTGGCGCGGTTTGCCGAGACCTTGCTGCCGCTGATGGGGGGACGCGAGGACGAGAACGTCGAAGCGGCCAACGAGGCGCTCGCCGAGTTCGGCCGGGTCTTCCAGGCGCGTTGGCTCGATGCCTTCCGCGAGAAGCTTGGTCTCACCGGAGACGACCCGGAGGACCTCCCGCTCGTCAATGACCTGCTCGCGCTGATGCACGGGGGCGAGGCCGATTTCACGCTGACGTTCCGGGCGCTTGCCAAGCTCGCCGGCGGCGGGCCGGACGCGCTCCTGCTGGAACGTTTCACAGATGCGGAGGGTGTCGCGGACTGGCTTTCCCGCTGGCGTGCGCGGACAAACGCGGAACCGCTTGCGCCATCTGCACGGCAGGCGGCGATGGAGAGGGTCAACCCGGCCGTCATCCCGCGCAACCACCGCATCGAAGAGGTGATCGCCGCCGGTCTCGCCGGTGATTTCGCGCCTTTCGAGGGGATGCTGGAGGCCACGGCGAAACCCTACGAGGAACGGCTGGAATTTGCCGCCTTCATGGCACCGCCGAAGCCGGAAGAACGGGTCGCCCGGACCTTTTGCGGGACGTGACCGCCCCCAGAATGCAAACACGGCGACCGGGCGTCGGCACCTTCAACCGGGCGCCTTCCGCATGAGAGGCCTCTCGGAAACGAAAACGGGTGAGAGTGCGGACACTCTCACCCGGATGTCTGATTCGTCGGAGCGAAATGCGGCGGCTTACGAAGCCTTCGGCAGGCGCAAGGTTTCCGGATCGTAGACGCGGCCGAAGCGGTTCGCGAGGAAGCGTTCGAGGCTGATTTCCTCCTGGCGGACGAAGCCCTGCTGCGGCAGTTCGCCGTTTGCCAGCATATCGAGCACGGTGCAGATGCCGGCGGCGGTGGTGATCTGGATCGCGCTCATCTTGCGCCCGGCGACGACGCCGGCATAGACCTTGTTGGCGTAGGTATCCTGCATAAAGCGGCCTTCGCGGGCGCCGCAGACGGTGACGAAGATCACCACGACATCCTGCATCGTCGCCGGCAGCGCGTTCTCGAAGAGGTCCTTCAGCACGTCGCGGCGGTTCTTGAGGTTGAGGTCGTTCAGGAGCGCCTTCACGATCGACTGGTGGCCCGGATAGCGGATGGTGCGGTAGTTCATCGTCCGCACGCGGCCTTCAAGCGTCTTGCAGAGCGTGCCGAGGCCGCCCGAGGTGTTGAAGGCCTCGTAGGTGACGCCGTCGAGCGAAAATTCCTCGCGTTCTTCCATGGCCGGAACGGTGACGAGCTTGCCTTCGACGATCGCCTCGCAAGGCTCGATGTACTCGTTGATCAGCCCGTCGGTGCTCCAGGTCAGGTTGTAGTTGAGCGCGTTCGAGGGATATTGCGGCAGGGCGCCGACGCGCATGCGCACGCTGTCCAGCGTGTCGAAGCCGGTCGCGAGATCATGGGCGACGATCGAGATGAAGCCCGGGGCGAGCCCGCATTGCGGAATGAAGGCGCCCTTCGCGCCCTTGGCGAGGGCTTCCACCTTGCGGGTGGTGGCGACGTCCTCGGTCAGGTCGAGATAGTGGATGCCGGTGCGGGCGGCGGCCTCGGCGATCGCACCCGTCAGGTGGAACGGCGCGGCGCTCAGGACCGCGAACTTGCCCGAAAGCAGGGCGTCCAGCGCGGCGCTGTCGGAGATGTCGACGGCGGCGGTGGAAACGGCTTCGTGCGGGGCGATCGCGCCGAGCTGTTCGCGGCTGCGGTCGGATACCGTCACGCGGTAGTCGCCCGTCGCGGCGAGCATGTGGGCGATTGCGCCGCCGATCTTGCCTGCGCCGATTACGACAATGTCCTTCATTGATGTCCCCTTGGAAGAATGAAATTGAATAGCATCAGAATGACGCCGTGATTGATCGTTTCATAGCGGCGGATTGTGCGATATGATGTGCTTGTATCGGCAGATCGGCGAAAGAAATGGACAAAATGCAAATTTCGGCCAAGGATCAGGAACTGCTGGCGCTGCTCGGCGAGAATGCCCGCATGCCGGTCGCGACGCTGGCGCGCCGGCTCGGCCTGTCGCGGACGACCGTGCAGGCACGGCTGGAGCGGCTGGAACGCGACGGTGTCATTGCCGGCTACGGGCTGAAGCTTTCGGACGCCTATCTGAGCGGGCTCGTGCGCGCGCACGTGCTGATCACCATCGCGCCGAAGTCGCTCTCGGCGGTCACCGCCGAGCTTGCGGCGATCCGTGAGGTGACGACGCTCCATTCGGTCAACGGTCCCTTCGACCTGATCGCCGTCATTGCCGCGGCCTCGATCGCCGAGCTCGACCGGCTGATCGACCGGATCGGCGAACTGGCAGGCGTCGAGCGCACGCTCTCCTCGATCATTCTCTCGACGCGGATATCGCGATAGCCGTCATTGGCGGGCAGGGGGCACCGTCGCGTGTCTCTCGCGCTTTCCTCGCGCTAACCGCCTGTTCACCGGTTCGGAGCTTCCCCTTTTTCCCGCATTGTTTTAGGACTTGAGTCGCACTATGTGCGGGAGAGTGAACCCCAAGTGGAGAATGTCCGATGAATGAAGACGACGACGAAAAGAGCAAGGAACTGCCGCTCGGCAAGGAAACGGAAGCGAACCTCTTCAAGTCGCGTTCGATCTTCATCTATGGCGGGATCACCCAGGAACTCGCCCAGAAGGTCTGCACCCAGCTCGTCGCACTGGCCGCCGCCAGCGACGAGGACATCCGCGTCTTCGTCAATTCGCCGGGCGGGCATGTCGAGTCGGGCGATTCGATCCACGACATGATCAAGTTCATCAAGCCGAAGGTCTGGATCATCGGCACCGGCTGGGTCGCTTCCGCCGGCGCGCTGATCTACGTCTCGGTTCCGAAGGAACAGCGCCTCTGCCTGCCGAACACCCGCTTCCTGCTGCACCAACCGTCCGGCGGCACCCGTGGCATGGCTTCCGACATCGAGATCCAGGCCCGCGAAATCATCAAGATGAACGAGCGGCTCAACAAGATCTTCGCAGCCGCCACCGGCCAGCCGGTCGAAAAGATCGCCAAGGACACCGACCGCGACTACTGGCTGTCGGCGCAGGAGGCCAAGGAATACGGCCTCGTCTCCCGCATTATCGAGAGCCAGTCGGACATCTGAGCCGATAGGCCCGGAGATTGAATTTGCCCCCGTCGGAGACATCCGGCGGGGGGTTGTGTTTGGGGGGCTCCGTACCCGTTTGTCGCAACCCTGCCTTGCCAAGGCCGGGCTTTTTTGATCTTCCATCGGCATTCTCCATCCGCCATTGCCGAGTCGCGCCATGTTGAAAGACCTTTCCGCGCAAAGCGTGTTCATGGGACTGCTCACCGCCTTCGTCGGTTTTGCGAGCTCGTTTGCCGTCGTTCTGCAGGGGCTGAAGGGAGTCGGGGCGACCGATCTCGAGGCCGCGTCGGGCCTGATGGCGCTGTCCGTTTCCATGGGCCTCTGCGGCGTGGTGTTGAGCCTCGTTACCCGCCTTCCGGTGTCGATCGCCTGGTCGACGCCGGGCGCCGCACTGCTGGTGACCGCCGGCGTGCCGGAGGGTGGCTTTCCGGTTGCGGTCGGGGCCTTCCTCGTCTGTGGCGTGCTCATCGTCGTCGCCGGCCTCTTCCGGCCACTCGGTCGGGCGGTCGCGGCAATTCCGGCGCCGCTCGCCAATGCCATGCTCTCCGGTGTCATCCTCGGGCTCTGCTTTGCGCCGTTCAAGGCGATCGCCTTCGATCCCCGGCTCGGTCTGCCGATCCTCGCCGCCTGGGCGGTGGTCGCGGCCTTCAAGCGGCTCTATGCCGTGCCGGCCGCACTTGCGGCCTTCGCGCTGGTCATCGCCTTCGGCGTCGACCTGCCGGAAGGGGCGATGGCGAGCTGGGCGGCCTCGCTTGCGCCGCCTGTGGAACTGGTGATGCCGGCCTTCACGGTCCCGTCGCTGATCTCGATTGCGCTGCCGCTCTTCATCGTCACCATGGCCTCGCAGAACATTCCCGGCATCGCGGTACTGAAGGTCAATCATTACAACCCGATGCCGGGGCCGCTCTTTGCGGCGACGGGCCTCTTCTCGCTCTTTTCCGCGCCCTTCGGCGGCCATGCGGTGAACCTTGCAGCGATCACGGCGGCGATGTGCGCCGGCGAGGATGCGCATCCGGACCCGAAGAGGCGCTACTGGGCGGCGGTCGTCTGCGGCCTCGGCTATGTCGTGCTCGGGCTGCTCGCCGGTGCGGTCACCGCCTTCGTCTCGCTCGCGCCGCCGATCCTCATCCAGGCGGTTGCCGGGCTTGCGCTGATTGCGGCCTTCTCCGGTTCGGCGGTCGCCGCCTTCAAGGAGGTCGACACGCGGGAGGCCGCCGCCGTCACCTTCCTGATCACTGCCTCCGGTGTCTCCTTCGGCGGCATTTCGGGCGCCTTCTGGGGGCTTGTCGCCGGTGGTCTGATGATGGCGCTGATGGCGCTTGTCTGCCATCGGCGCGATGGGCAGAAGCGATAGAGCCATGCATTTGTCGAGGCGCGGTGCGCATCAGGCGCTTGCAACGCGTAGATCGGCCCGGTATATAACGGGCATGAAGATTTCGGGCGACACGATTACGACCGTTCCCGCCGCCTGCCGCATCCCGGCCGGCGTGCCGGTGCTCGCCCTAAACTCGCTTCTTCTTGGCCTTATCCGCGGTTGCCGGGTCCACTGAGGAGCGCCCGGCGGCCGATAAGCCCGTCCGGCTCAGCTCCTCGAAAAATCCATGAAACCAGTTTAATGCAGTCCCGACGGGACCCAAGCATTTTCCGTTCGCTCCGGCCGCGATTGTCTGGCCTTCGAGAGCGGCGGTGAATGCGGAAGAGGAAGAAGACCATGAACATCAAGACCCACATCGCCAAGCAGGGCATGCCGGAAGCCGCGGTGAAGTACAGGCCCTATCCGCAGATCGACATTCCGGATCGCACCTGGCCGGGCAAGGCCATCACCAAGGCGCCGGTCTGGTGCTCGGTGGACCTGCGCGACGGCAACCAGGCGCTGATCAACCCGATGGGCCATGATCGCAAGGCCCGCATGTTCCAGCTGCTCATCGAGATGGGCTTCAAGGAAATCGAGATCGGCTTCCCCTCGGCCTCGCAGACGGATTTCGATTTCGCCCGCTGGTGCGTCGAAGAGGGCAATGTGCCCGAGGATGTGTCGCTGCAGGTGCTGGTGCAGTGCCGGCCCGAACTGATCACCCGCACTTTCGAGGCATTGGAAGGCGCACACAAGCCGATCATCCACTTCTACAATTCGACCTCCGAGCTGCAGCGGCGCGTGGTGTTCGGCAAGGATGTTCCCGGTGTCAAGCAGATCGCCGTCGATGCGGCGAAGATGATCTCCGACATGGCGGCCAAGGCCGGCGGCGGTTACCGTTTCGAGTATTCGCCGGAAAGCTTCACCGGTACGGAACTGGACGTCGCGCTGGAGATTTCCAATGCCGTCATCGACATCATCAAGCCGACGGCTGACAACAAGCTGATCCTCAACCTGCCGTCCACCGTCGAGATGTCGACGCCGAACATCTATGCCGACATGATCGAGTGGATGTGCCGCAACATCGACAACCGCGAGAACGTCATCGTCTCGCTGCATCCGCACAACGACCGCGGCACCGGCATCGCCGCGACCGAGCTCGGCCTGATGGCCGGCGCCGACCGCGTCGAAGGCACGCTCTTCGGCAACGGCGAGCGCACCGGCAATGTCGACGTCGTCACGCTGGCTTTGAACATGTTCACGCAAGGGGTTGATCCGAAACTGGATTGTTCCGACATCGAACGGATCAAGGCGGTCTACGAATATTCGAACCAGATGGTCATTCCCGAGCGCCATCCTTACGTCGGCGAGCTCGTCTACACGGCCTTCTCCGGCTCTCACCAGGACGCGATCAACAAGGGCATGAAGGCGATCCGCAAGGCCAATTCCCCGGTCTGGGAAGTGCCCTACCTGCCGATCGACCCGCAGGACGTCGGCCGTACCTACGAGGCGATCATCCGCATCAACTCGCAGTCCGGCAAGGGCGGCATCGCCTACATCCTGCAGGAGGACTACGGTATCAACCTGCCGCGCAACCTGCAGGTGGAGTTCCGTGAAGACATCCAGCGGATCACCGACGAGGAAGGCGTCGAGCTGCCGTCGAAGCGCATCTACGAGCGCTTCCTCGAACGCTACGTGACGCAGCCCGAGGCGCGGCTGAAATTCGTCGACCACCACACCTATCCCGACACCGCGCACAAGGGCATGCGCATCGTCGCGGCGGAGATCACCGACGGCGGCGAGGTGAAGCGCATCGAGGGCAGGGGAACCGGCCCGATCGACGGCTTCATCAATGCGCTCTCCACCTATCTCGGCTTCGAGATGTCGGTGCAGGACTATTCCGAGCATTCGCTGCAGCACGGCTCCAACGCCTCGGCGATCGCCTATGTCGAGGTTTCCCATCCCGGTGGAACGCTGTTCGGCGTCGGCATCAACACCAACATCGTCGCGGCCTCGCTCGAGGCGATCATCTCGGCGGCGAACCGGGTGCTGGAAGAACGCGCGAAGGCCTGAGCGATGGGCCTTCACGCGGAGGTCCGGGGCGACGTCGGAGCTGCGGCGGCACCGTTGGTGCTGTTGCACGGCTTCGGCGGTACGTCCGACATCTGGGCGGAGGTGCTGCGGCACCTTCCGCCCTCGATCCCCGTCCTTGCCTATGACCTGCCGGGCCACGGGCTTTCGCTTGAGGCCGATGGCCTTGGCGGCGCCGGTCGGATGGCGAAGGCGATCGCCGCCGATCTTGCCGCGCGCGGGATCGAGCGCTTCCATGTCGCAGGCCATTCCCTCGGTGGGGCGATTGCCGCGATCCTCGCCCTGAAGGCGCCGGACAAGGTGGCGAGCCTGACGCTCGTCGCACCGGGCGGCTTCGGACCGGAAATCAACGGCGCCGTCCTTTCCGCTTTCGCCTCTGCCGGCACGGCGGAGGAGATGCGGACCGCCATGGAGGCGATGGTCGCGCCGGCCCATGCGATACCGACGGCAGCGGTGGCCGCGATGCTTGCTGCACGGCGCGCGCCGGGTGCACGCGAAGCGCTCGGGACGGTCCTGAAGGCGATCCTTTCCGAAACGACGGAGGCCGGCGAGCCGCGGCAGGGCATGTTGCCGGTCGGCGATCTCCGCGGCCTGCCGATGCCGAAATATCTTCTCTGGGGGCCTGAGGACCGCATCCTGCCGGTCGGGCAGGCTCAGTCGCTCGAAGGAGCGGCGACGATCCGGCTCTTGCCCACGGCGGGGCACATGCTGCCGGAAGTGTATCCGGAGGAGGTGGCGCGCGTTCTCGCCGCCGCGATCGGAGCTGCGGCGGCCTGAACGAAGGGGTCGGGCGGGCTATTCGATCAGGAACTGGTGGTGATCGACCGTCATCTGGCCGCTCGCACCGGCGATGCAGTGGCGGTCCCATTGCAGCCGCCAGGCATTCGGTTCTCCGCTGATGGAGAAGAGGTTGTAGCCGGCGGGCGGCTTATGGCTGCCCGGCCCCTGCGAGGCGGCGGCGATGCCGACGACCGGAACCTTGCGGCCATGGCTTTCCAGCCAGTAGACTGTGTTGAGATGGGTGTGCCCATGCAGCACGAGCTCGGCGCCGCCGACCGAAATCGCCGCGGCGAAGCGGCGGATGCCGATCATCCGCTTGTGCGAGGAGGTTGCGCCGCGGATCGGCGGATGATGGATCATCACCACCCGGAAGAGGCCCTCCTCGCCGGCGGCCTTCAGCAGTTCGGCCGTCTCGCGCGCCTGGCGCTTGCCGAAATAGCCGGTGGCGGAGAAGGGCGGGGTGGCGAGCGAGGTGGAGCAGCCGATCAGGGCGACGAGGCCGCGCCGGCGGATATAGGGAAAGAGCTTGTGGCCCTTGCGCCAGATCAGCGGGTCGTCGTCGCCGCGCATGTAGTCGTACCAGGCCTGGATGGCTTCGTCGTGCGCGCCGGGAACATAGGCGTCGTGGTTGCCGGGAACCACCGAGGTGTCGAGCGGTGCGCCCGCCTCCTTCAGCCATTCCGCGGCCCGGCGGATCTCGATGCCGGAGGCGAGATTGACGAGATCGCCGGTGATCGCCAGGTGGTCCGGCGCGTGGCGGCGCAGATCCGCGAGTATCAGATCAAGTGCATTGGCGAAAAGGTGCTTGCGTCGGTTGCGGTGCCAGTTCACATATCCGGTAATGCGCTTCGAGGCGAGTTCACGGATGGTCAGGGCGGGAAGCGGCCCGAGGTGAACGTCGGAGATATGCGCGAGCTTGAACATGGCGCCTTCATAAAGGCGCAGCAGACCCGGAGCAAGCCCGATGGGGCAGGACGACAGGACGACCGAAGAGAAACGCAGCGCCGCCGCCCGACTGGTCACACGCATGCTGCACGGCTATTTCGCGATTTCCCGCGGCATGACGCTCGGCGTGCGGGCTGCCTGTTACGACGAGGCCGGCCGCATCTTCCTCGTGCGCCATTCCTATGTGCCCGGCTGGCACATGCCGGGCGGCGGCGTCGAGCGGCGGGAAACGGCGCTGCAGGCGCTTTCGAAGGAGCTGCGCGAAGAGGGCAACCTCGAACTGGCCGGCCCGGCGCAGCTCTTCCACGTCTATTTCAACACCCGTGTCAGCCGCCGCGACCACGTGCTGTTCTACCGGGCGAACGTGGTGCAGACGGCGCCGCGCAAGCCCGATCTGGAAATCGTCGAAAGCGGCTTCTTCGCCCTCCACGACCTCCCGCACGGCGTGACGCCGGCGACGCAGCGCCGCCTGCGGGAACTCAGCGGCGAGGTCCCGCCAGACGATCTCTGGTGAATGCTGCGGCTTCGGAGAGCGCCTCGCGGCCGTGCGGCCGGTCGAGGTTGAGCTCCGGTCCGACGGGCACGACGCCGGTCGGGTTGATCGTCTTGTGGCTGCGGTAATAATGCGCCTTGATGTGCGCCATGTTGACGGTGCCGGCGACGCCCGGCACCTGATAGAGATCGCGCAGGTAGCCCGAGAGGTTCGGATAGTCGGCGATCCGGCGGATGTTGCATTTGAAGTGGCCCACATAGACGGCATCGAAGCGCACCAGCGTGGTGAAGAGCCGCCAGTCGGCCTCCGTCAGCCGGTCGCCGAAGAGATAGCGTTGCGTCGAAAGCCGGTCGTCCAGCCAGTCGAGCGTCTCGAAAAGCGGCAGCACGGCGCTCTCATAGGCTTCTTGCGTGGTGGCGAAGCCCGCCTTGTAGACCCCGTTGTTGACGGTATCGTAGATCTTCGCGTTGATCGCATCGATGTCGGCGCGCAGCTCCTCCGGACAGAAGTCGTCGGTCGAGCCTGTCAGCCCGTCGAAGGCGCGGTTGAACATGCGGATGATCTCGGCCGACTCGTTCGAGACGATCGTCTGCCGCTTCTTGTCCCAAAGGACTGGCACGGTCACGCGACCGGTATAGGACGGGTCCGCCTTCACGTAGATGTCCGCGAGTGTTTTCGCGCCGAACAGGTGATCGACGGTACCGCCGTCGCGGTCCTTGAATTCCCAGCCCTTCTCCAGCATCAGCGGATCGACGACCGAGACCGGGATCAGGTCCTCGAGCTTCTTCAGCCTGCGGAAGATGAGGGTGCGGTGCGCCCAGGGACATGCAAAGGAGACATAGAGATGGTAACGGCCGGCTTCCGCCTCGAAGCCGCCCGTGCCGCTCGGACCCGGTGCGCCGTCGGCCGTCACCCAGTTGCGGAAGGCCGACTCACTGCGCCGGAAATGTCCTGCGGTCGCCTTGGTGTCGTACCATACGTCGTGCCAGACGCCCTCGACGAGCATGCCCATGACAGATTTCCTTCCTGCTTTGCGGTCTCTTGCCCGGGAAAATATGCCATGGGCCGGCAATTGCGAGATGCCGATTGCTGAACACTGCGTTTTTCCGATAGACGGCAAAAAAAAATGCTGCTATCGGCGTCGATACCTCATCTGGAAAGACAACCGATGGCCGAAACCCGGACCCTGCGACGACGCTGATGTTTTACCCGACGTGCTTCATGCGCGTCCCGTGAACCATTTGTCCCTGTCTGTCTGCCGGTCCTGGTCTTCCCATGAAAAATCACCAGCTTGTCTACCTCACCGAGGATGCGTCGCACGACGCCGTCATCGAACTCATCAATGAAGAAGCCTTCGGCCCCGGCCGGCACACCCGTGCCGCCGCGCGCATTCGCGAGCAGGGGCCGCATGACCGGGCGCTCTCCTTCATCTGCGCCGACGGTGGCGAGACGATCGCCTCGGTGCGCATGACGCCGGTGATCGCCGGCTCGGTGAAGGGCCATCTGCTCGGACCGCTCGCCGTTCGCCCCTCCCACAAGAACATGGGGATCGGCCGCGAACTCGTCCGCATCGCCGTCGATGCGGCGCGGCGCGCCGGATCGGAAGCCGTCATCCTCGTCGGCGACCCGCCCTACTATATGCCGCTCGGCTTCGAGAAGGTGGCGTGGAAGGCGCTGGAATTTCCCGGACCCGTCGACCCCGGCCGGGTGCTCGCCGTGCCGCTTGCCGCCGATGCCCACGAGAGGCTCAAGGGCGTGATCGCCTGGCGCCCCTGAGGCGCCGGTTTCTCTGGCGAGCCGCTTCTTCATCCAGGTGATCGAAAAGTCCCCGATGAAATTCTCCAGCGCACCGAAAACCTCGTAGCCCTGCCGCTCATAGGCGCGGCGGGCATCCGGGTTGATCGTGTCGATGTAGGCGCCGGTGCAGCCGCGCGCCTTCGCCTCGTCCTCGGCCAACTGCAGCAGCCGGCCTGCGAGGCCCTGTCCGCGCAGGCGCTCCGGAACATCCTCGCCCTCCCGACACTTTCAAGGACATGAAAGGAGGTCGGGATGATGGATTTCTGGAAGACGGAGGAGCGTCTCTGGCGCGAGGGGGCGGCGGCCTATGAAGAGCTGATGACCGGGGACTGCATCATGGTGTTCGGTCCTGTCGGGATTCTGGAGCGCGACCGGATCGTCGAGAGTATCCGGGCCGCGCCGCGCTGGTCCTCCGTCGCGATGTCGGAGCAGATGGTGCGGGAGCATGGCGGCAAGGTGGTGATCCTGGCCTATCGTGCGCGGGCGGATCGCGAAGGCGGCGGGGCTTACGAGGCCTACTGTACGTCCACCTACGTCCGAGAGGGCGACACCTGGCGCATTGCGCATCATCAGCAGTCGCCGAACCAGGGCTGACCGACATCGGGTTTCGGGCGGGGCGGGCGGCTTTACCGGCCCTCCCGCCACCACATGGCCGACATCGCGAGCAGCAGCACGGCAAGGCCGGCGAAACCGGCAAAGAGCGGCAGCGTGTCGATCCCCTTCAGCACCGTCTCGTCGGTCATGCGGATCAACATCCGCTTGTCGTCGCTGACGCGGATGTCGCTCCTCACCGGCAGGATGTCGGGAATTTTGAGGACGCCGCGGCCATCGTCGAGCCGTCCGAGATAGCCCTTGCTGCGCTCTGCGACCTGCGCCAGCGCCTCGGTGGTCGAGATCATCGCCTTGAATTCCTGCGCGTCGGCCGCGCCCACATGAGCGAGCGTCGAGAGCTCGCCATTGGTGATCTTGAAGAGGCCGGTCTCGTCCATCCGCTTTTCGCCGCGGTAGAGGCCGGGGGCGATCTCGGTGAGCGGCAGGTTCTCTGTCTTGCCGGAGGGGGATTCGACCACTGCTGCGCCCGGCGCGTCACCGATCGTCTGGCGGGTCACTTCGAGCAGGTGGCCGGAAGCTCTGGCCGTCAGCGCCTCTTCCTCCAGTTCCGGTTCCTTCATCAGCCAGTGGGCGATGCGGCGATAGAGCGAGACGTGCGGGCCGCCGCCCTCGAAGCCGCGCGCCCAGAGCCAGCCCTGGTCGGAGAGCAGCATGGCGACGCGGCCTTCGCCGGCGCGGTCGAGAACGAGGAGCGGGCGGTCGCCGTCGCCGGTCATCACCGTCTCGCCCTTCGGCGGCTCGACGTCGACGGTGCGGAACCAGCGGCCCCAGTGCGGCGGCTCGACGGCGGACCCGTCGAGGCCACGGGTGACGGGGTGGCGCTTGCCCTTGTCGGAGAGGCGCGGATAGAAGCCCACCTCGTGCATGGTGCCGAGGGGTGCGGCCGGCAGCACCGTTTCCAGCGGTGTCAGCGCGATCGAATCCTCGCTTGCATGCTCGGGGCCGGCGGCGATCAGCAGCGCGCCGCCCTTGCGGACGTATTCGGCGATGTAGTCGTAATAGAGGATCGGCAGCACGCCGCGGTGCTGGTAGCGGTCGAAGATGATGAGGTCGAAATCCTCGATCTTCTCGACGAAGAGCTCCCGCGTCGGGAAGGCGATCAGCGACAGCTCGTTGATCGGCGTGCCGTCCTGCTTTTCCGGTGGCCGCAGGATGGTGAAGTGCACGAGGTCGACCGAGGCATCGGATTTCAGCAGGTTGCGCCAGGCGCGCTCGCCGGCATGCGGCTCGCCGGAGACGAGCAGCACGCGCAGGTTCTCGCGGATGCCCTGGATGAGATGGACCGCCTGATTGTTCGCTTCCGTCACCTCGCCGGCGACCGGATCGACCGCAAGCTCCACCACGTTGGTGCCGCCACGCGGCACCTTGAACGGGAACGGCGTCTCCACTCCCGGCGTCGCGTCGACGGTCGCCGTCTGCTCACCGTTGATCGAGACGGTCACGCGTGCCGGCGCGTTGGTCGAGCGCCCGTCGTCGAAGACGCGGAAGGTCAGTTCCTGCTCTTCCCCGACGATGCCGAAGCGGGGTGCGCGCAAGACCTCGATTCGCCGGTCGTGCTCGTCGGCCTTGCCGGTGACGAGGCCGTGCACCGGCCCCGCAAAGCCGAGCGACTGGCCGGCGCCGGGCACGTCGTGCACCTGGCCGTCGGTCAGCAGGATCGCGCCGCCGACCCGCGCCGGCGGCACGTCGGAAATCGCCGAGTTCAGCGCCTCGAAGAGCCGGGTCGAGGGCGAATCCGAATTCTCCGCGGCGCCAGCCTCGACGATGCGCGGCTCGATCAGCGGGAAGCGCGCCAGACGTTCCTTGAGGGCGGCGAGCGCCTTGTCGGTCATCTCCCGCCGTCCGGCCGTCTCCTGGCTCTGGCTGCGGTCGACGACGACCGGGACGATGGTCGTTAGCTGCTCGCGGTTTTCCTGGAGAAGCAGCGGGTTGGCCAGTGCGGCGAGCACGGCGAGCGCGGCGAGGAAGCGGAGCGCCGTCCCCCGAACGGAGGCGCGGAAGCCGAGTGCCGCAAGGGCGAGCGAAATGACCGCGAGGGCGGCGAGGAAGGGGAATGGCAGGAAGGGGGCGAACTCGATCGTCATCGTCACTGCCCCAGCCGTTCGAGCAGGGCGGGGATGTGCACCTGGTCGGCCTTGTAGTTGCCGGTCAGCATGTACATCATGATGTTCACGCCGGCGCGGAAGGAGAGTTCCCGCTGCCTTTCATCGGGTGGCACGGTTGGCAGCATCGAGGCGCCGTTGGCGTCGATCGCCCAGGCGCCGAGCAGGTCGTTGCCGGTGATGAGGACGGGCGAAACCCCGTCAGCCGATGAAACCACGCCGCTATTGCTGTTTCGCGCCTCCTGGCGTGCTTCCACCCAGAGCGGGCTGCCGCTGTAGCGGCCGGGAAAGCCCGTCAGCAGGTAGAAGGAGCGCGTCAGCACGTGATCCGACGGCACCGGTTCGAGCGGCGGAATGTCGATGTTGGCAAGGATCGCCCGCAGCCGCTCGCCGTTCGCGCTCGGGCCTTCCTCGTTGCCGAAGCTCGCATACTGGTCGCGCGTGTCGAAGAGGACGGTGCCGCCCGCGCGCATATAGGCGTCGATCCGGTTGATCGCGGCGGCCGAGGGCATGGGCGCCGTCGCCGAGACCGGCCAGAAGATGATCGGATAGAAGGACAGCTCGTCGGTCTCGAGGTTCAGCCCGACCGGCTCGGCGGGTTCGAGCGTGGTGCGGTAGGTCAGGAATTCGGTGAGCCCGGCAAGTCCGCGCTCCGAGAGACTGTCGACGTCCTGTTCGCCGGTGACGACATAGGCGAGATGGGTGTTGTCGAGCCGCTCCAGAAGCTTTTCGTCGCCGGGACGGGCATCGGCGGCGTGGCTGCTGTCGGGGTGGAAGGCGAGGACCGTGGTCAGGGCAAACACCGCTGCGAGACCCTGGCGGCGGCGCCTGCCGCTGAAGACGCCGTTCATGAAGAGCACGATGAGGCTGTCGGCGAGAAGCAGGAGGAAGGCGAGCGCGAGCAGCGTCGGCTTCAGCGGCGTCGCGGCATCGCCGGCGAGCGTCTCGCGGGTCACGGCAGCCGCCGGATCGACGGGGAGCGGCAGGAGTTCGGCACCGGGTTCGAGGAGGTTGAGGGCAACGAAGCCATCCTCGCTGCCGTAGAGGCCGGGCGGATTGTCGAAGGTTGCGGCGGCTGGGCGGCCGGCGCCGAGATTGATCGGTTTCGCCGTCGCGGTGTCGGTGGTCATCGCGCCGCGCGCCGTCAGCAGCCGGTAGGGTGGCAGCGTCGCCGCGACTGTGCCGTTGTCCCCGGCGCCCGCGGCGGCGTGCGACAGTTGCACGATCCGCCGCAGCATCTCGACGAATTCACCCGAGATCGGCAGGTCGGACCAGGTCGCCTCGGCGCTGACGTGGAAAAGGACGATGCGGCCGGCGCCGTTCTCCTTGACTGTCACCAGCGGCGTCCCGTCGTTGAGGCTCGCCCAGGTGCGTTCCTGAAGATCGGGGGTAGGCTCGGCCAGCACCTGGCGCTTGATCAGCACGCCTTCCGGCTTCTTCATGCCCGCGAACGGACCGGTCTTTGGGAAATCGGCGAGCGGCTGTGGCTCGGCCCAGGACATGGCCCCGCCGAGCACGCGCTCGCCCTGCCTTAGCACGACGGGCAACAGCGGATCATCGGCGGGGGCGGCGGCGAGCCGCGGGCCGGCAAAGCGGATGACGGTGCCGCCCTTGGCGATCCAGCGCTGGAGCGGCTCGTAGAGTTCGCCGGGCAAGCGGCCGATGTCGGCGAGAATGATCACCGAGGGGTTCTGCGCCAGCAGTTCCGGGATCGCGGCGGCAAGATCGGCATTGTTCGAGCGGATCAGGTCGGCATAGGGCGCGAGCGCACGCTCGGTGTAATAGAGCGGCGAGAGCAAAGGCTGGAAGCCGTCGTCCGGTTCGCCGGAAATCATCGCCACGCGCCGGCGGCGGAAGCCGTCGTCGAGCAGATGGGTGGCGCCGGCATTGGCGGCACCGGTGACGGTTAGCCGGGTGAAGTCGTTGCGCAGTTCGAACGGGGCGGCGACGGTCGCCTTGGCGATCGTCTCGCCCGCCGAAAAGCGTGCCTCGCCGGTGGCGATCGCGCGCCCCTGCCGGTCCTGCGCATCGATCGTCAGGCGGCTCTCGCCGGCGGAAGGCAGCCGGGAAACCGTGACGTCCAGTTCGTTTGCACCGTTCACGGCGTTGGTGATCGCGACGGCCCCGCGTCCGTCGCCTTCGACGAGGCGCAGTTGCCGGGGCGCGAGCGCGGCGAGCTGTGTGACCGTGTCGTCGTCGGCCGTGGCGGCGACACCGTCACTGAGGAAGACGAGCGAGCCGGGCGCGGTTCCGTCGAGCGCCTCCTTGAGAGCTGTCACGGCGCGCGGACGATCCGGTTTCAGCGGTTTCGGTCCGGCGGCGCGCAGCTTCTTCAGCGCGGCGGCGGCCGTCGCCGGCACCGCGTCGTGGGTGGCGTCGGCAGTAAAGGCGATCGCGACCGGAATGTCTTCGCCGTCAGCCTCGGCGATCAGTCCCTCGGCCGTCGCAACGCGGCGATCCCAGTCGGCGGCCGCCGCCCAGCTGTTGTCGACGAGCAGGACCAGCGGGCCGTCGCCCGAAACGGATGCGGTCCGCGGATTGAGCACCGGATCGGCGAGCGCGAGGATCACGAGGGCGGCGATCACCATCCGGAGGAGCGTCAGCCACCAGGGGCTCTTGTCCGGCGTTTCCTCCCGCTTCAGGACGGTCGCGAGAATGCGCAGCGGCGGGAAAACCTCCGTCCGCGGCCGAGGTGGCGTGAGCTTCAGGAGCCACCAGATGAGCGGCAGTGCTGCGAGCGCGATGAGGACGGCCGGCGTCCCGAAGGCGAGGGGAAGAAAGCTCATCGCGCTCCTCCCGCAGGCTGCGGCGGATTGCCGGAGAGATACATATGGACGGCGACGAGCGCCTGCGAGGCGGGCTGGTCGGTCCGGTGGGCGACGAAGCTCCAGCCGAGCCGCCTGAGCGCTTCGCCGAGGCTTTCACGTCGGGCGAAATAGGCGCGGCGATAGTCTTCCTGCAGCCGTTCGGCGCGGCCGGAGACCAGCTTCTCGCCGGTTTCCGGGTCGGTGAAGATCGTCCGCCCGCTATAGGGAAAGGATTCCTCCGCCGGGTCGGCGACCTCGACGACGTGGCCGCGCAACCCGCGCCGGGCAAGCGGGGCGATCCGTTCCATGATCCGGTCGGCATCGTCGAGGAAATCGCCGATGAGCACGATGTCGCTGATCCCGCGGATCATCGCCGTTTCGGGCAGGCCCGCGGTCGGCGGCGCGTGCATGATCGCGGCGGCGAGGCGTTCGGCGGCATTGCGCGAGGAAACGGGATCCATGACGCCCGGGCACCCGATGCGCTCGCCCGAGCGCGCGAGGATTTCGGCGAGCGCCAGCATGATGACGAGTGCGCGCCCTTCCTTCGAGACGGGTGCGAAGGACGAGCGGTACATCATCGATGGCGACATGTCGGCCCAGAGCCAGACCGTGTGCGCGGCCTCCCATTCGCGGTCGCGGACATAGGTATGGTCGTCGCGGGCCGAGCGCCGCCAGTCGATGCGCGAGAGGCTCTCGCCTTCCGCATAGGGACGGAACTGCCAGAAATTTTCGCCGATGCCGCGCTTGCGGCGACCGTGCCAGCCGGCGATCACCGTGTTGGCGATCCGCCGCGCCTCGACCATGCAGTCGGGAACGAGCGCGGCGCGCTGGCGCGCACGCGTCAGGGCATCGCTTCCGGAGGTCTGCTCGACGATCTGGCCGATTGCTGCCACGCTGACCGCCTTTCTAGCCCCGCGCCTGCTTCACGAGGTCGAGGATGACGTCGCGCACCGTCATGCCTTCCGCGCGGGCGGCAAAGGTCAGCGCCATGCGGTGTTCGAGAACAGGCTCGGCGAGCGCCATGACGTCGTCGAGCGAGGGGGCGAGCCGCCCCTCATAGAGCGCGCGGGCACGGGCGCAGAGCATCAGCGCCTGACCGGCGCGCGGGCCGGGACCCCAGGCGACGTTCTTGTCGGTGCCGGCGTTGCCGTGGCCCGGGCGGGCGGAGCGGACGAGCGCCAGGATCGCGTCGACCACGGTCTCGGAAACGGGCATCTGGCGGATCAGCTTCTGGATGTCGATCAGGCGTGCCGCATCGATGACGCTCGACGGCTTCGCCTCGGTGACGCCGGTGGTTTCGAGCAGAATCTGCCGTTCCGCCGAAAGCTCCGGATAGCCGACGTCGACCTGCAACAGGAAACGGTCGAGCTGCGCTTCGGGAAGCGGATAGGTGCCTTCCTGCTCCAGCGGGTTCTGGGTCGCGAGCACGTGGAAGGGCGAGGGCAGGTCGTAATGCTGTCCGGCGATGGTCACGTGGTACTCCTGCATGGACTGCAAGAGTGCCGACTGGGTGCGCGGGCTTGCGCGGTTGATCTCGTCGGCCATCAGGAGTTGTGCGAAGACGGGACCCTTGACGAAACGGAAGGATCGCCGCCCGGTCTCGTCCTGGTCCATGACCTCGGTGCCGAGAATGTCGGAGGGCATCAGGTCGGGGGTGAACTGGATTCGGCTCGCCTCCAGCCCGAGCACGCTGCCGAGCGTCGAGACCAGCTTGGTCTTGGCAAGGCCCGGTACGCCGACGAGCAGGGCATGGCCGCCAGAGAGGATGGCGAGCAGCGTGTTTTCGACGACGCGCTCCTGGCCGAAGATCACCTTGGAGACTTCCCGGCGCACCTCGGCGATGTCGGACAGCGCCTTCTCGGCCGCGGCGATGATGGCCTTTTCGTCGAGCAAGGGTTCGGCCGACTTCATCATGCCCATGATCTTCTCCCTCTGGTTCCGGCGTCAGGACATTCGTACCATGCCGCCGTTCTTCCGTCGCATCTAAAAGAAGTTATTCCCCAATCGGCGGCTGACAAGCGTGCGCGGAATGACTATCTCGTGACAGACAGCGAATATCGGCAAACCGGGACGCAAAAATGGCAGGCGAAACCCTGAAGGCAACGACGGATGCGGCGGGACTGGCGGCGCTGGTCGCGCGTGCTTCCACGCAGACCGCGGGCAGGGGGCTGCCGCCGGTCGAGCGCTGGAACCCGCCGTTCTGCGGCGACATCGACATGGAAATCCGCGCCGACGGGACCTGGTTCTACATGGGAACGCCGATCGGACGCGAGGCGCTGGTGCGTCTTTTCTCGACCGTTCTGAGGAAGGACGAGGACGGCAAAACCTATCTGGTGACCCCCGTCGAGAAGGTCGGCATCCGGGTCGAGGATGCGCCGTTCCTGGCTGTCGAGATGGTGTCCGGCGAACGCGACGGCGAACCGGTGCTTACCTTCCGCACCAATGTCGGCGACGTCGTCGAGGCGGGGCCGGACCACCCCTTGCGTTTCGTCATTCACGGCGAGAACCATGAATTGAAGCCCTATCTCAACGTGCGCGGCCGGCTGGAGGCGCTGGTGTCGCGCGCCGTCATGTACGATCTCGTCGAGCGCGGCGAGGTGATTGAAATCGACGGGGTGGAGATGTTTGCGGTCCGCTCCGCCGGCGAAATCTTTCCCGTCATGCGGGCGGACGAACTGGACATGCTGTCGCGATGACCCTTTCGACGCTCACCCCCCGCTTTTCCGCCGCCGACTTCCGGCACAGGGCGCTGAACCAGATCGGCGCACCGCTCGAACATGCCTGGCGCGAGCACGGCGACCATCTGCTCAATCCGGAGACGCTGCAGGAGATCGAAGGGCTTCAGTTCAAGGATGCGGCGGTGCTCGTCCCGGTCGTCGACGACGGCGACGATGGTGCCAAGGTGATCCTCACCCAGCGGACGACGCGGCTGCGCAAGCATTCCGGCCAGATCGCCTTTCCCGGCGGCGGCATCGACGACACCGACATCTCGCCCGAGGAGGCGGCGCTGCGCGAGGCGCAGGAGGAGATCGGCCTCGACCCCACCTATGTCGAAACGGTCGGACGGCTTCCGCAATATCTCTCGGCGACCGGCTTCCGCATCATCCCTGTGCTCTCCGTCGTCAGCCGCGGCTTCACCATCACGCCCAATCCGCACGAGGTGGAAAGCGTCTTCGAAGTGCCGCTCTCCTTCCTGATGAACCCGGAAAACCACCAGCGCGACAGCCGCGACTGGCGCGGTATCCTCCGCCATTACTATGTGATGCCCTATGGCGAGCGCTACATCTGGGGCATCACCGCCGGCATCATCCGCACGCTTTATGAAAGGCTCTATGCATGACCAACCTGTCGCAGGAGCCCTGGTTTCGCGACCCGGCACTCATCCGTGTCATGGACCTCCTGAATGCAGAGGGCGGCGAGGGGCGGGTTGCGGGCGGCGCCGTCCGCAACAGCCTGATGGGGCTTCCCGTCGCCGATATCGACATTGCGACGACGCTGGAGCCGGAGGAAGTGATCGCGCGGGCGAAGGCCGCCGGCATCAAGTCCGTGCCGACAGGCATCGACCACGGCACGGTGACGCTGGTCGTCGACGGCAAGCCGTTCGNCCCCCCCCAACAGCCTGATGGGGCTTCCCGTCGCCGATATCGACATTGCGACGACGCTGGAGCCGGAGGAAGTGATCGCGCGGGCGAAGGCCGCCGGCATCAAGTCCGTGCCGACAGGCATCGACCACGGCACGGTGACGCTGGTCGTCGACGGCAAGCCGTTCGAGGTGACGACGCTTCGCCATGACGTGGAGACCGACGGGCGGCGGGCGACGGTCAAATTCGGTGCGGACTGGCAGGCTGATGCGGAGCGGCGGGACCTGACGATCAACGCCCTCTACGTCGACCGGGCGGGAGAGGTGATCGACCTCGTCAACGGCCTCCCGGACGTCGAGACGCGGACGGTGCGGTTCATCGGCGACGCCGACAAACGCATTGCCGAAGACTACCTGCGCATCCTGCGATTCTTCCGCTTCTTCGCTCATTACGGCGCCGGACGGCCTGACGCCGAAGGGCTCAAGGCCTGCATGCGCGCGCGCAGCAAGCTCGCAACGCTTTCGGCCGAACGGATCTGGTCGGAACTGAAGAAACTGCTCAAGGCCTCCGACCCGAGTCGTGCGCTTCTGTGGATGCGCCAGTCCGGTGTACTCACCGAGATCCTGCCGGAGACGGAGAAGTGGGGGATCGACGCGATCCACGGACTGGTTTCCGCCGAACCGGCGCTCGGCTGGCATCCCGATCCGATGCTGAGGCTTGCGGCAATCGTGCCGAAGGATGCCGCGCGGCTCGCCGCCATGGCCGAGCGGCTGCGGATGTCGAAGGCGGAGGCGCGCTTCCTCGATCACTTCGCGCATGCGCCGAAGCCGGACGTCGCAGTCAAGGATGCCGCCTTCGATCGCGACCTCTACCGTCATGGCAGGGAAGGGCTCACGACGGTCCTCAAGCTCGAGCTTGCGACGGTGCGGGCAAAGGGCGAGGACGATCCGGCGGTGATGTCACGGGTGGCGCGACTCTCGGCGCTTCTGAAACGGGCCGAAGCCTTCGAAAAGCCGTCGTTTCCTATCAGCGGCGCGGACCTGCTCGCCGCCGGCATTCCACCCGGACCGGCGGTTGGAAGGACGCTGAAAGCGCTGGAATCGGAATGGGTTGCCGGCAATTTCTCTATGGACCGGGCGAGGCTGCTCGCCCGGCTGGAAGAGATGAGCATTTCCTGAGCGGGGTCAGGCCGTCGCCTTCTCCGTGGTGACGATGCGGGCCTTGATGTTCTCGATCATGTTCTCGCGGATGATGGTTTCGCCATGCGTGGTCCGCATATGCTCGACCGCGCGGCGGACAACCTCCGCCTCCTCGTCCGCCCGGGTATGCCACGGGCAGCCGGGTACGAGCGAACCGCATTCAAACAGCTTCATGGCCTTCTCCTCTTTGTTCTGGTTTCGACCAATTCATTATAATCGGCGGGATTGGTCATAGGTTCCCTCCCGCCGGCACGACGGTCGGCAAGGGCTGCCGGAATAAGCGGCTAGACCTGCTCGGGCATGGCCCAGGCGTTGAACACTGATGGGGCCGCCCTCGGCTTCCAGCCGCGGATCAGCGCTCGTGCCGTGTCTACCGTGTCGAGCGTGCTCAAATCGCGCCCCGCAAGACGCAATCTGACCTGTTCCACGAAGTAGGAGTGGGGAAGGTCGACTCCGCCGGAGGCCCTGAGTTCTTCGGCGAGAAGGTCGATGATGCGTTCGGCTTCGGCAGCGTTTTCCTTGTTCTTCGGAGTGGCAGTGCCAATCGAACGAGCCATTGCATTTCTCCTCCTGCAGACTGCGGGAAGGATAGCATGGCATTAGGGATCACTAAACTATAAATTTTGTTAGAAGCCGTGAATTGGTTGCCGGGGCAGTGCTCACGGCCAGCGCACGACCGGAGGCATCGAGGACAGGATCGACTCGACGTTTCCGCCGGTCTTCAGCCCGAAGATCGTGCCGCGGTCGTAGAGAAGATTGAACTCGACATAGCGTCCGCGCCGGACGAGCTGTTCGTCGCGGTCGGCCTCCGTCCAGTCGTTGTTGAAGTTCGAGCGGACGATGCGCGGATAGACGAGATTGAAGGCACGGCCGACATCCTGCACGAAGGCGAAATCGGCCGCCCAGCCGCCCTGTTCTGGCCCGGAATGCAGCCAGTCGAAGAAGATGCCGCCGATGCCGCGCGGCTCGTTGCGATGCTTGAGGAAGAAGTATTCGTCGCACCAGGTCTTGAAGCGCTGATAATCCGCAACGGCGGCATGCTTGTTGCAGGTGATCTCCATCGCCCGGTGGAAGAGGCGGCTGTCGGGGTCCTCCTGTGTTCGCCGTCTGTCGAGCACCGGCGTGAGGTCGGCACCGCCGCCGAACCACTGGCTGGTCGTGACCACCATGCGGGTGTTCATGTGGACGGCGGGAACGTTCGGATTGACCGGATGGGCGATCAGCGAAATGCCGGAAGCCCAGAACCGCGGATCTTCCTCGGCGCCGGGCATCTGCTTGCGGAAGTCCGGCGAGAACTCGCCGTAGACGGTCGAGGTGTGGACGCCGACCTTCTCGAAGACGCGGCCTTCCATCATCGACATCCGGCCACCGCCGCCGGCACCGCCTTCGCGCAGCCAGTCCTTGCCGACGAACCGGCCGGGCGGCTGGTTGGAAAGCGGTCCCGCCAGCTCTTGTTCGAGCGTTTCGAAGGAGGCGCAGATGGTGTCCCTCAGCGTCTCGAACCAGGCGCGCGCCTCGTTCTTCTTCTCTTCGATGTTCTCGGGCAATTCCCGTGGCAGGTCGGGTCTTTCCATTCTGCAAATCCTTGTCTCCGGCCGTCCTTGACGAGTCGGCCGCATCGCCCCATGGCTTAGCAGGTCACCCGACGGCGAGCCAGAGACGCTCCCCGCCATCCCCCGAATTTCGACTCGCAAACAGGCGGCTGCGCGACTACATTTCAAGGCAGGCGAGGTGTTTCATGACGAAGATACCCGGCTTGCCGCCGCTCGACGGTCTCAGGAAGGAAATTGCCAAACATCGGCGGGCGAAGTCCCGTTCCGAGACCGGGCATTTTGTTCGCGAGACCTTCTGCCTGTCGCGGGAGGAAGCGAGAGCCAAGGCCAAGGAATGGTTCGACGCCTTTCCCAAGGCCGCCTACTGGACCGAGGTCGAAAGCTGGCGACAGCTCGACGGCGACCGCATCGAGTTCACCATGCGGCGCCTTCCATCCTCCGACTGACCTTTTCTGGTTCTATCCGGCGTTTTGTCCTGCCGGCGGCAGGGATCGATAAAACTTTATCCATGGTCTGAAACTTTTCGAAAGGCCCGCTTGCCACTCTCCGGGCATCCGTCCGCCATGATTCCGGAAAGTACCGAGAGAGAATGAGTCTCCTGCAGCCCCTGTCCCCAGCCGCAACGTTCGCGCGCGCCAGCGAACGCGTCACGACATCCGCGGTCGTGCCGGCTCGCGCCGTCGCCGCGCGGAAGGTCGACGCGCCCGCCGAGAACGACGGCTACTGGTCGATTACCGCAAGCCTCGGGACGGGAGGCCTGTCGCTGTCGAGCGCCGCGGACGCGACGGGGCGTGCCGCCGCGCTGACCGATATCGCCGCTCTCGGCATCGAAACGACCACCGGCATCGTCATGGACATCCGCGACCGGCTGATAGAGGCCCGCTCGCCAGGCGCCGACCGCAATGCGCTGAATGCGGAGATCGTCGTGCTCAAGGATCAATTGGCGGCGACCGCCGCCTCGAGCACCTATGACGGACAGAACTGGCTCCATCTCGAGGCGGGGCAGCGGCCGAAGGTGCATTCCGTCATCGCCTCGGTGTCATGGTCGGGACCGGGCGAGCTTGCCGTCAACCTCGCGGACTTCGATACCGGCCGGTCCGTGGTCACCAGCAGCGAGAACGCGGCCGACGGTGTTCTCACGCGCGCCCATGCCGGGCTGACCCGCAGCGGCGGCACTTACGCCTATTTCCTTCTCGACGCCAACGCCGCCGTTCCAACCTCCTCGCCGGTGCGCGAGGTCGCTCTTGCCGACAGTACCAGTTCGGCGGAGCTCGATGGAATGATCGCCGCCGTCGACAGCATGCTGACCGGTCTCTACGAGGCCCGCGCCTCGCTCGGCTCGATGCGCAAGGACATTGCCGGCGACGACCGCTTGCTCGACGGCATTCGGGAGCTGACCGAAAGCGCCGTCGGTGAACGCATCGAAACCGCAATGACGGGGGAAGAGGCCATGCGTGCGGCGCTGCAGGTTCGCGACCAGCTTCAGGCGGCCGGCCTCAATATCGCCAACGGCGACATGCGGGCACTGTCCGACCTGTTCCGCTGACGACTTCTTTCGGCCGTCAGGCCCGGGACATCCGTCAGTGGATGGAATCCGTCTTCGAAGGCTTGCGCCTTGCGGCCGTTCTCCGTTTGGCGGCTGCGACGGGGGCGCTTTCCGGCGCGGTCGGGACCACCTCGTCCTTCGCGGTGTCGGCGGCTTCCTCGACGGGGATGTTCTCTGCAAGAGGCTGCACGTCCGCCGGAGCCGGCGCGGCGGTCTCGACGACGGCGGGCAGGCTCTTCCCGACGATCTCCCGCAATACCTTTGTGACCTGCAGCGAACCCGGCAGGTCCGTGTTCGTCGAATGTCCGGCAAGCGGCACGCGGATATCGGTGCCGATCTGCGGACGCGAATTGACTTCGCCATACCAGTCGAGTTCGCCGACCACGTCGACGACGTCGGTGAACTCCGGCGGCATGACGATGCGTCCGCCGAAGGTCACGATGCGCAGTCCCTCGGCAAGCGTGCGGAGGCGCTGGCGGTTGGTGCGCCGCAGCCGGTAGAGCGCTTCGGAGAGCGCCCGGTTGCCGCTCGAATGGGCAGCCAGCATGTGGAATGAAAGGCGCGGATCGCCGAGCAGTTCGGCCGCCGTGTCCGCGTCGAGGCAGGAGCGGTGCCCGGTCCCCGGCTTCAGGTGGCGCTGTGCATAGGCGCCGAGCTGCGGGCGGCCGACCGCATCGTCCAGCGTTTCCATCTGGCTGCGGAAATGTCCGAGCCAGCCGAAAAAGAAGCTTCCGCCCATCGTCTCCACGACGACGTCTCCGAGGCCATAGCCGGAGACGATCGCCGCGACCGGCGCGTCGACCGCGTCCGCGACATTGCGGGCGAAGGCCGCCGCGCCTATGGCCGAACCGCCGACGCCGGCGATCGCCAGCACATGGACGTCCTTGCCGCCGCGCAGGAGGTATTCGTCGACGCTGTCGCACAAGGTCAGCATTCCGCCGCCGGTCGGCGGAACGATCATGATCAGTCCCTCGGCGGTGATGGAGTCGCTGATATAGAAGACCTCCTCGGACGAAAGCGCCTTCACGTCATAGAAGAGAGCGTCGAGACCGGTGTTGCGGGCTCTCAGCGCTTCCAGCGCCACGTTGCGGAACGGCCGGCGCTGCAGTCTTTCGGGAAAGCTCAGGCTGCGCGCGAACTGCGTCAAGCCCAGGGTGAATGCCGTATCGAACATAAGGCCACCTCGTCGTTCTTTCGCGCTGCAGCATGACACAGCGGCCGGACTTCGCCAAGCGCGTGTTTGCCGCAGTCGTCTTCAACTTTCGAGCAGGTGCGGCCCTCCACCTTTTTCGGCCAGTGCGTCCATCGGATTCCTGAGCGGACAGTCGCTCATCGACAGGCAACCGCAGCCGATGCAGCCGGTCAGGTGGTCCCTCAGCGACTGCAGCTGATCGATCCGCCGATCGAGCGCATCGCGCCAGCGTTCAGAAAGCCGCCTCCAGTCGTCGGCCGTCAGTGGCCGGTCGTGCGGCAGCACGGAGAGCGCCTCGCCGATCTCGGCAAGCGGAATGCCGGTTTTCTGTGCAACCTTGATGACGGCGACGCGCCGGAGCACCGAGCGGGGATAACGGCGCTGGTTGCCGCGATTGCGGTTGCTGTGGATCAGACCCTTGGCTTCGTAGAAATGCAGTGTCGAGACGGCAACGCCGCTGCGTTCGGCGACCTCGCCGACGCTCAGTTCGCGCCGCGGCATTTCGGGATATGATTTTTTCGCGACCATGTTGACCTCAATATTGGTTGAGGTCTTATACGGTGAGACAAGCGTTTTTCCAAGGGTGGCGGAAGTGCCGGCCGGCGGTCAGCCTTGCGCGAACCCGGTCTGCCGCAGGGCCTCGCCGGCAATCATCGCCGCCGACATCGCGACGTTGATCGACCGCTGGCCCGGCACCATCGGGATGATGATGCGCGCCTCGGCGGTGTCATGGACGAGATCGGGAACGCCGGCGCTTTCCCGGCCGAAGAGAACGATGTCGTCGGGACGGAAGGCAAAGTCGGCGTAGGGCGTTGCGGCCCTGGTCGATGCGAGGACCAGCCGGCGGCCGGTCGTCGCCCGCCAGGCCTCGAAGCGTTCCCAGTTGACGTGGCGGGCGAGCGAGACGGCGTTGAGATAATCCATGCCGGCGCGCCTCAGGTTGCGGTCGGAGATGTCGAAGCCGGCCGGCTCGATGATATCGACGCCGAGGCCGAGGCAGGCGGCGAGGCGAAGGATGGTGCCGGTGTTGCCGGGAATATCCGGCTGGTAGAGGGCGATGCGCAGAAAGGTCATGGCGACATCCTTAGGGCAGGTGGAACCGCAAGCTCAAGTGCCGGTTCGGAGGACGGGCGATCTGTGGTCAGCGGGCAACACCGCCGCGGCGATGCGTGCAGAAGGAGCAGATTGATGCTTTTCAATTCGGCGCGAGACGGCTACGTTTCGCATCTCTTCAACACGCAACAGGGAGGCATTGATGATACCCACTGGCGTTATTTGCCTCCCGGTCCCGGATATGTATCCGGCGGCGTGGTAGCGATCAGCTCGCTCCTTTTCTGATTTTCCGTTTTGTTCAAGGCGCATTCTCGATGGCTTGCGCCGTCCGTTCAAACCCCTGATTCCGTTTGTTGCGGCACGCGCCGCCCGGTGTGGACAGGGGCAAGACGACTGGAGAAATTCATGTTTAGCTGGTTCGAACAGCGACTCAATCCCTATCCGGCGGGCGTTCCGACGCTGCCGCCGAAAGGGCTCTTCCGCTTCTGCTGGTATTATTCAAAGCCGGCGGCCCCCTGGCTCCTCGGGGTGGCGATCTGCACCGCGCTGATCGCCGTCGGCGAGGTGACGCTCTTCCGTTTCCTCGGCGACATCGTCGACTGGCTCTCCAAGGCCGATCGCGACACCTTCCTGCAGTCGGAGGCCCCGCGGCTCATCGGCATGGCGCTCGTCGTGCTCGTCGGGCTGCCGCTCGTCGTGGCGATCGACTCGCTCATCATGCACCAGGTGCTGCTCGGCAACATGCCGATGATCGCGCGCTGGCAGATGCACCGCTTCCTGCTTCGGCACTCGATGACCTTCTTCGCCAACGAGTTCGCCGGGCGCGTCGCGACGAAGGTCATGCAGACCTCGCTTGCGGTGCGCGAAGGGGTGATGAAGGTGCTCGACGTTTTCGTCTACGTCATCACCTATTTCATCTCGATGATCGTGATCGTCGCCTCGGCCGATCTGAGGCTCGTCACGCCGCTCGTCATCTGGATCGTCGTCTACGTGTCGATCGTCAGCTATTTCGTTCCGCGGCTGCGGAAGGTATCGGCCGATCAGGCGGATGCGCGCTCGATGATGACGGGCCGGATCGTCGACAGCTACACCAATATTGCGACGGTGAAGCTGTTCTCCCATGCGGGTCGCGAGGAAGACTATGCCCGCAACGGCATGGACGAGTTCCTCGTCACCGTGCACCGGCAGATGCGGATGGTGACGCTCTTCCACGTCCTCGTCTACGTCAACAACTGTATCGCGCTCTTCGCCGTCGGATCGCTGTCGATCGCCTTCTGGCTGGGCGGCTCGATCTCGGTCGGGGCGATTGCGATCGCCATCGGCCTCGCCATGCGCGTCAACGGCATGTCACAGTGGATCATGTGGGAGGTCTCGGCGCTCTTCGAGAACATCGGCACCGTTTATGACGGCATGAAGATGATGACCAAGGCGCACGACGTCGTCGATGCGCCCGGCGCGAGGGCGTTGACGGTGGAAAAGGGGGAGATCGTCTACGATCACGTCCGCTTCCACTACGGCAAGGCGAAGGGCGTCATCGAGGACTTCTCGCTGGTCGTCAATCCGGGCGAGAAGGTTGGTCTGGTCGGGCGCTCCGGCGCCGGCAAGACGACGCTGATGAACCTGCTTCTGCGCTTCTACGATCTCGAGAAGGGAAAGATCCTGATCGACGGGCAGGACATTGCGATGGTGTCGCAGGATAGCCTGCGGTCGATGATCGGCGTCGTCACCCAGGACACCTCGCTCCTGCACCGCTCGATCCGCGACAACATCGCCTACGGCCGTCCGCAGGCAACCGACGCGGAGGTGATCGAGGCGGCGAAGCGGGCGAATGCCTGGGAGTTCATCGAAGGGCTCGTCGACTACAAGGGCCGCACCGGCCTCGACGCACAGGTCGGCGAACGCGGTGTCAAGCTCTCCGGCGGCCAGCGGCAGCGCATCGCGATCGCCCGGGTGTTCCTCAAGAACGCGCCGATCCTGGTGCTCGACGAGGCGACGTCGGCGCTCGACTCGGAAGTCGAGGCGGCGATCCAGGAGAGCCTGTTCTCGCTCATGGAAGGCAAGACGGTGATCGCGATCGCCCACCGGCTGTCGACGCTGACGCAGATGGACCGGCTGATCGTGCTCGACAAGGGCCGTATCGTCGAGACCGGCACGCATCAGGAGCTGGTGGCGCTCGGCGGCATCTATGCCGATCTCTGGAACCGCCAGTCCGGCGGCTTCCTCGCCGATCTCGACCTCGACGAGGCGGAGCAGGCGGCGGAGTAACTCCGCCGCCGGCAAAGACGACGGACTCATGCCTCCTGGCTGCTGCAGCATCCATCCGTGGTGCGGCGGCAGCCGTCCTTTCCGCGGCGTGGGAATCCGCCTATATCCCTTTCATGCTGTTTCGTCCGATCGCCCGCCTCTTCGAGAACTGGATCGACCCCTTTGCGCGTTCGGACGACCTCCGTCCGCCGGAAGGGACCGCGGCGTTCATCTGGTTCTACGTGCGCCAGGCGAAATGGGCCTTCGTCGCCATGGCCGTCCTCGGCGGCGCCGTCGCAATGCTGGAGGCGGCGCTCTTCTGGTTCGTCGGCCGGCTGGTCGACCTCCTCGACACCGTGCCGCGGGAAGGCGGCTGGGACGGACTGATCGCAGCGCACGGCGTGGAACTCGCTGCTATGGCCTTGACCGTGCTCGTCGTGCGGTTCGTGGTGGTGACACTCGGCGCGCTGGTCGAGGAACAGGTGATCGTCCTCAACTTCTTCAATCTCGTGCGCTGGCAGGCGCATATGCACGTGGCGCGGCAGGCGCTCTCCTTCTTCCAGAACGATTTTTCCGGCCGCATCGTCACCAAGGTCTGGTCTGCGGGGCAGGCGACCGGCGATCTCATGACCTCGCTGCTGCAGGTCGCCTGGTTCATGGTCATCTACACGGTGTCGACCATGGTGCTCGTCGCCCAGCTCGACTGGCGGCTGGCGGCGATCATCGCCGGCTGGGTTGTCATCTTCCTCGTGCTCGCGCGCTATTTCGTGCCGCGCATCCGCCGCCATGCGCGGGCGACGGCGGAGGTCGCGTCGATGCTGAACGGCCGGCTCGTCGACAGCTATTCCAACATCCAGACGCTGAAGCTCTTCGGCCGCGAGCGCGAGAATGACCATTATATCCGCGCCGGCTTCGACCGTTTCCAGGCGACGCTCACGCCTTTCGCCCGGCTCCTGACCGGCGTGCGTGCGGCGCTTGCGACGCTCTCCGGCGTGATGATCCTGATGGTCGCCGCCCTTTCGGTGGATCTCTGGTTCAAGGGCGCGGTCACCGCCGGCGGCGTCGCCTTCACACTTGGTCTCGTGCTGCGCCTCAACATGCTGCTCGGCCGCATGATGACGCAGATGAACAGCATCATGCGCAATATCGGCACGATCCAGAACTCCGCCGAGCTCGTCTCGAAGCCGCTGGCGCTCGTCGACCGTCCCGGTGCCGGGGAACTCAAGGTGGCGCGGCCGGAAATCCGCTTCGAGGACGTCTCCTTCCATTACGGCAGGAAGAGCGGCGTCATCGACCACCTGACGCTGACCGTCCGGCCGGGCGAAAAGGTCGGCATCGTCGGACGCTCTGGCGCCGGCAAGTCGACGCTGGTCAACCTCCTCTTGCGCTTCTACGACCTCGAAGGCGGGCGCATCCTGATCGACGGGCAGGATATTGCGACGGTGACTCAGGAAAGCTTGCGCCGGCAGATCGGCATGGTGACGCAGGATACGGCGCTGCTCCATCGCTCGATCCGCGACAACATCCTGTTCGGCCGCCATGACGCTGATGAAGAACAGCTCGAACGGGCGGCGGAACGGGCCGAGGCGCTCGATTTCATCCGGAGGCTCGAGGACCAGCGGGCCCGCCGCGGCTTCGATGCGCATGTCGGCGAACGCGGTGTGAAGCTCTCCGGCGGCCAGCGCCAGAGGATCGCGATCGCCCGCGTGATGCTGAAGGACGCACCCATCCTGGTGCTCGACGAGGCGACCTCGGCGCTCGACAGCGAGGTCGAGGCGGCGATCCAGTCCAATCTCGACCGGCTGATGCAGGGCAAGACGGTGCTGGCGATCGCCCACCGGCTGTCGACGATCGCCGCCCTCGACCGGCTGGTGGTGATGGACAGGGGCCGGATCGTGGAGGAGGGGACCCATGCCGAGCTCGTCGCCGCGGGCGGGCTTTATTCCGACCTCTGGGCGCGCCAGTCCGGCGGCTTTCTCGGCGCGGGCGAGCGCGAGGACGGCGAGGGCGGGGCATCCGCCGCCTCGGGGCCGGCGCCGCGACGCTGAACATGGAAGTCTCGCCGGAATGGTGGTGACGCAGCCTCAAACGCGGCTTGCCGGAGGCGGCGAAGCTGACGAATGACAGGTGGGGAGGCGCCTTCTACGCCTTTCGGAGGAGGCCCGATGTCGCCTGAAAGCCCCTCGTGTGACGCGGAAGGACCTGTCCCAAGATTTTCCGCGACAATGTGCCCCCATCCCCCTGCCAAGGCTGGACATATTTTGTTATCGGGCTTAGAACGCGCCAAATTGGCGGGGAATCTGTGGCGCAACTGTGTCTGCGCGCAGGCTTCCTGTCGCGGAGGCAATGCGGTTTATCGCAGAATTTTGCGAAGAGGATGGTTTGACCGTGAGCGAACACGACATCAATAGCGAGACCTTGGGCGAGCCTTCTCGCCGCGACTTTCTTTATCTGACGACCGGTATGGCCGGTGTGGTCGGTGCCGCTGCGGTTGCCTGGCCCTTCATCGACCAGATGCGTCCGGACGCCTCGACGCTCGCGCTCGCTTCGATCGAAGTGGACGTTTCGGCGCTCGAGCCCGGCATGTCGCTCACCGTCAAGTGGCGCGGAAAGCCGGTGTTCATCCGCAACCGCACCGACAAGGAAGTCGAAGAGGCCAAGCAGGTCGCGCTCACCGATCTCAAGGATCCGGTCGCCCGCAACGCCAACGTCGATCCCGCCGCGGAAGCGACCGACATCGCCCGTTCGGCCGGCGAAGGCAAGGAAAACTGGATCGTAATGGTCGGCTCCTGCACCCATCTCGGCTGCGTTCCGCTCGGCCAGGCAGGCGATTTCGGCGGCTGGTTCTGTCCCTGCCACGGCTCGCACTACGACACGGCCGGTCGTATCCGCAAGGGTCCTGCCCCGCAGAACCTTGCCGTTCCTACCTTTGCATTCGTTTCCGATTCTGTGATCAAGATCGGTTGAGGGGATACATAATATGAGTGGTCATTCTAGCTACCAGCCGTCGAGCGGCCTCGGGAAGTGGATCGACGCGCGGCTGCCTCTGCCGCGTATGGTCTATGACAGTTTTGTCGCCTATCCCGTGCCCCGCAACCTGAACTATGCCTATACGTTCGGCGCCATGCTGTCGGTGATGCTCGTTGTGCAGATCCTGACCGGCGTGGTTCTCGCCATGCACTACGGCGCGGAAACGACGATCGCCTTCAACTCGGTCGAAAAGATCATGCGCGACGTCAACCACGGCTGGCTGCTGCGCTACATGCACGCCAACGGCGCGTCGTTCTTCTTCATCGCCGTCTATCTCCACATCGCCCGCGGCCTCTACTACGGCTCCTACAAGGCGCCCCGCGAAATCCTCTGGATCCTCGGCGTGGTTATCTACCTGCTGATGATGGCGACCGGCTTCATGGGCTACGTTCTGCCCTGGGGTCAGATGTCCTTCTGGGGCGCGACCGTCATCACCGGCTTCTTCACCGCCTTCCCGTGGGTCGGCGAATGGATCCAGCAGTTCCTGCTCGGTGGCTTCGCGGTCGACAATCCGACGCTCAACCGCTTCTTCTCGCTGCACTACCTGCTGCCCTTCATGATTGCCGGCGTCGTCGTCCTGCACGTCTGGGCACTGCATGTCACCGGCCAGACCAACCCGACCGGCGTCGAAGTGAAGTCGAAGACGGACACCGTTCCCTTCACTCCCTATGCGACGCTCAAGGATGCCTTCGGCGTTTCGGTCTTCCTGATCGTCTATGCCTGGTTCATCTTCTACCTGCCGAACTACCTCGGTCACCCCGACAACTACACGATGGCCGATCCGCTGAAGACCCCGGCCCACATCGTTCCGGAATGGTACTACCTGCCGTTCTACGCGATGCTGCGCGCCATCACCTTCAACGTCGGCCCGATCGACTCCAAGCTCGGCGGCGTTCTGGTGATGTTCGGCTCAATCATCATCCTCTTCTTCCTGCCCTGGCTCGACACCTCCAAGGTTCGCTCGGCCGTCTACCGTCCGTGGTACAAGCTGTTCTTCTGGCTGTTCGTCGCCGACTGCATCCTGCTCGGCTGGCTCGGCTCGCGTCAGCCTTCGGACCTCTACACGCTGATGGCCCAGCTCGGCACGCTCTACTACTTCGGCTTCTTCATCGTGATCATGCCGCTGCTCGGCCTGTTCGAAAAGCCGCGCCGCGTTCCGAACTCGATCACCGAGGCGGTTCTCGAAAAGAGCGGCAAGTCTGCCGCAACCCAGGCCTGAGCGCGCGAAAGAGGGATCATAAGATGAAAAAGCTTGTAACGAGCATCGCGCTGATCGCCGCCATTGCGGGCTTCGGCGCCACTTCCGCGGTCGCGCAGGAAGCAACCGACGTGGCTGCGGCGGCCGAACACGCCGCGGCCGCCGGCCACTACCCGATCTTCAAGCCGAAGAACGTCGACTGGACGTTCGCCGGCCCGTTCGGCAAGTACGACAAGGGCCAGCTTCAGCGCGGCCTGAAGATCTACAAAGAAGTCTGCTCGGCCTGTCACTCGATGAACCTGGTCTCGTTCCGCACGCTCGAGGACCTCGGCTACTCGGAAGAGCAGGTCAAGGCGTTCGCCGGCGAATACGAAGTCCAGGACGGCCCGAATGCCGATGGTGAGATGTTCACCCGCAAGGCTGTTCCGTCCGATCACTTCCCGTCGCCGTTCCCGAACAAGGAAGCGGCAGCTGCCGCCAACAACGGCGCCGCTCCGCCGGACATGTCGCTGCTCGCCAAGGCGCGTGGCATCGAACGCGGCTTCCCGACCTTCATCTTCGATATCTTCACCCAGTATCAGGAAGGTGGTCCGGACTACATCTACTCGCTGCTAACAGGCTACCAGGAAGCGCCGGAAGGCGTCACGGTCGCCGACGGCACCTACTTCAACCCGCACTTCGCTGCTGCCGCGTCGCTCGCCATGGCTCCGCCGCTCAGTGACGGCCAGGTGACCTATGACGACGGTTCGCCGGAAACGCTCGACCAGTACGCTAAGGACGTCTCGGCGTTCCTGATGTGGGCGGCCGAGCCGCACCTCGAAGAACGCAAGCACACTGGCTTCATGGTCATGGTGTTCCTCGCGATCTTCACCGCTCTCGTCTACCTGACGAAGAAGTCGGTCTATGCCAACAAGGAACACTGATCCTCGCGATCAGTGCTTCGAAAGGCGGTCTTCGGGCCGCCTTTTTTGTTGGTCGGAAAAGCCGGACTTGCTACTGTCCGGCGTAATCTTCCCGAAATGAGAATGACACTGGACAGACCATGAGCAACTTCGCGCTTGAGCTCGCATCCTCCATCCGCTCGATCCCCGATTACCCGAAACCCGGCATCGTCTTTCGCGACATCACCACGCTGCTCGGCAACCCGCGGGCCTTCCGACGGGCGGTCGATGCGCTCGTGCAACCCTATGCGGGCATGAAGATCGACAAGGTCGCCGGCATGGAGGCGCGCGGCTTCATTCTCGGAGGCGCTCTCGCCCACCAGCTCTCCGCCGGCTTCGTGCCGATCCGCAAGAAGGGAAAGCTTCCCCACGACACGGTCAGGATCGCCTACAGCCTCGAATACGGCGTAGACGAGATGGAGATGCATGTGGACGCTGTCGAGCCGGGCGAGAAAGTGATCCTCGTCGACGACCTGATCGCAACCGGCGGCACCGCCGTCGGCGCGGTCCAATTGCTGCGCCAGATCGGGGCCGACGTCGTCTCCGCCTGCTTCGTCATCGACCTGCCGGACCTCGGCGGACGCAAGAAGCTCGAGGCGCTGGGGGTCGAGGTGCGCACGCTGGTGGAATTCTCCGGCCACTGAAGCCGGAGGCACGGAGAGCCCCGATGGCTATGGCTGGCTGGCGTCGTCTTCCGGCAGGAATTCAAGGATATTGCTCTTGAACCGCAGCACCGGTTCGCCGTTCTGGTTGAACCCTTCGGCGAGGCCGGTGTTGAGAACCAGACCGGGCCGGGAGGCCAGCGGACGGCTGTCGAGGCTGGTGAGCAAATAGCTGACGACATCGCCCGCATAGACGGGTTTCAGCCATTGCAGTTCGGCGAACCCCGGGGAGGGGCCGAGGCTCGGCGGTGCGATGCCTTCGGCGGCAAGGCGCTGCGTCTCTCGCCTCCAGAAGTCAACGAAGCATCGCATCCAGCAGGCGCAGGTATGCCAGCCCGAGGCACACAGCGCCCCGAAGACGTAATTCTTCGCCGCTTCCGCGTCGACATGGAAGGGCTGCGGGTCGAACTTTTCGGCAAAGCGTATGATGTCTTCGGCGGAGAAGGTCGCCGAACCGAGCACGAGGCGCGTACCGGCGGGGTAGAGGTCGAGCATCCTCATGCGGAAGCCTTTTCGGAGTTGCGCTGACGCACCATGATCGAATTGCGGGCGGAAAGGACGAGCTCTCCGCGCTGGTTGAAGAGTTCGTGGCCGAAGGTGACGATCGCGAGGCCGGGGCGCGAACGCATCGGCCGGGCGGCCTCGACCGTCGAATGGCCGCTCAGCGTATCACCGGCGATGACCGGCTTTCGCCACTGCATGACGTCGATCCCCGGCGCGCCTTCGGACGCGGAGTTCAGCACGTAGCTGTCGATCATCATGCGCATGAAGAGGCTGCTCGTATGCCAGCCGGAGGCGGACAGTCCGCCGAGAATGCTCGCACGGCCCGCCTCTTCCGAAAGATGCATTGGTTGTGGGTCGAACTCCTTGGCGAAGTCTATGATCTCCGCGGTCGCCACTGTCCGCGGTCCGAGCTCGAAGCGTCGCCCGGGCGTGAAGTCCTCGTAGTGGAGCCGTTCGGCCTGCATCCGCTGTTTCCTCTGTCCGCCAAGTGTGCACAATGCGTCTTATGCCCCGGAATCGCTGGAGGGTCCATGGCGGGTTGGCTCGATCAGGCAGGCTTTCTCCACACGCTGGAGCCGGAGGTCCGCGCGCATCTCGGCAGCCTGAGGCCGCAGCACGTGCCGGAGCGCACGACGCTCTTCCGGCCGGGCGACAGGGCCGAGGTCTTTCTCATTCTTCTCTCCGGCCGGATCGGTGTCTACATGACCGGCCGCAACGGCCGCGAGCTTCTCCTCTATTCCGTCTGCCCCGGTGAGACCTGCGTGCAGACGACGCTCGGCGTGCTCGGCGGTGCGCCGTATACGGGTGAGGCGATCGCCGAAACGGACCTCGTGGCAGTCATGGTGCCGCCGCAGGTGTTCGACGACCTGCTTGCGACCTCCGCCGCCTTTCGCGGCTTCGTCTTCCGTGCCTTCGCCAGCCGCCTGTCCGAACTGATGCTGCTGCTGGAGCAGGTGGCTTTCGTGAAGGTGGAGCGGCGTCTTGCGAAATCGCTGCTCGAGCGGGCGCGCCCGGAAGGGATCGTCGTTGCCACCCACCAGGAGCTTGCCGCGATGATCGGCTCGGCGCGCGAGGTGGTGTCGCGGCGGCTGGAGGCGCTTTCGGCCCGCGGCGTCGTCAGCAGCGAACGCGGGCAGATCCGCATCCTCGATCCCGTGCAGCTTCGGCGGATGGCGTCTGCCGACTGACCGGCTAGCTTCGCTTCATGTTTCAGACGACGTGACTAAGTCACTGACGCGGTGCGGCGTTCGGCTATGCTGCGATCTTGCGAAATGTCTTCCAACACGGAAAGGAAAGCCAATGTTCGCCAAGAATGTCGGGACGGTCGACCGGGTCGTTCGCATTGTCGTCGGCCTCGTCCTGCTGTCGCTGTTTTTCTACTATCCGGGCGCGTGGTGGCGCTATTACGCGCTGATCGGGATCGTGCCCCTGCTGACGGGGCTCTTCGGAACCTGCCCGCTCTATTCGATGCTCGGCATCTCCTCCTGCCCGGCAAAGAAGGCGTAGGCGCTCCCGCCGCTCAAAAGAGAAAGGCATCGCCACGGGGGTGGCGATGCCTTTTTTGTTGTGTGACCGGAGCGGCTCCGCTCAGGTGTTGAAGCGGAAGTGGATCACGTCGCCGTCGTTGACGACATACTCCTTGCCTTCGTCGCGGGCCTTGCCGGCTTCCTTGGCGCCGACTTCGCCACCATAGGCGATGAAGTCGTCGTAGCCGATGGTGAATGCGCGGATGAAGCCGCGTTCGAAGTCGCTGTGGATGACGCCGGCCGCCTGCGGCGCCTTGGTGCCGCGGACGATCGTCCAGGCGCGGCATTCCTTCGGGCCCACGGTGAAGTAGGTGATCAGGTCGAGCAGGTGATAGCCGGCGCGGATCAGCCGGTCGAGGCCCGCCTCTTCCAGGCCGAGTGCGGCGAGGAACTCCTTCGATTCCTCTTCCGGAAGCTGGGCCACTTCCGCCTCGATGGCAGCCGAGATGATGACCGTCTCGGCTCCTTGCTCCTTCGCCATCTCAGCGACGGCTTCGGTGTACTTGTTGCCGGTCGAGGCGTCGGCCTCCGCGACGTTGCAGACGTAGAGGACCGGATGCGAGGTGAGGAGGTTCAGCTCCTTCAGGATCTGGATCTCGTCGGCGCCGAGCGTCTTCAGGAGCAGGCGGGCGGGCTTGCCGTCCTGTAGCAGCTTGATGACCGCTTCCATGACCGGAAGCTGCGCCATGGACTCCTTGTCCTTGCCGGTCGCGCGCTTGCGGGTCTGCTCGACGCGGCGCTCCAGGCTTTCGAGGTCGGCGAGCATCAGCTCGGTCTCGATCGTGTCGGCGTCGCCGACCGGATCGATGCGGCCTTCGACGTGGGTGATGTCCGGGTCCTCGAAGCAGCGCAGGACGTGGACGATGGCGTCCACTTCGCGGATGTTGGCGAGGAACTTGTTGCCCAGGCCTTCGCCCTTCGACGCGCCGCGCACCAGGCCGGCGATGTCGACGAAGGAGATGCGGGTGGGGATGATTTCCTTCGAGCCGGCGACCTTCGCGAGCTTCGGCATGCGCGGATCGGGAACGGCGACCTCACCGGTGTTCGGCTCGATCGTGCAGAATGGATAGTTGGCGGCTTGTGCCGCTGCCGTCTTGGTCAGCGCGTTGAAGAGGGTGGACTTGCCGACATTCGGCAGTCCGACGATACCGCATTTGAAGCCCATGGCTTGAATACCTGCTCAGCTTGAGAATTCCGTTGCTGCCTTTTGCGAAATGGGCGGGGCAAGGTCAAGGGCTGTCGTCGCCGGAGCGGCGATCGGAGCACCGTTCGGCGGCTTTGCGGTGTCGTCTGCCGTAGCGCCAGGAGCGAAATCCTTGAATGACGCCCGCCGGCGAGGCAATATCGTGCCTTCAGGCGCTTTGCCCATCCATCTGTCATCGCGGGAGCGTTCCGATGAGTGGCAATGATATTGCGGTCAAGGTGAAACCAGGCACCAAGCCCAGGATCGAACGGCCGAAGCTCTACAAGGTCATCCTCGTCAACGACGACTACACGCCGCGGGAATTCGTGGTCGTCGTGCTCAAGGCGGTTTTCCGCATGAGCGAGGACATGTGCTACCGGGTGATGATCACGGCGCATCAGAAGGGAAGCTGCGTCGTCTGTGTTTATGTGCGCGACATCGCCGAGACCAAGGCCAGGGAAGGGACGGAACTCGGAAAGCAGGCGGGCTTTCCGCTGATGTTCACGACCGAGCCGGAGGAGTGAGGACGCGATTCAGCGGGGCGGAATTCGGCGGATTTCCAGCCCGTGCTTGGTCGTATCGAAGCCGCAGCTTCTATAGAAGTCGAGCGTGCCCGGGCGCTTGGCCCCGGTCATCAATCGCACGGTGTAGCAACCGGCGTGAAAGGCGGCGTCGATTGCTGCCTGCATCGTTCGCCGGCCCAGGCCGCTGCGGCGATGTCCGGTGTCGGTGACGACATTTTCGATGAAGGCGTAGGGCATGCCGCCGCGGGTGAGGTTGGGCACCACGATCAGCGTGCAGGTGCTGGCTAGCGTGCCGTCGACGAAGGCGCCGAATACGGTGAGACCGTCACGAGCGAGGATTTCGTCGAAGCGTATCTCAGCAAGTCCGGGCGTCAGCGGCAGGTCGTTTTCGATCAACTGGCCATAAAGCGCCAGCAGACTTTCAAGATCTGCCTTTTCGAGCGCCCGAACCTCGACCGGGTTCACCATCGGATCAGTCGTCCTTCTTCGAGAACATCCGCTTCAGCATCTCCGCCATCGGCCCCGTCTCCGGTAGCTTCTTCGGCTGGGCGTTGTTGCGGGCCTGACGGATGTGCGACTGGCCGGCCGGTTTCTCCGCTTTCGCTTTCGTGGGCTCCTCCTTGCCTCCGGTTGCGAGCGCGAGCTTGTTCATGAGCTTCGACTCGTCGGGCTGGAGCAGGAGGTCGGCATTGTCGGCGATCGCGTCGAGCAGCGGATCGAGCCAGGTGCGATCGACCTTGGCGAAATCGCCGAGCACATGGCCGTGCACGCGCTCCTTGTCGCCGGGATGGCCGATGCCGAGCCGGAGGCGGCGGTAGTCCTTGCCGCAATGGGCGTCGAGCGACTTCAGCCCGTTATGACCGCCATGGCCGCCGCCCGTCTTCATCCGCGCCTTGCCGGCGGGAAGGTCGAGTTCGTCGTGGATCGCGACGATGTCGGCGGGCTTCAGCTTGTAGAAGCGCATCGCTTCCCCGACCGCCTCGCCGGAAAGATTCATGAAGGTCTGCGGCTTCATCAGCAGCACCTTCTCGCCGCCGATCTCGCCTTCGGCGATCTCCGCCTTGAACTTCTTGCTCCAGGGCGAGAAGCGGTGGCGGCGATGGATCGCGTCCACCGCCATGAAGCCGATATTGTGCCGGTTCTCCGAATACTTGGCGCCCGGATTGCCGAGGCCGGCGATGATGAGCATGGGACGGTCCGCCTTTGGAATGGATCTGTGATCCACCACCGCGAAACCGCGCGGATGTCAACCCCTGCGGTACATCCGTCAATTCAGGATCTGCATTCCGTACTTGGTGAGGATCTTCCTCTGCGTGCCGTCGGCAATCAGCTTGTCGAGGCCCGCCTGCATCTTCAGGAGCAGGTCCTCGGGAAAGTCCAGGTTGCAGGCGATGCTGAACTGCTGTTCTGTCAGCACGAAGCGCTTCTCGATCGGGTGGCCTTCTTCACGCAGCTGGAGATAGTAGCGTTCCGAGATCGGCATCATGTCGATGCGCCCGCTCAGGAGCTTCTTCAGCGTGAGCTCGAGGTCGGTCGCGAGGTCGACCTTCGGGAAGCCGTTCCGCTCCAGTAACTGCTGGGTATAGTCGTTGCGCTGGGTTCCGACGACGTATTCGCGCGCCTCGGCGATGGTGAGCGCCTTGATGCCGGCACCCTGTCTCGCCACCATCACGTTGCGGTCTATCGCCAACGGCTCGACCCATTTGAAGTGCTTGTTGCGTTCGGCGATGTGGGCGGTCGTGAAGACGCAGTAGAGCGGCTCGCTCTCGGCAAGCGCGAGCGCGCGGGCCCACGGCATCATCTCGATCGTGTAGTCGATGCCGGCTTCCTTCATCAGCGCGACGACCTGCTCGTAGCCGAGGCCGCGATACTCGTTGCCTTCGCGGAAATTGTAGGGTGGGTATTCCTCCGTCGTGAAGTGGACGGTCTCGGCCCCGGCGGCTGACGCCGTGCCGAGCAGCAGGAGTAACGCAAGTCTCTTCATGTCATGCCATCCTTGCTCGTTTAGCCGCGTCAGGCGACCGAGGTGACTTTTCGCGTGGTGTCGTAGGCTGCAATCAACTGCTCCACGGGTTGCGGTCGCGCGAAAAGATAGCCCTGTCCGCAGTCGACGCCGAATTCCCGAAGGAGGTCGCGCTGTTCCGTCGTCTCGATGCCTTCCGCGGTCACTGAGCACTCCATCTTGTGGGAGATGGCGGTGATGCCTTCGACCAGCATACGGCTCTTGTCGCGCAATTCCGCCTCGCCGGAAGCGAGGGAGCGGATGAAGGACTGGTCGATCTTCACGATGTCGACGGGGAAGCGGCTGAGATAGCTGAGCGACGAATAGCCGGTGCCGAAATCGTCGAGTGCGATACGGCAACCGATGCGGCTGAATTCGTCGAGCACCATGCGGATCTGCGGGTTGTCGTGGAGAAGCGTCGCTTCGGTGATCTCGATGACGAGGCGTTGCGGATCGATCCCGTGGCGTGCGGTGAGCGCCGTCAGCAGCATCGGCAACGCCGGCTCGAGCTGCAACGGCGAGAAGTTGACCGCGAGATACGCACGGTCGTCGCCAGACGCCTGCGTCAGCGCGACGAGGTTGGCGAGCCCCTTTTCGAACACGCGATTGCCGATCCGGCCGATGGCGCCGGTTTCTTCGGCGATCCTGATGATGTCGGAGGGCGGCAGCAGCCCCTTCCGTGGGTGGTTGAGGCGCATAAGCGCCTCGTATCCGGTCACGTGCCCGTCCCCGAGGTCGACGATCGGCTGGAAATAGGCCTCGAACCAGTCGTTCCTGAGCGCCTCCTCGATGTCCTGCTCGATTTCCGCTCTCTGGCGCGTCGTGTCCTGAAACAGCGGGTCGTAGAGCAGCGCGCCGTTCTTGCCGTCGCGCTTCTTCGTGTACATCGCCATGTCCGATTTCTGCAGCAGTTCCGCGGCATTGTGCGCATGGCGGGGATAGAGCGCGACGCCGATGCTAGCACTCAGCCGCACCGTCGATCCGCTGACGAAAAGGGGCTCTTCCAGCATGCCGCAGAGGCGATGGGCGAGGGCGAGTGCGTCCGTTTCGGCATTATTGGAGCGAAGCAGGATCGCAAATTCGTCGCCGCCGATGCGCGCGGCGATGGCCGCCGGCGGGAGCTGCCGCCCCATGAGTTCAACGAGCCGGCACAGAACCGTATCGCCGGCCTGGTGGCCGAGATTGTCGTTGATCCACTTGAAGCGGTCGAGGTCGACGAAGATGCAGGCGAGCTCGCCCTGGCGGGCATCCGTTTCGCGGATTTCGTCATCGAGAGCGCCTTCAAAGCCCTGCCGGTTCAAGAGCCCGGTCAGATGGTCGGTCACCGCCTGGCGTCGGACTCTCGCTTCTGACCGCTTGAGCTCCGTCACGTCGGTCATCACGCTGAGAGACAGGCCGGTCTCGCCGTCGCGGGCGGCCTTGCCGCTCTCGACGATCAGAACGTCCATGACGCGGCCGTCCTTGCAGACGAACTTGGTGGTACACTCGACGACCTTGCGGTCGCTCGGGCGCTCACGGTGAACCAGATACTCGTCGCGCACCTCGGCATCGACGAGCTCGGCAAAGTGTCTGGCGATCACCTCGTCGCGAGCATAGCCGGTGGCGAGCAGCCAGTAATCGCTGACGTCGGTAATCCGGTCGTTCTCGTCGATAGAGAACAGCATGGCAGGCGTCAGGTTGTAGATGTCCGTCGCCCGCCGATGGGCGATCTTGAGCTCCCGTTCCTCCTGCTCCAGCTGCGTCTGCATGGCGTTGAAGCTCTGCGCGAGCCGGCCCATCTCGTCGTTCGAATTCCAGTCGACGTGGTGGCGCGATCCGAGCCTGCGGGTCGCCTCGATGGCAGCCGTCAGCTTCAGCAGCGGTTTGACGATCATGATGCGGTTGCCGAGGATAGCCGCGCCGACCATTGCAAGGATCGCGATGATGAAGATGCCGATGAAGATGCCTTCCGCTTCCCGCAGCGTCGAGAAGACGCCGAGGCGGTGGAAGTAGACGGTGATCAAACCGACCGTCTTCGGGCCGTCCAGCGTCTTGTAGACGATCGGACGGGAGAGCGACTGGACGCCGCTCTTCGGCCAGTTCGGCATAGGCGGCATGGAGACGCTGATGCCACCGGATACGTCGCGGACCCGAACCTTGGTGATCGCGTCGTCGGAGACGATCGCCGCGGTGATTTGCTCGGCGCTCTCGACATCGAAGTCCCAGAGCGGCTTTGCCAGCGCCTGTGCATTGGCGGCGAGGAGGATCTCGACATGGTCGTTGAGCTCCCTGGCCGAGCGTTCCGACGACAGGGCGAGGAAGAGCGCGAGAAGAGGTATGACGAGGATGCCGACTGCGATTGCAATGATCGCGAGGAAACGGCTTTCGACCGACCGTGTCATGGCTTTCCACGGCCAGCAATCGGTTGACCGGATAACGCTTCTGTCACGATGTCATGCCCCCTCGCACCCTGCACAGGGGAAGGCTGACATGAAATCATTAAATCTCGCTAAAGCCCGCTTCGGGCCTCCGGGCACCGCGCCCGCCCTGCATTTCGGGTGCGCAACGAAAAATCCCGCCTCCTTTCGGAGACGGGATTGCAGATGTCGGAACTTGCCGGCGCGGGATTACGCTTCGGCAGCTTCCTCGCCTTCGGAGACACCGCCGGCCGGAGCGACGATGGTCGCGATCGTGAAGTCGCGATCGCCGATGACCGGGGTCACGCCGTTCGGCAGCTTCACATGCGAGATGTGCAGGCTGTCACCGATCTTGTGACCTGCGAGGTCGACCGTGATGAATTCCGGGATCGCATCGGCCGGGCAGTGCAGCTCGACTTCGTGACGGACGACGTTCAGGACGCCACCGATCTTGATGGCCGACTTGTCTTCGTTGATGAAGTGAACCGGAACCTGGACGGAGACCTGGCTGTCGGCCGAGACGCGCAGGAAGTCGACGTGCAGAACGAAGTCGCGAACCGGATCAAGCTGGTAGTCCTTCGGCAGGACCTTGATCTTGTCGTTGCCGACTTCGATCGTGGCAACCGTGGTCATGAAACCGCCGGCATGGATGCGCTTGGTGACTTCGTTCGTGTTGAGCACGATGGAAATGGGGGCCTGCTTGTCACCGTAGATGACAGCGGGAATGGAACCGTTGCGGCGAAGTTCACGGGAGGACCCCTTACCAACCCGTTCGCGTGCTACGGCCTTGAGCTCGTAAGAAGAGTGGCTCATGGCTTTGTCCTTTCAAGGTTATTTGGAGAGTTCCGGGGCAGGGTGATTGTGTCTTGCCACACGAAACCGAGGTGTCTTGCGACGGCCTCATCCGCGTTGCCTCCAAGGGTGTCTACGCGGACCGGGGCGCTATAGACCAGAAGGCCGTGAAAGGCAAGCGCAGGCCGGCAATTGCAGGGCTTTTCGCCGGGGTGACGGCACATTCACCCGCACTTCGCCTTGCCAGGCGGCGAGAAGCGACCCGAAGTCCCCGTGTATGTCTCAAAACTGCGACAGATGCGACAGCGATATTCGCATCGGCCTTGTATAAGCGGATGATGATTGAAAGATAGTCCACGCGCAGGCATGATGTCGTATGCTTTGGGAGGAGCAGATGCCTCGGCAGCCCAACCATTCGGACCTGGTTTACCGGACAGCGACGCAGAGTTCTGCCGCCGCCAGTTCGCCGATCGCGGCCTCGTGGCGCCGCTGCCTCGACCTTCACCAACTCCAGCCGGAGGAATGCCGCAAGCCTGAACGCGTCGAAGAAGCTGTCTTCCGCTCGGCGCGCGAGAGGGCGGGGCATCTCGTCTCCGCCTGCAGTGAGGAGGTCGACCGACTTTACCAGACCGTCGGCCGGTCGGGTTGCTGTATCCTTCTCTCCGACCGCGACGGCGTGGTTTTGGACCGCCGCGGCGCGCCGGGCGATGATGCGGACTTTCGTGAGCTCGGGCTATGGCCGCAGGCCGTCTGGAGCGAGGCGAGCGTTGGGACCAACGGCATCGGCACGGCCCTTGCCGATCAGCGCGCTGTCATGATTCATCGGGACCAGCATTTTCTGAGTGCGAACACCGGCCTGAGCTGCGTGACCGCGCCGATCCGCGATCATCTGGGACGGGTGGCCGCGGCGCTCGACATCTCGACCTGCCGGAACGACGTCACCGACATGACCCTGGCGATCCTGTCGCAAGCCGTGCGCGATGCGGCCGTCCGCGTCGAGGCGACGCTCTTCAGGCTTGCCTTTCCAGGCGCGCGTATCGTCATGGTGCCGACGGCGAGCGCCGGTTCGGTCGCGCTTCTCGCCGTCGACGGCGATGACCTCGTGCTCGGGGCGACCCGGGCCGCGCGCCTGGCACTGAGGCTCGACGACCAGCGGATCGCGCAAGGGCTGCCTGCCTCCGACGCGCTCTGCGAAGGCAGGGGCGAGGGTGTTGCCGATCTCGACGAGGCGGAACGCGCAGCGCTTCGCCGGGCACTCTCGCGCACCAACGGCAACGTCTCGCAGGCTGCCCAGGTGCTCGGCATCAGCCGTGCGACCCTGCACCGGAAGATGAAGCGTTTCGCGCTTCAGTGATGCCGCCGCAAGTGTCGCAGAACTGAAACAGTGTGCGCTGCGGTATACCGTCCTCCCCCTATCCGTGAAGGGCTTTGCCGGCAATCATTCTCCCATCGGTCCCGAGGAGGGACATCGACCCAGGGAGGATGACTTCATGAATATCCAAGTCCAGACCATTGCCCAGAGCCCGTTCAAGCTGCGCTACGGCAATTTCATCGGCGGCGAGTGGCGCGATCCGGTCAACGGCCGCTACTTCGACAACATCACGCCGGTGACCGGCGGCAAGCTCTGCGAGGTTGCCCGCTCCGACGAGCACGACATCAATCTCGCCCTCGATGCGGCACATGCCGCCAAGGACAAATGGGGCCGCACATCGACCACCGAGCGCGCCAACATTCTGAACAAGATCGCCGACCGCATGGAAGCCAATCTCGAGCTTCTGGCGCGCGCCGAGACCTGGGACAACGGCAAGCCGCTGCGCGAGACGATGGTCGCCGACATCCCGCTCGCCATCGACCACTTCCGCTATTTCGCGGCTTGCGTCCGCGCCCAGGAAGGTTCGATCGGCGAGGTCGACCACGACACTGTCGCCTACCATTTCCACGAGCCGCTCGGTGTCGTCGGTCAGATCATCCCGTGGAACTTTCCGCTGCTGATGGCGGCATGGAAGGTCGCCCCGGCGCTCGCCGCCGGCAACTGCATCGTGCTGAAGCCGGCCGAGCAGACCCCGGCCTCCATCCTCGTCCTGATGGACCTCGTCGGCGATCTCCTGCCGCCGGGCGTACTCAACGTCGTCAACGGCTTCGGCCTCGAAGCCGGCAAGCCGCTCGCGACCAGCCCGCGGATCGCCAAGATCGCCTTCACCGGCGAGACCTCGACCGGCCGGCTGATCATGCAGTATGCCTCGCAGAACCTGATCCCCGTCACGCTGGAGCTCGGCGGCAAGTCGCCGAACATCTTCTTCGAGGATGTCATGCGCGAGGACGACGACTACCTCGACAAGGCGCTCGAAGGCTTTGCGATGTTCGCGCTCAACCAGGGCGAGGTCTGCACCTGCCCGAGCCGCGCGCTGGTGCATGAGAAGATCTACGACCGCTTCATGGAGAAGGCGATCAAGCGCGTCGAAGCCGTCGTCCAGGGTGATCCGCTCGCCATGTCGACTATGATCGGTGCGCAGGCCTCTTCCGAGCAACTCGAAAAGATCATGTCCTATATCGACATCGGCAAGCAGGAAGGTGCGGAAGTGCTGACCGGCGGCTATCGCAACCAGCTGCCCGGCGAGCTTTCCGGCGGCTACTACGTCAAGCCGACGGTCTTCAAGGGCCACAACAAGATGCGCATCTTCCAGGAGGAAATCTTCGGGCCGGTCGTTTCGGTTACGACCTTCAAGGACGAGGCGGAAGCGCTCGCGATCGCCAACGATACGCTCTACGGCCTCGGCGCCGGCGTCTGGAGCCGCGATGCGAACACCTGCTACCACTTCGGCCGCAACATCCAGGCCGGCCGGGTGTGGACCAACTGCTACCACGCCTATCCGGCCCATGCGGCCTTCGGCGGCTACAAGCAGTCGGGTATCGGCCGCGAGACCCACAAGATGATGCTCGACCATTACCAGCAGACCAAGAACATGCTGGTCAGCTACAGCCCGAAGGCGCTCGGCTTCTTCTGAGGAGGCCTTCATCTCCCCCTCCGAGAGGGAGCGGTCGCACAAAGGCTGCGGGTGGGGCGATCGGCACCTCCACAAAGGGTCACCCCACCCCGGCACTTGCGTGCCGACCCTCCCCCTCAAGGGGAGGGTTTCGCGCGTCTGCAACCTCTTTGGGAGAACTGTGATGACCGAGAATCCCGTCGATGAACCGCGCGTGATCGCAACCGCTGCGGCGCTCGATTTCCTTGCAGAGATTCAGCAGGACTACCCCGACATCCTTTTCCACCAGTCCGGCGGATGCTGCGACGGCTCCTCGCCCATGTGCTATCCAGCAAGCGAATACCGGGTCGGGGAAACCGACGTGAAGCTCGGCGAGATCGGCGGCGTGCCGTTCTACATCAGCGGCAGCCAGTACGAGGTCTGGAAACACACCCAGCTCATCATCGACGTGGTGCCCGGCAGGGGTGGGATGTTTTCGCTCGACAACGGCCGCGAGCGTCGGTTCCTCACACGGTCGCGGCTGTTCGGTTCCGGCGAGCCCGCGTGCGGCATTCCTGCCGTGCCCCGACCCTGAACATGAAAAGGCCCGCGGGCACCGGGCGCCGCGGGCTGCAGTCGTCGTTGTTGTTGCCGTTTCAGGCGGCCTGACGTCTCGCCGTCGCGGCGGTTCTGTCGGTCGCGAAACGGTTCACCTGGCCCGTGAGGCCGTCCGCCTCGTTTGCCAAAGCAAAGGCGCTCGCCGTCGTTTCCTCGACCATGGCGGCGTTCTGCTGCGTCACCTGGTCGAGCGCATTGACGGAGGCATTGATCTCGGCAAGCCGCATCGACTGCTCGCGGGAGGCTGTGGCGATTGCGCCGATCTGGTCGTTGATCGCGGCGATGTTCGTCTCGATCCGCTGCAGGCTCTCGCCGGTCTTCAGCACCAGAGCAACGCCGCCTTCGACGTCCGCCGTCGACGTGTTGATGAGCTGGCTGATGTCGCGGGCAGCCCCGGACGACCTCTGCGCCAGTTCGCGGACTTCCTGGGCGACGACGGCAAATCCCTTGCCGGCCTCGCCGGCGCGGGCCGCTTCGACGCCGGCGTTCAGCGCCAGCAGGTTCGTCTGGAAGGCGATCTGGTCGATGACGTCGATGATCTGGCGGATCTTCGAAGACGAGCTTTCGATGCGCTCCATGGCGGTGATCGCCTCGCCGACGACCGAAGACGAGGTCTTCGCCCCGGCAAGGCTTTCGGCTGCGACCTGCACCGCCGTCTCGCAACGCTTCAGGGCGTCGTTGACGGAGCCGGTCATGTCACCGAGCGCCGCGGCCGCTTCCTCGAGAGACGCCGCCTGACGTTCCGTCCGCTGCGCGAGGTCTTCGGATGCGGCTTTGAGGTCGGCGGAGCCACCGCGGATGGTGTCGGCGCTTTCGCTGATTGCACGGATCGCCTGTTCGAGATGTTCGAGCGACTGGTTGAAGTCGAGCCGGAGGTGATCGAGCGAGGACACGAAGGGCGTGTCGATCCGAACGTTCAACTTGCCTTCGGCGAGTTCCTGCAGGCCGCCGGCAAGCGCGGAGACCGCATATTCGAGCTCCTGTGCGCTGCGGGCCTTCTCCGCTTCGCGCTGGTGGCGCTCCTGCTCGATCTCGTCGGCGCGTTCGACGGCCTCAGCCTCCATCCGGTCCTTTTCCAGCGCACTGGTACGGAAGGCTTCGAGGGCGCGCGCCATCACGCCGATTTCGTCCGGTCTGCCGGCGGCCCGGATGTCGATGTTCTTGTCGCCCTGATTGAGGCGGTTCATCAGCTTGGCGAGCTCCGTCAGCGGCCGGGTGAGGCTCGAGGAGACCAGCGTTCCAACCAAACCCATCACGGCGAGAACGGCGACGGTCGCCAGGAAGGCCCATTTGGCGAGGTCGTTGGCCGAGGCCAGCACCTTGGCGTCTTCCTGGCCGATGGCGAGGAGGTGCCGTTGCCCGAAGAGATCGACGGGGAGATAGGAGTAGAAGGACGTGCCGTTCGCCGAGTTGGCGAAGATCGCACCGCTCGCCCCGGATTTCGCCGCTGCCACGAGTTCGGGCGCGATGACCGCGTCCTTACCGCCGGTGACCGTGCCGCCGCGCAGGCTGCCATCATCGCTGAGCAGGAAGGCGTCGTCGATGGTCGCGCCGAGGTCGTCGGGCGTCATCGTCTGTGTGAGCTTGTCGGCGGAGACGCGGATGAAGACGGTGCCTTTGCGCTGCGTCTGCCCCCAGACGGAAATGGCGAGCGGCTGCGCGATGAAGGCCGATGGAACTCCTGCCTCGTAAGGATAGTCGCCGAAAGGCGAGAAATGGACGTCGCGGTCGCCGCCGGCTTTCACGCGCTCGGCGAGTTCCTTGAGCCGAGCATTGGCCGGATCGTCGAGCGTCGTCAGGAGTTCGCCACCCTTGGTGACGGTGTAGATGATCATCCCGTTGGCGTCGGCAACCAGGATGTCGCTGACATTGGTGTTCTTCCAGGTGCTCGACAGCGTGCCGTGAATGGCCGCGTGGCGCGTCCCGTAGAGCAGCTTCTGCTTGCTGCCGTCGATGGCGATGCGCTGTTCGACGGTCGAGCCTTCCGGCTGAAATACCTTCTTGATCGTCGGTGCCTCGACCGGGATGATGTTGACCATCATCTCCGTCGCTTCGCCGACCGCCGTGTTCTGCGCGATCTCGGTCAGCGACTGGCCTACGCGGTCGAGATAGTCGGTGACCTCCTTCGACTGGTTTGCCGCGACCGATTGCAGCCTGAGCTTGCTGGCCTCGATCAGGCCCACCTTGCCGATCTGGTAACTCAACAGGCCGACCGCCATGCAAGAAACCAGCGTGGCGCCGACGACGAGGCCGGCGAATTTCGCCTTGACGGACGACAGAGGACGGATTCTGTCCGTCCGTATATCGGTGCGCGACATCAAATATTCTCCTCCCGCAACTAAATTGCGCGGAAGTGTCGCGGAAATTGCTTACGGCAATCTTAAGTAAACACTGTCGAATGTTCGGATGCCGCGACGATGCTGGCATCCGTCATTGTTCAGGACAAGAGGGAGGCGAGCCTCAGTCGAAGAGGCTCGAAACCGAGGCTTCCGCACTCGTGCGGTTGATCGCCTCGCCCAAGAGGTTGGCGGTCGTCAGCACGCGGATGTTGTGGGCGGACTGGACGGCGGTCGTCGGCTGGATGGAATCGGTGATCACCAGTTCGCGCAGCTTGGAGGAGGCGACGCGGGTCACGGCACCGCCGGAAAGCACGCCATGGGTGATGTAGGCGGTCACGCTGGTCGCGCCGTTCTTGAGCAGGGCTTCCGCGGCATTGCAGAGCGTCCCGCCCGAGTCGACGATGTCGTCGATCAGGATGCAGTCCTTGCCGGTCACGTCGCCGATGACGTTCATCACCTCGGATTCACCCGGACGATCGCGACGCTTGTCGACGATCGCGAGCAGACAGTCGAGGCGCTTGGCGAGCGAGCGGGCGCGCACCACGCCGCCGACGTCCGGCGAAACGACCATCACGTTCTTGAGGTCGTAATTCTCCTTCACGTCGCGGGCGAGGATCGGAACTGCATAGAGGTTGTCGGTCGGGATATCGAAGAAGCCCTGGATCTGGCCGGCATGCAGGTCGAGGGTCAGCACGCGGTCAGCACCGGCTTCGGTGATGAGGTTGGCGACCAGCTTGGCCGAGATCGGGGTGCGGGGCCCCGGCTTGCGGTCCTGACGGGCATAGCCGAAATAGGGAAGCACGGCGGTGATGCGGCGGGCAGAGGACCGACGGAACGCATCGATCATGATCAGCAGTTCCATCAGGTGGTCATTGGCCGGGAAGGACGTCGACTGGACGACGAAAACGTCCTCGCCACGCACGTTTTCCTGGATCTCTACGAAAATTTCCTGGTCCGCGAACCGCCGAACGGTGGCTTTCCCAAGAGGAACATTGAGATAATTGCAGATCGCCTCGGCCAACTGCCGGTTCGAATTACCCGCGAAAACCTTCATTTTGGCCCGCCTGTTGTCATGCTGAATGGGCGCTTTTTAGCGTCCTTGGACCCGAATGCAAGAGGCCTTGCGGTCGCGGCCGGTGAATTTCGTGAAAAGTTTGTGACCAGTCGTCATCCACCGTGTCCGGCGAGCCAGCTCGTGTATTCGTTGATGGTCTTGGTTGCGATCTGTTGCATGAGCGAGGCGGGCACGCCGGCCCAGGCCTCGGTCGCCGACGACGATACGACCTCCTGGCCCTGAATGCGATGCAGGCGGCTGCCGCTCTGGTTGAGGATATCCCAGACATAGACAATCGTGACTTGTCCGCCTTCGGAGAAGGCCGAGAAATATCCCTTGAGGATGTGGTCGGCCGCCGGATCGTTCGAGCCCTTGATCACCAGCCCGCTGGCCCGCGCTTCAGCCCCGAGTTGACGTGAAAGCGGCGTCACGGCCTGGATCGGCGCGCCGATGATCGGCAGGAAGCGGATCGTGCCCTTTGCAGGGGCGAGGGCGGCCGTCTGTGTCGGTGCCGTCTGTGTCGACGGTAAAGACGATTGTGCCGTTGGCTGCTGTTCGGTCGTCACGCCTCCCACCGGTGGGGGAGGCTGCATCGGTCCGTTGCCGGCGGCGAGCGCCTGTGCCTGGGCTTCCAGCGTATTCTGCGGCGGCGTCGTATAGCCCTGACCGGCGAGCGGCTGCTGCCCTGCCGGGACCCCGGCCATCCGGTCGGTGTCGGATTGGGTGACGGGGGAACTTGCCACCTGCATTCCGCCGCCGACATCGGCTTGCGGAGTCAGGGCATCGGTGGTGTTGCAGCCGGAGAGGGCAAGCGCCAGGATCAGCACGGTCGATGCTACTGCGATCCACTTCATCCGGCCATTTGCCCTTCCTGTTCGGTCAAGCCTTCGTCCGCATTGTTATCGGATCCGGGGAGGGGCCTGTCAATTCCCCAGGATTTCACGAGGCCGCTCAGCGGACGAGGAGTTCCAGCGGATGCCTCGACAGCGCTCGCGGCGCAGCCTCCGTCGTCAGGTAGGTGTGGCCGAGGGTCATCGCTGTTTCCCGCTCCGAATCCATGACGATCATGTGCACGAAGAGCGACATGTCCGGCAGGATTTCCTGCGGATTGCCGGCATGGAACATCTGGTGCTCCATCCAGGACGGCGAGAACCGTGCGCCGACGGAATAGCCGCAGGCATTCAGCCTGTGCCGGGTGAGGCCCCGTTCGTCCATGATGCGGGCGTGGGTGTCGAAGACGTCGCCGAAGGTGTTGCCGGGACGCAGCACCGCCTCGACCTCGCGGATCGCGGCCTCGCAGGCCGTGTAGAGTTCGCGGTGGCGTGCGGTGACTTCGCCGATGATGATCGTCCGCATCATCGCCGCATGGTAATGGGCGTCGACGCCGGCCCATTCGAGCGTCAACTGGTCCTTGTCGGAAAGTGTGCGGCGGCCGGACTTGTAGCGGCAGAGCAGTGCGTCGGCACCGGAACCGATGATGAATTCGTTGGCCGGATAGTCGCCGCCGCCGGCGAGGATGGCGCCCTGCATCGCTGCGAGGATTTCCGCCTCGCCGCCGCCCGCCCTGACGAGTGGCAGGGCGGCGTCGAGCGCGTCGTCGGCCAGCTCTGCCGCGCGCTCGATATGGCCGATTTCGGCGGGGCTCTTCACCAGCCGGAGATTGCTGACGAGGTATGAGGCATCGAGGATCTGCCCGAAGGTCGTGAGTTGGTTGTCGAGGAGGCGCGCGACGCGGCCCGTCATGCCGTGCGTGTCGTATTCGACGCCGATACGGCATCCGAGCAGGTCCATGTCGCTCAGCAGGTTGCGCAGGTCCACGGCCGGATCGGCATTCACGCGATCCACCCAGACGACGATGTTCTCGATCGTCGAGGTGTGGCGCGCCTGGCGCAGGTCGGCCGAGCGGGTGAGCAGCGTCAGCGAGCCGTCTGCCTTCACCACGAGCGTCTGGAAGAAGCAGTAGCCGAAGGTGTCGTAGCCCGTCAGCCAGTACATGCTCTCCTGCGCGAAGAGCAGCAATGCGTCGAGCTTCTCTTCGGCCATGCGCGCCGTCAGACGGTCGAGCCGGGCAGCGTATTCGCTCGCGTCGAAGTGCAGCGCCATGTCAGTCCTCCGTGATTGCGATTGCGGAAATCTGGCGGCCGTAATCCGGCTCTCCGGCATGCGTGGTCCGGCGATAGGAGAAGAAGGAACCGGGATCGGCATAGGTGCAGAGGCCGAGGCTTTCGGCCCTGAGGCCGGCATCCGTGAGCCGTTTCAGGGTGAGGCCCTGCAGGTCGAACATCGCATGTCCCTCCCTGTCCGAAGGGGAGAAGAAGGCTTCGTAGGACGGATCCTGTTCGAGGAACCGGGCGACGAATTCGGGGCCGACCTCGTAGTTCTGCGCGCTGATCGAGGGGCCGAGGCAGGCGACGATGCTCTCGCGGGCGGCGCCGAGCTGTTCCATAGCGGCGATCGTGTTTTCCAGGACGCCGGTGAGGGCGCCCTTCCAGCCGGCATGAGCCGCACCGATGACGCCGTTTTCGGGATCGGCGAAGAGGATCGGCCCGCAATCGGCGGTGAGGACGCCGAGGATGACGCCCGGCACCGAAGTCACCATGGCATCGGCCTGTGGGCGCGAACCGTCGTAGCGGGCGTCGACCACCATTACGTCCGGCGAATGAACCTGATGGACGGTCGCGAGGCGTTCTTCAGGCAGGCCGAACCAGCGGCTGACGCGGCTGCGGTTCTCGCGCACGCGCTCGGGCGCGTCGTTGGACCCGAGCCCGACGTTCAGCCCCTCATAGAGGCCTTCCGAGACGCCGCCCCTGCGGGTGAAGAAGCCGTGACGAAAGCGATCCTTCCCGTTCTTCGAGAGGAGCGCACTTTCGATAGGCTCTGGAGACGCTTGATTCTGCATGGCTTTCCGGTGTCCGCGTTTGGTGAGAGTGATGTTCGTCCACCTGCCGGGTCTTGTGAAAGAGACGGCGCCTTCTGCCCCTGCCGGATTTGGCGGGATGGTGACCCAAGCCCGCCGCCTCTGTCAATCCGCAGGCTTGAAGGGGGGAAGCGGCACGGCGGGACTCGAAAGCGCGAGAACCTTGAAGAGCTCGCCCATCCGCCCTTCACCGGCGCCGGCCAGCCGTTCGACCGCCTGCACGATCTCCGTCTGGGTCTTGGCGTCCTTGCCTCGCCCGAGCGCGGATGCGCGTTCCTCGATGCCGAGGCCGACGAGAAAATCGCCCTGATGCATGCAGCCGTTGACGTGCACGCCGGCGGCGCTTGCCGTGATTGCAAGCTGCTCGAAGTCGACATGGCTGGTCAGGTCGGCCATGCCGGGATGGGCGAGCGGTGGATCGAATTCATGGGCGAGCACCGCCTGCAGGGTGTCGCCGTAGGCCGTGGCCATATGACCGTAATCGATGATGAGCGCAGTTCCGCCCGTGGCACGCAGCCTCCCGCACATCGTTTCCAGAACCGCCTGACGGGCGGGCGCAATCTCGAAGACGGTGCCGTCGGGCGGCAGATTGCCCGCCGTCGGCAGGAGGGCGGGGTCTATGCCCGAGACGCCGACGGCGAAGGTCAGCTTGTCGTCGGCGTCGAGACCGACCATGCGCTCGCGAAAGCCCGTGGACGTCTTCACGAACTGGCGGATCGGGATCGCGTCGAAGAGTTCGTTCGCCGCAACGAGGACAAAGCCGGCAGGCACTTCGTCGAAGCTTTCATGCCAAGTGATCTTGCCCGCGTAGCCGGCGAGCGTCTTCCTCTGCACCTCGCGAAGGCGTGCGCTGGTTTCGACCAGATGGACGGTCGCCGCCTCGTAGAGCGCGGGCGCGATGCGGGCGATCACCCGCAGCATGTCCGACATCATCGTACCGCGGCCGGGGCCGACCTCGACGAAGCGCACCGGCTGCGGCTCGCCATGGCGACGCCATGCGACCACCATGAAGACACCGAGCATCTCGCCGAAAAGCTGGCTGACCTCCGGGGCGGTCACGAAGTCGCCGTTGCTGCCGAAGGGATTGCGGGTCTTGTAGTAGCCGTGTTCCGGGTCCGCGAGGCAGATCGCGAAATAGTCGCTGATGCTGAGCGGGCCGTTGGCGCGGATGAGTGACTTGATCTTGGTGGCAAGCGGTGTGGTCACGGTCGTCGCCTCTCGTTTTCTCAACGGCCGCTCGCCCGGCGTGCGCGCAGGATCGCCCAGAGCCCTGCCGCAAGCATGGGGAGGGACAGAACCATTCCCATGGTGAGCCAGTTGCCGGCAAGGTAGCCGATCTGCACGTCGGGCTCGCGGAAGAACTCGACCGTGATGCGCGCGAGCGCGTAGAGCGCGACGAAGGCGCCGGTCACCGTTCCCGGCCTGCGCAGAGCCTTGAAGGCGCGCGCGAGGATTTGCAGGATGATGAACAACAGGAGCCCTTCGAGCGCCGCCTCGTAGAGCTGGCTTGGATGGCGCGGCATCGGACCGCCGGTCGGGAAGACCATTGCCCAGGGCACGTCGGTTATGCGGCCCCAGAGTTCACCGTTGATGAAATTCGCAAGCCGCCCGAAGAAAATGCCGATCGGGGCGACGCTCGCGACGATGTCGAAGAGGCTCCAGAGCGGGATCGCGTGGCGGCGGGAAAACAGGATCATCGCGATGGTAGCGCCAAGAAAGCCGCCGTGGAATGACATGCCGCCGTTCCATATCTGGATGGCGCGCACGGGTTCGGCGAGCACGGCATCGAGATCGTAGAAGAGGATGTAGCCGATGCGGCCGCCGAGCACGATGCCGAGTGCGACCCAGACGAGGAAGTCGTCGAGGTGTGCGGGCGTGCAGGGGGGCGTGCCGTTCGGCCAGAGTGCCGTGTTGGCGAGCATGCGGCGGGCGACGAACCAGCCGAGCATGATGCCGGCGACATAGGCGAGGCCATACCAGCGGATCGCGATCGGCCCCACGGCGATGGCCACGGGATCGATTGCCGGAAAGCTGACGATGGAAAGGAGGGCGGCGGCTGACTGCACGGTTGCACCTTCGTTACTGTCGGCGGAAAATGGCGTTCTGAGATGGGGCGGTCAAGATGGATTCTGGACGGCCGGCAAGCTGCCCGGCCCTCCCGGCAAGATTATGGCTTGCATCGCTCCCGCCAAATGCCTACCTCAAACACCATGAACAAGGGCGCCGGCAGAGGCGTCGACCGCCAAAGAGGAGCCGATCCCGATGTCCACCGGACCGAACCGCATTCTGGACGAATTCGCCAAGCTGATGACCGATGCTGCCGGCGCCGCCCAGGGCGTTCGCAAGGAAATGGAGACCGCCTTCCACGCACAGGCCGAGCGCTGGCTGAACAGCATGGATGTGGTCAAGCGCGAGGAATTCGAGGCCGTCCGCGAAATGGCGGTGAAGGCGCGCGAGGAAAACGATGCGCTGCTCGCCCGCATCGCTGCCCTCGAGGCACGCCTCGACGCCAAGGACAAGTGAGCCGTTCGGCTCCTCCACGACCGACGATCGACACCGCCGCCGAATCTCCGGAAGTCGCCGAACTTCCAGCGGGATTCGGCGGCGGTTGCGTCTGAGGCGGGGCGTTTTGGCGGGAGATGCGCCGACCGTCGGATTCGCCCCTCGTTGCAAGCGAAAATAATCGTTCTCGTTGTCCACATGTGGACAGCGGCCGAAAAGCCAATCGGCAGAGTCGCTTAAGCCTGCTTGCCGAGATTGTGCAACAGAGCCTGTCCACAGTCCCGTCGGCCGAAACGCATTTCTGGGCTGGTACTTCAAACTCGCCATTATACACTGATTTTAAATGATGATTCGAAACGGGCCATCACAAGTTTCGGGCAGGGTGCTTATGGTGTCCTGATGGCTGCGGGGGAATCATTCCCAGTGTTGCTTCCGGCAGGATGATGTCTGTTCGTTTGTGTGCCTCCACGCGAATTGTCGCCTTTCGCTCCGGTCAAGAAGGTGCTGCATGAGCCTTATGGAAATGGAATTTGAACGTCAGTCCAATCCGGTTGACATGATCGAGTTCGTTGCAGCGAACAACGACTGGTCGTTCGAGCGCTCCGGCGAGGACGAGATCGCCATGACGGTCGAGGGCCGCTGGGCGGATTACCACGTGTCTTTCTCGTGGATGGAAGAGTTCGAGGCGCTCCATCTCGCCAGCGCCTTCGACATCCGTATTCCCGATTCCCGCGTGAACGAGGTCATCCGGCTTCTCTCCTACATCAACGGACAGGTGCTGATGGGGCATTTCGACATCTGGCGTCAGGAAGATGTCATCATCTTCCGCCAGTCGTTGCTGCTCGCCGGCGGCGCCGAGCCGACCAACCGCCAGGTGGAAGTCCTGCTTTCGAGCGCGGTCGATGCCTGCGAGGCCTATTTCCAGGCCTTCCAGTTCGTCGTGTGGTCGGGGATGGATGCCAAGAGCGCGATGGACGCGGTTCTCTTCGAAACCGCCGGAGAGGCCTGAGTCATGGCTGCGACCGGCAACATCGTTCTCGTCGGCGCCGGCAACATGGGCGGCGCCATGCTGGCGGGGTGGCTGAAGAGCGGCATTCCGGGCTCCTCGATCACGGTCATCGATCCGGGTCCGTCCGAAGCCATGCTGGCGCGGATCCGGGAAGCGGGCGCCACCTATACCAGCGAGGTGCCGCTGGGGCTTTCGGTCGGTATTCTTTTCCTGGCGGTCAAGCCGCAGGTCATGGGTGCGGTTCTGCCGCCGCTGAAATCGCTCGTCGGTCCCGAGACCGTGGTGGTCTCTGTCGCGGCCGGCAAGACGCTCTCCTTCATGGAAAGCCATCTCGGCGCCGCGCCGATGGTGCGCGCGATGCCGAACACACCGGCGATGGTCGGTCGCGGCATCACGGGCGCTTTCGCCAATGCCGGCGTCTCCGAGGCCCAGCGGCAGGTTGTCGACGGATTGCTCAAGGTTTCCGGTCCGGTCGAATGGGTTTCTTCCGAAGCCGACATCAATGCCGTTACAGCGCTGTCGGGCAGCGGCCCTGCCTATGTCTTCTATCTCGTGGAATGCATGGCTGAGGCAGGCCGCAAAGCGGGCCTGCCGGCGGACCTCGCCATGCGCCTTGCACGGGAGACTGTCTCTGGGGCTGGTGAACTGCTTCACCAGTCCCCAGACGACGCTGAGCGTCTGAGGCAGAACGTTACCTCGCCGGGCGGCACGACTGCGGCCGCACTTTCCGTTCTGATGGCCGAGGACGGCATGCAGCCGCTCTTCGACCGGGCGGTCGAGGCGGCGCGCAAGCGCGCCGAGGAGCTTGCCGAATGAGCGAGGCGGGCGGACCAGGCGAAACGATCAGCTACGGCGATTTCGAGAAGGTCGACATCCGCGTCGGCACGATCGTCGAGGTCGAGCCGTTTCCGGAAGCCCGCAAGCCGGCCTGGAAGCTCAAGATCGATTTCGGCCCCGGGATCGGCGTGAAGAAATCTTCGGCCCAGATCACCGTGCACTATGGCGCCGCCGAGCTTGTCGGCCGCCAGGTTCTCGGTGTCGTCAATTTCCCGCCGCGTCAGATCGGACCGTTCCGGTCCGAAGTCCTGACGCTGGGCTTCGAAGACGAGAGCGGCGCCGTCGTGCTCGCCGCCGTCGAGCGGCCGGTGCCGAACGGCCGCAAGCTGATGTAATCTGCCGGTGCGCGCCGGAAGGCCGCACGCCACTTCTCTCATCCGTCAGGCTGGAACGCGCACGGTGGCACGCAATCCGCCGAGCGGGCTGTCGCCGAGCGTGATGTTGCCGCCGTGGCTGCGGGCGATGTCGAGGGCGATTGCAAGGCCGAGCCCCGTTCCCGACGAATCGAGATTGCGGGCACTGTCCAGCCGGAAGAAGGGTTTGAAGACCTCCTCCCGCATCTCCGGAGCGATTCCCGGCCCGTCGTCGTCGAAGGTGATCGTCAGCCATTTGGCGCTGTGCTTCGCATCGATTTCGAGACGATTTGCGTAGCGGCTGGCGTTCGAGACGAGATTGCCGACGAGGCGGGCGAAGGCATTCGGGCGTACCGTCACGTCGTCCTCGCCCTCGATCGTATAGGAAAGCGCCTTGCCTTCGCGGGCGAGGTCGTTGCGCAGTTTCTCGAACAGCACGCTGAGCTGCAGGGAGCCGACGTCCTCCTCCGCCTCGCCGCGCGCGAAGGCCATGTAGCCTTCGAGCATCGACTGCATGTCCTCGACGTCCTTGTTCATGCTTTCGAGTTCGGGATTGTCGCCCGCGAGCGCAAGCTGCAGCTTGAAGCGGGTGAGGATCGTGCGCAGGTCGTGGCTGACGCCGGTCAGCATGGCGGTGCGCTGCTCCATCTGGCGCTCGATGCGCTCGCGCATCAGGATGAAGGCGAGACCGGCGCGGCGAACCTCGTCGGCGCCGCGCGGCACGAAGTTCTCCGCCTTCTGGCCCTTGCCGAAGCTCTCGGCGGCGCGGGCGAGCGCCAGGATCGGGCGGATCTGCCCGCGCAGGAACAGGATCGAAATGACGATCAGCACCAGCGAGGTCCCGACCATCCAGACGAGGAAGATGTGGGTGTTCGAGGCATAGGCCTGATTGCGCCGGGCGAAGATGCGGAGCGTGCGTTCCTCGAGCTTGATGCGGATCTCGACGAGGCGGGAATCGCCGACGGTGTCGATCCAGAAAGGCCGGTTGATCTGATGCTCGATCTGGTCGCTGAGGATCTGATCGAGGATGGAGAAGAAGGGTTTCGGACGCGGTGCGGGGAGTTCGCCGTCGGGCTCCAGCGAGATGGTGAGGTTCATCTTCTCGCGGGCGATGCGCACGATGTTCTGGAGGTCCTGCTCGCCCGGATAGAGCTCGATGAACTCGATGATGGAGGCGATGTCGCGCGTCACCGCCGCCGAAAGCCGGTCCGTCACCATCTGCCAGTGGCGTTCCATGAAGACGAAGGCGAGCACCGTCTGCAGGATCAGCATCGGCAGGATGATGATCAGCAGTGACCGCGCATAGAGCCCCGTCGGCAGCCGGTGCCGCAGCCAGCGCGAGAACGCTCGGTAGCCGCTGCCGCCGGAGCGCTCTTGATCTCGCCGGATGGTTTCGAACAGGGCCATGATGTCCTTTACTGCCGTCGTGTCGTTCGGCGCCTAGTCCATGCTGAGGCGGTAGCCGATACCGCGCACCGTCTGCAGCCAGACCGGATTGGCCGGATCGTCCTCGATCTTGCGGCGCAGCCGGTTGATCTGCACGTCGATCGTTCGCTCGCCGACCTCGGTGTCGTTGCCGACGAGCTCGTGGCGGGGGATGGTGTCGCCGGCGCGGCTGGCGAAGAGTACCATGATCTCCTGTTCGCGGTCGGTCAGGCGAATGAGCTCCGAGGCTTTTTTCAGTTCCCGCCGGGAGAGCGAGAAGGTGTAGGGTCCGAACATGACCTGCTCGATCTTCGGCGCATCGGCGACGGCGTTTCGCCTCAGGATGTTGTTAATCCGCAGCACCAGTTCGCGCGGGTCGAAGGGCTTGGCGAGATAGTCGTCGGCGCCCGCTTCGAGCCCGGCGATGCGTGATTCCGCCTCGGATCGCGCCGTCAGCAGGATCACCGGGATGTCTTTTTCGTCGGCGATGCTGCGCGTCAGCGAAAGCCCGGATTCACCGGGCATCATCACGTCGAGGACCAGAAGGTCGAAATTCAGCCCCTCCAGCTTGCGCCGCGCCTCTCCGGCATCCGCCGCGACGGTGATGCGGAAGCCCTGTTCCGTCAGGTAGCGGTGGAGCAGGTCGCGGATGCGCGTATCGTCGTCGACCACGAGGAGGTGGGGTGCATCGTCGGCGATGATCGTCGTCTTCTTTGCCATTCATTCATCTCCGGACGTCTGCGGCTCGCCGGTCGCCGGCGTTTGCGTCATGCCTTCAAGGAAGCGTTTCACCGCCTCCCTCATCTCGGGGGTGAAACCTTCGAGTGCCCTTGATATGCGCAGTGATTGCGGTTGCGAGAGGGCAAGGGCGAGTTCCCGACCGGCAAGCGTCGGATAGAGCCGGCGCTGGCGGCGGTCCGCCGGACCGGCGATCTGGCGGATATAGCCGGAATCGATGAGTTCCTTCAGCACGCGGGCAAGGCTCTGCTTGGTGATCTGCAGGATGCCGAGGAGATCAGCGACCGTCATGCCCGGGCGGCGGCTCACGAAGTAGACGACGCGGTGATGGGCGCGGCCGTAACCGATCTTGGCGAGGATTGCGTCCGGGTCCGAGACGAAATCGCGGTAGGCGAAGAACAGGCGCTCGATCGTGTCGAAATCGATCGTCGTGTCGTCGACGACCGGCATTTGCGGAAGTTCCTTCCTGGCAGTCTTGCCCGCAGACTGTCGTATCACTTTGTCGTTTCCTTTCGTTCGGCCCGTCCGGCATTCGTCGGCAGGCATCGGGTCGATGTGCCGATATCGCCGCCAAAACTAAGCGGAGATCACCGGAAACACCAATGGAAATAGCGCCATCGCACAGTTTCCAGGGGGTGGGAAAGCGTTCTCTGGCGCCGGCGATTGCCGTGCTGCCGATATAGGGACGATCATGTTGGTCCGGCAGGCCTTGGTTTTCGTTTTCGGCCAAACATGTTATGCGCCATGCCGACAAACGGCGAGACCGGAGCTTCGAGAGTACGCCATGGGACAGTTGCAGGCCGGAATCATCCCGGTCACACCCTTTCAGCAGAATTGCACCATCCTCTTCGATTCGCAGACGAAGGAAGGCGTCGTCATCGATCCCGGCGGTGATGTCGACGTCATCCGGCAAGCTATTGAACGCAACGGCATCACGATCAGGGAAATCTGGCTGACGCATGGCCACATCGATCATGCCGGCGGCGCCGACGAACTCAGGGAAGTCCTCGGCGTTCCGGTCGTCGGCCCGCACGAGGACGATCTTCCCTTGCTCCAGAACCTCGAGAAACAGGCGCTGATGTTCAACGTGCCGATGGCCGTGCGTAACGTGATCCCCGATCGCTGGCTGAAGGATGGCGACCAGGTTTCCTTTGGCGAGCACGTGTTCGAAGTCTATCACTGCCCGGGCCATGCGCCGGGGCACGTCATCTTCTTCAACAGGGCGCAGAACTTCGCCCATGTCGGGGACGTGCTTTTCAACGGATCGATCGGCCGCACCGACCTGCCGGGTGGCGACCACCAGACGCTGCTGAATTCGATCAGGGACAAGGTCCTGCCGCTCGGAGACGATGTCGGCTTCATCTGCGGTCACGGACCGGGAGGGCGGATTGGCGAGGAACGGCGCACGAACCCTTATCTCCAGGGGCTTTGAGGTGCCCTGAAACGAACGATGCGCCGGCGAGGCGGCGCATCGGTTATTCCCGTGCTCTGAAACCCGGATCAGCCTGCGGTGCAGAAATGCTCGCGGCCGTCGTAGCCGACATAGGTGCCGGAGCGCGGGTTGAAGCTGCGATAGCGGTCCGAGCAGTAGCGGTACCACTGCGGCGACCAGGGCTCGAGATCATAGGTGACATAGGTGCGGCGCGGCGCCGGCGGATATTCGTCGACATAAGCCGGCTGCGGCTGGACATAGACCGGCGGACGCTCGACGTAGACCGGGTCCGGTTCGACGTAACGCGGCTGGGCGAGCGCGCTGCCCGCAGCAACACCGGCCGCCAGTCCGACGACGCCGGCAATGATCGCTGCATCGTTGCGGTGGTGGCGATGACCGGCCAATGCGGGCGTCGAAACCGATACTGCGACGGTCGCGACCGCTGCCGACAAGAGGGTGATTTTTGCGAACTTGCTCATGGCGTTGCCTTCCTGCGTCTGCGAATCTCTTCGCATTGTCTATCCGACGATGAGGAGAAGTTAAGGCAACCGACCTGAACACAAGCTGAATAAAAAAACCCGGCAGTTATGCCGGGCCGCTACGCGAAGACGAAAGCCGTCGTGAAGGTCAACCGGCGATCTGCAGGTTGACCGCCTTCGGGCCCTTGCCGCGACGGTCCGGCTCGGTGTCGAAGCTAACTTTCTGGTTTTCGCTCAGACCGGTCAGTCCGGAAGCTTGAACAGCGGAAATGTGGACGAAAATGTCCGCACCACCGTTATCGGGCTTAATGAAGCCAAAGCCCTTGTCGGTATTGAAGAATTTTACAATGCCAGTCTCGGCCATGCGTCAGGTCCTTTTCTCTCTGCCCGAAATCGCGGGCAGCATTGCAAGTTCACCCCAATTCAGAGTGGTGCAGGCGCGTCTTGACGCAGGAGGAAAGTAACCCCTTTTAAACACCCAAAAACGCCGAACCAGTCTCTCGACCGCTTCGCCGTTCGGTTGCCCGGATATCTTTTGCGCATCCGGAGCGCATTGGTTTTAGGTCTTCCCGTGCTCGTAAAACTGCCCGAACGGCGCAACAGTGCTTTCTTTATAAAAGATTGGCAAGCGAAAGTTTTTAGACGGGGATGACCAACGCATTGTAGCCATAAGGTTTTATGGGATTTCATTGAAATCCTTCGTCATTTTTACGAGTTTTCGCGGTCTAACCCGAACGGGTTATATCGAGCTAGCCCGATAGAACTGCGACGGAAGGGAGTACTCGTCCGACGGGTGTCGGGAATCAAATACTCGCCGTCCACATCGTCAGGCGGTTGCCATCCTGCGTCGTGTCAGTTCCGGGACTAGTTCCACCATCAGCATCGCCGCAAACATGATCGCACATCCGGCGTAGCCAATCGCCGGAAGCGAATCGCCCATCAGGATGGCGCCGAAGAGCGCTCCAAAGAGGGCCTCGGATGAAAGGAAGATCGCTGCCTGCGGCGCCGTCGTATAGCGCTGGCCGACGATCTGGAGGACGAAGGCTAGCCCCGAGGAGAGAAGGCCCGCATAGAGGATTTCCGTCAGCGAGCCGGCGATCGCATCGGCTGTGATCGGTTCCAGCGCCGCACCGCCGAGGGTTCCGCCCAGGGCACAGACGCCAAATTGCAGAGTGGCGAGCGCAAGCGGCCGGTCGCTTTTCCCGACGGCGATCGGCGTCAGGGTGATCTGGATGGCGAAGAGCACGGCGCAGACCATGACCAGAAGGTCGCCGTCGGTCAGGCCGGAGAGAGAGCCGCCGCTCAGGAGCAGGATGCCGAGGAGCGTCAGCACCGCCGCGGGCCAGACAATCCAATGCGGCCTGCGGCGCAGGATGAGAACAGCGATCGCGGGAACAAAGACGACGTAAAGCCCTGTGAGGAAGCTCGCATTGGTGACCGTGGTGGTCTTGATGCCGAACTGCTGCAGCGTCTGGGCGACGAAGAGGACCGCGCCGATAACCACGAATGCAGTGACATCGCCGCTTGTTAGCGGCCGGTCGGCGTTCTGTGCCTCGCGCCAGGCGAAGGGCAGGACGGCGAGGAAGGCGAGGCCGAAGCGAATGCCGTTGAACCAGTTCGGTCCGAGCATGTCCATCGCGCTCGACTGCGCGACGAAGCCGCCACCCCAGATGGCGGCGGCAAGCAGCAAGACCAGGTTGGCCTGAATTCGGGACATTGCGTGGCTCTCTCGCGGGGGAGGTCGGATGGCGGCAAGCGTTATCAGGAGGCCGCCCGGGCGGCAAGCGGGACGGCGAGGGTCAGGGCGCGCCGGCGCGGGAGACCCGCAGAAGCGTTCCGTCGTCTTCGTCGGTCAGGAGCAGCACCGCGCCATCGGGCGCGACCTTGACGTCTCTCAACCTGCCGAATTCTCCCTCGAACAGCCGCTCTTCATGCGTGGGGGCGCCGCTGCCGTCGCGCTCGACGCGCGCAAGCAACTGATACTTGAGGGCGGCGACGAGGAAATTCCCCTCCCATTCGGGAAACATCTTGCCGTGGTAGACGTCGATGGCGCCCGGTGCGATCGATGGGTCCCAGTAGTAGATCGGCTGTTCGTAGCCTTCCGCCGCCTGCCCGATGCCGATTTCGGCACCGGAATAGTGCTTGCCGTAGGCGATCACCGGCCAGCCGTAGTTCTTGCCGGCCGTCACCGCGTTGATTTCGTCGCCGCCGCGGGCGCCGTGCTCGACGACGAAGAGCTTTCCATCCGCAGCGTCGATGACGACCCCCTGGGGATTGCGGTGGCCGATCGACCAGATCTCACGGGCGGCCGTCTCGCTTCTGGCGAAAGGATTGTCGCGGGGGATGCCGCCGTCGGGCATGATGTGGAGGATGGAACCGGCATGGTCCCGCGGGTCCTGCGCGCGGTCCATCTCGCCCCGCTCGCCGATGCCGAAGAACAGGCTTCCGTCGGCGGCGATCGCGATCCGCGAACCGAAATGGATTTCGGTCTCGGTGAAGCGGTTCATCTGAAAGAGCTTCGCCACGTCTTCCAGACGATCCTCGTCCGGTGAGAGCGTGGCGCTGAAGAGTGCCGTGCCCTGTCCGCCGGGACCGGGGATCGAGGCGGTGAAATAGAGCCTGCGGCTGGCTGCAAAGTCGGGGGCAAGCGCCACGTCGAGCAGGCCGCCTTGTCCTTCGGTGTAGAGCTTCGGCAGGCCGGACACCGGCTCGCCGACCTTGCCGTCGCGGATGATCCGCAGACGTCCCGGCCGCTCCGTGACGATGTAGGCCCCGTCCGGCAGGACTTCGACGGTCCAGGGATGGTCGAGACCGCCGGCCACCTTCGTGACCTCCAGGGAGGCCTTCTGCGAGGGATATTCTTCGGCAAGGGCGGGGGAGGCGGCGAGACCGAGCAGCGGCGTGACAACGGCCAATATTCGCGTGTCGAATAACCGTCTGATGCGCATGATACCTCCCGTTCTTTCCCGCCTCTCTCATGCGGAATATCGGAAGGTTGCGCCCGATTGGCAAGATCGTCACCGGTCACGAGCCGGTGACGGCGCTCTACCACCCGCGGCGCCTCCGCTCCGCCTGGATGACGTCACGAATGCTGCGGCGCCAGAACGTGATGCTGGCCGACGCCATCCCCACGAAGCCGACCATCATCAGGACCATCAGCACGCGCCGGTCGATCGATCCGGCAATCCCGGCGCTCTCCGGCCGGACGACGGCCGTGATCGAGCCGGTGGTGAGCGGAGAGACTTCCGGTTCCGGCGCGACGATCGCCTCCGCGGCTCGCAAGGCTGACGGGGCCGCCGCGCCGGGGGCGAGGTCCGCCTCCGCGGCGCTCGCCGGTAGCGGCGCGAGGCCGGGTCCCGATCCGAGGAGAAGGCCCGCGGTGAGAAGAATGGTTGCGGCGCTCGCGCGGATGCCCTTGCGTGCGGCCTTTTCATCGTTGTCGATCAGCATGACAGAAGCCCTCGGGACGCTCTTTGCCTCCCGGCCATGAAGCTCCCGGCCGATCCGCAATCGGCAGAAGGACTTCGCAAACGGGGAGGCGGATACTTTCGCGGATGCCGGCGTCCTGTTCGCCGGTTCCATCCAGAGAGTGCGCCGCCTTTATGGACTTCTCCGGGACGGGAATGTGGCGCAGGTGTGTCTTTCCGCGGCAATTGCGCGGCAGGCTTAACGCCTCGTAAACAGCGCGCGGGTGTCGCTGCCGTCAGTTGCGACGCTTGCCGAAAACCGGGGCCGGCCGCTGGGGTCCCGCCTTCGCGACGGCGTGACCTGTCGCCGGGGGCGCGGACTGAACCGGCATCGGCAGTTCCGTATCGCGGTCGGCGAGCGGAAGGATGATCTCGGGATACTCCGCGTTGAAATTCGTCGGCGCGATCTCGGGCCTTGCAAGCGCATAGCCCTGCATCAGCGACACGCCGAGTTCCTCGCAGACATCAACCTGCCACAGCTCCTCGAGCCGTTCGAGGATCGTCTCGGTGCCGTGCTCGGAGAGTTTCCGCACGACCACGCGCAGTAACGCGAAACCCGCGGAATTGTGCATGTAGTCGCGCACCCAGTCGCCGTCGAGACGCACGAAGTCGGGTCGCAGGGTGCGGACCCGCTCGATGTCAGTGTCGCCGGCGCCGTGGTCGGTGAGGGAAACGCGGAAGCCGGCTTCCTTGAGGCGGTCGACATGGCGCGTCAGTCGCGGCAGCTCGATGCCGGATGCGCCGGAGATGTCGCAGATGATGCGATCGGGCTCCATGCCGGCGCTGTGAGCCGCCAGGCGGATGCGGTCGAATTCGACGCGCAGGCGCGTCGGGTCCGGATAAAGCGCCGGGTTGAAGCTGATGAGGGTCATGGCCCGCTTTCTGTGCAGCAGGCCGGCATTCAGGATGTGGATGGTCCGAAGCAGGCTCTCGATTTCCGGAAGGTCATTCAGCTCCACGAGCGGGAAGAAGTGTGCCGGTGCGAAGGGTTCGCCGTTGCGCTCGGCACGCACCAGACCCTGGAAGGAATGGATGTCGAGTACCTTCGGGGAGAGCTGGCGGAAGACGGGTTGCAGCGCGCATCTGAGGACGAAAGGACCATAGACGGTCGACCATGCACCGTCCTCGCCCCGGACCAGGTTGTTGAAGATGCTCGCTGTGGTCATTCAGAACGGCCCGCACGGATGAAATTCTGCCCGCATGCTTCCGTTTTATCGTGGAAGGCTTACCTGCCGATTAATCGCGCGGCGGTCCCGCCAGCCTTGCGTTTTCGCGACACTGTGGCCGGATTGGGCTTGAAACAGCGGGGTGATTTCGCCATAGAACTTGGACCTGGAGCCCTGCACGTCGTGGTTCCCCCGTTCAACAGCTTCAGGACACACAAATCATGGCATTTCTGGCCGACGCCCTTTCGCGCATCAAGCCTTCCGCGACCATTGCCGTCACGCAGATGGCCCGGGATCTCAAAGCCCAGGGCAAGGATGTGATTTCGCTGTCCGTCGGCGAGCCGGACTTCGACACGCCGCAGAATATCAAGGATGCAGCGATCGCGGCGATCCAGCGCGGCGAGACGAAGTACACGCCGGTTTCCGGCATCCAGCCGCTGCGCGAGGCGATTGCCGCCAAGTTCAAGCGCGAGAACGGGCTGGACTACAAGCCGAGCCAGACGATCGTCGGCACGGGCGGAAAGCAGATTCTCTTCAACGCCTTCATGGCGACGATCAATGCAGGGGATGAAGTCGTCATCCCGGCGCCCTACTGGGTGTCGTATCCGGAAATGATCGCGCTTTGCGGCGGCACGCCGGTCTTCGTCAAGACGACGATCGAGAACAATTTCAAGCTGACGGCCGAGCAGCTGGAAAAGGCGATCACGCCGAAGACCAAGTGGTTCATGTTCAACTCGCCGTCGAACCCGTCGGGCGCCGCCTACAGCTATGACGAACTCAAGGCGCTGACCGACGTCCTGATGCGGCACCCGCATGTCTGGGTGCTGACGGACGACATGTACGAGCATCTGGTGTTCGGCGATTTCGTCTATTACACCCCGGCCCAGGTCGAGCCCGGCCTTTACGACCGCACGCTCACCATGAACGGCGTCTCCAAGGCCTATGCGATGACCGGCTGGCGTATTGGCTACGCCGCCGGCCCGATCGAGCTCATCAAGGCGATGGACATGATCCAGGGCCAGCAGACCTCCGGTGCCTGCTCGATCGCCCAGTGGGCCGCCGTCGAGGCCCTCAACGGTCCGCAGGACTTCATCCCGATGAGCAAGAAGGCCTTCGAGGAGCGCCGCGATCTGGTCGTTTCGATGCTGAACCAGGCGAACGGCCTCGTCTGCCCGAAGCCGGAAGGCGCCTTCTACGTCTACCCGTCCTGCGCGGCGCTGATCGGCAAGAAGGCTCCCTCGGGCAAGGTCATCGCGACCGACGAGGACTTCGTCATGGAACTGCTCGCCACCGAAGGTGTCGCGACCGTTCACGGCTCGTCCTTCGGCCTCGGCCCGAACTTCCGCGTCTCCTACGCGACCTCGAACGACAAGCTGGAAGAGGCCTGCCACCGGATCCAGCGCTTCTGCGCCGACTGCAGGTAATCGGCCGGACGAAAAGAACCGGAAAGAGCGGGGCCTTGCGGCTCCGCCCTTTTTGTTTGGACTTCAGGAATGTCAGCCCGCAACGCTCGGCGCAGGGCTTGACGGCGGCCCGAGGAAGCGGTCGCGTTCCCGCCAGAGGGCCGGCAGGCTCAGCAGTGCCAGCGATCCGAGCGCGATTATCGTCTTGGTGAGCTGCGTCAGTTCTTCGGTTCGCCCGTCCATGTAGAAGATCATGTAGACGATCAGGACGTGCCAGACATAGATCTGCAGGGAATGGCGGCCGAGGAGCTGCAGGTAGCGCAGCGAGAAGATGCCGGTCAGTATCGAGGCGCTCCGGCGGATCACCGCGTGATCGTGGCGAGGACCGGCAATCAGCAGCCAGGCCACGCCATAGGCGGCGGCGGCGAAGTTCAAAAGGTATACCGGCCCGAAATCGGCACGGACCTCCATCAGCCCGAATTTCTCCAGAACGATGCCCGGCATCAGGCCGTGCGCCGTCACCAGTCTCAGCGGCAGGAAGAACAGGCAGACCGCCAGTGCCATCTTGGCGAGGAAGGTATGGTCGGGATGAAAGACCTCCTTCCACTCGACCTTCTTCATCGAGGTCAGCGAGCCGGCGATGATCCCGGCGAAGAAGACGATCTGCCAGCCGAGCAGATTGAAGCTCGCGCGGATGCCTTCCTTCTGCGGGGAGGCGCCGAGCCAGCCGTCGAGCGGATAGGTGACGAGCCGGTGCAGGCCGAGCTGAGCGGTCATCCAGACCAGCAGCGAGGCGATGGCGACGGTCCTCCAGCGGCCGGCGATGCAGAGCCAGATCACGACCGGTGCCGCCACCATGTAGATGATGTATTGCGGCAGGATGTCCATGAAGGTTGGCTGAAACAGGAAGCCGGCGATCGTCCCGAGCCGCAACGGGTCGTCGAGCCGGGTGCCGCCGAGCCAGTCCTTCCAGATCACGGATGCGCCGGGAAGCATGAGTTGCAGCGCCAGGATCACGAGCACGATGCCCATTGCGTAACGATAGAGTTCCAGTGCGCGCGCCCACAGCTTGTCGCGACCGACGGCATAGCCGCTCTTCATCATCTTGCGCGCATAGACCATCCCGGACAGCAGCCCGGAGAGGAAGACGAAGCCTTGGGCATCCTCCACGAAGGCGAGGTTACGGTGGTTGATCTGGACGAGCCACAGCCCGCCGGCGAAAACCAGATGGTTGAGCAGCATGAAGACGAGGAAGTAGCCTCGCATGCCGTCGATGAGGTCCAGTCTCTTCAATAGCTGTGCTCCCGACTCGCTTCGCCCCGCCCGGCGCGGAAGCGTTGTTGTCGTTCATTTTGGTCACATTGCGGCGCAACACGCCGATGGCCACGAGGGCTGACCGGGGAAACGACGGTGCGGACCGAAGGTTCCAGGCGCTCGCGCGGAAGTGATGTCGTTTCCCGCACGCCGGGCGGAGGAGGAGCGTCCTACCGCCGCAGGCCCGTTGCAAGCTGTTCCGGACAAAGCGTTTTCGGCGTAACATGATCCTCGTGCCGCCGCCCCGGTTTGCAGATCGGCGGCTTTGATGAGATAGTGCCGTGGGCGAGAAAACGCATCCAGGAGACATGCATGGCCAAGGTCACCTACGAAATCGTGCCGCACGACGGTGGATGGGCGTACAAGCTTGGCGAGGTTTATTCGGAGACCTTCGCCAGCCACGACGAGGCGCTCGAAGCCGTTCGTATCGTGGTCCAGGAACAGCAGGTCGGCGACGAGCCGGTCGAGATCAGCTACCAGGACGAGTCCGGCAAGTGGCGTGAAGAGTACAGCGACGGTGGCGACCGGCCGGAGGTCGAGATCATAGACCGGTTCCGTCCCGGCGAAGCTTCCGTCTAGTCGAGCCGACGACCCGATGCCGTGCCTTCGGTCTCGCAGCGGGCGACGCCACGATTGCCCTCGCGATCCGGCCTTGCCATCGAGTCGTATCAAGGAAATGGCGACATCAGCTCACCCCCGATGACAGCGTTTTCCGAGGCGGCGAGGTTCTGCGCAAACGCCGGATCTGTCTGCTATTTCCCCGCAATATAGGCGAGTAATCCCTTCACGAGCGCGTCGAAGGCGACGCGGCATCGCGGCGTCGTCTTGTTCATACATTTATGTATATCAACTGAAGAAAATATCGCAATTCCGTATATCGCCTTCTCCGTGCATCCTCCAGTCATCAGAACAACACACGGAGCAATGTCATGACAGAGGACCTGATTTCACGACCGACGGCGCTGGTGCTGGGGGCGACGGGCGGGATCGGCGGCGCCATGGCCGCGAAGCTCGCGGGACGCGGCTACCGCGTCCGCGCGCTGCACAGGAATGCGAAGGCGATCGCGGCGCGCAATCCCACGATCGACTGGCGGCAGGGCGACGCGATGAGCCGCGCCGACGTCGTTCGCACGGCGGAAGGCGTCTCGCTGATCGTGCATGCCGTCAATCCGCCCGGCTACCGCGACTGGGCGCGTCTGGTGCTGCCGATGATCGACAACACGATCGCCGCGGCGAAGGCGGCTGGCGCTCGCATCGTGATGCCCGGTACCGTCTACAATTTCGGTCCCGAGAGCTTCCCGGACCTCGACGAGGAGAGCCCTCAGCGGCCGGTGACCGTGAAGGGAAAGATCCGCGTTGCGCTCGAAGAACGTCTCGAAGCGGCCGCCACCGGCGGCGTGCTGGTGATCATCGTCAGGGCAGGGGACTTCTTCGGACCCGGCGCCGGCAACAACTGGTTCGCCCAGGGGCTGGTCAAGCCCGGCGCGCCGGTAAAAGCCGTCACGCTGCCCGGCGCGCCCGGTGTCGGTCACCAGTGGGCCTATCTGCCGGACGTCGCGGAAACAATGATGCAGCTCGTCGAGCGCGCCGACCGTCTGCCGCCATTCGCACGTTTCCATACGGAGGGTGTCTTCGATGCGGACGGGCTGCAGCTTGCCGAAGCGATCCGCCGTGCCGTCGGGCAGCCCCGGCTGCCGATCCGGCGCTTCCCGTGGTTCTTCGTGCGTCTCGCTTCGCCCTTCGTCCCGCTCTTCCGGGAAGTCCTGGAGATGCGCTATCTCTGGCAGGTGCCGCTGCGGATGAGCAACCGTCGTCTCCTCGAGGTACTCGGCGCCGAGCCGCATACGCCCCTCGATCTTGCCGTCACCGAGACCCTCGCAAGCCTCGGCTGCCTGCCGAAACCGAAGCAGGCAGCCGGCCTGCTGCCTGAAACCGCCCGCGCCTGACCGTTGAGGAAGGAGCCCCGCAGCAGACGCCGCGGGGCAATGCCCTTTTCAGTCGAGGAAGGGGTAGTCCGTATAGCCTTCAGCGCCGCCGCCGTAGAAGGTGGCGCGGTTCGGCGTGTTGAGTTCGGCGTTCTCCTTCAGGCGCCGCACCAGGTCCGGATTGGCGATGTATTCCCGGCCGAAAGAGACCATGTCGGCATAGCCGCTCGCCACGGCCTCCATGGCGCTCGCCCGGTCATAGGCGTTGTTGGTCATCCAGACCGCCTTGCCGCCCTTGCGGCGATGCGCTGCCTTCAGTCCGGCCCAGTCGAACGGCTTGTCGCCCTGCCGGAAATCGCGGTCGCCGCCGGTTGCCCCTTCGATCACATGGATGAAGGCGAGGTCGAACGCGGCGAACCGTTCGACGAGATGGTTGAAGAGCGGCTGCGGGTCCGGGTCGAATGCGTCGTTGGCCGGTGTCACCGGCGAGATGCGGATGCCGGTACGGTTGCCGCCGATTTCCTTCGTCACGGCCTCCACGACCTCGAGCGCGAACCGAACGCGGTTCTCGATCGATCCGCCATAGGCGTCGGTGCGGTGGTTGGTGCCGGAGCGCAGGAACTGGTCGATCAGGTAGCCGTTGGCGCCATGGATCTCCACCGCGTCGAAGCCGCAATCCATCGCGTCGCGGGCAGCACGCCGGTAGTCCTCGACGATGCCGGGGATTTCCGAAAGCTCGAGCGCGCGCGGCTCGGACGTGTCGACGAACGCGCCGCTGCCGTCCTCGCCGATGACGTAGGTCTTCGACTTGGCGCGGATCGCGGACGGGGCAACCGGTGCGGCACCGCCCGGCTGCAGCGAGGTGTGGGAGACGCGGCCGACATGCCAGAGCTGGACGGCGATATGGCCGCCCGCCTCATGAACAGCATCCGTCACCTTCCGCCAGCCGGCGAGTGCTTCCGGCTTGTAGAGCCCCGGCACGTGCGCGTAGCCCTGGCCCTGCTGGGTGATCGCGGTCCCCTCGCTGACCAGCAGGCCTGCCGTCGCGCGCTGGACGTAATAGGTCACGTTGAGGTCGTTCGGGATTGCGCCCGGCGAGCGGTTGCGGGTAAGCGGCGCCATCGCGATGCGATTGGGCAGAAGCATGTCTCCGAGCTGGATCGGATCAAAAAGCATGGTCATGGGAGGGGTGCCTTTCGGGAAGATGAGAGGCGTTCGTCTGCCGTTGGGAGGAAGGCGGGCGAGCGTCGCCAGCGGAGAATGGCGGTATCAGAGTCTCGAGGCAATAGCCTTCAGGAACGCGCCGATGGTTTCCTCGTTGCGCTTGTAGAAGACCCACTGGCCGATGCGGGTGGAGGAGAGCAGGCCCGCCCTCTGCAGCGTCGAGAGGTGGGCCGAGACGGTCGACTGCGACAGGCCGCAACGCTCGAACTGTCCGGCGCTGACACCGACCTCGAAGGGGTGCTGTTGAGCTTCGAAGTGATCGTGCGGATTCTTCAGCCATGTCAGCATTTCGACCCTGGTCGGGTGTGCAAGCGCTTTGAGGACTTCGTCGAGGTTCATTTCTGTCCGTTCCGTGTCTTCCGTCTCACGCGTTGAAATATAAGCCTGCGCCCGAGATTCAACACCCGCGAATGCGATATCTTTCGAAAATACGAGATATTCCCAGCGGGGACCTGGCGGAACAGGACAAAAAAAAGGGCCACCGGATCGCTCCAGGGCCCTATAAGTGTGAAGGTCAAAAAACCTCCAGAGGGGAACAGCTGGTGCGGTGGAACTGGGAGGAAAAGCCACCGTGTGCATCAGCTGAGTGCGATATGGTCGTTATTTGTGCAGTGAACAATGCATTATAATGCATGTCTGTCATGCACGTGTTGCAGACCTGCGGCAGTCCGCACGCAGCGCGTGAATTAGAAGTTCCAGTTTCTGGCCTTCGCGACGATGAAATCACGGAAGGCTTTCAGCTTTGCCGCGTTTTTCATCTCGTCGGGATAGCAGAAATAGGTGTCGAAGGACGGCACGTCGGCGCTGGTCACGAGCTGCAACAGCCCTGGATCGCGGCCGACGATATAGTCCGGCAGCATCGCGATGCCGATGCCGAGCAGGCAGGCGCGCTTGATCGAGGTGAGACTGTTGATCTGCAGGTGCGGCTGGCGCGGATTGTCCGAGCTGCGGCCGGCGACTTCCAGCCAGTTGACGTCGAGCAGGTAGTTCGGCGCCGGCTCCCCGAAGGTGATGATGCGGTGGTTGTCGAGATCCTCGATCGACTGCGGCTCGCCGTAGCGGTTGATGTAGGAGGGCGCGGCATAGACGTGCATGTGCACCGTGAACAGCTTGCGCTGGATGAGGTCCGACTGCTGCGGCTGACGCAGGCGGATTGCGCAGTCGGCATGGCGCATGTTTACGTCCAGCTCCTCGTTGTCGAGGATGAGCTGGATCGACATGTCGGGATAGAGCTGCAGGAACTCCTGGATCTTGTCGGTGAGCCAGCCCTGGCCGAGCCCGACGGTCGTCGTGACGCGGAGCTTGCCGCTCGGCTTCTCCGTCGTCTCGGTGAGCTGCATCTTCACCGTTTCGAGCTTCAGCAGCACGTCGTGGGCGGTGCGGTAGAGAAGTTCGCCCTGCTCGGTGAGGATGAGGCCGCGCGCGTGGCGGTGGAAGAGCTTGACGCCGACCTCCTGTTCCAGCGCGCTGACCTGGCGGCTGATCGCCGACTGGGACAGATGGAGCTTGTCCGCCGCGTGCGTGAACGAACCCGCCTCCGCTGCCGCATGAAAAATGCGCAGCTTGTCCCAGTCCAGGGGCATTCCGCCGCCTCTCATCATGGTCACTCCGCCGCTTCGGCTCGGGTGGAAACGGCCGTCAGGTAGCGTTCGGCCTCGAGGGTAGCCATGCAGCCCATGCCGGCGGCGGTGATCGCCTGGCGGTAGACGTCGTCGGTCACGTCGCCGGCGGCGAAGACACCTTCGACGCTGGTGGCGGTGGAGTCCGGTGCGGTCCAGAGATAGCCATTGGACTTCAGCTTCAGCTTGTCCTTGAAGAGTTCGACCGCCGGGGCATGGCCGATGGCGACGAAGACGCCGTCGATCGCCATTTCGGAGATCGCGCCGGTCACGGTGTTCCTGAGGCGCACGCCGGTCACCGACGGCGGCATCGGCGGCTTGGCCGCCTCACCGGTGATCGCGTCCACTTCCGTGTTCCAGACGACCTTGATGTTGTCCTTCGCAAACAGGCGCTCCTGCAGGATCTTTTCCGAGCGGAAGGAATCGCGGCGGTGGACGACCGTCACCGACTTCGCGATGTTCGAGAGATAAAGCGCCTCCTCGACGGCGGAATTGCCACCGCCGACGACGATCACGTCCTTGTTGCGATAGAAGAAGCCGTCGCAGGTCGCGCAGGCGGAGACACCGAAGCCCTGGAAATGCTGCTCGCTCTCAATACCGAGCCACTTCGCCTTGGCGCCGGTGGCGATGATGAGCGTATCGGCCGTCCAGACCGCGCCGGAATCGGTGCGCACCGTGAAGGGCCGGCGATCCATGTCGACCTCGGTCACGAGATCGTTGACGATCTCGGCGCCAACGTGCTCGGCCTGTTTCAGCATCTGCTCCATGAGCCACGGCCCCTGGATCGGATCGGCAAACCCCGGATAGTTCTCGACATCGGTCGTGATCATCAACTGGCCGCCCTGTTCCATGCCGGCGATCAGCACGGGGCTCAGCATGGCCCGCGCGGCGTAAATGGCGGCCGTGTAGCCGGCCGGGCCGGAGCCTATGATCAACACCTTGGTATGGCGGGCAGTCATGGTGGTTCCTTTCAGGGATGTCGCAGAAGATGAGCGATCGATTCGCATCGGGGCCCTATGTCTGCCGCCCCATTTATGATTGCTCCATGCGTTTATTCAAGGTCAGCCTTGCAATAACGGCACGGCATCCACACCGTACCGCAATAATTGTGCCTCCGTGGGACTGATTCTTGCGTAATCGCCGGAATGCGGTACATATCCGCGCAGTCATATCTGAGAAGGTTTCTCCCTTGTTCCGCGCCGAGCTGGACGCCATCGACATCCGTATCCTCCGCGAGCTGCAACGCGACGGCCGCATCACCAATGTCGAGCTCTCCGAGCGCGTCGGCATTTCCGCGCCGCCCTGCCTGCGTCGCGTGCGCAAGCTCGAGGAAGCCGGCATCATCGAGGGGTATCACGCGTTCCTCAATGCACCGAAGCTCGGCTTCGATCTCGTCGCCTTCTGCATGGTTGGCCTCAAGCACCAGTCGGAAAGCAACCTCAAGGCGTTCGCCGCGGCGACCGAAAGCTGGCCGATCGTTCGCCAGGCCTGGATGGTCTCCGGCGACAGCGACTTCCTCCTCCATTGCGTTGCGGAAAACCTCACCAAGTTCCAGGACTTCGTGATCGAGGTGCTGACGGCCAACGACCACGTCCACACCGTCCGCACCATGCTGACCATCCGGCAGGTGAAGCGGCTCGGGCTGGTGGAGATTTGAACGCGGGGACACCGGTCGCAATGCTGACTTCCAAGAACGTGCTGCTGTGCATCTTCTCCTATAATATGGGGAGCACTCTCGAGCGCTGCATCCTGTCGACCTTCAAGATGTGTCCGGGCTTCGACGTCGCGCTGATCGACGACCAGAGCGAGGACGACGTCACCAAGGCGGTGATCGAGAAATACCGCCCGCGGATGAAGCTCTGCGTGACCTCGACCGAGGACAAGCGGGGCCGCCGCCACGGCAATCTCTACGGCAACATCCAGCGCATGTGCCGCTATGCGGAGGAGGAGGGGTATGACTTCATATTCCTCATCCAGGACGACATGCAGTTCGTCCGGCCATTCAACGATGCCATCCTGAAGCAGTACGGCCAGCTTTTCGCATCGGACGACAAGGTTCTTCAGGTCGATCCGCGCTTCCTGCGGAAAGGCTACGCCTACGACATTCTCGAAGACGTGAAGGCCTATCGCTTCCCCGATGGCGACCCCCGTCGCTCCTATGCCGATGTCGGCATCCTGCGCCTGTCGACGCTGAAGAAGCTCGGCTGGACGTTCCGCGAGAGCGAGGCGGAGAACAAGAAGGTTCTTGCCGATCTCGGCTACGTCCGGCTCTTCCCGTTCTCGCCGATCGTGATGCATGTGCCGTTTCCACGGACCTACCGTGCCGGCAAGCTGAAGACCTCGCTGTTTCCGATGCGGCGTGGCGAGTATGAATTCCACGAGATGACGCCACGCGAGCAGGAGTGGATGGACCGGCGCAAGCTGCAGGAGATCCCTTATTTCCGGCGCTTCCTGCGACCCAGGAACATGCTGCTGGCAAGGCTGGTTTATGCTCTGGTGACCGATGCGTCGGCGCTTCGCTGACGGCGATGCGTTAGCCCTCGATAAAGCCTCCTCCGGCGCGTTCGTCCGGACGTGAGATCTGTTCTATCTGGACGTTGTGCATGCGGAAGATCGAGAAGAAATATCTGCGCGTCGTCGGTGCCCTGCGTCGGTTCCTCGGGCTGCAATATCGTTCGCCGCTCGACGAGCAGGACGTGTTCCAACTGGTCCGCGACAGGCGCGTGGCACTCGTCGGAAATTCACGTGCGCTCTCCGGCACGACGTTCGGAGCGGAGATCGACGCCCACGATCTCGTCGTCCGGTTCAACAGCGCTCCGATCCCATCGGCGGCTTCCCACGGGTCAAGGACGGATGTCATCGCCACCAGCATCGAGCTCGAAAAGTCGATCATGGCCGAGCGCGGCGCAAGCCATCTCTTCTGGATGTCGCCGCCACGCAACGCCCTTCAGCACTGGATCGTGCGATGGCCGTTCTTCTTCCTCTATCCGCGGGAGAGCCATAAGGTCCTGTGCGCCCGGGCCGACAACCGGCCGACGACCGGGTTGATGGTCATCGAACTCCTCAGCCGTTCCCCGTGCAAGTCGGTCGACCTCTACGGTTTCGACTTCTACGAGAGCGGTTCGCTTTCCGGTGGGCAGACGAAGGCAACGTCGCCGCACGACTATGATACCGAAGAGGATTTCGTCTCGCGGCTGATGGTCTCGGACAAGCGCTTCGCGCTGCATCGAGCCGATCCCGACGGTTGAGGCGCTCAGCCTCGTCGCGCCAGGCGGGCGATATCGTCGAAGAGGGCGGCGCTCCGCGTCCGGCACATGGCGATGCCCTCTTCGATTGCCCGCATCTCCTCCGCGGAATAGGCGAGGATATCGGGGGAGGCGAGCAGGTCCGGCAGGTCTTCGATCGCGACCAGACGTTTCTCGCCGAGCCCGAGATCATGCATCAGCGCCCCGATCTTCCAGGAATTCGACTCGATCGCCAGGAACGGCGTCCGGGTGAAGAGGCAGAAGCAGACCGCGTGGAAACGGCCGGTCACATGCAGGTAGCCGTGCTGGAGCGCGTCGATGAAGCCGGCTTCGTCCCTGTTGAACAGGACATTGCCGTGCCTCCAGCCGAATGCGGCGGCATGGAGCCGGATATAGGCCTCCCGCAGGAGCCTGAGCGGCGTCGCCACATGTGGCTTGCTCGCCTTGATCGTCTTGAGGATCGGAAGCAGGCGCGCGTCGGCGCGTGAATCGGCCAGCGCCAGCAGCCGGCGCGAAACGTCGCGCGAAACGGAATCACCGACCAGCAGGAGGTTGCGTGTTATGCCCGGCGCGGCCTCCTCGAAGCCTCCGGATAGGGAGAGGTCCGGGACGAAGCCGACATCACGACCGGCATGGCGGCCGGCCTCCGCGGCGCTCCAGGAGTCGCGCGTCGAAATGATCGCCATCTTTTCGAGATAGTGGGACCATTCCGAGGGGTTTTCCTGATAGATCGCGTTGATCAGCGCGACCGGCTTGTCACCACGCGCTGGGTGATCGACCACCCGGAGAAGCCGGGCTCCGGAATGGGCGCCGTGATGGAGCGTTCCTTCGCCGTTGATGACAATGACGTCGCTCTTCGCCATGGCATCGAGGAAGGGGCGATCGTTCTCCCAGTCGTTGCGCACGCCGCTGCGGGCGAGCACGCGAATGCCGCGGCTCGCGAGGTTCTCCTCGATGAGCCGCATGACCCGGAAACAGCCGAAATGGCTGTCGCCTCGGGTGTCGTTCAGGATGACCGCATTCGCCACGACTCGTTTTCCTTGCGCGCGGCACCTTGCCAAGCCGCCATCGGCGTCTTTATCTGTCCGCCCGACGGGGGATCAAGCCTTTTCGGCGGAAGGTCCGGCAGGGACGGCGTTCCGGCCGAGAACGGACTAGACGCGCCGGAGGGGTGTGCGGCGAGAATTGGAGTGCGGGTGTCAGGATCGCGGTCGAAACCTCCCCTGTGGCGGAAGGCAGTCAAGCTTCTCGTGCGCCTCGTCCGCGGGCCGTCCTTCGCCCATGCCTATGCCTGGACGCCCGGCCTTTCGATGGTCAAACCGGCAGGGACCGAAGACATCGGAGAGATCGTCTACCGCGGGAGCAGGGTCGGGGCCTTGCTGCATCCGGACGTCCTGGCGAAGCGCGCCGGCGCGGAGATCTTCGTCATCGGCTCCGGCCCGTCGGTCACGCAGACGCGGGTCGAAGATGCAGGCCCCTCGACGGTGATCCTCCTCAATGGGGCCATGAGCCTGATCGGCAACAAGATCGCCACCCCGCTTGCCGTCGCCGTCGAGGATGAGCGCTTCGTCTGGCGGCATTTCGACCTGATGCGGGCGAAGATTGGTGCCGATACGCTCTGCCTCTTCTCGGTCGGCGTCATCCGCACGATCTGCGAGCTCGACCGCGCCTGGCTCTCGGACAAACGCATCATCCTGATTGACGACATCCGCAAGCCGTACCGCACACGACGTCGCGGCGCCGCCGAGCTTGCCGGCATCAGCTGCGCCACCGTGTCGGACGACGGCATCGCCGGCTTTTCGAGCGATCCCTCGGTCGGCGTCTTTCAGGGCGGCTCGGTGGCGATCAGCGCGATCCAGTTCGCCGCCTATTGCCGCCCGCAGACGATCGGGCTCTTCGGCATCGACATCTCGAATGCAGACCGTCCGCGCTTTTACGAGCAAGCCGGGGACACGGCGAAGTCCGGCATCGCCGGCGCCGAGGCGCGCATCGTCCGGCACATCCTGCTTGCGCATGAAGTTTGCCACCAGAAAGGCATCAAACTTGTCAACTATTCGCCGGTTTCGGCACTGCGCGGGACCGCGATCGGCTACGATCCGCGGTTCGCGGTGACGACCGCCTGACGGCGCTCTTCGCCGTCACCGCGCGAGCGCGGCGTAGATCTCCCCGAGCCGGCGGGCTTCGCCTTCGATGCTGAAATTTTCGGTGACATGGGCGAGCGCCCGGGTGCCCGCGGCGGATAGGCGTGCCGGATCGTCCATGAAGGCGCCGGCGGCGGCCGTCATCGCCGCGAGATCGTCGGCCGGGATAACGACGCCCGTTTCCTGTTCTCCGGTGACGATCAGTTCGGGGAAGGCGCCGACATCGGTCGCGACGACAGGCACGGCGGTCGCCATCGCCTCGAGCGGCGTCAGGCCGAAACCCTCCCAGCGCTGCGGTGCGACGAAGAGGTCGAGCGCCCGGTACCAGTCGTTGATGTTGGTGTGTTCGCCGACGAAGAGAATGCGGTCCGAAAGCCCGGCCTTCGCCACCCGTTCCTTGAGTTCGGTCTCGAAGGCTGCGTGCGAGGCGGTCGCCCGGCCTGCGATGATGGCGATCCAGTCCGGCCGGCTGGGAAGCAGGGCGATCATCGTGTCGACGAAGAGGTCGGTGCCCTTCTGGCGGCGCACGCGGCCGAAACAGCCAGCGATCTTCCGCTCGGGATCGAGCCCCACGGCCCGCTTGGCCGCCGCCTTGTCTGCCGGCGGAGAGAAGCGTGCGGTATCGATGCCGTGCATGACGACGCTGTTTTCGACGTCGAGATAGGCGGCGGTACGGGCGCTCGTCGCGACGACGGCGTCGACGCGGGCGATCAGCGCCTTGGTCCAGCGGGTGTGCCTGCGCTGTGAGGCGGAGGTGAAGAGAATCTTGAGCGGCATGCGCAGGAGATCGCGCAGCACGAGCCCGGCCAGCATCTCGTTGTTGCGGCGCGCGTGCCAGACGCGCTTCTGCCCGCTTCGCGGCCTATTCCAGAGACGCAGGAGGTCGGCATAGCCGATCCGCGGAAGCGAGGCGGGAAGGCCCGGCCCGAGAGTTGCAACCTTCTGGCCGAGCCGGTTCTGGACGGGAACGAGTTGGATGATCGTCGAGGTGACGCCGGAAAGCCGCTGCTTGAAATTCGGCGCGATGACCTCGACGTCGGCGATATCCGTCACGCGGGCAATCCCTGTTCCGGCGGCAGGGGCCTCAGCCCCACTGCACCGCCAGGATCTCGTAGGCTTTGGAGCCGCCGGGGGCGACGACTTCGATCGAGTCGCCCACTTCCTTGCCGATCATGGCCCGCGCGATCGGCGAGGAGATCGAGATGCGGCCGGCCTTCACGTCGGCTTCCTGGTCGCCGACGATCTGGTAGACCTTCTCTTCATCCGTGTCCTCGTCGACGAGCTTCACCGTCGCGCCGAACTTGATTTTGGAACCCGACATCTTCGAAAGGTCGATGACTTCCGCGCGCGCAATCAGGTCCTCGAGTTCCGTGATACGGCCCTCGTTGTGGCTCTGTGCTTCCTTGGCGGCGTGGTACTCGGCATTTTCGGAAAGGTCGCCATGGGCGCGCGCTTCCGCGATCGCCTCGATGATCCGCGGGCGCTCTTCCTGTTGCCGCCAGCGCAGTTCTTCCTGCAGCTTGGCGAAACCGTTCTGCGTCATCGGTACCTTTTCTACCATTTCGACTTCCTTCGCATGTGGCGCCTGCATGGCGCAGACATAAAAGAAAACAGGTTCCGGAGCGGCGCTACGGAACCATGTCTCAAATCACTTCGGTGGAAGGTATAGCAGCCCGGTCGGAATTTCCAGAGCTTTTGTCGAGGCCCCCCGCGGCGTTCCGGCCTGTCACGGTTCGATCCTGTAACGGGAGGGAAGGTTTTCCGGCCGGTAGGGACCGCGAGGCAGGGGCGCGGCCATGCGGTCGATCACCGACTGGTGGACCAGGGCCTCGGCCGGGATGAAACGCGGGTCGGAAAACGGCAGATAGACGCCGCCCGCGGCGCCGCCGCGTCGCCACGAACTGTCCGGCACCCGTCGCGGCACGATTTCCAGAACGCGCCAGGCGAGATTCATGCTGTCGTGGTCCGGCCCCTTCGGGTCGGGCGCGACATAGGGCTTTTGCGGGTTCTGCCCGAATACGATCTCGTTCACCGTCCGCGTAATGACCTCGAGGCCCTTGTCGGTCGCCTCCTTGACCATCCAGGCGAGCGGAATCTTGATCAGCGCACTTTCCCGTTCCGGTTGGCCGCCGCCGACGTCTCCGTGGCAGCCGGCGAACCACACTTCCTTGACGTCCTGCGGCGGTGGCGGTTCCTTCGGCCGGAACGGGCTTCCCCAGTAAGGCTGGTCGGTGTCCCAGTATTGCGGCCGGAACATCGTTCGCCGCTCGTCGATCGCCAGCGCCTGGCGGACGACCTCGACGCTCGGATTGCGCCGGGTGAAGGGATGCGTCTTCAGCCGCACACCCGAGGGGCCGTGTTCGATCACCGAACCGACGGTGTCGAAGAGACCGAGCATCCTGATTTTCGGCCTGAAGGTCTTCAGCGTCCGCTCATGCAGGCGCATCGCGGAAAACGCGGAAGGCGTGTCCTCGCCGGGACCGGCATCGCTCTCCGGTGGCGGCACGAAATCCGGGATCGCCTTGTAGGCGCTGTAGGCATAGTCGACGAGGTTGAGGTTGTGGCGGCTGACGAGCCCGAGGGCGTGGATGAAGCCCGCCAGCACCCTTGCGGTGTAGGCGCCGCGGCTGAAGCCGAAGAGAAAGAGGCGGTCGTCCTCGCCGTCCTTCCGGCTGCCCCTGCCGCGCGGGGCGGATTCGTAATTCTCGACGATGAAACGGTAGGCGTCCTTGACGTTCTGATCGAGGCCCCAGCCGGTCGCCATGCCCCAGATCTCGACCGCATCGCGATAGGGCTTCAGCCAGGCGTTCACCGCGCCGAAGGTGCCGACGCCCGGATCGTAATAGACGATCTGGTCGGTGTTTCGCTTCAGCGCCCCGAAAAGGCGCAGGATGTTGGTTCTGTCCTCGGCAATCTCGTTTGACGTGCCGTCGAACAGTAGGACGATGTTCTTCGCCATGGCGCATGCTCCCCGCCGCGATTGGGGCAGCATAGCAGTTGGCGCGTCTCACCACAATTTGCGGTTGACCGGGCAGACGGCGGTAGGCTCGCTCACCGATCAATGCGCAGAGTTGCTCTCGATTGCAGGCGCGCCGGCGTAGACGCGGCGGGCGACGGCGGCGAGCAGCACGAGCGCCACCGTGGCGAGCGCGCAGGAGACGGCAAAGCCGAGGGAGAAACTGCCGCGGGCGAGATCGAGCCAGGGGGCAGCGGTCTCGCCGAGGGTTCGGGCGGCATCGACCGCGCCGGCGAGCGTCGAGCGGCTCGACTCGGCCATGGGTGGCGGCAGGCTGTCGAGGTCGGCGCCGTCCATTTCGAAGCGGTAGACGACGGTGCCGAGGCTGCCGAGCAGGGCCACCCCAAGCGCACCGCCGAATTCCGCGCTCGTCTCCGAGATCGCCGAGGCCGCACCGGTGCGCTCGGGTGGGGCCGAGCCGACGATCAGCCCCGTCGTGGTCAGGATCACCGGCACGAAGCCGATGGCGATCAGGCCGCTCGCACAAAGAACCCCGAAGAGGCTCTGGTGATAGGCGGCGACGCCCATTGCGGCGGCGCCGACCGCGTTGACGACGAGGCCGAGCAGCACCGTCCTCACCGAGCCGAGCCGGTTGGTGATCCGGTAGGCCTGCAACGACATGACGGTGAAGACGAGGCCCGGCAGACCCGACCAGAGCGCAGCCTCGAGCGGGGAAAGGCCGAGGACGAGTTGCAGGTACTGGTTCTGGAACAGGAAGATGCCGAAGACGAAGAAGACGCCGGCGAGATTGACGAGCAGGGAGGCCGTAAAGGCGGGTATCCTGAAAAGGGCGAGATCGATCAGCGGATCGGCGAGCCGCCGCTGGCGCCGTATGAACAGCGCCCCGACGGCGAGCCCGATCGCGACCGGCAGGAGATGGATGCCCGTCATCCCTTCCGTCGCGATCTTCTTGAAGCCGTAGATGATCGGAAGCACGGTTGTGAGCGACAGGGCGACGCTCGGCAGGTCGATCCGGCCGGCGCTGCCGCTGCGATATTCCGGTAGCAGGAAGGGGGCCGCAACGACGAGCACCAGCATCACCGGCACGTTGACCAGGAAGACCGAACCCCAGTGGAAATATTGCAGCAGGACCCCACCGATCAGCGGTCCGATCAGCCCGCCGAGCGCGAAGGCGGTACCCCAGATGCCGATGGCGCGGTTGCGCTCGCCTTCGTCGGCAAACAGATTGACGACCAGGGAAAGCGTCGACGGCGCGATGGTGGCGCCCGCGACGCCGAGGCAGGCGCGCGCGACGATCAGCATCGGAGCGCTGGTCGAAAAGGCAGCGAAGATCGACGCCGCACCGAAGGCCGAGGCACCGGCAAGGAGCACCTTGCGCCGGCCGATGCGGTCGCCGAGCGTGCCCATAGTGACGAGAAAGCCCGCCACCATGAAGCCGTAGATGTCGTTGATCCACAGCAGTTCGGCCGCCGTGGGATCGAGATCGGTGACGATTGCCGGCATGGCGAGGAAGAGCACCGAAAGGTCCATGGAATAGATCAGGCAGGCGATCGACAGGATCGCCAGGCCAACCCATTCGCGGCGGCCGGCCTTGCCGGCCGGCGTGTCAAGCGGCGTGTGCATGGAACGCTCCTTCTGGAAGAACCATCACTCTGCGGCAATTCCGATCAATAGACAAATGTCAAATTTTGATGGGACGGTGAGGGATGCCGCTGACGGACGAGGGAACGGAACGCCTGCGACGACGCGACCGTCAGTTGTCGGCCGCGCGTGCCTTGCGCTGCACGTAGGCGTCGAGCTTGGCGAGTGTCTGGTTTCCGCCTTCGATGGCGCCGAACTCCAGGGTCGCGTCGCGGGCTTCCTTCGTCGCGAAGATGAGGATCAGCGAGACACGGGTCTTTCCGCCTTCGTCTTCGAAGGTGATGATGCCGTTGAAGTGGGCCGCTTCTCCGAGCTCGGCGCCATGCTCGTAAGCGAGGCGCGAGGGCGGAGAGATTTCCGTGTACCGGATCCAGTTCGGCCATACCTTTCCGTCAGGGCCGTACATCGTATAGTGCCAGAGCCCACCGACGGCGAACTCCATCGCATGGGTCTCGTTGGTGAAGCCGTTCGGACCCCACCAGGCATCCAGATGCCGGGCATCGGAAAAGGCTTCGAAGATCAGTTCGCGCGGCGCGCTGACGGTGCGTTCCACACGCAGGATCTTTGCGGGATCGAGGACGTCGGACATCTCAGTGTACTCCCTTGCGTTGACGGAGGAGGGCTTCCAGCCGATCGAAATTCTGCTCGTTGGCGGCGTGGAGAAACCGCCCCAGTTCCAGGTTTTCTTCCGTCCGGTCGAACAGCATCCGCCAGGTCAGGCGGGCGCCGCCGTTGTCATCGGCGAAGGTCATCTCGAGTGAAAAGGCGTGGACCGGCTCGTGATGGAAAGCGCGGATGCTCCTTCCGTGGGATACATCCTCGAAGGTCCAGCGATTTTGGAAGTCGGTACCATTCGAGGCGGTCATGGTGACGAGCCAGGTGCCGCCCGGCCGGAGGTCGAATGCGGTGATGCGGTTGGTGAAGCCGTGCGGTCCCCACCAGCGTGCGAGCTTTTCCGGATCGGCGAACGCGTCGAAGAGCGTTCGGCGATCGACGGGAAACAGGCGTTCGTTGAGGATTTCGATCTTGTCGCTCATTTGCCTTCCTCTTTTGCACGGTCCTTCTGCAGGGTGGCGAGATAGGTATCCAGCCGGTCGAGTCTGTCCTCCCAGAGCTTCCGGTAGTCCGTCAACCAGTCGTCGACGCCCTTCAGCGGTTCGGGCTCCAGCCGGCAGGGACGCCACTGCGCGGAACGTCCCCGCGAGATCAGCTTTGCCCGCTCGAGCACCTTCAGGTGCTTCGACACGGCCGGCAGGCTCATGTCGAAAGGCGACGCCAGTTCGTTCACCGTCGCCTCGCCCTTCGCGAGCCGGGCAAGAATGGCGCGGCGGGTCGGATCGGCGAGGGCGAAGAGCGTTTCGGAAAGCGGATCGGTCTGCATGATTAACCGTAAAGTTAATTAACTTGTCGGTTAACTACAACATAAAAAGAAGCCGGTCAAGTGGCGCTTGACCGGCCTGGCGTCTGGGGATCGTCTCAGAAGTAGCTCTGCAGCGGCCGGACTTCGAGCTGGCCGTTCTTCAGCGCCCGGATTGCCTCCGCCGCGGCCAGCGTGCCGGCCATGGTGGTGTAGTAGGGTACCTTCTGCATCAGCGCGGCGCGGCGCAGCGACTTCGAATCCGAGATCGCCTTGTTGCCGTCGGTCGTGTTGATGACGAGTTGGACCTGGCGGTTGCGGATCGCGTCCTCGATGTGCGGACGGCCTTCGAGAACCTTGTTGATCTTGACGGCGTCGATGCCCTTCTCGGCGAGGAAGCGCTGGGTGCCGCCGGTCGCCATGACCTTGAAGCCGATATCGGCGAGCAGGCGCACGGCCGGCAGGACCCGTTCCTTGTCCTCGTCGCGAACCGAAACGAAGACCGTTCCGTCACGCGGCAGCTCGACGCCGGCGCCGAGCTGGCTCTTGGCGAAGGCGAGCGCGAAATCGGTGTCGAGGCCGATGACCTCGCCGGTCGAGCGCATTTCCGGGCCGAGCAGGGTGTCGACGCCGGGGAAGCGGGCAAACGGGAAGACGGCTTCCTTGACCGCGATGTGCTTGAGGTTGCGCGGATCCGGCTTCTTGCCGTAGGCGGCGATCGCCTGGTCGAGCTTCTCGCCAGCCATGATGCGGGCGGCGATCTTGGCGATCGGCGCGCCGATGGTCTTGGCGACGAAGGGCACCGTGCGCGAGGCGCGCGGGTTGACTTCGAGAACGTAGATCACGCCGTCCTTGATGGCGTACTGCACGTTCATCAGGCCGCCGACGTTCAATGCCTTGGCCATGGCCTTGGTCTGGCGTTCCAGCTCGTCCAGCAGTTCCGGCGAGAAGGAGCGCGACGGCAGCGAGCAGGCGCTATCGCCCGAGTGAATGCCGGCTTCCTCGATGTGTTCCATGATGCCGGAGACGAAGACGTTCTCGCCATCGCAGAGCGCGTCGACGTCGACTTCGACCGCGTTGGTCAGGTAGCTGTCGAAGAGCAGCGGGTTCTTGCCGAGCAGCGTGTTGATCTGGCCGGTCTTGTCGTTCGGGTAGCGCTGCTTGATGTCTTCCGGAACGAGGCCCGGAACGGTGTCCAGCAGGTAGGACTGCAGCATGCTCTCATTGTGGATGATCTGCATGGCGCGGCCGCCGAGGACGTAGGACGGGCGAACGACCAGCGGGAAGCCGATCTCCGAGGCGACCAGGCGGGCCTGTTCGACGGAGTAGGCGATGCCGTTGTTCGGCTGCGTCAGGTCGAGCTTCATCAGCAGCTTCTGGAAGCGGTCGCGGTCTTCGGCAAGGTCGATCGCGTCCGGCGCGGTGCCGAGGATCGGGATGCCGTTCTTTTCCAGTGCTTCTGCGAGCTTCAGCGGGGTCTGCCCGCCGAACTGGACGATGACGCCGACGAGTGTGCCGTTTTCCTGCTCGGCGCGCATGATCTCGATCACGTCTTCGGCCGTCAGCGGCTCGAAATACAGGCGGTCGGAGGTGTCGTAGTCGGTCGAGACGGTTTCCGGGTTGCAGTTGACCATGATCGCTTCATAGCCGGCATCCTTCAGCGCGAAGGCGGCATGGCAGCAGCAATAGTCGAACTCGATGCCCTGGCCGATGCGGTTCGGGCCGCCGCCGAGGATGACCACCTTCTTGCGGTCGGAGACCTGTGCTTCGGAACGGGCATTGCCGACGAAGGGCGTCTCGTAGGTCGAATACATGTAGGCGGTCGGCGAGGCGAATTCGGCCGCACAGGTGTCGATGCGCTTAAAGACCGGGCGGACACCCAGCGAATTGCGCAGCATCGCGACGTCCTTCGGCTTGCCGCCGGTCAGCGAGGCGAGGCGGGCGTCGGAGAAGCCCATGGCCTTCAGCATGCGCAGGTTCTCGGCGTCTTCCGGCAGGCCGTGTTCGCGGACACGCGCTTCCATGTCGACGATCGCCTTGAACTGGGCGATGAACCATGGATCGATCTTGCAGCCTTCGTGCACTTCCTCCGGCGACATGCCGAGGCGCAGAGCCTGGGCGACCATGCGCAGGCGGTCCGGCGTCGGCGTGCCGATCGCGGCGCGGATGGCGTTCTTGTCGTCGGCTCCGTCACCATTGGTGCCAAGGCCGGGGATCTCGATCTCGTCGAGGCCGGTGAGGCCGGTTTCGAGGCCGCGCAGCGCCTTCTGCAGCGATTCTGCGAAAGTGCGGCCGATCGCCATGACTTCACCAACCGACTTCATGGCGGTGGTGAGCGTCGGTTCTGCGCCCGGGAACTTCTCGAAGGCAAAGCGCGGGATCTTGGTGACGACGTAGTCGATCGACGGCTCGAAGGAGGCCGGGGTCGCGCCGCCGGTGATGTCGTTTTCCAGTTCGTCCAGCGTGTAGCCGATAGCGAGCTTGGCGGCGACCTTGGCAATCGGGAAGCCGGTCGCCTTGGAGGCCAGCGCCGAGGAGCGCGACACGCGCGGGTTCATTTCGATGACGACGAGGCGGCCGTCCTTCGGGTTGACGGCGAACTGGACGTTCGAGCCGCCGGTCTCGACCCCGATCTCGCGCAGCACCGCGATCGAGGCGTTGCGCATCATCTGGTATTCCTTGTCGGTCAGGGTCAGCGCCGGCGCGACCGTGATCGAATCGCCCGTGTGCACGCCCATCGGATCGATGTTCTCGATCGAGCAGATGATGATGCAGTTGTCCGCCTTGTCGCGGACGACTTCCATTTCATATTCCTTCCAGCCGAGAACCGATTCCTCGATCAGCACTTCGGTGGTCGGCGAGGCGTCGAGGCCGGAGCCGACGATCTCGAAGAATTCCGAGCGGTTGTAGGCGATGCCGCCGCCGGTGCCGCCCATGGTGAAGGACGGGCGGATGATCGCCGGCAGGCCGACATCGTCGAGCGCCTGGGCGGCGATCGCCATGGCATGGCTCATGTAGCGCTGCTTGCGATCGCTCTCGCCGAGGTTCCACTGGTTCTCAAGTTCGTCGAGCGCCTTGTCGAGCTCGGCGCCGGACAGCTTCGCCTTCAGCTCCGCGCGCGCGGCCTCGTGGGTCTTGCGGTCGGCATCCTTGATCTCGGTGGCGTTCGCCAGCATCGACTTCGGCGTTTCGAGCCCGATCTTCGCCATCGCCTCGCGGAACAGCGCGCGGTCTTCCGCCTTGTCGATTGCGGCCGGCTTGGCGCCGATCATCTCGACGTTGTAGCGGTCGAGCACGCCCATTCTCTTCAGGGAGAGTGCGGTGTTGAGCGCCGTCTGGCCGCCCATGGTCGGCAGCAGCGCGTCCGGGCGTTCCTTGGCGATGATCTTGGCAACGACTTCCGGAGTGATCGGCTCGACATAGGTCGCGTCGGCAAGGCCCGGATCGGTCATGATCGTCGCCGGGTTGGAGTTGACCAGGATGACCCGGTAGCCTTCCTCCTTCAGCGCCTTGCAGGCCTGAGTTCCTGAATAGTCGAATTCGCAAGCCTGACCGATGACGATCGGCCCCGCGCCGATGATGAGGATGGACTTGATATCTTGGCGCTTCGGCATCGGCGTCTTCCAATTTCTTGTTGCGCGAAACGCCGGCCAGGGCAATTCACCGGCCGGGGCGCAAGGAGGGTCTTTTCAGGCTAGAAGCGGCTTATAGGGAATTGTTCGCCGTAGCGGAACCCCAAAATTCATCGCGCGCGAGGAAAGTTGGGGAGGGCGCGTTCAGAGCGCGCCGATGCGATCGGAGCCCGCGACGTCCACGCGTCGAAATGCTCCGGCGTCGTGGGGCGCTCAAGCACTTGGACGCACGAGAGGCAGCCGAACAAATGCGTTCAAGCGCATGATCGGCAAAGGAGCATCAGCCGCCTTCTCAGCGATGCCGCGCGCTTGCGGCATCGCGGGGGGGGGGGGACGTGCGTTCTGGGGGATGTCCAACCGTGTTTCACGGGCCGTTATAGTGATAGACGACCTCGAAATGCTGCGGCGTCGTCAGATAGACGTTCTGTCCGCCGGCGTAGCTGGCTGCCAACTGGGTGCCGTCCGCGACCACCCAGCCGCCGACGCGGTCATAGGTCAGTCCGTGGTAGCTGATGCGGTCGATCGCATCTCCCGCATTGGCGTTGCCGTTGCCCGGAAGATTGACCTGTGTGCCGTTTGCCAGAAACAGGGTCATGGCATCGGCCTGCTGGTTGTGAACGGGATAGGCCATCTGCAAGTCTCCATCCTGTGGTTGCATCTATGAAATATACACTCATTGGAAGAATTTCCCCCGGTAAAATCGGCAGGTTGCTCCGGAATTTGCGCGTGCTAGCCTGCGGCCTCCTCGGGGGGCTCACATGTTTGCAGACTATTTGAATTACGACGCGCTCGGACTGGCGGAGCTGGTCCGGCGCAAAGAGGTGTCGGCGCGCGAACTCGTCGAGACGGCGATCGCCCACATCGAGCGGGACAATCCGAAGCTCAATGCCGTCGTCCGGCCGATGTTCGATACGGCGCGGCGCCAGGCCGCGGAAACGGCGGGCGAGGGGCCGTTTGCCGGTGTTCCTTTCCTCGTCAAGGACCTTCTTGCCCAGATCGAAGGCGTGCCGACCTCGAACGGCAACCGGCTATGGGCCCGCATTCCCGCATCCGGAGAGAACGAACTCGTCAGGCGCTGGCGCAAGGCCGGCGTGATTTTTCTCGGCAAGACCAACACGCCCGAATTCGGTTTGACGCCCTATACCGAGCCGGAGATCTTCGGCCCCTGCCGCAATCCGTGGGACCCGAGCCTGACGCCGGGCGGATCGAGCGGCGGCTCTGCGGCGGCGGTCGCGGCGGGCATGGTGCCGATAGCCTCGGGCGGCGATGGTGGCGGGTCGATCCGTATTCCCGCTTCCGCTTGCGGCCTCTTCGGTATGAAGCCGACGCGCGGACGCACACCCGCCGGCCCCTTTATCGGCGAAGCCTGGTCGGGTTTTGCCGGCGAGCACGTGCTGACGCGCTCAGTGCGCGATTCGGCGGCTATGCTCGACGCCACTCACGGACCGGATATCGGCACGCCGCATCCGCTGCCGGCCTATTCGGGCTTCTGGCTCACGGCGGTCGGTCATCCGCCGGGAAGGCTGCGGATCGCGGTCTCCGACACGCCGATGCTCGGTGGGGAGGTGGCGCCGGAGGTGAAGGCCGCCTTCGCCGAGGCGGTGCGGCTTCTGGAAGAGCTCGGGCACGAGGTGGTGGAGGCGGCCCCGGCCGTCGACCGCACGGCGTTTTCCATGGCCTTCCTGACGGTGCTTGCCGCCGAGCTGCGTGCCGACATCGCGTTCACCGCGGAGATGGCCGGTGTGAAGATACGGCCGGAGGATTACGATCCGTCTTCCTTCGGGCTTGCGCTCCTTGGGCAGGCCTTCTCCTCCGCCGAACTCGCCGCGGCGATGCGTTACCTGAAGCTTGCCGCCCGGTCGATTCTCGGCTTCTTCGAGAATCACGACGTGCTGATGACGCCGGTTCTTTCGAGCCTGCCGGTGAAGATCGGCGCGCTGCAGCCCAAGCCGATCGAAAAGGCGCTCATCCGGGTGATGGGACACATCCGCGGCGGGTGGCTTCTGAAGAAGCTCGGCATCGCCGAGCAGCTCGCCGCCGAGACGTTCGGGTTCATCCCCTGGACGCCGGTCTTCAACGTCACCGGACAGCCGGCAATGTCGGTGCCGCTCTGCTGGTCGCCGGAAGGCCTGCCGGTCGGCATGCATTTCGTCGGCCGCTTTGCCGACGAGGAAACGCTCTTCCGGCTCGCGGGGCAGCTGGAAGAGGCCCGGCCGTGGAGGGACAGGCGCCCGAACCTCTGATTGGAGCCGCTCGCGCGGCGCTCCGGATGGTCGGCGGGAACGCTTTCGGCTATAGACTGTTCTTGCGGACAGAAGAATGAAGCCGGAAGAAGAGGTGCCGACATGGAATGGAGAGGCCGACGTCAGTCGCAGAACATCGAGGATCGTCGCAGCGCCTCGACGGGCGGCACGGGCATGGGGCGCGATCCGTTCGGTCGCTCGGGCCTGCGCATCCCGGTCGGGCGGCGCGGCGGGGGCTTGAGCTTCTCGACCATCGTGATCCTGATCGTCCTCTACTTCGTCCTGAAGATGATGGGGATCGACATGCTGCAGATGCTGGATGACGGCTCGACGAGCGGCCCCGGCTACGAGCAGACTACGCAGCGCGAACTTTCGCCACAGGAGAAGGAGATCGGCAGTTTCGTCGGCGTCGTGCTCGCCGAGACCGAGGACACCTGGGACACGATCTTTTCCGCCTCAGGCGAGCGTTACGAAGAACCGAGGCTGGTGCTCTTTTCAGGCGTGACCCGGTCTGCCTGCGGCACAGCGTCGTCGGCGACCGGCCCGTTTTACTGTCCGGGTGATCGCAAGGTCTATCTCGACACGGATTTCTTCCAGCAACTCTCCCGCCAGTTCGGCGCGTCCGGCGATTTCGCCCAGGCCTATGTAGTCGCCCATGAGGTCGGCCATCACGTGCAGAACCTGACGGGCATCCTGCCGAAGTTCAACCAGATGCGCCAGACGATGGGCGAAGGCGAGGCGAACCGCATGTCGGTGCGTGTCGAGCTGCAGGCCGATTGCTTTGCCGGTATCTGGGCCAAGCAGACCGACCAGAAGGGGCTTCTCTCCGAAGGCGACATCGAGGAGGCGCTGAACGCCGCGCAGCAGATCGGCGACGATACGCTGCAGAAGCGCAGCCAGGGCTATGTCGTTCCCGACAGCTTCAACCACGGCACCTCGGCACAGCGGATGAAGTGGTTCAAGCGCGGCTATGACGCCGGCAAGGTCGGGGCCTGCGACACCTTCTCCGGCGACGTCTGATCGTCGGTGCCCGGGCGGATGCCGCGCCGGCGTCCGCCTGCCTATCTGAACATCCCCTCGCGCAGGTTGATGCGGTATTCGAGCCAGGCCTTCATGGCGCAGAGCATCTGCATCCAGCCCTGGCAATTGCCGTAGGAGGCGCGGAGCCCGCCCTCCGTCGGCCGCCAGCCTTCCTCGGCGATGGTGACAAGCGTGCGTCCGTCGTCGAGCGGTTCGAACTCCATCGTCACGGTGGTCTTGTATCCGGCCTGTGTAGTCACCGCCTCGCCCTCGGTGGGCGGGCCTTCGTTCGCTTCCCAGCGCAGCACGATGCGCCGGTCCGGCACGACCTCCACGACCTCGACCGGGAAGGCGCCGGGAAAGTCATGGAAATCCCAATAGACCGTCGCGCCGGTCTCGAGCCGCCCCTTGGCGCCGCCCGTGGTGAAATAGCGTGAGAGTGTCGCCGGATCGGCGACGGCTTCGAAGACCTCGCCCACGGGTTTGGAGATATGCGCAGACACTCTGAACTTCAGCGGACCGCTCATGGTCGTCTCCTCCTCTTGGCAGAGCTCCAATAATGTTATAAAAATATAACATGTCAAGTACGAATCAGGAGGATCTGGTCTTCAAGGCGCTGGCCGCGCCGGTGCGGCGAGCGATGCTCGACCGGTTGAAGACAGGGCCGCTGACCACCGGGGCACTTTGCGAGTCTTTTCCCGCACTTGACCGCTGTACGGTGATGCAGCACCTGAAGGTGCTGGAAGGCGCCGACCTCGTCATCGTCAAGAGGGAGGGGCGGGAGCGCCGCAACATCCTGAACCCGTTGCCGATCAAGGCGATCCACGACCGCTGGATCGGTGAGTATGCGGCGAACGCCGTATCGCTGCTGGATCGCCTGAAACGGGACCTGGAAGCGTGACTGCTTCGCTGCAGGCCGTGCGAGCCCGGACGATTTTGCACGGCACCATAAGGCGAGTTGATATGTCGACGAGTTTTGCTGAAGGAACGCCCTTTCGGGTTGCGCGTTCCGGACGGCTCGCGTAACGGTGATGCTGTCCGCCGCTTGCCAGATTTCCTGGAAGCGGCTTTTTTCGTCCAGGGTTCTGAACATGTCCACGCATACCGCAGTTCGGCCGGTCGGCTCCTCCAACAGCTGGGGCGCGCATATCCGCGCAACGCTGGCGCTCGGGATTCCGCTGATCGGCGCACAGCTCGCCCAGCTCGGCATTCACACGACCGACGTCGTCATTGTCGGTCAGCTGGGTGCGCAATCGCTCGCGGCGATGGTACTTGCCGGCCAGTTCTTCTTCACCATCTTCATCTTCGGTTCGGGGCTTTCGATCGCCGTCGTGCCGATGGTGGCACAGGCCTATGGCCGCGGTGACGTGGTTTCGGTCCGCCGTTCGCTGCGCATGGGCATGTGGGCGTCGATTGCCTATTCGCTACTGACGATGCCGCTCTTCTTCAATGCCGAGCGGATCCTGCTCGCGCTCGGCCAGAAGCCGGAAGTCGCGGCGCTGACTGCCGGCTATGTGATGATCGTCCAGTTGGGCCTCCTGCCGGCACTGCTCTTCGCCGTGCTGCGGGCGCTCGTCAGCGCCATCGGCCGGGCCGGGATCGTGCTCTATGTGACGCTCGGCGTGCTGCTGATGAACGGCGTGCTGGCCTATGGCCTCGTGCTCGGTCATTTCGGCCTGCCGGCACTCGGCATGACGGGTGCCGCGATCGTCGCCGTCTGCGTGCAGTGGGCAAGCTTCCTCGCCATGGTCGTCTATATCCAGGCCCTCGAACAGACCCGGAAATACGAGCTCTTCGTCCGCTTCTGGCGGCCGGACTGGCACGCGCTCTGGGAAGTCGTGCATCTCGGCCTGCCGATCAGCGTGACCGTTCTCGCCGAGGTGAGCCTCTTCACCGCCGCCTCGCTGCTGATGGGGCGGATCGGCACGATCGAGCTCGCCGCCCACGGCATTGCGCTGCAGCTTGCCTCCATCGCCTTCATGATCCCGCTCGGCCTCTCGCAGGCCGCGACAGTCAGGATCGGTGTCGCCCACGGCCGCGGCGATTATGCCGAGCTTGTGCGCGCGGCGATTGCCGTTCTCGCCATCGCCAGCGTGATCGCAATTGCCGGCGGTATCCTGTTCTTCTCATTGCCGCGGGTGCTCAGCAGCATCTTCATCGACACCAACAAGCCCGAGGCGCCGGCGGTGCTCGACTTTGCCGCGCACCTCGTGGTGGTCGCCGGCATCTTCCAGCTCGTCGACGGGCTGCAGGCGATCGCGAGCGGCCTGCTGCGCGGGTTGAAGGACGCCCGTGTGCCGATGGTCATGGCGCTCATAGCCTACTGGCCGATCGGCTTCTTCCTCGCCTGGCTGATGGCCTTCCCGTTCGGGCTCGGCGGGGTCGGTATCTGGCTCGGCTTCCTCGTCGGTCTCGGCAGTGCCTCGTTCCTGCTTTGCGCCCGCTTCTATCTCAGGGTGCGCTACGAAATGCGAACGGCCCGGCAGTGATTGCCGGGCCGTCGAAATGATCCGCTAATAAGAGAGTCCGATCAGCGCTCTGCGAGCGCCATCTCGCCCTTTCTCTCGCGCACCATGTTCATGAAGCGGCGGAAGAGATAGTGGCTGTCCTGCGGGCCGGGCGAGGCTTCCGGGTGATGCTGGACCGAAAAGACCGGCTTGCCGACGAGGCGCAGGCCGCAATTCGAGCCGTCGAAGAGCGAAACGTGAGTCTCCTCAACGCCTTCCGGCAGCGACTTCGAGTCGACCGCGAAACCGTGGTTCATCGATACGATCTCGACCTTGCCGGTGGTGAAGTCCTTGACCGGATGGTTGGCGCCGTGGTGGCCCTGGTGCATCTTCTCGGTCGTGCCGCCGAGTGCCAGCGCCAGCATCTGGTGGCCGAGGCAGATGCCGAAGACCGGCAGGCCGCTGTCGATGAGCTTGCGGATGACCCGTACGGCATAGACGCCGGTTGCGGCCGGGTCTCCCGGGCCGTTCGAGAGGAAGATGCCGTCGGGATTGAGCGAAAGGATGTCCTCGGCGCTGGTCGTCGCAGGTACCACCGTCACCTTTGCGTCCAGACCGGCGAAGAGCCGCAGGATGTTGCGCTTCACGCCGTAGTCGACGCAGACGACGTGGTATTTCGCATCTTCGGCGCCGAGCGTGCCGAAGCCCTTGTTCCAGACCCAGGGCGTTTCCGTCCAGACCGAAGACTGGCCGGAGGTCGCGACCTTGGCGAGGTCGAGGCCTTCGAGGCCGCTCCAGGCTTTCGCTTCCGCCTTCAGCGTCTCGAGGTCGAAGACACCGGTCGGGTCATGGGCGATCACCGCGTTCGGGGCACCGTTCTCGCGGATCCAGGCCGTCAGCGCGCGCGTGTCGACGCCGCAGAGGCCGATGATGCCGCGGGCCTTCAGCCAGGCGTCGAGGTGCTGGGCGGCGCGGTAGTTCGAAGGATCGGTGATGTCGGCCTTGAAGATCACGCCGACGGCGCCGTGACGGGCGGCCGGCGTCAGGTCCTCGATGTCTTCCGCATTGGTGCCGACATTGCCGACATGCGGGAAGGTGAAGGTGACGATCTGGCCGAGATACGACGGATCGGTCAGGATTTCCTCGTAACCGGTGAGCGCAGTGTTGAAGCAAACCTCAGCCTGCACCTTGCCCGTCGCGCCGATCCCACGGCCTTCGATCACGGTTCCGTCGGCGAGAACGAGAAGGGCGGTTGGCTTGCGGGTGGTCCATGGGGCTGTCGCGGTCATATTCCGTTCCTTGTTTAGCCGTCTGCCCCCGGTTCCCTTGAAGAACCGGCTGACAGTGGCCATCTTCTGTCGCAGATCGAGGCTGCGCGGCAAAGCGCGCTTGAAGCCCTGATTACATTTTCGTGCAGGTGCCGGAAAATAGACGGATCGCTCCGCCAGGTCAATTCTTCACTGTGGAAACCGTGGAATTAACGTCCATCGGATTCAACGGCTTGTCTAATTGATTTGCCTGCGCGGGCGTCACTGGCTATTAGTGCGGTTCAATTGACAAGGAAAAGCCACAATCGACCCTGCCGGCCCAACGGCTTTTTCGCGGAGAATAATCATGATGCGAGATGTGCTCGCCAATTCCCTCAAGGATGCCCTGAAGGCCAAGGATACGTGCCGGACGTCGACGTTGCGGCTGATCCAGGCTGCGATCAAGGATCGGGATATCGCCAATCGCGGACTGGGCAAGGACCCGGTCAGCGACGACGACATCATGCAGATCCTCGTCAAGATGATCAAGCAGCGGGACGAATCCGCCCGCATCTACGAAGAGAACGGACGTCCGGAACTCGCCGCCCAGGAGCGCGAGGAAATCGGCGTCATCAAGAGCTTCATGCCCGAGCAGTTGCCGGAGGAAAAGGTGCGCGAGCTCTGCGCCTCCGTCATCACGGAGACCGGCGCACAGGGCCTGCGCGACATGGGCAAGTGCATGAATGCGCTGAAAGAACGCTACCCCGGCCAGATGGACTTCGCCAAGGCCTCCGGCGTCGTCAAGGATCTGCTGAAATAAGCTTTGCCTTCGGGTATGGATTAACGAGACTCCGCCTCCGGGCGGAGTTTTTCGTTCAGCGCTTCGAGCGTTTTTGCTCGGTCACGAAATGGCGAAGGACCGCGTTGATGCGCGTCTGGTAGCCCTTGCCGGTCGCCTTGAAGAAATCGACGATATCCTCGTCCAGCCGGATCGATATCGCCGTCTTCTGTTGCGGGGTCACGGCGACCGCCTTCGACCAGTCGATGTCGATCAGGTCCTGCCAGTCGGGATCGTCCCGCATGGCCGCGACGATGTCCTCGTCGGTCATGGCATCGACGCGTTTCCAGTCGGTGCGGCTCTTTTCGCCCCTTGCCCGCTTGCGCAGTATGTCCTCACGGGTAACGCGTGTAATATTCTCGTTGCTCATTTGGTCGTGCGACGCGAGCTGAAATTATCCGGCAGATATCGCCCCTCATCGTGTAGACCACGGCGACCAGGCGCAAGTCATCCGGACAAATCGCAACCGTGCGTCTCTCTCCATTTCTGTCGGAAGGATACTCGACCCGCGGCAAGGCCAAAGCCAGTACCGCGTCTTCGAAATCAATTCCGTGTTTCTCTATATTCCTCAGTCGCTTGTCTTCGTCCCATTCGAAGCGGGAGAAGTCTGCTTGAGAGACATCCATCGGTGCCGCTTTCTTCAGGACGAAAGAGGATGGACTCGGTTTCGTCCGGTCACCTCACGAACTCTCTGGCCGTCGAGATGTCCAACAAAGACCAAGTCGGCAAAATTGTATATACAAACGTAAGTACAGTCAACGGCTGTGAATAACGGGTATGGATCGTCGGCGCGATGGTATTTGCCGTGCGGGCGGCCTATATGGATGGATCGACCCCGAGGACATTCATGCGCTTTTCCCAACCCTTTCTCGACGAGATCCGCGACCGCGTGCCGATTTCGGCGGTGATCGGCCGGCGCGTATCCTGGGATCGGAAGAAGACCAATGTCTCGCGCGGCGACTACTGGGCCTGCTGCCCCTTCCACGGGGAGAAGTCGCCGAGCTTCCACTGCGAGGACCGCAAAGGGCGCTATCACTGCTTCGGCTGCGGGGTCACCGGCGACCATTTCCGCTTCCTCACCGATCTTGAAGGTCTGAGCTTCCCGGAGGCGGTCCAGCAGGTCGCCGACATGGCGGGCGTGCCGATGCCGGCGCCCGATCCGCAGGCCGAACGGCGGGAGAAGGAGCGCACGACGCTCCTCGACGTCATGGAGATGGCGACCGTCTTCTTCCAGGAGCAGTTGCAGACGGCGAACGGCGCCAGGGCGCGGGCCTATCTGCGTGAGCGCGGCCTTTCCGGTCGTACGATCGAGACCTTCCGCCTCGGCTACGCGCCGGAGAGCCGCAACGCGCTCAAGGAATATCTCGCCGGCAAGGGCGTGCCGAAGGAGCAGATCGAGGCCTGCGGACTGGTGCGCCACGGCGACGACATTCCCGTCTCCTACGACTATTTCCGCGACCGCATCATGTTTCCGATCCTGTCGTCGCGCGACAAGGTCATCGCCTTCGGCGGCCGCGCGATGGCGCCGGATGCGCTGGCGAAGTACATGAACTCGCCGGATACGGAGCTCTTCCACAAGGGCAACGTGCTCTACAACTTTTCCCGCGCGCGACGGTCGATCCAGGGTGCGGGCGGTGCCGATACCATCATCGCGGTGGAAGGCTACATGGACGTCATCGCGCTCGCCCAGGCAGGTGTGGCGAACGCTGTCGCGCCGCTCGGTACGGCGCTCACGGAAAACCAGCTCGACCTCATGTGGAAGATGACGCCGGTTCCGGTGCTCTGCTTCGACGGCGACGGTGCGGGCCAGCGGGCCGCTTTCCGCGCCGTCGATCTCGCCCTTCCGCATCTCAAACCCGGCCGCTCGGTCCGTTTCGCCCTGCTTCCGGACGGCAAGGACCCGGACGACCTCGTCAAGCACGAGGGCCGCGCGCCCTTCGACAAGGTGCTTTCCGAGGCGCGCCCGCTCGCCGAGATGGTGTGGCGGCGCGAGGCCGGGGGCGGCGGGTTCGATACGCCGGAAAAGCGCGCCGAGCTCGAGGCACGGCTGAAGCAGGTGATCGCCGTCATCGCCGACGAGAGCGTCAGGCGCCACTACCAGCAAGACGTCCGCGACCGCCTCAACGCCTTCTTCCAGTCGGGCGCGCCGGCAGGACGCGGCGACCGCCGCGGCGGTTTCGAGCGCGGGCAGCGACAGGGACAGGGCAGGGGCGGGGCTCCCGGTCAGGGCTACGGCCAGCGCGGCGCGGCCGTTTCCGATCGCCTGGCGCGCTCGGGTATGGTCAAGGGCCGGTCCGACCAGCCGACGCTTCGCGAGAGCGTGCTGGCGCTCACCGTCGTCAACCATCCGCAGATCCTGCAGGACGATTACGACGAGGTCGCCCATATCGAATACGAGAACCGCGACCTGCAGCGGCTCTGGTCGGCGCTCCTGACCGCGGCGGCGGGGGCCGGCGCGCATCTCGACCGCGACCACCTGACGGCGAAGCTGGACGAGCAGGGCTTTTCCGAGCTCATCCGCAGCCTCGACCAGCAGATCCGCAATGCGCGGCTTTGGACGGCGACCGAGATCGCCGCCGGCGAGGATGCGCGCGAAGGCTATCGGCAGGCCCTGTCGCTGCACAAGCGGGCGCGGGCGTTGAAGAAGCAGCGGCTCGAACTCGAGCGCGAGATCGCGGACGCCACGGAGGCCGAGGATGCGGGGCGCATCGACCAGCTGATCGGCGCGCTGCATCAGGTACAGCTCGAGATCACCCGCATGGAGAACCAGGAAGCGATCGTCGACGGTTTCGGCGTGATGTCGGGGCGGGTGAAGGGTGCGGCGACGGGGCACCACTAGCCGTCGGCGGAAACTTCGGCGAGGGCGGCTTTCCCCCTTGTCTTCCGCGGTTTCGATCCTACATCTGCGGTAACAAACAAGGATGATGGCTCGTAGCCGTGGTTTTTCTCCAATTTTCCTGGGTATTGACGCCTGTAGAGCTTGACGCCGGGAAAATTTGTGGGAATCACCAGAATAGGCATTTGTAGGTGAATTGGATCAGGGCGGATCTATATTACCATGTGCGGTCATTCGAAAGCGCAAGTGTGCGGCATGGCCGTTGGTACTCCCGTAGTTAATCGGGGATTAAAGATCATTCCGTTAGGTCAGTGACTGTGATTCGCGGCGGACATGGCCCCGTTCGAGCCTGTCCGTGTGGCATCACGTGGTAATGACAGCGTCAGGGAAAGCGACGAGATAAATGGCAACCAAAGTCAAAGAAAACGAAGAAGCCGACAGCGAACGCGACGTTTCGACGGACGGTCCGCTTCTCGACCTTTCCGACGACGCGGTCAAGAAAATGATCAAGGCGGCGAAGAAGCGCGGCTACGTCACCATGGACGAGCTGAACTCGGTGCTGCCCTCGGAAGAAGTCACCTCGGAACAGATCGAAGACACCATGTCCATGCTTTCGGACATGGGCATCAACGTCATCGAGGACGAGGAAGCCGAAGAAGCCGCTTCCGACGACGATGACGGCGACGATGCAGAGGAAGGCGGCGAACTGGCGCCGACCGCCGGCACCGCGCTCGCAACCGCCAAGAAGAAAGAGCCGACCGACCGCACGGACGACCCCGTGCGCATGTACCTGCGCGAAATGGGCTCGGTCGAGCTTCTCTCGCGCGAGGGTGAAATCGCGATCGCCAAGCGCATCGAGGCCGGCCGCGAGACGATGATCGCGGGCCTCTGCGAAAGCCCGCTCACCTTCCAGGCGCTGATCATCTGGCGTGACGAGCTGAACGAAGGCACGACGCTGCTGCGCGAGATCATCGATCTCGAAACCACCTATTCCGGTCCCGAGGCCAAGGCTGCCCCGCAGTTCCAGAGCCCGGAAAAGATCGAGGCCGACCGCAAGGCGGCGGAAGAGAAGGAAAAGGCGAGGCGCAGCCGCTCGTCGAGCGAAGACGACATCACCAATGTCGGCGGCGAAGGCCTGCCGCCGGAGGAAGAGGAAGAAGACGAGGACGAGAGCAACCTGTCGCTGGCGGCGATGGAAGCTGAGCTGCGTCCGCAGGTCATGGAAACCCTCGACCTCATCGCCGACACTTACAAGAAGCTCCGGAAGCTGCAGGACCAGCAGGTGGAGGCGCGTCTCGCCTGCGCCGGAACGCTGTCGTCGGGCCAGGAACGCCGCTACAAGGAACTCAAGGACCAACTGATCACGGCGGTGAAGTCGCTGTCGCTCAACCAGAACCGCATCGATGCGCTGGTCGAACAGCTCTACGACATCAACAAGCGCCTCGTGCAGAATGAAGGCCGGCTGCTGCGTCTCGCCGAATCCTATGGCGTCAAGCGCGAGGCCTTCCTCGAACAGTATCAGGGTGCGGAACTCGACCCGAACTGGATGAAGTCGATCGGCAATCTGGCGGCGCGCGGCTGGAAGGAATTCGCCCGCGAGGAAAACCAGACGATCCGCGACATCCGCGGCGAGATCCAGAACCTCGCCCAGGAAACCGGTATCTCGATTTCGGAATTCCGCCGCATCGTGCACATGGTGCAGAAGGGCGAACGCGAAGCGCGCATCGCCAAGAAGGAGATGGTCGAGGCGAACCTCCGTCTCGTGATCTCGATTGCCAAGAAGTACACGAACCGCGGCCTGCAGTTCCTCGACCTCATTCAGGAAGGCAATATCGGCCTGATGAAGGCGGTCGACAAGTTCGAGTATCGCCGCGGCTACAAGTTCTCGACCTATGCCACCTGGTGGATCCGGCAGGCGATCACCCGCTCGATCGCCGACCAGGCCCGCACGATCCGCATTCCGGTGCACATGATCGAGACGATCAACAAGATCGTCCGTACCTCGCGCCAGATGCTGCACGAGATCGGCCGCGAGCCGACGCCGGAAGAACTGGCCGAAAAGCTCGCAATGCCGCTCGAAAAGGTCCGCAAGGTCCTGAAGATCGCCAAGGAGCCGATCTCGCTCGAAACCCCGGTGGGCGACGAAGAAGATTCGCATCTCGGCGATTTCATCGAGGACAAGAACGCGCTCCTGCCGATCGACGCCGCCATCCAGGCGAACCTCAGGGAGACGACGACCCGTGTCCTCGCCTCGCTCACCCCGCGCGAGGAACGCGTTCTGCGCATGCGCTTCGGCATCGGCATGAACACCGACCACACGCTCGAAGAAGTCGGCCAGCAGTTCTCGGTCACCCGCGAACGTATTCGCCAGATCGAGGCCAAGGCGCTCCGCAAGCTCAAGCACCCGAGCCGGAGCCGCAAGCTCAGAAGCTTCCTGGACAGCTGATACCTGTCACCCGGATAAAAGACGAAGGGCCGGCGAGAGCAATCTCGCCGGTCTCCTTGTTTCTATGTCGCGGTTGGGCTTCAGCCCTGACCGGCACCGCCCTACAATCCGCGACACCTCGTTGCTCGCGGGTAACGGCGCGCATTTCTCTTCAACCGCCGGTCATGCGGACTTTATCCCGTCTCCTTTCCGACTTACATGCTCCCCATGAACGACGAGACGCCGAGGCCGCGCAGCAGCAACAGTCTCCGATGGGGCATACCGGCCTCCGTCGCGCTGCATCTCGTCTTTGCCGCCGTCCTCTTCCTCGATCTGCCCTTCGAGATGCCCGCGCCGCAGACGGAGGAGAGCGTCAGCGTCGAGATCGTGCCGCCGCCGGAGGAGAAGAAGCCGGAGCCGCCGCCGCCTCCCAAGGAAGAGAAGAAAGAAGAGCCTCCACCGCCTCCGAAAGAGGAAAAGAAGGAAGAACCGCCACCACCGCCGCCGAAGCAGGAGGAAAAGAAGGCGGAGCCGCCTCCTGTCGCCGCGGAGGGGCAGCCGCCGGGCGGTCGCGTGCCGATCCCGACGCTGCGCCCGGTCTTCGCCTTCGGCGAGAAGGACAGCGGCCCGCGTGAAGCGCGCGACGGCAACGCCGCCGAGGAACCGGCGGCAAAGCCTCCCGAGGAAAAGCCGAAGCTCGAGCCCAAGCCTCCTACCGAAACGGCGGAAAAGAAGGAGCCTGCGGCCGGGGCGAAGCCGCAGCCGAAGATTGATCTTCCGAAAGCCGACATGGCGGACGAGACGGCGAAGCCAGGCGCCGGCGACCTTGCCGCCGAAACGATCGCCGCGCTGGAGGAGGCCGCGCCGGAGAGCCCGCCGAAGACCGAAGCGAAGCCGAATACGCCGACCGAGGCGGACGTGCCGAACGATCTTCCGGAGGTGAAGAAGCTCTTCTCCACCGCGATCACCGACAACCCCGTTGCGAAGACGGCGATGGGCGACATGCCGCGGGACGAGCGCGCCGCCGAGCTCTGCGTGACCGAACTGCGCGAGCAGCTTCGCCGCGCTTCGCCGCCTTACCGGCCTGAACTTCTGCCGTCCTTCGCGCTGAAGACCGGGACGGTGCTCGACGTCCGCAACGCCGCCTTCCGGGCGAGTGCGCGCTGGTACGAGCTGCGCTTCCGCTGCGAGCTCGACGCCAACGCAATGACCGTGCGCTCCTTCGCCTTCGCCGTCGGCAAGGAAATCCCGCGCAGCGAGTGGAAGAGCCGGGGCTTTCCGGTGTTCTGAAGGCGCGCGCTATCCGGCAAACGCGAGGCGGCCGGCGATCGTCCACATGACGAGTGCGATTACGCCGTCCAGGAGGCGCCATGCGGCGGGCCGCGCGAAGAGGGGACGCAGCAGGCGCGCGCCGTATCCGAGCGAAAAGAAGAACAGGAAGGAGCCGATGGCCGCACCGATCCCGAAGGCGGTCTCCCGGCCCGGATATTGCGTCGAGATCGAACCGAGCAGCACCACCGTATCGAGATAGACGTGCGGATTGAGCCAGGTGAGCGCAAGGCAGGTCGCAAGCGCCGCCGCAAGGCTCTGCGCCTCGGTGGCGGAGGGGTCGAGGGCGGCGTTACCGGCAATTGCCGCGCGCAGGCTTTTCAGGCCGTAAAAGCCGAGAAAGGCGACGCCGCCGAAACGCAGCGCCGGTTCGAGCCAGGGCAGGGCACCGGTCGTGGCGCGGAAGCCGGAGACGCCGGCCGCAATCAAAACGGCATCGGAGGCGGCACAGGTCAGGCAGATCCAGAAGACGTGCTCGCGCCTCAGCCCCTGCCTGAGCACGAAGGCGTTCTGGGCGCCGATCGCGACGATCAGGCTGAGGCCGAGGAAGAAGCCGGAGATTGCTGCTGTCGTCATCGGACCTCTCTGCCAGAAATGGTCTTTGACTACGCCGCGGCTGGCGATTAGGAAAATTAAATATATGGCATCTGGGTAAGGAAAATTCATCAATGATGGACTACGCGCTGCTCGATGCGCTCGCAACCGTCCTGCGCGCCGGGAGCTTCGAGAAGGCGGCACGCCTCCTCGGCCTGACGCCTTCGGCCGTGTCGCAGCGGATAAAACTCCTCGAGGAGCGTCTCGGCCTCGTGCTTGTCGTCCGCGGCCAGCCCTGCACGGCGACGCCGGCCGGTCAGAAACTCTTCCGCCACGTGGAGGAGGTGGCGCTGCTCGAATACAGCCTGCGCGAGGAGATCGGCGTCGGCCCGATCTCGGCCGAACGTCCGAGCATCCGCATCGCCGTCAATGCCGACAGCCTGGCGACATGGTTCGTACCGGCCATGGCGGCGGTCGACGACTGCCTGTTCGACCTTGTGCTGGACGACCAGGACCACAGCGCCGCATGGCTGCGGCGTGGCGAGGTGCGTGCGGCGGTCACCGGCGACAGCGGCGCGGTGCAGGGCTGCGACAGTCGTCCGCTCGGGGCGCTGCGCTATCTCGCGACGGCGAGCCCGGCATTCGCCCGCCGCTGGTTTCCGGGGGGCGTGACACCTGAGGCACTCGCTGCCGCGCCATGCCTCACGTTCAACGCCAAGGACATGCTGCAGGCGCGCTGGATCGGGAAGGTCTTCGGCGAGGCGGTCGCCACGCCGACCCACTGGCTTCCCTCGTCGGAAGCCTTCATCGACGCGACGCTCGCCGGCATCGGCTGGGGCATGAACCCGGAGGTGCTGGTGCGCGACCTGATCGCCGAAGGCAGGCTGGTGCAGCTCGTCGCGGATGCGCCTTACGACGTGCCGCTCTACTGGCACTGGAGCCGCTCGGTGCAGCCGGCGATCCGCGGCATCACGGAGGCGGTGGTCCAGGCGGCCGCCACCGTGCTGCTGCCGCCGGAGGCCTGAAACGCCGCCACCCCTTGCCGCGATGACGATCGCGCGCTAACTGCTCGGGACGGGTGGAGGAAGCGGGGAGAAGAAAGATGCGCCTCAAGAGCCAGATCGATGCGAGCCTTGCGGCGCTCAACCGCCGCGATTTCGAGGCCCTGATGGGGCTCATCGATGACGATGCGGCACTCGACATGCCGGACGGCAGCCGCGTGATCGGCGCCGATTCGATCCGCAACACGCTTGCGGCCTTCGTGCTCGGCCGCGATATCCGCTTTTCCGACGTCGTGGTGATGACCAGCGAAGCAGATCTCCGCGGCGCGGCCGAGGTGACGCTTTCGGCCGTCACCAGGGCGGCGCCCGGTGAGGACGAGCCGGCGAAGGCACGGGTTTCCCTGCCGGCGGTCTTCGTCTTCGAGCGTGACGGCGGCCCGTTCCAGAGGATCAGCCTCTACTGCGCGACGCCGCTCTGACGCCGCTCACCGCAGGTATTCTTCGAGAACCTTGACGATCATCGCGTGATCTTCCGCCGAGGCGAGGCCGGAGACGGTGATCGCAGCCACGACCCCGGTGCCGGTGACGCGGACCGGGAAGCTGCCGCCGTGAGAGGCGTAGTCGAGCGGATCGAAGCCGTGGTCGGGGCCGAGCGTGCGGCCCTTGAGGCGGTAACTCTCGCCGACGCGCATCGACGACTTGTGGAGCCTGAGTGTCACATTGCTCTTGCGCCGCGCCCAATGATCGTTGTCGGGCGACGAGCCGGGCAGGGCGGCATGGAAGAGGGTGCGGTCGGGCGTGCGGATATCGATCACCACCGGGGCCTCGTCCTGCCTTGCCGCCCGGACCAGCCGCTCGCCGATCTCGTAGGCCACCGTCTCGTCGAAAGCCGCAAAGACCAGCGCCTTTTCCTGCGCCTCGAGTTCGTCGATCAGGCTGGTATCCGTGGTCATGGCATGCTCCTCTGCTGGACGTGACGGTCGCCGCGGACCTTGCGGCGGCGAGGCATCGAATGTCAAATGCATCCGTGCCGGCCGAAGAGGGAGGCGAACATGCCGCAGACCATTCTCACCATCGCGACGTCGGGGCAGGGGCTCTACGAGTTCACCGACGAGGCGCGCCGCTTCGTCTCCGGCCACGGCGGCGAGGGCCTGCTGACGCTCTTCGTCCGCCACACCTCCTGCTCGCTGTTGATCCAGGAAAACGCCGACCCTTCCGTGCAGGACGACCTCACGCGCTTCCTGCGCCGCCTGGTGCCGCCGGCCGACGATCCCTCGATGCGCTGGGTGACCCACGACAGCGAGGGGCCGGACGACATGCCGGCGCATATCAAGGCGGCTTTGACGCCGGTCTCGCTCACCGTGCCGGTCAACACCGGCCGCCTGCTCCTCGGCACCTGGCAGGGCATCTATCTCTTCGAGCACCGCGACCGGCCGCACCGGCGCTCGGTCGTCTTGCATCTTTCGCCCTGATTCCCGGCGATCCTGCCGATGAACGGCACGTGAACGGCGGGTTCTGACGGCGTTCAGCCCGGCGCGGCTAATGTCCTCCCAATCGACAAGGCAAACGGAACAACGGTTCCACGCCACTGACCAAGGAGGAAGACATGCGCAACATTCTCGCAAAGGCAGGCCTCGCGGCCCTCATCGCCCTCGGCGCGGTTTCTGCGACGGCCGGTTCCGCCGCAGCAGGCGCGGATTTCGGCGTCGGCATCTATGTCGGCGAACCCGGCTACTATCCGGGCGAGCGCCGCGGCTGGGAAGATCCCTACCGCCGGTACGAACGCCATGAGCGCTACGAGCGGCGCCAGTACCGGCCCTGCAATCCCGGTCGTGCGGTGGAAAAGGCCCGCTGGAACGGCCTGCGCCACGCCCGCGTCCAGCGCGTGACGCCGCGCAAGGTGGTCGTCGCCGGTTATCGCTACGGCGAACGCGACCGGATGGTCTTCGCCAACGTGCGCGGCTGCCCGATCATCCGCTACTGATCGCGCCCGCACTGCTGGGGGCGCCGGCCGCTCCTGCCCCGGATCAGGTCCGGGCAGGGGCGGCCGTTCGCATTTTTTCGGCTTACTGCTTGATCGCGTAGGTGATGTTGACCGTCACGCTGTAGCTGTTTTCGCCGGCCTCGATCGGTGCCGGCGCTCCTGCCATCATGTCCTTCTCCATCGCCGCGCGGAATACCGGCTGCGGCATCGGGCGGGCAAAGTTCTCGCTGATCTCGACCACGCGGCCGAGCGTCACGCCGGTGGCTTCGGCGAGCGTCTTTGCCTTGGCGATCGCCTCGGCGGCGGCTGCCTTGCGGGCCTCGCTGATTGCGGCATCCGGCTTGTCGTTGGTGAAGACGATGCTGCCGCCCTGGTTGACGCCGAGCCGCACCGACTGGTCGATGATCGCGCCGAGCTTGCCGAGGTCGCGCACGCGCACCGTGAGCCCGTTGGTCACCGCATAGCCGATGATTTCCGGCTCGCGGATCTGTTCGTCGTCGTTGCGGTCGCGGTAGCGCGGCATGACCGAGAAATCGCTGGTCTGCAGGTCGCGCGCCTCGATGCCGCCGGCCTTCAGCTCGGCGATGACCTTGCCCATCGCCTCGGTGTTGGCGGCGAGCGCCTCGGCCGCGGTCGGCGCCTCGCGTAGGACGCTGAGCGAGAGGACCGCAAGATCCGGGGCCAGTTTCGCCTCGCCCTCGCCGGAGACGACGATGGTGGCTTCGCGCAGCTTTTCCTCTTCGGCGAAAGCGGCGGCGGGGGAGAGGGTGGCGGCGCAGGCGAGCGCCGCGAATGCGAGGGAAGGCAGGATACGGCTCGTCATCGTCTAATCCTTTGGTTGATCGGTCCCTTCGCATAGCGTGATGGCGATCGATTGTGTAGCCATTGCGGCAATGGCTTGTCGCCTCCACCGAATTGCGTTAGAGCGGGACCTTGCCGGCGGGGACCATTGCCGCCGGCGGCGCCTGGCGCCGGGCCTGTAGCTCAATGGTCAGAGCCGGCGGCTCATAACCGCTTGGTTGGGGGTTCGAGTCCCTCCGGGCCCACCATTTCTGTTTCCTGCCGCCGTCATCTCCCTTTGCCGCGCACTTCCCGCCAACATCGCAACGGCTCGCCACCATCGGTGTCTTTGTCAGCTTGTCAAAAACCGCTCAGGCTTCGCCGCCGGTCGGGATGTCTCCCTCCGGGTCGGTCACCTCAGTCTCGGACGCGGCGCCGCGGGGGGCCTGTCAGAGTATGAATATCTGGCTCCTCGCGGCGCCCCGTTCGGCGTTCTTGCCCGCTGCATGCGTCTCTCTGGCAGGCGGCGCCTTTGCCGGAACTTCAAGTTTCGACATCGGCCGGGCGCGGATCGGCTCGAAGCGCGCATCCGGTGAAGGACATTCGCTCGAACCTGGCCGGTGACCCGGGAGGTTCCCGCCGGATGGTACCGTCCGGCCTGACCCTCGCCGGCAGATGGAGGAGCGGCATTTGCGCCGGCTCGTTCCACCCCGCCGTCTTTTCGCCGGGGGGCTTTTTCAAGCTCCCGGGCGCCTGTCTGTGTGCCTCCGAGGCACGCCCGCATTCACGGCGGTGAGGGCGAGCCGGTCCGGACCGTCTTCGCCTTCCGCCTCCCGCGGGGGGAGACCGTTGCAGCGGCCGGGGTTTTTTACCTGCGACAGTCGTCGACCCCGGCGCCGGCCCCGCCTCGCCGGACTTCGCATGGCCCGGTGTATCCGATGGCGGAACAGGGTGATTCTACGACAGGTCGGAAGGGGGTGAATGAAAATGGGGGGTGGGGATTGATTTCGTTGGGGAATTTTTGTTGAGACCCCGCAGTGGGGCCGCTCACCCCTCTGTCACCTTCGGTGACATCTCCCCCTCAAGGGGGGAGATCGGTTAGGCATCCATCGCCTCCGTCATGCCGGACTTGATCCGGCATCCAGCCGGCGAGCGTCGGCGAGCCGAAAGAATGCATTTAGAAGGAGGCGAAAAAGTCTCCCCGCGCGATGGATATCGCGCGGCTGGATGCCGGGTCGAGCCCGGCATGACGGTGGATGGGTGCGTCCCCCCCCGCAGGATCGCCCCTCATCCGCCTGCCGGCCCCCACCCTTCGCATGGTTCAGGGCGTTCGTTGCTGTAATAGGTTACCTGGATCGATTGCTTCGCTTCGCGAACCGCGCCTCACCCCCGCTTGCGGAGAGAAGGGACAAGCGACACTGGCGTCAGCCGTTCCCTCGCCCCGCTTGCGCGGGGAGGGTCGGACCGCAGGTCCGGGGTGGGGTGATCCGTGACGTCGTCACCCCACCCGCGCGTTGCGCGCGACCTCCCCCCTCAAGGGGGAGGTGGGTGCGTTCGTCGCCGCAATCGATTCACCGGATCGATCGCCCGGCATCGCCGACCACTCCTCACCCCCGTCAGGACGGGGAAAAGGGACAAGCGGCACCGCCGCCATTGGCGGCCGGGGTTTTCGAATTGTCAGGAAAAGGCCAGCACAGGGGCCGAGATGATGAAAAGGCCGACCATGGTGATCGCCGCCAGTTTCAGTCTCCGGATACGCCGGGTACGCACGCCACTCCAATCATACGCCATCACAGATCCTCATGATCAGTCTGCACGACAGGGCTGCATTCGCGGTCCGCGAGTATGCCCACAAACAGTGTTTTCTGCAAGAAGGTGCTAGGTCGCGAAACTGGTGCGAGGCTTGCCGGCGGGCCGGTGGGCGATCTTCCGTTGACTTTTGTCAACGCGGGGCCTGACGCCCTGCTTTATGGTCGCGCCACATGCTGTAAGGTGAGCCAATGGCCGAACCGCTCTTCCTCGTTGAAAACGTCACCAAGTCGTACCGGACGGGCGACGTGGAGGTGCAGGCCTTGCGCGGCATCAACCTCACGCTCGAAGGCGGCGAAATCGTCGTCATGCTCGGGCCGTCGGGCAGCGGCAAGTCGACGATTCTCAACATCATGGGCGGGCTCGACCAGGCGACCTCGGGCCGGGTCCGCTTCGCCGACCACGAGCTGACGAGCCTCTCCGAGCGGCAGTTGACGCTCTACCGCCGCGACCATGTCGGCTTCGTCTTCCAGTTCTACAACCTGATCCCGAGCCTGACCGCCTGGGAGAACGTCGCGCTCGTGACCGAGATATCGCGCAATCCGATGAAGCCCGGCGAGGCGCTGGAGATGGTCGGGCTGAAGCAGCGGATGGACCATTTCCCGGCACAGCTTTCCGGCGGCGAACAGCAGCGGGTGGCGATCGCCCGGGCGATCGCCAAGCGGCCGGAAGTGCTGCTGTGCGACGAGCCGACGGGGGCGCTCGATTCGAAGACCGGCATCCTGGTGCTCGAAGCGCTCTGCCGGATCAACGAGGAACTGAAGACGACGACGGCGATCATCACCCACAATGCCGCGATCCGGCAGATCGCCCACCGGGTGCTCACCTTCCATGACGGGCGGATATCCGAGACGGTGATCAATACCGAGCGCCTGCCGCCGTCCTCCGTGGTCTGGTGACGTCAATGTCGATGCTCGACCGCAAGCTCTTCCGTGACATCCTGAGGCTCTGGGCCCAGGTGCTGGCGGTCGCGCTGGTCATGGCCTGCGGCGTGATGACGATCATCCTTGCGGTCGGCGCCTACCGGTCGCTCGAAGAGACGCGCGCGGTCTTCTACGAGCGCTACCGGTTCGGCAATCTCTTCGTCACGGCGAACCGGGCACCGCTCCACCTGAAGGAACGCATCGCGGCGCTTGAGGGTGTGGGCGGCGTCGACTTGAGGATCGTCGACTACGTGCTGCTCGACATGCCCGGCATGGCCGAGCCCGCGACCGGCGTCGCCGTCTCGATCCCCGACAGCGGCCAGCCGGCGGTGAACCGGCTTTATATCCGCAGCGGCCGGCTGCCAGAGCCCGACCGTCCGCACGAGGCGGCGGTGCTCGAAAGCTTCGCGTTGGCCCACCGGCTGACGCAGGGCAGTACCTTCGACGCGATCATGAACGGCCGCAAGCAGACGCTGACGGTGACCGGCATCGTGCTCTCGCCGGAATACATCTACACGATCGGCCCCGGCGACATGGTGCCCGATCCGCGCCGCTTCGGCGTCTTCTACATGACCCGCACGGCACTCGAGGGCGTCATGGACATGGACGGCGCCTTCAACGACGCCTCGCTGACGGTGTTGCGTGGCGCCGACACCGACGATCTCGTCAGCGCAATCGACGACCTGCTCGATCCTTACGGCGGGCAGGGCACGTATCTGCGCAAGGACCAGATCTCGCACACCTTCCTCGACAACGAGCTCATCCAGCTGGAGGCGATGGCGGCGATCATTCCGCCGATCTTCCTCTTCGTCGCGGCCTTCCTCGTCAACATGATCCTGACGCGGCTGATCACGCTGGAGCGCGAGCAGATCGGGCTCCTGAAGGCGCTCGGCTACCGCGATTTCGAGGTCGCCTGGCACTATGCCAAGCTCACCATCGTGATTGCGCTAATCGGTGTGGTGATCGGCTTCGGTGCCGGCAACTGGATCGGCCGCGGGCTGACGCGGCTCTATGCGGAATTCTTCTCGTTTCCGTTCCTGATCTTCCGCGAGAGCGTCGATCTCTACGCGATCTCGGGCGGCGTGAGCGTCGCCGCCGCGGTCGTCGGTGCCGGCAAGGCGATCTGGTCGGTGATCGTGCTGCCGGCCGCGGTGGCGATGAAACCGCCGGCGCCGGTGCGCTTCCGCTCGCTCTTCCGCCGGCAGCTGAGTTCGAAGCTGTTCTCGCAACTGACGATCATGGCGGTCAGGCAGATCATCCGCACGCCGGTGCGCTCGCTGCTCACCTCGCTCGGGGTCGCGCTTTCGGTGGCGCTGCTGGTGGTGGCGATGTTCTCGTCGGATTCGGTCGACTACATGGTGGACCAGATCTTCTTCCGCATGGAGCGGCAGGACGCGACGCTGAGGCTCGACCGCGAGCGCGCGCCGGCCGCCCTCGATGCTATCCGGCACATGCCGGGGGTGACGCGGGCCGAACCCTTCCGGTCGATCGCCGTCAAGCTGCGCAACAAGAACCACGAGAAGGACCTCGCCATCCTCGGCATGCCGGAGGGCGGCGAGCTCGGGCGGATCATGGATGCGGAGATGCGGCCGCTCGAACCGCCGTCCTCGGGGCTTCTCGTCATCGGCCGCGTCGCCGAAGCGCTGGAGCTGAAGGTCGGCGACATGGTGGAGGTGGAACTGGTCGAGAAGGATCATCGCCGGATCGACGTGCCGGTGACCGGCATCGTGCAGAGCCTCGTCGGCATCGATGCCTATATGCGCATCGACGCGCTCGACCGGCTGATCGGCGACGGGCGGCGGATTTCCGGTGCGCGGATCTCGGTCGATCCGGTGCTGAAGGAGGCGCTCTACGACAGCGTGAAGAACACGCCGGCGGTCGCCTACATCATGTTGATCGGGCTCTCGCGGCAGCAGTTCCGGGCGACGATCGAGAAGAACATCGCGACGATGACGGCGGTCTATACGACGCTCGCGGTCATCGTCGCCTTCGGGCTCATCTACAATTCCGCCCGCATCCAGTTGTCTGAGCGGGCGCGGGAACTCGCGAGCCTGCGCGTGCTCGGTTTCACGCGGACGGAGGTTTCGAGCGTGCTGCTCACCGAGCTCTCCGTCGTCGTGCTCGTCGCGCAGCCCTTCGGCTGGCTGCTCGGCTACGTGTTTTCGAGGCTGGTGATCGAAGGGCTCGCCAGCGACCTCTTTCGTGTTCCCTTCGTCGTCAATTCGCAGACGTTCGCGATCGCGAGCCTCGTCGTCATGGGCGCGTCGCTGGTCTCGGCGCTGATCGTCCGCCGGCGCATCGACAGGCTCGACCTCGTGAGCGTGCTGAAGTCCAGGGAGTAAGGTGCATGTGGTCCAAATGGCTGAAACGGGCGGGCTTGCTGCTGGTCGTCGCCGCGATCATCGCGGGATTTGCCTATGCGCTCCGGGAAAAGCCGCAGCCGGTCGACACCGGCGTGGCCGAGCGCGGGCCGCTCCGGGTGACGATCTCGCAGGAGGGGATCACGCGGGTGCGCGACGTCTATGCCGTCTCGGCGCCGATCGCCGGCCATCTCGCCCGCACGGTGCTCGACGAGGGCGACCGGGTGAAGGCGGACGTGACGCTGGTGGCGGCGATCCATCCGCTCGACCCGCCGCTGATCGACCGCCGCAGCGAGGCGGAACTCGCCGCCGCACGCGACGCCGCGCGCGCCGCCGTGTCGATGGCGGAGACCGACTACCGACGGATCAAGTCCGACCTCGATTTCGCGCGCGACAATCTCGAACGCGCCGTCCAGCTTGCCCGGACCCGTTATATCGCCGAGAGCCAGCTGCAGAAGGCACGCACCGACGTCGAGGTGCTGGAGGCGCAGCTCGCCTCGGCAGGCGCGGCGATCGAGCTTCGCAAGGCCGAGCTTGCGAGCGCCGAGGCACGCCTTGTCCAGCCCGCCTCGGCTCCGACTGACAAGGGCGGCGGCTGTTGCGTCTACGTGACGGCGCCGGTGGACGGGGTGGTGCTGACGGTCTTCGCAAAAAGCGAGCAGCCGGTCGCGACCGGCACCAAAATCGCCGAGATCGGCGACCCGTCCGACCTCGAAGTGGCGGTCGATCTGCTCTCCTCCGACGCGGTGCGGATCGCGCCCGGTGCGAAGGCGGAGATCGTCGACTGGGGCGGCGACCGGGCGCTGCCGGCGGTCGTGCGGCGTGTCGACCCGGCGGGTTTCACCAAGGTCTCGGCGCTCGGGATCGAGGAGCAGCGGGTCAATCTCGTGCTCGACCTGCAGGAGAGCGACCCGCGGCTCGGGCACAATTTCCGCGTCTATGCGCGGCTGACACTATGGGAAGGCGAGGACGTGCTGCAGGTGCCGCTGAGCGCGCTCTTCCGCGACGGGCGCAACTGGAACCTCTTCGTCATCCGCGACGGGCGCGCCCGCCAGACGGAGGTCGGCATCGGCCACATGAACGACGAACATGCCGAGGTCCTCTCCGGGCTCGAGCCCGGCGACGTGGTGATCCTGCATCCGAGCGACACGCTGAGCGACGGCAGCCTCGTCGAGCCGCGGCAGGAGTGAGGGGCTGGCATCGGGTCTGGATCCTCGGGTCTCAAGCCTCCAAGGCCGGGCCGCCGGTTTCGGAAATCACCCGGGTGAGGCTCGCGGTTGCCGGGAAGAGCGGGATCAGGCAGGCCTGCAGCGCGTGGTAGATGTCGCCCTTGCCGGGGAAGATGGTGGTCGCGGGGACCAGGTCCTCGGTCAGTTCCTCGAACCAGCCGCCGTGGGTGCGGTCGAGGCTGTGGCGGGCGATGAAGCTCCAGATGCGGCGGTAGCTCTCCTCGTGGAAGTCGCTCGGCAGGTGTTCGGCGAGATAGTGGGCGGCGCCGGCGCCCTCGCAGAGCGGCCACCAGAGCTTTGAACGGCGGGCGGGCGCATTCTCCCAGTCGAGCGTGTAGAAGAAGCCGCCGTGCGTGCGGTCCCAGCCAAGCGACATCGACTGGAAGAACAGGCCGCGGGCGGCCTCCGGCATCCAGTCGTGGCGCCTGCCGCCAAGCACCCAGAGCTGGAGGACCAGGCGGGCCCATTCGAGCCAGTGGCCGGGCGTGGTGCCGGAGGGACGGAACATCTCGTTGCCCCGATAGTCGCGGTCGAGCTGCCAGTTCTCGTCGAAATGCTCCGGTACCCGCCAGCCGCATTCGCTGGCGCGACGGCGGATGACGAGATCGGCGATCCGCTCGGCCTTGTCGAGATAGTGGCGTTCGCCGGTCGCCTCGAACGCGGCCATCAGCGCCTCGGTGAGGTGCATGTTGGAATTCTGGCCGCGATAGCCGGGGACCGGCGACCAGTCGGCGGCAAATTCCTCGGCGATCGCCCCGTGGGCTTCCTCCCAGAAGCGGGTCTGGAGGATCTCGGTGACGTCATCGAGCATGGCTTCGGCGAGCGGATGGCCGGCCACCTTGGCGGAGGAGGCGGCAAGCAGCACGAAGGCGTGGCCGTAGCCCTGCTTGCTGGCGTCGACGGGGCCGTTGTCGTCGACCTGCCAGAAATAGCCGCCATGCTTTCGGTCGCGGTGGCGGTTCCAGAGGAACTGCATGCCGTGGTCGATGACATCGGCCGAGCCGGGCCGGCCGAGCAGATCGCCGATCGCAAAGCAGTGGACCATGCGGGCGGCGGCGTGGATGCCGCGGACCGGATTGCCGGCGACGAGCGGCGTGCCATCGCGCTTCAGGTCGAAAAAGCCGCCCTTCGGATTGGTGCTCGCGAACTGGAAGAAGTCGAAGAGCTCGCCTGCCCGATCGAGAAGCCATTTGCGGTGATAGGGCCGATCGGCCCAGCGATAGGCGAGACCCGTATGCTTGGCGGTTTCGGGCATGGCATCCTCCTCAGCGCATCTAATCGGTTGAATCCTATATCGGCCCGCCGCGGCCGTGTCATCACGGGAACTTGCTGTCCCATCGGAAGTTGCCCTATCTGCGGGCAGAAGATAAACGCATGTTGACATAAACATATCTTTATGTGATTTGCGGATGTCGCGATCGGAATAGGGAGTGCGCCATGCTCGACACATTGTTTGATACGGACGTCGTCAGGCGCGACGGGGCGGAGATTTCGGCGGCGCTCGCCAAGGCGGCGCGCGAACGCATCCTGGTCATCGACGGCGCGATGGGCACGCAGATCCAGCAGCTCGGTTTCGGCGAGGACGATTTCCGCGGCGAGCGCTTCATCGGCTGCGCCTGTCACCAGCAGGGCAACAACGACCTGCTGACGCTCTCCCAGCCGGATGCGATCGAGGAAATCCACTATCGCTACGCCAAGGCCGGCGCGGACATCCTCGAGACCAACACCTTTTCCTCGACCCGCATCGCGCAGGCGGACTACCGGATGGAAGGGGCGGTCTACGACCTCAACCGCGAAGGCGCGCGGGTGGCGCGGCGTGCAGCGATCCGTGCGGAGCGCGAGGACGGCCGTCGCCGTTTCGTCGCAGGTGCGATCGGGCCGACCAACCGCACCGCCTCGATCTCGCCGGACGTCAACAATCCGGGCTACCGCGCCGTCCGGTTCGATGACCTGCGGCTTGCCTATGGCGAGCAGGTCGACGGGCTGATCGACGGCGGCGCCGACATCATCCTGATCGAGACGATCTTCGACACGCTGAACGCCAAGGCGGCGATCTTCGCCTGCGAGGAACGCTTCGCGGAGAAGGGCATCCGCCTGCCGGTGATGATCTCCGGAACGATCACCGACCTTTCCGGCCGCACGCTGTCCGGCCAGACGCCTTCCGCCTTCTGGTACTCCGTCCGCCACGCCCGGCCGTTCACCATCGGGCTCAACTGCGCGCTCGGGGCGGACGCCATGCGGCCGCACCTGCAGGAGCTTTCGGGCGTCGCCGACACCTTCATCTGCGCCTATCCGAATGCCGGGCTGCCGAACGAGTTCGGGCAGTACGATGAGAGCCCCGACGACATGGCCCGCCAAGTCGCGGCGTTTGCGCGCGAGGGGCTCGTCAACGTCGTCGGCGGCTGTTGCGGATCGACGCCCGAGCACATCCGGGCGATCGCCGAGGCGGTCGCAGGCACGGCACCGCGGCAGGTTCCCGAGCACCGGCCCTTCATGTCGCTCTCCGGGCTCGAACCCTTCGTGCTGACGAAGGACATTCCCTTCGTCAATGTCGGCGAGCGCACGAACGTCACCGGCTCGGCGAAATTCCGCAAGCAGATCACCGCCGGCGATTATGCGGCAGCGCTGTCCGTCGCCCGCGACCAGGTCGAGAACGGCGCCCAGATCATCGACGTCAACATGGACGAGGGCCTCATCGATTCCGAAGGGGCGATGGTCGAGTTCCTGAACCTGATCGCCGCCGAGCCGGACATCGCCCGTGTGCCGGTGATGATCGACAGTTCCAAGTTCGCGATCATCGAGGCCGGTCTCAAATGCGTGCAGGGCAAGGCCGTGGTGAACTCGATCTCGCTCAAGGAGGGTGAGGAAAACTTCCTCGCCCAGGCGCGGCTCGTCCGCAACTACGGCGCGGCCGTCGTGGTCATGGCCTTCGACGAGCAAGGGCAGGCGGATACCTATGCCCGCAAGGTCGCAATCTGCGAGCGGGCCTACAGGCTGCTCACCGAAGAGGCGGGCTTCCAGCCGGAAGACATCATCTTCGACCCGAATATCTTCGCCGTCGCCACCGGTATCGAGGAGCACGACAATTACGGCGTCGACTTCATCGAGGCGGCCCGCACCATCCGCGAGAAGATGCCGCTCGTGCACATCTCAGGCGGCGTTTCCAACCTCTCCTTCTCCTTCCGCGGCAACGAGCCGGTGCGCGAGGCGATGCACGCCGTCTTCCTCTACCACGCCATCCAGGCGGGTATGGACATGGGCATCGTCAATACCGGCCAGCTCGCGGTCTACGAAAGCATCGATCCCGAGCTGAAGGAGGCCTGCGAGGACGTGGTGCTCAACCGCCGCAGCGACGCGACGGAGCGGCTGCTGACTGTCGCCGAACGCTTCCGCGGCGCGGCCGGCAAGGAGGCGAAGGCACAGGATCTCGCCTGGCGCGAATGGCCGGTCGAGAAGCGGCTGGAACATGCACTCGTCAACGGGATCACCGATTTCATCGAGGCGGATACGGAAGAGGCGCGCCTTGCCGCCGAACGTCCGCTGCACGTCATCGAGGGGCCGCTGATGGCGGGCATGAACGTGGTCGGCGATCTCTTCGGCGCCGGCAAGATGTTCCTGCCGCAGGTGGTGAAATCCGCCCGTGTGATGAAGCAGGCGGTCGCGGTGCTGCTGCCGTACATGGAAGCGGAGAAGGCGGCGAACGGCGGCAGCGGGCGTGAGAGCGCCGGCAAGGTGCTGATGGCGACGGTCAAGGGCGACGTCCACGACATCGGCAAGAACATCGTCGGCGTCGTGCTCGCCTGCAACAATTACGAGATCATCGATCTCGGCGTCATGGTGCCGGCCTCGAAGATCCTCGAAACCGCGCGCGCCGAGAAGGTCGACATCATCGGACTGTCCGGCCTCATCACTCCCTCGCTCGATGAGATGGTGCATGTCGCCTCCGAGATGGAGCGGGACGGCTTCGACATTCCGCTGCTGATCGGCGGAGCGACGACGAGCCGCGTCCACACGGCCGTCAAGGTGAGCCCGCAATACAAGCGTGGGCAGGCGGTCTACGTAACCGATGCGAGCCGGGCCGTCGGCGTCGTCTCGGCGCTGCTGTCGCCGGAGGCGAAGGACGGCTATGTCGAGACGGTCCGCGCCGAATACCAGAAGGTCGCGGAAGCGCATGCGCGCTCCGAGCGCGAGAAGCAGCGGCTACCGCTCGCCCGCGCCCGCGAGAACGCGATGAAACCCGACTGGGAGAATTACCGGCCAGCGAAGCCGAGCTTCCTCGGCACGAAGGTCTTCGACCACTATGACGTCGCGGAACTCGTCGACTACATCGACTGGACGCCCTTCTTCCAGACCTGGGAGCTCAAGGGGCGCTACCCGGCGATCCTCGAAGACGAGAGCCAGGGGGAGGCGGCGCGCCAGCTCTTCGCCGATGCGCGGGAGATGCTGGACAAGATCGTCGCGGAAGGCTGGTTCCGCCCGCGCGCTGTGATCGGTTTCTGGCCGGCGAATGCCGTCGGCGACGACATCCGCCTCTTCACCGACGAGAGCCGGAGCGAGGCGCTTGCGACGTTCCATACACTCCGCCAGCAGGTTTCGAAGCGGGAGGGGCGCCCGAACGTCGCCCTTTCCGACTTCGTCGCGCCGGCGGCAAGCGGGGTTCAGGACTATGTCGGCGGCTTCGTGGTGACGGCGGGCTTCGAGGAGATCGCGATTGCCGAGCGCTTCGAGCGGGCGAACGACGACTATTCCTCGATCCTCGTCAAGGCGCTCGCCGACCGTCTGGCGGAAGCCTTCGCCGAGCGGCTGCACGAGCGCGTGCGGCGCGAGTTCTGGGGCTATGCGGCGGACGAGACCCTGACGAACGAGGACCTGATCGGCGAGGCCTATGCCGGCATCCGTCCGGCACCCGGCTATCCCGCCCAGCCCGACCACACCGAGAAGCGGACGCTGTTCGACCTCCTGGACGCCGAGGCCGCGACCGGCGTCGAGCTCACCGAAAGCTATGCCATGTGGCCGGGCTCCTCGGTTTCCGGCCTCTACGTCGCGCATCCGGAAAGCTACTATTTCGGCGTGGCCAAGGTGGAGCGGGACCAGGTCGAGGACTATGCCGCGCGCAAGGGGATGGCAGTTTCCGAGGTCGAACGCTGGCTCGGGCCGGTGCTCAATTACGTGCCATCGAAGGCTAACGAGCGGTCGGACGACGCCGCCTGAGACGCCGAGACTTTGATTCAATGCCCGCCGGCAAGCGGTTGATTTCGGATTCGAAATCGCCGCGGCGGCGGTATCCCCGGCCACGCTTCAAGAGTATGGCGAAATGATTCCGGTTCTTGCGGCAAGCTATTGGCCGTAAACGGAAATCCGTGATCGGGAAAGCGTCAGGCAGCCCTGAAGCGCGCCATCACCTCGTTGCGCCCGGTGTCGAACATGGTGACGGCGGCGCCGAATTCGAGCGAGGTGAGCGCGGCCGCCTCCGGATAGACGATGCGGTTCGACGTCACCTCCTCCGGCAGCAACGCCAGCACGCGGCTGTCGGTGGTCGGCGCGCCGTTGGCGATGTGTTCCCGCACGGCCACCGCCGGATCGAGGAGGAAGTCCAGCAGCGCGTAGGCGGCCGCCTTGTGCGGGGCGCTTGTGGGGATCGCATAGAAATCGCACCAGAGCTCGCCCCCGTCGGATCCGATGACGTATTCGATCTCCGGCAGGTCGCGGTGAAGCTGTGCAGCATCGTTGGTCCAGCACATGCTGAGCCAGGCATCTTCCGACCGCATCGCCGCCTGATAGTCGCTGTCGATCGCGTAGAGATGCGGCTTCACCCGGACGAGCAGCTCCTCGGCCCTGGCGAGTTCCTGCGGGTCGACCGAGTTGAAAGAACAGCCGAGCGCGACCAGCGCACTGCCGACCGCCGTGAGTTGATAGTCGTGGATGATCGTGCGGCCGCTGGCCTCCGTCTGCGCGACGTCGAAGAAGTCTTTCCAGCCGGCGACGGGGCTGCCGATACCGCCGGTGTTGACGGCAATGCCGGTGGTGCCCCAGTTCTTCGGCAGGGCATAGGTCCTGCCGGCGACCGTTCCGGCGGCGGCGAAGCGGCTGTCGACCGCCAATGCGTCGAAGTTGCGGATGCGGCTGAGATCGAGCTCGTCCAGCAGTTCGCGCGCCACGTAGTTCGGGATCGCGTAATTGGTCGGGACGCAGAGATCGCAGCGGAGGGCGCCGGAGCGCACTGCGGCGTACATGTCCTCGTTGGAACCGTAAGCCTTGACCTCCACCGCGACGCCGGTCGCCGCGGTAAAGGCTTCGAAGGAGGCGGGATCGTGATAGTTCGGCCAGGTCGCGAGCGTGACGCGGCGGCCGAGATCGCCCCCGAAGACGCGGCCGGGCGCAAGGGACGTGCCGCCCAGCGTCACTGCGGCGAGACCGAGACCGGTGACGCCGAGAAAATGCCGCCGCGTGACCGAGCCGCGTTTCCAGCGGAGAAACTCTTCCCTGAACCGGTCGGCTTGAGACCGGTCATTCCCGTTCATGCTCATGGCGCAGATCCCCTTGGCAGGGGAGTCATAGAAACCGAAGCTGGCGGGAAACTGGCGCGGGCGGCTTTCGCCGTCCGCGGCGGTAAATCAATCGCGAAGCAGCAAGAGATCGCCGGCGTCGAGGCGCAGCGCGACCGTTTCCCCGACGGCCGGCGGCTTGACGCCCGGATCGTTGAAGCTGTCGAAGGAGATGACGTTGCCGCCGACGTCGACGCCGGTGCGGATGACCGAGCCGAGGAAGTGGCTGGAGACGACGCGGCCCGTGAGCGAGAGGTTGCCGTTCGGCCGCTCGCCGAGCGAGGCTGCTTCCGGCCGCAGCGCGAGCTGGACGGTCGCGCCGGCCTTGTTCGCGGACATCGATTCCTTCAGCGTGACCACCTCTTCGCCGATGCGCACGGTGGAGGTCGCGGGATCGGCGACGACGGCGTCGATGACGTTCAGCGTTCCGACGAAGGAGGCGACGAAACGGGTCGTCGGCTTGTTGTAGATCTCGAAGGGCGTGCCGATCTGGTCGGCGCGGCCGGCATTCATCACCACCACGCGGTCGGAGATCGAGAGCGCCTCCTCCTGGTCATGGGTGACGAAGATCGTTGTGATGCCGAGCTGCTGCTGGATCTGGCGGATTTCCTCGCGCAGCGAGACGCGGATCTTGGCGTCGAGTGCGGAGAGCGGCTCGTCGAGGAGCAGCACCTGCGGCTTCGGTGCGAGCGCGCGGGCGAGCGCGATGCGCTGCTGCTGGCCGCCCGAGAGCTGGTAAGGGTAGCGCTCGGCTAGGTGCTCGAGATGGATGAGCGCCAGCATCTCCTTCACGCGCTTCTCGATGTCGGCCTTGGCCATGCCGTGGATTTTCAGGCCGAAGGCGACGTTGTCGAAGACGTTCATGTTGGGGAACAGCGCATAGGCCTGGAAGACCATGCCGATGTTGCGCTGGTTGGGCTTGAGGCTCGCCTGGTCGCGGCCGTCGATGGTGATCGTGCCGCCGGTCGGCGTCTCGAAGCCGGCGACCATGCGCAGGATCGTCGTCTTGCCGCAGCCCGACGGGCCGAGGAAGGAGACGAACTCGCCCTTGTCGATCGACATGTTGAAGTCGTGCACGACTTTGACAGGCCCGAAAGACTTCTGGATGTGGGTCAGAGTCAGGAAGCTCATGCGTTTCGTCCTCAGGCGGGGCGTTGAATGGTTTTCTGGAAGCGGGAGACGAGCTGGATCAGGCCGAGGCAGCCCCAGGTGATGCCGAAGGCGATCACCGCAAGTGCGGCCGGCTCGTAGGCGCGGTTGGCGCCGAGCAACTGCATGTACGGGCCGAAGGCCGGCCGGTTGAGGAGCGCTGCCATGGTGAACTCGCCGATGACGATGGCGAAGGTCAGGAAGGCGCCGGAGAGCACGGCGATCAGCACGTTCGGCAGGATGATCCGGAAAAGGATGCGGGTCCAGCCGGCGCCGAGGCTCTGGGCGGCTTCGGTGAGTGTCCGCACGTCGATCGCGGCAAGCCCGGTGTCGACGGCGCGGTACATGTAGGGCAGCGACAGCGTCGCATAGCCGAACATCAGCAGGATGTTGGTGCCGAAGGCCGTGCCGGTGAGCGGCAGCCAGCTCGAGGTGTTGTAGAGGCGGATGTAGCCGAAGACGATGACGATCGCCGGGATGACGAGCGGCAAGAGCGTCACGAACTCGATATAGGGCCGCAGCCGCGGCAGGCGGAGCCGCACCCAGTAGGCGGTCGGCACGACGAGCACGACGCCGAAGACGATCGTCAGAAGCGCCATCGAGACCGAATAGCTGAAGGTCTGCTGGAACTGCGCGTCGCCGAGCACCTTGGCATAGGCGTCGAAGGAGTATTCGCCGCGGCGCATCTTCAGCGAGAAATTGGTCATGCCGACGAGCGGCAGGATGAAGTAGAGGAGGCCGAACGTAAGCGCGCCCCAGGCCCAGAGCTTCTTCATTTCAGCCACCTTTCACTGCGGGCGCGCAGCCAGATGTAGACTGCATTGGCGACCCCCGTGACCACGATCATGCCGAAGGCGAGTGCGTAACCCAGATGCGGATTGCCGAGCACGTCGCCGCGGATCTGCGCAAAGAGCAGGATCGGTACAATGTTGAGGGACGAGCCGGTGAGGGCGATCGCCGTTGCGACAGCGCCGAACGCATTTGCGAAGAGCAGCGCCATGGTGCCGAGAAGCGAGGGCAGCAGGATCGGGAAGGCAACCATGCGCCAGTATTGCAGATTGCTGGCGCCGAGGATGGAGGCGGCTTCCTTCCATTCGCGCTTCAGCCCGTCGATCGCAGGCGTGATGATCAGGACCATCAGCGGGATCTGGAAGAAGAGATAGGTGAGCGTCAGCCCCCAGAAGGACAGCAGGTTGAAGCCGAGTGCGCGCAGGTCGATGCCGATCTCGGTGCGCAGGAAGACGGTGACCAGACCCATCGGACCGAGGGTCGCGAGGAAGGCGAAGGCGAGCGGCACGCCGGCGAAGTTCGAGGCGACACCCGAAAAGGTGAGAAGGGGCCCGCGAATCCAGCGGGGCAGGCCGCCGAGCACGACCGAGGTCGCCATGGCAAAGCCGATCGCACAGCCGAGGAGGGCAGAGGCGAGGCTGATCTTGATGGAGATCCAGTAGGCTGCGAGGATCGACGGCGTGAACAGGCCGGCCAGGTTTTCGAGGGTGAAGCTGCCGTCCGGGGTCTGGAACGCGCCGATGACGATCTTCATCGTCGGCAGGATCAGGAAGAGCAGGGCGAAGAGGAAGAACGGGGCGACCCCGATCCATTCGAGCGGCAGGCGCAAGGCCGGTCGCGGTGTGGTGCTGTCGACGGTGCTGTTCGTCGCCATCTCTCTTGTCCCCCTTTCGCGCGCCTGGTGCGCGACTTCTCTTTTCTCATTGAAGAGAAAAGCCGCCCCGGCCACAAGACCGGGGCGGCATTTCACAACAGCAAATTACTGGACGTTGGCGCCGACGACCTTGTCCCAGCCGCCGGTGACGGCAGCCTTGTTGGCGTCGACTTCCTCGAGGGTCGGGAAGTAGGCCTTCTCGTAGGACGCGGCCGGCGGCAGCTTGTCGAGCAGGTCCTGCGGGATCTTGCCAGCCTTGGACATGGCGTTGAAGCGGGCCGGGTGGCAATAGCCTGCGAGCCATGCGGTCTGGCCTTCGTCGGAATAGAGGTATTCCATCCAGAGCTTGGCAGCGTTCGGGTGCGGCGCATAGGCCGAGATGCCCTGAACGTAGACGCCGGCGAGAACGCCCGATTCAGGAACGACGACGTCGACCGGCGGGTTGCCGGCGAGCGTGTCCTTCCAGGAGAGCGCATTGTAGTCCCAGGCGACGACGATCGGGGTCGAGCCCTGGGCGAGCGTGCCGGACTTGCCGATGACGGGCACGAAGTTGCCGGCCTTGTTGAGTTCGGCGAAGTACTTCAGACCGGCTTCGCCGGCTTCCTGACCGGCCTTGGCGCCGGAGGCGAGACCGGCGGCGAGAACGCCGAGGATGGCCTGGTTGGAAGCGCGCGGGTCACCGGCGAGAGCGACCTGACCGGCGTAGTCCGCCTTCAGGAGGTCGGACCAGTCCTTCGGGGTTTCCTTGACGAGGTCCTTGTTCACGATCATCGACATGACGCCGTAGTAGTCGCCGTACCAGTAGCCTTCGGCGTCCTTGATGTTGTCCGGAATTTCGTCCCAGGTCGAGACCTTGTAGGGCATCAGCAGGCCTTCGGCCTTTGCCTGCGGACCGAAGGCGAGGCCGACGTCGATGACATCAGGAGCCTGCGGGCCCTTGTTGTCCTTGTTGGCCTTGATGGCCTCGACTTCGTCGGCCGAACCGGCGTCCGGGTTCAGTTCGTTGACGGTGATTTCCGGATACTTCTTCTTGAAGCCGTCGATGACCGCACCATAGCCGCACCAGTCGTGGGGCAGGGCGATCGTGGTCAGCGCGCCTTCCTTCTTGGCGGCTTCGACGAGTTCGGCGCTCGGTTCGGCGACGGCGACAGCCGTGGAGGCGATGACCATGGCGGTCGAGAGCGAGAGTAGGCGACGGAAGTGGCTAGTCACGGAAGTTCTCCTTGTTCTGATTAGAGGCGACGCGCGTCTGATATTCGGGTTCGATGATAGTTATGTGACGGCTCGCGGCCCCGCGCGCAGGGACGGCTTGCTTTTCTTCTCCGTTGAATTTTAACGTTTTTCCCTCTCCCCTCCTGGATCAACGTAATTTGCGAAAAAGCCGGGCCTGCTCGAACAGGTCCTCGAGAGTCTTCATGCGCTCGCGGGTCTCGTCCCATGCCGAGCTCTGGACCGCTTCGATCAGCGCCTCGACGACGAAGAGCGTCACGACCGAGGAATCCCAGGCGGACGGCGCTTCGATCTGGACCTTGAAACTGTGCAGCGCGTGCTTGACGACTGGCGAGGTCCACTGGTCGGTGAAGAGGATGATCTGCACGCCGGCGGCCTTGGCGACGGCGGCAAGGGTTGTCATGTCCGCCTCGTAGCGGCGAATGTCGAAGATCACCAGCACGTCGCCGGTGTTCATGTTCAGCACGTGCTGCGGCCACGAACTGGCATTCGACGACATCAGCGTCGTCTTCGGCCGGATGACCTGCATGTGGGTGAAGAAGTATTCGGCGAGCGCACCGGTGATGCGGCCCCCGACGAAATAGACGCTGCGCTTCTTGTCGGCGAGGAGCCTCGCCGCTTCGTCGAAGGTGGCGGCGTCGAGCTCGCTCAGCGTCTGGCGCATGTTGTTCATCACCGCTTCGGCGAAGCGGTTGAGTACGTGGGTGCCCGGAGCATTGGAGGCCCAGCGGTCGTGCTTGGCGATCGGGTTGGAGATCGATGCCTCGAGCTCCTGGTGCAGATGCGCCTGGAACTCCGGATAACCCTTGTAGCCGAGCTTCTGCACCATGCGCGCGACCGTCGGCGTGGAGACGCCGGCGTTTTCCGCGACGGTGGTGATGCTTCCCAGACCGGATACGGGGTAATTCTCGAGCAGACTCTCCGCCAGCCTCCGTTCGGCGGGGGTCAACCCTCCGAAATGGGCATGGATTACGTCCGACACTGTCTTCGACGTCGTGAGCACGAGTTTCTTGTTCCCCCTGTCCGGTCTTCGCCGGTTCATGGGAAATTTATCAACCGTGCCTGGCACGCTGTCAATCCGCATCTTGAAGAGAAATTTTCAGAACCGGATTGACTTGTGGCCAATCGTGAAGAATTCTCTTCGGAATGCAGAGAGGCAGCAAGCCTCCGGGGAGAATTGCCGAATGCTCTTGAGAACGGATATTCTTTCGGCCGCAGACGGAGACGCTGTCTCCGTCGAGAATGCGGCAGCGGCAGGAGACGTGTTGCTCGTCTGCGAGCATGCGTCCCGGACATTGCCGCAAAGGGCGGGGGATCTCGGGCTTTCCGAAGAGGCCCTGTCGAGCCATATCGCCTGGGATCCGGGCGCCCTCGACCTCGCCCGGATGCTCTCACGCTCGCTCGACGCGACGCTTGTCGCACAACGCTTTTCCAGGCTGGTCTACGACTGCAACCGTCCGCCGGAATCGCCGGCCGCGATGCCCGAAAAGAGCGAGATCTACGACATTCCGGGCAATCACGACCTCGACGTCGCCGAGCGCTATGCCCGGACCGCCGCACTCTACGTCCCTTTCCATGACCGGATCGCCGCCATCATCGCCGAGCGCAAGGCCGCCGGCCGACGCACGGTACTGGTGACGGTGCACAGTTTCACGCCCGTCTACATGGGGCGCCACCGCGAGGTCGAGGTCGGCATCCTGCACGACGAGGACAGCCGGCTTGCCGACGCCATGCTGGCGGCGGCCGGTTCCAGGCCGGCGTTCCGGGTCGAGCGCAACGAGCCCTATGGACCGCAACACGGTGTCACCCATACTCTGAGGCTGCACGGGCTTCCGTCCGGGCTTGCGAACGTCATGATCGAGGTCCGTAACGACCTTCTGAAGGACGAGGCCGGCAAGCAGGCCATGGCCTCCTATCTCACCGGATTGCTGCAGGAGGGGCTTGACCGAATTTCTTCCTGAGTGATCCCTGCAATTCGAGAATTGGCATAGTTTTATAATCAAAAGGGGAACAGATGCCGAAGGGAATTAAGCAAGGGGAAGCCGCGGATACATTTCCGGCGATCACCCTAACGGATGGCGGAGGCTGTTATGCCTGAAGCTATCCAGACCTATGTACGTGTCGTGGACAGGTTCAATCTCCGCGTCGGGCGGGTCGTCATGTACGGCATATTCGTCATGATGGGCATCATGCTCTATTCGGTGGTGTCGAAATCCATGCGGCTGCCGGCCAACTGGACGCTGGAGACGGCCCAGTTCGTCATGGCGGGCTACTATCTTCTCGGCGGCGCCTATTCGCTGCAGCTCGACAGCCATGTGCGCATGGACCTCGTCTACGGGAAATGGTCGCCGAGGACCAAGGCGGCGGTCGACGTCGTCACCATTCTCATGCTCTTCGTCTACCTGTTCTTCCTGCTTTACGGCGGCGTTTCCAGCACCGCCTACGCGCTGAAGTTCGGCGAGACGAGCTATTCCTCCTGGGCGCCCTACATGGCGCCGATCAAGATCGTCATGGTCATCGGCATCGCGCTCACCTTCCTGCAGGCAACTTCGATCTTCATCAAGGACCTGGCTGTCGCAATCGGGAGGCCGCTCGCATGAGTTACGAGATGATCGCCCTCCTGATGTTCACCTCGATGATGCTGTCGATGCTGACCGGACAGCGCATCTTCGCCGCGATCGGCTTCGTCGCCGTCGTTGCCGCGGCCTTCCTTTGGGGCAACGGCGGCTTCGAACTCGGCTTCTCGGCCGGTATGAAGCTGATGAAATGGTATGCGCTGCTGACGCTGCCGATGTTCATCTTCATGGGCTACATGCTGTCGGAATCGGGCATTGCCGAAGACCTCTACCGGGCATTTCACGTCTGGTTCGGCGGCGTGCGTGGCGGCCTGGCGCTCGGCACGATCGGGCTCATGGTCGTGATCTCGGCGATGAACGGGCTTTCCGTCGCCGGTATGGCGATCGGCGCCACCATCGCGCTTCCGGAACTGCTTCGCCGCGGCTACGACAAGATCATGGTGTCGGGTGTCGTGCAGGCCGGCAGCTCGCTCGGCATTCTCGTGCCGCCGAGCGTCGTCCTGGTGCTTTACGGCATGATCGCACGGCAGCCGGTCGGTCAGCTCTGGCTGGCTGGTGTCTTCCCCGGCCTGCTGCTCGCGGCGTTGTTCGCCATCTATGTGGTGATCCGCTGCTGGATCAACCCCGCCCTCGGTCCTGCGCTCACGAAAGAAGAGCGCGACATGCCGATGATCGAGAAGCTGAAGCTGTTGCAGGCCGGCGTCATGCCCTTCATCATCTTCTTCCTGATGATGGGCCTGTTCGTGCTCGGCATCACCAGCCTCGTCGAGAGCTCGGCGGTCGGTGCGCTCGGCGCCCTGTTCGCCACCTGGATCAAGGGACGGTTGACGTGGACCCTGTGGAACCGCGTCCTCGAACAGACGCTCGGCATCTCGTGCATGTTCATGTGGATCATTCTCGCGGCTCTGTGCTTCGGGGCGGTCTTCGACGGACTCGGCGCGGTGAAGGCGATCGAGAAGCTGCTCGTCGGCGACATGGCGCTTTCGCCCTGGCAGATCCTGATCCTGATGCAGGTATCGTTCCTGATCATGGGCGCCTTCCTCGACGACACGGCCATGCTGGTCATTGTCGCGCCGCTCTACATTCCGCTCGTCGGCAAGCTCGGCTTCGACCTGATCTGGTACGGCGTGCTCTACACGATCACCTGCCAGATCGCCTACATGACCCCGCCCTTCGGGTACAACCTGTTCCTGATGCGGGCCATGGCGCCGCCGGAAATCTCGCTCCTCGATATCTACCGTTCGATCGTTCCCTTCGTCCTGATCATGATCCTTGGGATGGTCATCATCATGGTGTTCCCGGAGATTGCCCTGTGGCTGCCGCAGCACGTCTACGTCAGGGGATAGCACGGACAGGAGCGAAGGGCCCGCCGGGCGGGCAATGCGCTTGTGTTTCCCGCGGTCCTGCCGCGGGGGGCACCCGAAAGAAGAAGTGAAAAAAACGAAGCAGAGAGGGAATAGGACATGACGAACAGAAGAAGTTTTCTGAAGAATGCCGGCCTCGCCGCCGCAGCCGCTCCGGCGGTTCTGGCTGCTCCGCACGTGAAGGCACAGGACAAGAAGATCACCTGGCGCCTGCAGACCTATGCCGGTGCGGCGCTCGCCGAAGAAGTGGTGCGTCCCTGCGTCGATGCCTTCAACAAGGCCGCCAACGGCCAGATGGTGATCGAGCTCTACACCGCCGACCAGCTGGTGCCGACGGGCGAACTGTTCCGCGCCATGCAGGCCGGCACCATCGATGCCGTGCAGTCGGACGACGACTCGATGAACTCGCCGGTCGACGTCAAGGTATTCGGCGGCTACTTCCCCTTCGCCTCGCGCTACAGCCTCGACGTGCCGACGCTGTTCCACAAGTACGGTCTCGCCGACATCTGGGACGAGGCCTATGGCGAGGTCGGCGTGAAGTGGCTTTCGGCCGGCGCATGGGACCCGTGCAACTTCTCGACCAACAAGCCGATCAAGTCGCTTGCCGACCTGCAGGGCTTGCGCGTCTTCACCTTCCCGACGGCGGGCAAGTTCCTCGAGCAGTTCGGCGTGATCCCGGTCACGATCCCCTACGAGGACACCCCGGTCGCCATGCAGACGGGCGAAATCGACGCCGTCGCCTGGTCGGGCATCACCGAAGTGACGACCGTCGGCTGGGACAGTGTGGTCAAGTACTTCCTGACCAACAACATCTCGGGCGGCTGGTGCGGATCCTTCTTCGCCAATGCCGACCGTTGGAAGGAAGTGCCGGAACACCTGCAGCAGCTCTGGCGCGTCTGCATGGACAGCTCGCACTACCGTCGCCTGCACTGGTACTGGGGCGGCGAGGCGGCCCTGCGCGCCGGCGGCAGCAAGCTCGAACTCACCTCGATCCCGGACGCCGAATGGAAGACGGTCGAGGAGAAGGCCTTCGCCTTCTGGGACGAGATCGGCAAGCAGAGCGAGCGCAACGCCAAGGTGGTCAAGATCCTCAAGGACTACCAGGCCGTCATGCAGAAGGCCGGTCAGCCCTACCGTTACGGTTGATCGCCTGATGAAACCGCGTCCGGGGCGCACCGCGTCCCGGACGATCCCCCGACGAGAATTCCCCCCAAGGAACGACACACGCCTGTCAGGAAACATCGATGTCTGCACAGTACACTTTTGACGATCTGAAAATGGATGTGGCCGAGGGCCGCATCGACACCGTTCTCGCCGTGCTGGTGGACATGCAGGGCCGGCTGATGGGCAAGCGTTTCCAGGCCGAGTTCTTCGTAGAGAGCGCCTACAAGGAAACCCACAGCTGCAACTACCTGCTTGCGACCGACATGGAGATGGAGACGGTCTCCGGCTACCAGGCGACGAGCTGGGAAAAGGGCTATGGCGACTACACCATGAAGCCGGACCTCTCGACGCTTCGCAAGACCCCCTGGCTCGAAGGCACGGCGCTCGTCATCTGCGACGTCCTCGACCACCACAGCCACGAAGACGTGCCGCATTCGCCGCGCGCGGTGCTGAAGAAGCAGATCAAGCGCCTCGAGGACATGGGCATGAAGGCCTTCATGGCCACCGAGCTGGAATTCTTCCTGTTCGACCAGACCTATGACGACGCGCGGATGTCCGGCTACCGCGACCTGCAGCTCGGCTCGGGCTACAACGAGGACTACCACATCTTCCAGACGACCAAGGAAGAAGACGTCATGCGCGCGATCCGCAAGGGTCTGCAGGGCGCCGGCATTCCGGTCGAGAACACCAAGGGCGAGGCGTCCGCCGGGCAGGGCGAGGTCAACGTGCGCTATGCCGACGCGCTGACCATGGCCGACCGGCACGCGATCATCAAGAACGCCTGCAAGGAGATCGCCTGGTCGCGCGGCAAGGCGATCACCTTCCTCGCCAAGTGGAACTACAATTCCGCCGGCTCGTCGTCGCACATCCACCAGTCGCTTTGGAGCGCCGACGGAAAGACGCCGCTGTTCTTCGACGAGAACGGTCAGCACGGCATGTCGTCGACGATGAAGCACTACATGGCCGGCCTTCTCGCCCATGCAAGCGAGATCACCTATTTCCTGGCGCCCTACATCAATTCCTACAAGCGCTTCATGGCCGGCACGTTCGCGCCGACCAAGGCGATCTGGTCGAAGGACAACCGCACCGCCGGCTACCGGCTCTGCGGCGAGGAGACGAAGGGCATCCGCGTCGAGTGCCGCGTCGGCGGCTCCGACCTCAATCCCTATCTCGCCATGGCCGCGCTGATTGCCGCAGGCATTGACGGCATCGAGAAGAAGCTTGAACTGGAGCCGGCCTTCGTGGGAGACGCTTACGGAGCCCGCGAGGTTCGCGAGATTCCCCGGACGCTGCGCGCGGCGACGGAATCGCTGCGCAATTCCGCCATGCTCCGGGCGGCGCTCGGCGACGACGTGGTGGACCACTACGTCCGCGCGGCCGAATGGGAACAGGAAGAATACGACCGCCGCATCACCGACTGGGAAGTGGCGCGCGGTTTCGAGAGAGCTTGAACCACACAGACAGGAATTAAGATCATGACAATGATCCAATGTATCTCGCCGATCGACGGATCGGTCTATGCCGAACGCCAGGCGATGTCGCTCGAAGCGGCGAAGGACGCCGTCCAGCGCGCGCGCAAGGTGCAGAAGGCCTGGGCGCGGCGCCCGCTCGAGGAGCGGGTGCAGCTCGTGCTGAAGGGGGTTGCCCGCCTCAACGAAATGTCCGACGAGGTGGTGCCGGAACTCGCCCACATGATGGGCCGGCCGGTGCGCTACGGCGGCGAGTACAAGGGCTTCAACGAGCGCTCGAACTACGTCGCCTCGATCGCGGCGGATGCGCTCGCGCCGCTGGTGATCGAGGACAGCGCCACCTTCGAGCGCCGCATCGAGCGCGAGCCGCACGGCGTCGTCCTCGTCATCGCGCCGTGGAACTACCCCTACATGACGGCGATCAACACGGTGGCGCCGGCGCTGATGGCCGGCAACACGGTGGTCATCAAGCATGCCACCCAGACGCTGCTCGTCGGCGAGCGGATGGTGCGCGCCTTCGTCGAGGCCGGCGTTCCGGAAGACGTCTTCATCAACCTCTTCCTCGACCATGCCACCACCACGGCGCTGATTGCGACCGGCAGCTTCAACTTCATCAACTTCACCGGTTCCGTCGAAGGCGGACGGTCGATCGAGCGGGCCGCCGCCGGCACCTTCGCCGGCCTCGGGCTGGAACTCGGCGGCAAGGACCCGGGCTATGTGATGGAGGACGCCGACCTCGACGCCGCCGTCGATACGCTGATGGACGGCGCGACCTACAATTCCGGCCAGTGCTGCTGCGGCATCGAGCGCATCTACGTGCATGAGAGCCTCTACGACGCCTTCGTCGAGAAGTCGGTCGCCTGGGTCTCCAACTACAAGCTCGGCAACCCGCTCGATCCGGAAACGACGCTCGGGCCGATGGCGCACCGGCGCTTTGCTGCCCATGTGCGTGAGCAGATCGCCGCCGCTGTCGCCAAGGGCGCCAAGGCGCTCGTCGATCCGAAACTCTTCCCGCAGGATGACGGCCACGCCTACCTGATGCCGCAGATCCTCGTGAACGTCGACCATTCGATGTCGTTCATGAAGGACGAGACCTTCGGCCCGGCCGTCGGCATCATGAAGGTGAAGAACGACGCCGAAGCGATCGAGCTGATGAACGACAGCCCCTACGGCCTCACCGCATCGCTCTGGACGCAGGACCCGGCGCGCGCCGGGCGCATCGGCCGCGAGATCGAGACCGGCACCGTCTTCATGAACCGCGCCGACTATCTCGACCCGGCGCTCTGCTGGACCGGCTGCAAGGAAACCGGCCGCGGCGGATCGCTGTCGGTCATCGGCTTCCAGAACCTCACCCGTCCGAAATCCTACCACCTCAAGAAGGTCACGAAATGAATATCGTCGCAAACTGGAGCTATCCGACCGCCATCAAGATGGGCCGGGGTCGGATCAAGGAGCTCGCCGACGCCTGCAAGTCGCTCGGCATGAAGAAGCCGCTGCTGATCACCGACCGCGGGTTGGCCTCGATGGCGATCACCCAGGGGGCGCTCGACGTTTTGGAAGAGGCGGGCCTCGGCCGCGCGATCTTCGCCGACGTCGACCCGAACCCGAACGAGAAGAACCTCGAGGCCGGCGTGAAAGCCTTTAAGGACGGCGGCCATGACGGCGTCGTCGCCTTCGGCGGCGGCTCGGGCCTCGACCTCGGCAAGTGCGTCGCCTTCATGGCTGGCCAGACGCGGCCGGTCTGGGACTTCGAGGACATCGGCGACTGGTGGACGCGGGCGAATGTCGAGGGCATCGCCCCGATCGTCGCGGTACCGACGACCGCCGGCACCGGCTCGGAAGTCGGCCGCGCCTCGGTCATCACCAATTCGCAGACGCATGTGAAGAAGATCATCTTCCATCCGAAGTTCCTGCCGGGCGTCGTCATTTCCGACCCGGAACTGACGGTCGGCATGCCGAAGATGATCACCGCCGGCACCGGCATGGACGCATTCGCCCACTGCCTGGAGGCCTATTCCTCGCCGTTCTTCCACCCGATGAGCCAGGGCATCGCGCTCGAAGGCATGCGGCTCGTCAAGGAGTTCCTGCCGCGGGCGTACGCCGACGGCACCGACATCGAGGCACGCACCAACATGATGGCCGCCGCCGCGATGGGCGCCGTCGCCTTCCAGAAGGGGCTCGGCGCGATCCACTCCCTCTCGCATCCGATCGGCGCGGTCTACAACACCCATCACGGCATGACGAATGCCGTGGTGATGCCGCCGGTGCTGCGCTTCAACCGCGCGGAGATCGAGGAGAAGATCGCACGCGCCGCCGCCTATCTCGGCATTACCGGCGGCTTCGACGGCTTCTACGACTACGTGCTGGCGCTCCGCTCCGAGCTCGGCGTTCCGGACAATCTCACCGCCATGGGCATCAAGCCCGACCGCATCGACGAGCTGACCGCCATGGCGATCGAGGACCCGAGCTGCGGCGGCAACCCGGTCAAGATGACCTTCGAGAACACCAAGGCACTCTTCCTCGAATGCTTCTGAGGCGTTTCGTCCTCAGTTGACATGCAAGGGCCCGCGTTCCCAGGCGCGGGCCCTTTTTCTTTTCAGCATCAATGGGCTGGCGGAAGCGGCGTGGGGCGGCGGGCAAGCCCCGTTTGCCCTTTGTTAACCATAATGAACGAGAGTGACGGTCATCGACGCCATGAGCGCGGTGTCGGCGTGAGCGATGTCGGCTCGCCGCACTTTCGAGGACAAAAGCATGCCAGTCATCTCATTTGCCAACGCCAAGGGCGGCGCCGGAAAGACCACCGCGGCGCTGCTGCTCGCCACCGAACTCGCACAGCAGGGGTTCCGCGTCGCGATCATCGACGCCGATCCGCAGCACTGGATCAGCCAGTGGCACGAGCTTTCCGGCCCGCAGCGAAATATCGAGGTGATCTCCGAAGTCTCCGTCGCCTCGCTGCAGGGGCACATCGCCGAATGCGCGCGCACCGCGGACTATACCGTCATCGACCTCGCCGGCGCGCGCGACGCGATCGTGACCACCGCGATCGGCCTTTCCGACCATGTGATGATCCCGGTGCAGGGCTGCGCGATGGATGCGCGGGGTGCCGCGCAGATCCTCGACCTGATCGGCCTCATCGAGGAGAAGGGGAGGCTGACGATCCCGCATTCGGTGGTGCTGACCCGCGTGACCTCGATGGTGACGACGCGGGCGCTGCTTACGATCAAGGGCCTGTTGCAGGCCCGCGGCGTCAACGTCGTCAACACCCCGATCGTCGAGCGCAACGCCTTCCGCGAAATCTTCGACTGCGGCGGCACGTTGCACACGATGGACCCGGCGAAGATCAGCAATCTCGACCGCGCCCGCGAAAATGCCCGCGCCTTCGCGCTCGAAGTCATGCGCGTGCTGCCGGTGAAGGTGGTGCGCTCGCAACCCGCCCGCCGGTTTCTGCGGGTGGTCGGCAACGCGGCGTGAGGGTGACAAGACAGTGAGAAAGCCGCTGGCTGGGGGGTACCCGTCCGGCGGCTTTTTTGTGTGGTGTGGGGGGACCAAGGGCTACATGATTGGGCGGGATGCGGACGCGGTCGGTTTGAGTGAGCGACCGTTTGGGGCCGCTTCCTGACTATCGGGTCCTGGAGGTCCAGGATGAATAGCTGCTATAAGTGCTGGCGACTTCCATGACCGCTTCCGACCTTAATTGCGGTCGTTTATCGTTATAATGATGTGCCTTAAAGCGGACGTCAGGATAGCTGAAGCTGTCGCATATTTTAGGATTTTCGCGACACGAAAATGGCAGTTATTGCCCCCCCACTCTCTGAGTTCTCCACGGTGACTCGGTGACAGAACCAAGGCCAAACGCAGAACGGCAGCACGGGTTTTTGAGTTCCCACACGGGATCGATCTTGACAGTAGATTATCTGAGGAGCCTACTAGTAAACCTCTGCTAGGGAGGGAACAATGAACTTAAATCGGAGGCGTGCATTAACGGTTGGAATAGTATCAGCATCAAGCGCGGTTTTCGCTCCATGGATTCGCAAGACGAATGCGCAGAATAATCAAGTAGAAGAGCTAGACTTCGAGTTTGATGCCCCCGTTCAATGGCCTGTTGGCGAGGCCATTCCTACCCTTGATCAGTATGAGAAGCAGTTGGACCCGATTACCGGGCCTGAGAATCCATTTAGGTCAGAGCGGAAACGAGCTGCTGAACTGCTTAGGGAGATGGACGAATTCACGAAGGGCGGAAAGTCCCCGTATCAGATAGCCCAGCACTTCCTGGCGTGGCGCCAAGGTATTGTTCAAAACGACAGCGACCAGGACCGGAAAGATCGCCGCTACTTTACGAGGGAATGGCCCGTTCGAGGGAACCCCATCATCATGGGCTTCTTTGATGCGACTGGATTTCGAACCCCGGTAGGAGATACAACGTACTGGTGCGCTGCCTTCGTAAGCGATTGCATCAGAAGATCACTGATGTCGCGAGGTAACAACAAGCGACTCTGGCCCTACAATGAAGGGGCCGCTTCGGCCGCATATCGAGGATTTGGTTCCAGCGTAAATGACCCCAAGAAGGGAGACATTGTTGTCTTTCAGAACAATGGGGAAGCTTGGCGCGGTCACGTGGGGTTCGTTCACGCGATTGAAGGAAACATCATCCGGGTGTTAGGCGGCAACCAGGGTGCTCAGAACGAATACAACGGCGGCGAGGTGAATGTTAGCCCGTTCAACAAGAACTCTGCCCGGCTTAAGTTTCATTCCTTCCGCAGGTCCGATATTCTCGCGTGAGGGATGTTGCACATGAGGTATCGAACTCTCGGTATTGGGCTATTGGTCGCTGGACTAAACGTCGGTCCAGCGGCTGGGCAGCAATGCGAATATAAGCGGCCGTCCGATTCAGTCTTTGATATAGTTAATTATCAAGGTTCCAAATCTGGAACGGCTGTCTTAATAAATCGTGAACAAGGTCTGTTCCTCACCGCCCTTCATTTACTAGGGTCATCAAAACTCCGACTTAAGCGAGATGGGCAGGAGTTTCCCTTCTCAAAGGTGCTAGCTGGAAGCAACTCGGCAAGCCTCTACGAAGACTGGGCCATCATCACGACGGGCAAAGAAGCAGGCCTCTACGAGGGTATCAATCTCATCTACGATCTGCCTTCACCAGAGTCCTTGCGCAATGCGGCAGTCTACAACAGCGCCCATTCAGTCGGTAACGTGGGTAGCGTCAAGTGGAACGAAAGCATCGAGGACGGGAAAGCTTGCGCCGGAAGCGGCGTGACTATGATGAGATTCAATGACTATGACAAAGGCGACAGCGGATCGCCGGTCTTCTCTCCCGACGAGTGCGGTATTGTAGGCTTGTCATCTCGCTTCACTCTCTCTGACAACGCAACGGATGCACAAGAGAAGGAAGTTGTAGAGCTCTTTGAAAAGCTCTCGGAGAATCTTCCAGCTGAGGATCGATCCAAGATCGACAAGGAAACGACGCTTGAAGGGAAAACCACGGTTGTCCGCGAGCTGCTCAAGAGTGAAATTTACGTCAAAGTTGTACCAACGAAATGTGTCGTTGACGCTGTGGTCAAAGAGAGCTTTGTGAAGAAGAACCAAAGAGCAAGAGAGGCCTTGCAAGCATCCGTGAGGAGTGAAGTGAAGGGAATTTTCGACTACCTTCCAACCATTGACCCCGACAGCGTTTCAAGCATTTCCCGCTTTGCGAACATGGTATTCAAGCAATCCCTGCGGTGGCCTGAGATCATCGAATTATGGAATAGATACTATCAGGGAAAAATGGATCGAACCTTGAGGTCTGGCACATTGTCTCTCTCACTGAGAGCTGCGATCCATGATGCATCGAAGGATCGGAAATTCGCCTATCTTTACACGACATACGAACGGGAGATGAAACTGGTTTCCGCTGCCGCGCCAACGTTCGATGATTTTGCACAAGAAGGACTGGATTATCAGCAGTTCACCGAGAAGAACAGAGACATTCCGAAGACCCCTGCGAAGGAGTTGGATTTTGGAAGCGCTCCGACTTCAGGCAAGGGCGTAGAACGTATTGCGCAAGGCCTCGAAATGCTCAACCTGCTAAAGGGCCTCAACGCAGATGATCGGTCTAACGATGCGCTGGTGTCATTCTATCAGAATGAAACATCCCGGCTGTTGACGGCAGGAATCTCCGGCACGAAAGACGGTTCACCTATCAACTCAGATACGACAGGGAGGGTTTTGATCGGGCTTGCCGAAATAGCCGAGTACACCCCGAGGTCGATGATCGATGACAACCAGCTTAAGAACTTGTCTGAGCTCTCAATCGCTCTCGCCAATCTAGGTAAAGACAAGATCGATCCAGGTAACACAGAATACGTTTCCCGCTACGACAAGATAATCACCCTAAATTCTTACATGCCAAATCCTTACATATCTGAATATGCTAACGAAAATAAGGTGGATCCCGATCTGAAATTCCTCTGCCCGCAGTGCAAGGAGTTTGATCCGGGTGTGTTGGCAGATCAGCCACCACCGTGGGCGAATCCGTACCTTGGCCCTAGCCTAATCCCTGGACTCGATGGGCCTAGAACCCTGCAAGGTGGGTGAGGTAGATAAAGCCTCACTTCTCCCGCCACACAGGCACCCGCTCGAACCTCGGCACCGTGGGGGCGCATTGCAGCCGGGGCTGGGCGGCCAAGCGGCAGCATAGCGCCCGGAGCCTGAACCTGCCAATCCGGTTCCCCCACCCAAAAGCCGCCGCTCAACCGTCGTGAGAATCCCAAGTTTTGCGCATAACCGCCAGCACTGAACTTTCAGGGGAATTTCTGGCGCAAAAGTCGAGTGCAAAACTCCGACCTGTACGACGGGTTTTTGCGAGATTGGAAGACCGCCTTCACCCTCTGTCAGTCCAAAGCCGACTGACGGGTTCCCACCCCCAAGTCTGTCATTTGTCTGATTTGCCGGACGGCGGCTTCCAAAAAATTCAAAAAGGCAGACCGAACGACCGAAACGAAGGCGCATAGCGGCCGCCTTCGCCCTCCAATCCACTAATTCGACGGCACACCGGGGGGATCAAATTGGCGGCTGCCTTTCCACTAAAGGTTGCCGCATGATCGTGCCGTCCCAGCCTTTGCGTGTTATGAGCACGCATACTCATTTGATTCATACTGCAAGCTGGAGAGACACCATGGGAATTATCGCCGCCATCGCTTTTCTGTCACTGGCCGCGTGGTGGTTCGTGCCTTCGCCGAAGACGGGCATCTCGTGGCTGGGGATGATCTTCTTCGTTCTGGGGCTCGCTCCCATCGCCACCATCACCAGCTTTCATCCGTATATGCTGCTGGCAATCGCGCAGTCGATCGTAACGCTGCCATTGATCCCCGTCGGTATCGCCGTCATGGCTGTGGGCCATTACCTCGCGACATCGAAGGCGCAGAAGACCAAGCTCTGAGGCGGAGAGGGGTGCAGGTCGCCGATCCAAACCCTTGAATGTCTTGCGGCGACTATACCCCTCAATCCACAAACTCGACCGTCACCCCCGGCGAGACCATCTTGGCGAGTTCTGTCGCGTCCCAGTTGGTGAGGCGGATGCAGCCGTGGCTCTGGGTTCGGCCGATCTTTGCGGGTTCGGGCGTGCCGTGTATGCCGTAGGTGGGCTTGGAGAGCGCCATCCAGACCGTGCCGACCGGGCCGTTCGGTCCCGGCGGGATGGCGAGCACCTTGTTGTTGCTGCCCTGCTGGAAATTGATCTTCGGATTGTAGGTGTAGCCCGGGTTCAGCGCCACGCGCTCGACGGTGACGATGCCGGACGGCGAGGGGGTGTCGGACGAGCCGATGCTCGCCGGATAGGCGGCGACGAGGCTTCCGTCCTCGCCATAGGCGAAGACCTGCTTCTTGCCCTTGTCGGCGACGATACGGGCGACCTTGCCTGTCTTCGGCTTGCCGGGTTCCACGACCTTGATGATTGTGCCGGGGACGGTGAAATCGACGCCCGGATTGAGGGCGCGCAGGTAGTTCTCGTCCATGTGGAACTTTTCAGCCAGCATTTCCACGGTCGAGGTGTAGGCGAGCGAGGGGAGTTGCGCCTTGAGGCTGTAGTCCTCCGGGATCGAGGCGACATAGGGCCCGGCGGCGTCGCCCGGCGTGATCGTGTAGGAGGTCACCGCCATGCCGCCCGACATGCGCAGGCGTTCGAGGATGTCCTCGGCATTGTTCGGGTCGATGGTCTCGCCGGTCATCTCCTGCCAGGCGACGAGCGACTTGTTGACGTTCTGGCCCATCTTGCCGTCGATGACGCCCGGCGACGCGCCTTCGCGGTCGAGGAAAACCTGCAGCGCGGTGATTTCGAGCTGCGAGAGGTTGCTTTTGACCGGAATGTCGGGCGTGACGATGGTCTGCGGCGCCTGGTCGACCGGCGGCGGCATGTCCGGCCCGCCCGACGGCATGTCCGGCAGCGGCTGGTCGAGGGGCGCGCGGTCGATCGTGCCGGGTCCCGGGATCGCGCCGGTGACGACGCCGTCATCCTCCCAGCCGGGGGCGGGGGCGCCGTAATCGTCGTAGGACGGCTGCTCCGCGCCGGGGCGGCGGCGGGGGAAATAGGTGTCTGCACGCACTTCGGTGGCGATCACCCGGCCGCGGCGGTCGATCAAGACACGGCGGCCCATCTGGTCGCGGCTCACCACGACCTCGCCCTCTTCGGGCGTGTAGCCGAGAATGTCGCCTTCCGGCGTCACCAGCAGGGTGTCGCCGCGATAGGGATCGAACCCTTGCGCCTCGGCCGCCGTCCACGCCGCCGAGCCGGCTGCCAGCGTTGCTACTACCAGTCCTGCTTTCCACATGTCGGCCACGATGACGAGGTTCCTCAGATGAATGTCGGCTGCGACAGACGCGACAAATTTGACACTAGTGTGGAAAAGGTGAATTCATGGTGAATATTCAGCTAATTGTGATTGTCGGTGTTTCGTCCGGCGTCCAAGAAAGAGCTGCGGCAGCTGATTTCACGCCGTGGCCGATGTCCTCCCGAAGGAGCAATTCATGATCGAATTCAAGGGGCTCGCCGGCCCTTCGCTGACCCTCGACCGCAGCTCCGTGCTCGATATCGGCGCCTGTATCGTCGACGGCGTCGACCTTGCGCCGGGGCGTGCTATCCCCGACGACGGCGATCCGCGAATCGACCATTCGCTGGAAGGCTTCCTCTTCACCTGCGGTCCGGACCACATCCGCCATCCCGAGCCGATCGGCGAGGGGCGCGGCACCTATCCGCTGCACGGTTCGTTCTCGTCGCATCCGGCGGAAATCCTTTCCTTCGAAACCGTGGAGGGTAACGCGGAAGCGCGGGCGGTTGTTTCCGTGCGGCTCGCCGACGGCGGCAGCGCGAGACTGGAGCGGCTCTGGCGGATCGACGGGGAGACCGGCGAGGTCCAGCTTTCCGACCGGGTGACGAACAGCGGGGAGGCGCCGTTCCCGGCGATGCTCATGTACCACATGAACGTCGGCGCCCGGCACTTCGACGACGGCGTGCGGCTTTCCGGCGCCATGCTCGAGGGCGGCGGCCTTCTCTGGGCCTTCGGGGCGGATCCCGGCGGGGTCTTCTGCGTGCCGGCGGTCGAGGAGGGCGAGCCCTGGGCGGAGGTGCGCCTCGGGCCGATCCGAGCGATCGGCGGCAAGACGCTGCGCGTCCGCTTCCGGACCGATACGCTACCCTTCCTGCAGATCTGGCGCAACCAGCAGGCGCCGGCGAACGTGCTCGGCATCGAGCCGGTCTCGCATCGCTGGGAGCCGCGAGGCGTGCTCGCCAAGCGCGGCGAACTCGAACTGCTGGCGCCCGGCGAGGCGCGGGATTATGCGCTTTCCTTCGCGTTCGTGTGAATGACGGCCCCGGGCGATTGACGCCCGTCGGCCTTGATCGTAGAGGTTTCTCCCGCATCAGGAAGGGAGAGCCTCGCCATGGACATCAGGCAGATCGACGAGGAATATTCGGTCACCGGACAGATCACCGTGTCGGACCTAGACACCATTTTCGAACTCGGCTTCCGGTCGGTCGTCTGCCACCGGCCGGACCACGAGGAACCGGGCCAGCCGCTGTTTTCCGAGATCGAGCAGCGCGCGGCTGAACTCGGCCTGAAGATCGCCCATATCCCGGTCGGCCCGATGGGCGTGACCTCGGAGGCCGTCGCCGGCATGGTCGACGCGCTCGACGATTTCGAGCGGCCGATGCTCGGTTATTGCCGCTCCGGCGCCCGCTCGACCGCCATCTACCAGAAAAGCCTGCAGCTGCGCGACTGAGCGGCTGCCGCCTTCATCCTTCGACACAACAGGAGAATTGACATGAGCATCAAGCGCATCGAACCCGGCGCCCGCATGAGCGGTGCCGTCGTCCACGGCAACACCGTCTATCTCGCCGGTCAGGTCGGTGAGGGCGCGACCGTCACCGAACAGTCGAAGTCGGCGCTCGCCGAAGTCGACCGCCTGCTCGCCGCCGTAGGTTCGGACAAGTCGAAGATCCTGCAGACGATCATCTATCTCTCCGACATGTCGACGTTCGCCGAGATGAACGCCGTCTGGGAAGCCTGGATCGACCCGAAGAACCCGCCGGCCCGCGCCACCAGCCAAGCCGCTCTCGCGACGCCTGCCTACAAGGTCGAGTTCGTCGTCACCGCCGCGCTCTGATCACCGTCATCTGGCGGATGAGAGGCCGGGAGCGATCCCGGCCTCTTTCGTTTTGGGGCGACCTGGCGCGATAAGGTTCCCGATCTCTTTCTTCGTCGTGGCAGCGCGGTCAGCTTCCCGCTTCGGCGTCCAGGGATCGATGTCCGCGCCGCCGCCGAGGCGCCCGACGAGGAAGTCGATGAAGAGCCGCGTGCGTGCCGGCAGAAGCTTGAGATGCGGAAAGAGCACGTGGATGTGGAGCGCGCCGGCGTCGTAATCGTCGAGGAGCGGTACGAGATCGCCGCTCGCCAGCGCCTCGCTGCAGACGAAGCTCGGCAACAGGCCGATGCCGGCACCGGCGAGTGCCGCCTGCAGGAGCGCCTCGGCGCTCGTCGACAGCATCCGTGGCGAAATCCGCACCTGTTCCTCCCTTCCGTCTCGCTCAAGGCTCCAGGTGGTCCAGGGCTGCGGCACGGCGAAGGTGAGGCAGGCGTGATCGGCGATGGCGGCGGGCGTCTGCGGCCGGCCGTTTCGCTCCAGATAGGCGGGGCTCGCCACCAGGTGAAAGCGCGAGAGCGCCATGCGCCGGCCGACGAGGCCGGTATCGAGGCTGCGGGCGATGCGGATCGCCACGTCGAAGCCTTCCTGCACGATGTCCACCGACCGGTTCGAAAGGTCGAGCACGAGGTCGATGTCGGGATGCCGTTCCAGGAACGAGGCGAGAATGACGGGCAGTTGCCGGTTGCCGAATTCCGTCGGCGCGGTGACGCGGAGCGTGCCCTGCGGGCGGGCGCTGTCGGCGCCGGCTTCCGCCTCCGCCGTCTCGATCTCACGCAGCACGCGGGTGCACCGCTCGAAATAGAGCGCGCCGGCCTCCGTCACCCGCACCTGCCGCGTGGTGCGGTTGAGGAGCCGCGCGCCCGTGCGCTTCTCGAGGTGGCCGAGATGCTTGCTCACCATCGCCGGCGAGAGGTCGAGGCTGCGAGCGGCGGCGGCAAGCCCGCCGAGTTCGACCACGCGCACGAAGACTTGCATGCTTTCGAGCGTATCCATCGGGCCGTCATTCACTCCTGGTTACGGGACCGTTCACCGGCGGCGGGCTTCTGCCCGGCCGCCGCCGACCATAGAAGTGCGCCATCCGTCCGAAACGATCAAGGAGGCCACCATGGCGACATTGCTGCAGATTGATTTTCCCTTCGAAGGCCCGTGGGGCGAGGCGATGACGCAGGCCCTTTCCGGGCTCGCCGCCGACATCGCCGCCGAGGAGGGCCTCCTCTGGAAGATCTGGACCGAGAACCCCGCCGAGCGCCGCGCCGGCGGCATCTATCTCTTCGCTGATGCCCAAAACGCGGCCCGCTACGCGGAGAAGCACAGCGAGAGGCTGAAGGGTTTCGGCATCGCCGAAATCGCCTGCCGATCTTTCGCGGTCAATCCGACGCTCTCGGCCATCACCCGCGCCACACTCTGAGGACATTCCGTCGTGTTCACCACCCTCGCCGAGGTCAGGATCGGCGAACTCGCCCGTTTCCTCTCCGTCTTCGCCACTGCCGGCGCCGCCATGCGCCGCAAGCACGGCAGCACCGGCGCCAGTGTCTTTGCCGCCGACGAGGGCCGGGTCTTCGTCCTCATCGACTGGCCGAGCGAGGAAGCCTTTCTCGCCTTTCGCAGCGATCCCGAGGTGCCGGCGACCATGGCCTCCGGCGGAGCGCTCGCGCCGCCGAGCTTTACCGCCGTCGAACGCGTCGCAAGCTTCCCGGCCTGAGCGGGCAGGGTTCCGGCGCCGGCCAGACGGATCGCCCCCAACCCTCCGGCATGGCCGCTGCGGCGCGCCCGGTGCATTCCTGCGCCGGGCGCCTTCGCTCCCGATGCGCGACCTTCCGCCGGCGCCGCGCGGCGACGTCGCTGCTTGCCGACGGGGCCGGATGGTGGAACAATCCCCGTCGACTGGACGTTTCGCAATCGCTTGAAGACAAAGAGGAGCGACCATGGCCGACAATCCGATTCAGGAACAGATGCGCGAACTTCAGGCGCAAATCCGTGAGCTGCGCCAGACGCTCGGGATCCAGGGGGAGCGCGCCGCAGGACAGCTGCGCGGCCGCGCGGCCGCGGCTCTCGAAGGGGCGAGTCGCACGGCGGGCGATGCGGCGCAATACGCCCGCGACGAAGCCGCCACGGTGGCCGGCGTGGTGCGCGAGCATCCTGCGGCCACCTCGACGGCGCTCCTGATGGCCGGCCTGATCGGCGGCCTCGTGGGCTATTTCATCGCCACCTCGTCGGAGGCGCATCACCGCTCGCATTACCGCTGGTACTGAGCCGGCCGGCCACCGGGCAACACGGCGGGCGATCTTTCGCCCGCCCGTCTTGGTGTGTCGTCCGTCTCTTGTCATCGCACCGTCACATCCGCATTCTAGGAGCGCTCGTCCGTCACCATCGACAGCAGGCGCCTCGTGACCTCTTCCGCTCCCCGTCTCCGTTTCGGCATCATCGCCGATCCGCAATATGCCGCCGCCGAGCCCGATCTGCGGCTCGACCGCTATTTCACCAAAAGCCTGGACAAGCTCGATGAAGCAGTTCGCCGGTTCAACGCCGAGGAGCTGGATTTCGTCCTCACCCTCGGCGACGTGATCGATCGCGGTTTCGAGAATTTCGACGCCGTGCTTTCCGTCTATGCGGGGCTGCGCCACGAATGCCTGTTCCTGCCCGGCAACCATGATTTCAACGTCGAGGAGGCGCGGCTCGGCGAGGTCCATGGACGGCTCCGCATGGCGGTCCCCTATTATGACCTCGTGCGCAACGGCTGCCGCATCGTCGTCATCGAGGGCAGTGACATATCGCTCTTCGCGCCGCCGCCCGGTGATCCCCGCCGCGCGACCGCCGAAGAAATGCTGCGCGCCCTGCAGCAGGCGGGAGCCGCCAATGCCCAGACCTGGAACGGCGGCGTCGGCGAAGCGCAGCTCGCCTGGCTCTCCGGGCGCCTTGCGCTCGCGGAAGAAGCCGGCGAGACGGTGATCGTGATGGGGCATTACCCGCTCTTCCCGCACAACGAGCACAATCTCTGGAATGCGGAGGAGGTCGCCGGCCTGCTCGTCCGCTCGCCGGCGGGCGCCGCCTATTTCTGCGGCCACAATCACGCCGGCAATTACGGCGAACTCGGCGGCACCCATTTCGTCAATTTCCGCGGCATGGTCGATACCGAGCGGGAGAACGCGTTCGCCCTCGTCGAGGTCTTCGACGACCGCATCGACATCACCGGCTTCGGACGCGAATCGAGCCGGAGCCTCAAGCTTGCCGCCGACGCACGGCCCGGCTGGCCTAGCCGCTGACCGCCGCGTCCTCGGCCCGCCAGCCGTCGACCCAGAGCGCCCGCAAGCGGTCGCCTTCGCCCTTGAAGAAACCGTCCGCCTCGGCGCAATGCTCGATCCGGTCGGCACGGAAGTTGCGCAGCGCGTGCCGCAGCTCGCACCACGCGACGATGGTCGCCGTCTGCGAATAGTAGATGAGTGCGATCGGCCGGATGATGCGCTCGCTCGCGCGCCCGAGTTCGTCGCGATAGTCGATCTCGAGCTTGCGCTCGTCGCGGATCGCTTGTCTCAGCAGCGCCAGGTCGACACCGGCAGGCGAGGGGGCGGGGGCGCCCCAGGCATAGAGCGCCTTCGTTTCCAGCGTGCGGCGGAGCGGCGGCGGCATCGCGCCGGCGATCTTCTGGTTCACCCGTTTCGCCGCCTGTTTCAGCCCCTCGTCGCCGGTGCGTTCGAGCAGCGCGAGCGCCAGCACGACCGCTTCGGTTTCCTCGATAGTGAACATCAGCGGCGGCAGGTCGAAGCCGGGCCTGAGAATATAGCCGAGCCCGCGCTCGCCCTCGATCGGCACCCGCATCGCCTGAAGGGCTGCGATGTCGCGGTAGATCGAGCGCTCCGTCACTTCGAGCGCCTCGGCGATGGTGCGCGCCGTCACCGCCTTCCGCGCCGCGCGCAGGATCTGGATGATCTCGAAGAGCCGCGAGGCCTTGCGCATTTTTCGATCCTCCCCGAGAGCGCCTCCTGACAGGACGCTGTCAGTTGCTTCTCGCTAGATTGCCGGTCAACAGGCTGATTTTCCGTCCGAAACAACGATGCAGCCGCTCCGCCCTCGCAAGGATACTGACATGACTTACACGGAAAATCTCTGGCTTTTCTTTCTCCTGATCCTCGGCATCATCATCGTGCCGGGCATGGACATGATCTATGTGCTCGCCAGTTCGCTCTCGGGCGGCCGCCGGCAGGGGCTGACGGCGACCGGCGGCATGATGACGGGCGGGGCGGTGCACACGCTGTATGGCACGCTCGGCACCGGCTTCCTCGTCGCCTTCGCGCCGCGCTTCTTCCTGCCGCTGCTCGTGCTCGGGGCAGCCTACATGATCTGGGTCGGGTTTTCGCTCGTCCGCAGTTCGATCACCGTCTCCTCGGTCGAGGGAGTCGGACGGCGGAGCGGCTGGACGACCTTCCGCCAGGCGGTGACGACCTGCCTTTTGAACCCGAAGGCCTACGTCTTCGTGCTCGCCGTCTATCCGCAGTTCCTGAAGCCCGTCTACGGGCCGATCTGGCTGCAGGGCCTGGTCTTCGGCGTAATGACCATTCTCGTCCAGGGTCTCGTCTACGGCGTGGTGGCGCTTGCCGGCGACCGCGCCCGAAGCTTTTTGACGAACAGCCCGGCGATCACCGTCTGGATCGGTCGTGGAGCCGGCGCGCTCCTCATCACCGCCGCCGCCGTCACGCTCTGGGAGAGCCTCCGGTGAAATTCCCCGTCCACCGTCACCCCGGCCTTGAGCCGGGGTCCAGCCGGCGAGCGTCGGCGAGCCGAAAAGGCGCATGTCCGCTGAAATCGAAGAGTCTCCCCGCGCGATGGACATCGCGCGACTGGATGCCGGATCATCCTCGGGTTTAACCCGAGGACGGGCATGACGGAGGTTTGTCTTCGCACCTCCAATCGCCGCATCCGTTTCCGGCAGCTCCGACGGGTATCGACTTCGTGAACAGGATCAAGGATTTGCCGCCCGCACCGGGCATCACCGGATTGTGACTTCATTCCGCCGCGAACATCCGGCAATCATCGGGTGTTGGTGTCAACGCCGGCGCGACCGGTCATTGAACGGGAGAATTTTCTATGAAGCTGAGATTTGTCGTGGCTGCGGCCGTTACCGCCGCTCTGGGAATGGGCACGGCTTTCGCCGCCGGAGAACCTCAGGTCGTGCGTCAGGAAATGATGGAAAAGGTCGGTGACGCGATGGGCGCCATCGGCGCGATCGTCAAGGGCAAGAAGCCCTTCGATGCCGCGGTGGTGAAGTCCTCGCTGACCACGATGAAGGAGGTCGCCGCAACCTTCCCGGAACATTTTCCCGCCGGCTCCGAGACGGGCTTCAAGTCCGAAGCAAGCCCGAAGATCTGGGAAAACATGGATGACTTCAAGGCCAAGGCCGCCAATCTCGTGAAGGTCGCCGATGCGCAGCTTGCTGCCCTCCCGACCGATCAGGCGAGCACCGGCGCGACCATGAAGACGCTCGGCGAGGCCTGCAGCTCCTGTCACGAGACGTACCGGCTGAAGAAGTAATCGCCCGGGCGAAATGCGACGAAGCGGGTTCCGGCCGAAGACGGCCGGGCCCTCTTTCGGCATATCGCATTCGTCCTGCGTGCTTTCGGAGGTGTCATGGCCCGCAAAACCCTGAAGGCGCTCGGCGCCCTCGTCGTCCTCGGCATCGCTGGCGGCGTCGGCTTCCTCTACGTCACCGCGCCGACCCCGCAAGCCCCTTCCGTCTGGGCGGATCTCGGCACGCCGGACCTCGAAAACGGCCGACGCGTCTTCTTTGCCGGCGGCTGCACGAGCTGCCATGCGGCGAAGGGCGCAACCGGAGACGAGCGCCTCGTTCTTTCCGGCGGAGCGCCGCTTCAAAGCCCCTTCGGCACCTTCTACGCGCCGAACATTTCGAGCGATGCCAAGGCCGGGATCGGCGGCTGGACGCTCGCCGAATTCGGCAATGCGATGACCCGCGGCGTCGGCCCTGATGGCAAACATCTCTATCCGGCCTTTCCCTACGGTTCCTACGCGCGGATGGCGCCGAAGGACGTCAACGACCTTTTCGGCTTCCTGAAGACGCTGCCGGCGAGCGACAAGACGGCGCCGGAACACGCGCTCTCCTTCCCCTTCGACCAGCGCCTGCTGCTCGGCGGCTGGAAGTTCCTCTATTTCTCGGCCGGCCCGCGCGTCGAACTCGCCGGTGCCTCCGATGCGGCGAAGCGCGGCCAATACCTCGTCGAAGGGCCGGGCCATTGCGGCGAATGCCACACCCCGCGTGACGGTTTCGGCGGCTTCAAGGCCGGGCTGTGGCTCGCCGGCGGCCCGAACCCGGAGGGCAAGGGTACGATCCCGAACATCACCCCCGGCTCGAAGACCATGGGCTCATGGACCGAGGAGGATATCGCCACCTATCTCGAAACCGGTTTCACCCCGGCTTTCGACAGCGTCGGCGGTGCGATGGTCGAGGTGCAGAAGAACATGGCCGAGCTGCCGGCCGAGGACCGCGCGGCGATCGCCGCCTATCTGAAGGCCGTTCCTGCGGTGGAATAGGATGGGCGGCGGGCAGCTGCGGAATGACCGGTCGCCCGATCATTCCGCGGCCGGCATAAAGGCCCTGCGGCACCGCCCGGTGCCGTCGTCACAGCCGGATGTCCCAGAGCGTGAACGTCGCCTCGCCTCGGGGATCGTAGGCCTCCGGAAGGCCGACGTCACGGCGCAGGCGATTCGAAAAATGCGAGAGCTGTCCCTCGATCCTCCGGCGCCGGTGGGCCGCCGCGACGAGCGCCAGCGTGCTCCTCCAGAAACCGAATTTCCGGCAGAGTTCGTCGGCGACGACGGGCAGGGCATCAACAACCAATGCGTGTTCTTTGTGCATGATCTTCCGTCCCGGCGCGCCCATGCGGCCAGGTCCTTTCGAAGTTGCGATGGATGACCGGCGCAGACGCGGATACGCACAGAGGTGCGAGCCGTATCAACCGGTCACTTCAAGATGAGTTTGGGGGTGCCTGGGCGGCGGAAATCCGGGCTTTAGAAGCCGCAGACGAAAGTTCGGCGCAGCATCGGCACATACATGGCAGCCGTCGTAGAAGCCGTTCCGCCGAAGAGGCGCGCGGATGTGGTATTGAGTGTCATGTCACGCCTCCTGTGTTGTGAATTGCGGATGCTGGTAACGTACACGAGATTTGCCGATCATCAAGCCTGCAATCGCGAATTGCAGATTTTGCGACAATTCTGTTGCCGATGCGCAACATGGCGGCGTCGAGGCTCCAGCGCCACGCAAGCCCGCCGCCGCTAGTCTCCCGAGATTCGGAACACGCAAAGGGGGCGGGGAATGAGCCTGGAGAGGCGACGGATGGAGCAGGCGCTTGGCCGATTGCTCGACCGCTATCCCGATCCCATGCTGCATCGCTGGGTCATGGAAACGGTCGGCGCTCTCCAGGTGCGGCTGAAGGTGATCGTCGATCCCGCCGAGCGCGACGAGGCTGAGCGGGCCGCCCTCATTCTCATCAAGACGACGCTCCAGAACTGGTCGGAAAAACCACCGGTGCGCCATTGACGGCGGCTGCCGGAGAGTTGATATTCGGCAAGATGGTTCCTTGGAGGCCGCGCTGCCTCGGGGAATAATAGGGAATACGATAGGGGAGACCCCAGAGGGACCCGATTCGTGGCTGCCCCCGCAACTGTGAGCGGAGAACGTCCGGCGCCAAGGCCACTGGAGATATCCGGGAAGGCCGTCCGGACGTGATGACCCGCGAGCCAGGAGACCTGCCATCGCACTGAACCGCCTGCCGGACGGGGTTGTTCCGGGCAGCCGTCGATGCGCTTGCTCCTGTCGGGAGACGCGCCGTCAGACCGGTCCTGTCCTTCGCCTCCGTCCAGGGTGACGAGTTTTCATGCTCCTCGGAGGGACAAACATGACCGCAAACACTGCCGCTTCCACCCTTTCCACTTCCGGCCTCAAGGCCGGCGCGCTGCTGCCCTCGATGATGAGCGTTCTATTCGGCCTCTTCATCGTCGGTTTCGTCGGCTTCTCGCAGCTGGACGTGGTTCACAATGCCGCCCACGACGCGCGGCACGCGAACGCCTTCCCCTGCCACTGACGGGCGGCCGTGATGCACCTCTTCCGATCGCTGGTCTTCGTCTCGGCGCTGGTCGGGCTGATCGTCGGCGCGGTCATCAGCATCGTGCAGTATGTCGGCACCGAGCCGCTGATCTTCGCCGCCGAAGTCTACGAGACCCCCGCACCGGCGCCCTCCGACCCTGGCGGGCATGACGGCCATGACCATGGCGCGGCGGCAGGCGCGGAAACCGCGGCTTCCCCGGCGTCCCACGAGCATGAACACGCGGCGGATGCCTGGGCACCGGCCGACGGTTTCGAGCGGCATTTCGCAACGCTCATCGCCAACGTGCTCACCGCGACGGGCTTCGCGCTGGTGCTGAACGGGCTCATGCAGGCGACGCGCCAGCCGGCGGGCTGGCGGACCGGGCTTGCCTGGGGGCTTTGCGGCTTTGCCGCCGTCATGCTCGCGCCTACGCTCGGACTCCATCCGGAGCTGCCGGGCACGCCGGCTGCCCCGCTCGGCGAGCGGCAGGTCTGGTGGATCGCGACTGCGATCGCGACCGCGGCCGGCATAGCGCTCCTCTACTTCAAGCGCACGCCCTGGGCGGCGGCCGCGGCACTGGTGCTGATCGCGCTGCCGCATGTCGTCGGCGCTCCGCTCGCGCCGGAAGGCGAGGCGGCACTCGCGCCGGAGGCGCTGTCGCGCCGCTTCGTGGTCGTCGCCACCCTGACGAGCCTCGTCTTCTGGGCGCTGCTCGGCAGCCTGTCGGGCTATCTCCGCCAGCGGCTGGAGGCCTGAGGCCGCCATGGCCGGCATCTTCGACTACGACTGGCGCATCGATCTCGATGCGCTGGTCTTTTCGCATCCCGCCTCCGGCAGCCGCTGCTTCGTCCACCGGCTCGCCTTTCGCGCCCTGACGAGGAATGCCTCGCCGACCGCGCAGGACTGCATGAGATGGTTTATACGCCATCGCGCTGCCTTCGAGGCGGCCGCGGACGAGAAGGCGGGGCGTGGCCCCGTTCCCGGCAACGCCTTCAACCTGAACAGCCGCGAGATTCGCCGCGCACTGCGGATGCTGCGTGCAGGCTGATGACCGCGCTCAGCGGTGCTCGGCCGAAAAGACCCCGATTTCGGCCTCGGCCTCAGGGCTCCAGAGATCGAGCGCCTTCAGGATCTCTGTTGTGAAGGTGATCGGCGAATTGCCGGGTGCCGTCACCACCTTGCCGTCCGAGACCGCCTCGGGCCGATCCACGTAGCGTTCCGCGCCGTGATAGCCGGGATATTTTTGGTGCGAGGCGAGTGAATTGCCGGTATGGGCGACGCCGTCGAGGATGCCGGAGGCGGCGACGGCGCTTGCCGCCGCGCAGATGCCGCCGACGACCTTGCCTGCCTCATGGAAGGCGTGGAGGAGGGGCGAAAAGTCCGGCGCCGTTCCCTTTTCCCAGGAGAGGCCGCCCGGCAGCACCAGCGCGTCGAAGCGTGCCGGATCGAGATTGGCGAAGGAGAGGTTGGGCGTCACTTTCAGCCCGCCCATGGAGGTGACCGGCCGGCCGTCGGGCGAGGCGGTCAACACCTCAACGCCGAGATAGGCGCGGGCCGTCGCCATCAGCAGGGCGCATTCCCAGTCGGCGAAGTCTTCGGCAAGGGCAATCGCAATGCGGGTCATGAACCGTCTCCGTCCTGGTTTCCGTTCAGGCGAGGGCCTGCAGGTAGCGCATGCCGGTCACGGGACGCGGCACGAAATCGAGATGCTCGTAGAAGCGATGGGCGGCGAAGTTGCCGGTCGCGGCACTCACCGAAAGGTAGTCGCAGCCGGCGCTGCGGGCAACCTCGCGGGCGCGTTTCACCAGATGATGGCCGATGCCGTTGCCGCGCTGGCCGTCACGGACATAGAGGTGGTGGAGGTCCATGCCGCGCTTTCCCTCGTCGGCCCTGTAGAGCGGCACGAGGATGGCGTAGCCGATCAAGCTCTCGCCGCCGTCGGCGACGAGCGCGCTGATCCACGGCACAGGGCCGAAGAGGTCGCGTTCGAGCTTGTCGGGCGTCATCGCCGAGGCGTCGCCGTGATGTGCGGCGAGTGCGGCGATCATCTCGTTGAGTTCCGGCAGGTCGGAGGCTCGCGCGTGGCGGATCACCACGACCGGCGGTCGGGGCTGGGTGATGTCTGTGTCTTCGGTCATTGTCGCTTCCCTCTTTCGCTCGGTGCCGTCAGGGGAAGCTGTCTTCGAAAACAACAAGGCCGCCTGACGGCGGCCTGTTGACATGATGATCTGTCGGGCCGCCCTTTACCGGTAGGCCCAAAAATACGTGCAGGTGATGAGTGCGCGTGCGTTGATCATGTCGCGAGAGATGCGCCGATTTCAATCGATTGTCAATGGGCGGGAGGTGGCCGGGTTCCTGGCGACGGTCACGCGGCCCGCAGCCTGAAGTCCACATGCACCTCTTCGTAGGGAAAGACGACCTTGCCTTCCTCCGATTTCTCGAGGATTCCCGCATCGAGGAGGGCATGGACGTCGCCGTGAACGGCCTTCACGTCGCGCTCGACCATGCGTGCAATTTCGCGGATCGAGAGCGCGCCCCGGCCGGTCATCGCCTGAAGGATTTCCCATCGCTTGACGGTCAAGATCTTCCACATCAGCTCCAGCGTCGGAAACTCGATATGGTTGCCCTGGGGTTCGCCCCGAAAGGCGGCGGCGAGCCTCCGCTTCGTCTCGTCGAGCGAACAGACGCTGATCGTCACCGTGTTCCGTTCTTTCTCAACCATTCTTCCACATCCTTCCAGAAATCGGCTTCCAACTGCGGGAGGTCGACGAAACGATAGGCGACCTCCCGGTCGCCGACATGCTTGTGATCGCCCTTGCCGGCCTCGTTGTCGTAGCGAAGGACGCATTCATTGTGATGGACAAGGGCGAGGCTGTATTTGAGGTCATGATTGCTTCCCCGCACCTTCTGCGGAACATGCCAGACCTTGATGTCGACGAACGCCGCCTCGGCGACGGCGCGCTTCGTCTTCAACAACCGTTCCGCTTTCATTGTTGGATATTACTCCAACAGAATGAGATCGTCAAAGCGTGTACCTCGTCACCGCACAACCGGTTCTCCGGCTTTCGTCGTCAGGCGCTTCTCGAAGTTCACCTTGGTGAGCAGCAGGTCCTTGTCCGTATAGTGCACCACGTCGTCCGGCGAGCGGGTGCCGACGACGAGATAGCTCACCGGGGTGGCGGAACGGTTCTCCAGCCGGTGGCCGACCGCAACGCCCGCCTTGAAGGTCGCGGCATCTCCCGGTCGCATCTCGGTCAGGCTGTCGCCCTCGTTCAGCGTTACCGTGCCGGCGATCACGAAGACGAACTCGTCCTCCTTCTCGTGCCAGTGCTTGTGGGAGGAGAAGGATCCCGGCGGCAGGGTTTCGAGAAAGACGCCGAACTGGGTGAGCCCGCCCGCATCCGAGAGCAGCAGCGCCCGGTAGGAGCCGAGTTCGGCATTGATGCCGCTGCCGGTGGCTTCATCGAGCGGTGCGTCTTCCTGTCTCACGATCGGCATCGGTTCCTCCCGTCGATTCCCGGCGGCCCCGAGCCTAATCCACCGTGCCGGCAGAAGGGAAGGGCTTCCCGCTCCTCTTGCCGGCTGCGGATGACCGCCCTATCGTGCGCCGAAAGGAAGCGTGATCGATGAGGACCCGTTGGCATCTGCCGTTCAAAACTTGATCTTGATCAATGCAGGAAGAGGCCGGCCGCAGGATTGTAACTTCAAAAGGGCTGGAAAGGCAGGGGTCGTCCTGCCGCGACAAGGAGAGAACTGATGTACCAGAAGATCGTCGTACCGGTAGACTGCGCCGCGCTCGACAAGGGCGAGAAGATCCTGCGCAAGGCGGCCTCCCTGCTCGACACCGGCGGTGAAATCGTGCTCATGACGGTGGTCGAGGACATGCCGGGCTATCTGGCGATCGATCTTCCGGTCGACATCATCGAGAACGCCATCAAGGACGGCAAGGCCAAGCTGGTCGGGCTCAAGGAAAAGACCGGGATCGCCGCCCGCGTCGAGATCCGCAGCGGTGCCGCCGCCCGCGAGATCCTCGCCGCCGCGAGCGAACACAAAGCCGACCTGATCATGATCGCCTCGCATGTGCCGGACTTCTCCAACTATCTCATCGGCGCGACGGCGGACCGTGTGGTGCGCCACGCCAAGTGCTCGGTGCTCGTCGACCGCTGAGGCGGAACAAAAGGCAAGGAAACGCCCGGAATGGACACGAAGAAATACGAAAACATCCTGCGCCAGCGCCATCTCGAAATCCTCGCAAGGCTCAACAAGATCGACGCCGATCTGAGCGAGCAGAAGAGCCCGGATTTCGAGGATCAGGCGACGCAGGCCGAGAATGACGAGGTGCTCGAGGAATTCGGCCAGGTCGGCGAGACCGAGCTGAAGGCGATCGACGCAGCGCTGAAGCGCATCGAACAGGGCACTTTCGGCATCTGCGTCAGTTGCGGCCAGCCGATTTCGGAAGAACGGCTCCAGGCTGTGCCTCACACGCCCTTCTGCCAGGATTGCGCGCCCGGCTGACGCCGGCGGCGAACACCCTCCCGGACGGGCCGGCCGGTGGGATCCGGGGACGAAGATCATGTCCTCGCGATCCCGCCGGCATTTTCGTGTCGGGGAAGGGCTGTTCGTTTCAGCGCAGCAGCGCGCCAGCGGTGCCGCCGACGAGCAGCACCAGGGCGATCAGGATGGTGAGGGCCGCGCCCGGCCCGCGGCGCCGCGCGTCGACGTAGTATTCGGTCGCATAGAGCACCCGTGCGCCCGTCCAGCAGAGGCCGAGAATGCCGGCGACCGGATCGGAGACGTAACCGCCGAAGAGCCAAAGCGCCGGCAGGAAGAGCGCGAGCTGTTCCACCGTGTTCTGCTGGACGCGGAAGATGCGCTCGAAGGCCTCGTTACCGGTGACGCGCGGCGCCTCGACGCCGAACTCCCTGCGGGCGCGGGCGACCTTGATCATGAACCAGGCATAAGCGACAAGCGCGGCGAAGGTGGCGAGAACCGTGAACCGCATGGCTTCCTTCCTCGGACAGGGCGCCGATCCCATCGCCGATGCAGGCGATCGCGACGCCTGCGGATTTGTAGGCCGAAGCGGCGGGCCGCGCAAGCACCGCCGACCGCTTGCCGGACGTCGCAAATTCGCCCATGATAGCAACTATCCGGACGGGCGAAGAACGCCGGACAAAGACCTCAGGGGACAGACTTATACGATGACTGAACCGTTCCGCTTCGGGCGGCCATACGATTTTTACGAGCTGGTGGCCGATGGCATCGTCCACGGCATCGGCGTCGTCTTCGCGCTCGTCGGCGCCACCGCGCTGATCTTCTATGCCAGCGTCTGGTCGAGCTATGCCGAGCTCGCTGCCGCTTGGGTCTACGGCCTCGGTCTCGTCGGCGCGCTCGCCGTCTCCTTCACCTACAACATGTGGCCGCATTCGCGCACCAAGTGGATTCTTCGCCGCTTCGATCATTCCGCGATCTTCGTGCTGATCGCCGCTACCTATACGCCCTTCCTCGTGCGTGGTGCGGAAGACGGGCGGATGCTGGCGCTGCTCGCCGCCATCTGGCTCTGCGCGGCCGGCGGGATCACGCTCAAATGCCTCTTTCCCGGACGCTACGACCGGCTGGCGATCCTGCTTTATCTCGCCATGGGCTGGAGTGGCGCTCTCGCCTTCGAGCCGATCTCGCAGGCGCTGCCCTTCGTCACCGTGCTGCTCATCGTCGTCGGCGGCGTGCTCTATTCCGCAGGCGTCGTCTTCCACGTCTGGGAGCGGCTGCGCTTCCAGAACGCCATCTGGCACGGCTTCGTGGTCGCCGCGGCGGCCGTCCATTATTCGGCGGTCGTCACCGCCTTCAGCCTCTGACCGACGATTCCCATGAAGCAACCGATCCTGATCCGCGATGCGGCCGAGGCCGACCTTGCGGCGATCCGCGACATCTACAACGACGCTGTCGAACACACGACGGCGATTTGGAACGAGCAGCTGATCGATGTCGAGAACCGCCGCGCCTGGATGGAGCTGCGCCGCGCCAGGGGCTTTCCGGTGCTCGTCGCCGAGATGGGCGGCAAGGTCGCGGGCTACGCCTCCTATGGCGACTGGCGGGCTTTCGACGGTTATCGCCACACGGTCGAGCATTCGGTCTACGTCGACAAGGACGCCCGCGGCGCCGGCATCGGCAAGGCGCTGATGGAGGCGTTGATCGAGCGGGCGCGCGAGGGCAGGGTGCACGTGATGATCGCTGCAATCGAGGCCGGAAACGCCGCCTCGATCCATCTGCACGAGAGACTCGGTTTTCGGCTCGTTGGCATCCACCGGGAGGTCGGTACCAAGTTTGGCCGCTGGCTCGATCTCGCGATGATGGAACTGAAGCTCTGAGATCGGCGTCGACCGTCGAAAGGAACGCTCTTTCCGGGATGGAACACCGCTTGCGCTCGCGCGTTCCCTGAGAGCTTTCGGGGCCCACCGGCCCGAGGGGCAGGTTCGAGGGGAGCGCGCGATGAACGACCGGCCGGACATCCGGCATCCGCAGACGGCGGCGCCTGCGACGGCACCGCAACCGTCACGGCGAAGGGGACGGGGTCGGACCCCGCGCCGCTCCGCGCTCGACCTCGCTCAGAGCTGGGCCGTCATCGGCATCTTCGCAATTCTCGTCACCGGCGGCATCTATCTCGCGGCCGCGGTCCTGATGCCGGTCACGCTTGCCGTCGTCGTCGGGCTGACCCTCGGCGCGGCCGCCGACCGGCTCGGGCGGTTCGGCATTCCGCCAATGCTGGCGGGCCTGATCCTTGCCACGATCGTCGTGACGGTGCTCTTCTTCGGCGCCAATGCGCTGGTGCAGCCGCTCGGCCACTTCGCCGAAGAGGCGCCGCGGCTGATCGAGTCGGCGGTCGAACGGGTGCTTCCCTATCTCGAGCGGATCGAATGGCTGCACTTATCGGAAGCGAGCCTGCGCGGCGGCCCGGTCTCGGCGGAAGCGCTGCTGCAGAACACCGGCGCGATCCTGACGACGATTGCCGCCGGCGTCACCCCGGCGCTGCTGCAGGGGCTCATCTTCTTCGTGGCGCTGGCGCTCTTCCTCGGCAGTCGCCACTCGCTGCGCCGCGGGCTGATTATCGCCTTTCGCGACCGCAGCCGCCGGCTCTCGGCGATCCGCATCCTGAATGCGATCGAGAGCTCGCTCGGCAGCTATTTCGCCGCCGCTACGCTGCTCTACAGTATCGTCGGCATCGCGATGACCGCGATCGCATTCCTTGGCGGGCTGCAGATGCCGCTGCTCTGGGGGGTGCTCGCCTTCCTTTCGAGCTATGTGCCCTTCCTCGGCATCACGGTGACGACGTTCTCCGTCGCCGTCGGCGGTCTCGTCACCCATGACAGCGTGCTCGTCGGCCTTGCCCCGGCGATGGTCTTCTTCATCGTCCACGGGCTGGTCGAGAACCTCCTGACGCCCGCCGTGATGGGCCGCCGGCTGGAGATCAACCCCTTCGTCGTCTTCGTCGCGATCGTCTTCTGGACCTGGATGTGGGGTGCCGTCGGCGCGGTGCTGGCGCTGCCGCTTTCGCTCATCGGCATGGCGATCGTCGACGAGCTGTTGCCAGAACAGACCGTGCATCCGAAGCTGCCCGGCTGAGCTTTCCCGTTTTTTTGTTGACATTTGACCGAAATCAAACAACATCTACGAAGCTTCGTATATATGGTGACAAATAGATATATGCCTGACGAAGCGGGAGGTTCTTTATGGCTCATGTCGTTGTTCTCGGTGCCGGCCTCGGTGGCACCATCATGGCCTACGAGTTGAGGGACGTGCTGTCGCGCGAGGATCGCGTGAGCGTCATCAACAAGGGGTCGGTCTATTCCTTCGTACCGTCGAACCCGTGGGTGGCGGTCGGCTGGCGCGAGCGCGAAGCGATCGAGGTCGATCTGGTGCCGGCCTGCAAGCGCCGGGACATCGCGCTCTACCCGCAAGGGGCGAAGCGCCTGCACGCGGCGGAAAACCGCGTCGAGCTCAACGACGGCACCTCCGTCGACTACGACTACCTGGTGATCGCGACGGGGCCGGAACTCGCCTTCGACGAGATCGAGGGCTTCGGCCCCGGGGCTCATACCCAGTCGGTCTGCCACATCGATCACGCCCTTGCAGCGAAGGACGCATTCGACAAGCTGGTCGCCAAGCCGGGACCGGTGGTGATCGGTGCCGTGCAGGGGGCTTCCTGCTTCGGTCCAGCCTACGAGTTCGCCTTCATCCTGGAAAAGGCGCTGCGTGACGCCAAGGTCCGCGACAAGGTGCCGATGACCTTCGTCACCTCCGAGCCCTATATCGGCCATCTCGGTCTCGACGGCGTCGGCGACACCAAGGGCCTGCTCGAAGCCGCGCTGCGGTCCAAGCACATCAAGTGGATCACCAACGCCAAGGTGCAGAAGTTCGAGGACGGCAAGGTGATCGCCGACGAACTCAACGAGGACGGCTCGGTCAAGACCACCCACGAGGTGCCCTCGACCTATACGATGATGCTGCCCGCCTTCCGCGGCGTCGAAGCGGTGCGCGACATCGAGGGGCTGACCAATCCGCGCGGCTTCATCCTCGTCGATCGCCATCAGCAGAACCAGAAGTTCCAGAACGTCTTCTCGGTCGGCGTCTGCGTCGCCATCCCGCCGATGGGCAAGACCCCGGTTCCGGTCGGCGTGCCGAAGACCGGCTTCATGATCGAAAGCATGGTGACGGCGACGGCGACCAACATCGCCCGGCTCGCCCGCGGCGAGACGCCGAACGCCGAAGGCACCTGGAACGCCGTCTGCCTCGCCGACTTCGGCGACGGAGGCATCGCCTTCGTGGCGCAGCCGCAGATCCCGCCGCGCAACGTCAACTGGTCGTCGCAGGGCAAGTGGGTGCACGCCGCCAAGATCGGCTTCGAGAAATACTTCCTGCACAAGATCAAGAGCGGCACGGCCGAGCCCTTCTACGAGAAGCTCGCCCTGCAGGTCCTCGGCATCGACAAGCTGAAGGCCGTCAAGTTCGACGACGAATAAGACCTCTCCCTTACCGCGAGCATGAGAAGCCGGGCCAAAAGCCCGGCTTTCTTTTTGCGCGCGCGACGGGCCATGCGCCGCCAATCCACTGATTTTTCATGAGGTTTTTTGTCAAGTTTATAACCCTTTAAAACTACGGGTATTTTTCCATATGAATCATACTTGACATTAATTCTCATGTTTGCGATTTCCGGCGCCGCCGGGCGAAATCAAGACTCTCTCACTCCACTTTTTTGAAAGGCATACCGGATGTCCGTCCATCGATCTTCCCTCCGTTTCGCCGCCACTCTTCTGACCTTCGGCGCGGCCGTCTCGCCGGCACTCGCCGATCCGATCACCTTTACCGACCAGGGCGGCCGCACCGTCACGCTGCCGAAGGCGGCCGAGCGCATTGCCTCGATCCCGATCCCGATGGCCTCGACGATCATTGCCATGGACGGCGGGACCTCGAAGCTGGTCGGCATGAACCCGACCGCCAAGTCGGCGATCGTCGAGGGCGTGCTGGGCAGGATCTTCCCGGAAGCGAAGGACATTCCCTCCGACATCACCGCGCCGAACTTCATCCCGAATGTCGAGGAACTCGCGGCCACCAATCCGGAACTGGTCATCCAGTGGGCCGACTACGGCGCCGATCTCGTCGACCCGATCAGCAATGCCGGGCTGAACGTCGCGCTGATTTCCTACGGCACGGAAGAGAAGACCCGCTATTACCATGAGATGGTCGCGACCGCGATGGGCAAGCCGGAGCGAGCCGCCGCGATCAATGGCTGGCGTGATAGCGTCGCCAAGGAAATGGCGGAGAAGGCCAAGGCCATTCCGGCCGACAAGCGGCCGAAGGTGCTCTATCTCGGTCGGGCGCTGGAGAACCTGACGGCCTCCGGCAACAAGGGCAACTACAATGCCTGGCAGATCGAGCTGGTCGGCGGCGTGAATGCCTCGGATAGCGTCGAGGGCAACGGCACGACGATCAGCCCGGAGCAGATCGCCGAATGGAACCCGGACGTGATCCTGCTCAACAGCTTCGAGGCCAAGCTCGGCATCGACCGGATCTACAACGACCCGATCCTGTCGCTGACCAAGGCCGCGCAGGAAAAGAAGGTCTACAAGATGCCGCTCGGCGGCTATCGCTGGGACCCGCCGAGCCAGGAAAGCCCGCTCACCTGGATGTGGCTCGCCAATCTGCTGCACCCGGACGTCTTCAATTACGACCTGCGCGCCGAGATGAAGACGGCCTACAAGACGCTCTACAACTATGATCTCGGCGACGCCGACATCGACGGCGTCCTGTGGACCGAGATGCAGGGCGACGCGACGAACTACGCCCAGTTCAAGGTCAAGTGATGAGTGCGGTCGTGACGGAACCGGTGCGGCGGGGTATCCCGGTGCTGAGGATGGGCGTGTTCGGCGCCCTGCTCGTCGCGCTGGTGGCCTCTATGCTGTTTGCCATCGGCGCCGGGCGGTTTTCCGTCAGCGTGCCGCGGATCATCGACATCCTGATGGCCGGGGCCCTGAACCCCGGCCTCGGCCCCACCCAGATGGATGAGCGCATCGTGCTGCTGGTGCGCCTGCCGCGGGTGCTGCTTGCGGCGCTTTCCGGGGCGGCACTCGCCGTCGGCGGGGCGGCGCTGCAGGGCGTGTTCCGCAATCCGCTGGTCTCGCCGCAGGTGCTCGGCATCAGCCAGGGCGCGGCCTTCGGCGGGGCGATGGCGCTGCTGTTCGGCTATTCCGGCGTGGTGCTGCTTGGCCTTGCCTTCGTCTTCGGCCTGTCGGCGCTTATCCTGGTCGGGGCGCTCGCCCGTATCAACGGCCGCACGGAAGTCATCACCGTCATCCTGTCGGGCATGGTGATCGGCGCGCTGTTCGGGGCGCTGGTCTCGATCGTGCAGTTCATCGCCGATCCGAACACCTCGCTTCCCGCCATCGTCTACTGGCTGATGGGCTCGTTTGCCACCGCCACCTGGGCGAGGCTCGGGCTTGCCATTCCGGGCATGGTGATCGGCCTTATCATCGTCTTTGCGCTGCGCTACCGGCTAAACCTGCTGGCGCTCGAGGATTCGGAAGCGCGTTCGCTCGGCGTCAATCCCGACCGCGAGCGCTGGTACATCTTCATCGCCATTTCGCTGATGACCGGCACCTCGGTCGCGGTTGCCGGCATCGTCGGTTGGATCGGCCTCGTGGTGCCGCATGCCGCGCGCATTCTCGTCGGCGAGGACCACCGCGCGCTGATCCCGGCATCGGCGATCATCGGGGCTGCCTATCTCACCTTCATCGACACGCTGTCACGCACGCTGACCTCGGCTGAAATCCCGCTCGGTGTGCTCACCGCGCTGATCGGCGCGCCGGTCTTTGCAGTGCTGTTGCGCAAGCATTTCAAGGAGGCGAACCGCCCATGATCGGCCTCAACCAGGCATCCGTCGCCTTCGGTCAGCGCACACTGTTCAAGGATATCAGCTTTTCCGTGCCGGTCGGCCGCTCCATGGCGATTCTCGGCCCGAACGGCCGGGGAAAGACCACCCTTCTGCGTGCCCTGCTTGGCTTCCAGCCGCTGGCATCGGGCACGCGCCATGCGCCCAAGGTCGCCGGCTACGTGCCTCAGCATGGCGCCTCGCAGGCCAAGCTTTCCGGCCTCGACGTCGTCGTCATGGGGCGGGCCGTGCAACTCGGCCTATTCGGCCAGCCGTCGGCCGCCGATCGCGAGGCGGCGGAGGCAGCCCTTGTGCAGGTCGGCGCCTGTTCGCTCGCAAACCTGCGCTACGACCGCATGTCCGGCGGACAGCGGCAGATGGTGCTGATTGCCCGGGCGCTTGCCACCGGCTCGCCGGTTCTGGTGTTCGACGAGCCGACCTCGGCGCTCGACCTCGGCAACCAGGCGAAGACGCTGGAACTTCTCGACACGCTGAGGCTCCGGCGCGACTTCGCCATCATCTTCACCACCCACGACCCCAATCACGCGCTGGCGGCGGCCGACGACGTCCTCTTGATGATGCCGGGCGGCGGCGAGATCAACGGCCCGGTCTCGGACATGATCGAGCCGGACAAGCTCTCCGAGCTCTATGGCGTGCCGATGCGCTGGGTCGATGTCCAGGGATCCACGGGCGAGACAAGACGGGCAATCCTGCCCGCCTTCGCCGGAATTGAGGCAGCATGAGTACGATCTATCTGAAATCCGCCTATGGCCAACCGTCGCCGGGCATCATCGAGGCCGTAGCGCGCGGCGAGGCCGTCATCGTCGAGCAGGCCGATCTGACACCGGAGATTCTTTCGGCCCATAGCGGCCTGATCACCGGCCAGCAGCTCGACCAGGACGCCATGCTAGCGCTGAAGCCGGCGCTCGAGGCCTTCCTCGACCGCGGCGGGCGCTGGTTCTTCAACGGCCACGTCGTGCGCCCGCTCGTCGACGGCATCGCACAGTACAGGCCGATCGATGCGCCGAAGCGGCCCGATTTCGACCTTGCCGCGATCAATCCCCACCCGATCTATGACGGCATCGACCTCAAAAAGCTGGAGACCAACAAGGGTGTGGCCGGCTTCTACGGCCGCGGCTGCAATCCGCTGCCGGAGGGGGCCGTGGCCGTCAACGGTCTCGGCCCGGCAAAGGTGCCGGTCGACTGGGTCTGGGCGCGGCCGAGGGGCGGGCGGATTTTCTCGCATTCCGGAAACGACCTCGCCGGCATGGGGCTCGAATGGGGACTGGCGCCGGAGCTTTCGGCCCGCATCCTCGCCTGGGCCAACGGCGGTCTCTGCTTCGACCCGTGGCCGTCAAACCCGGCCAAGCCGGCCGACGTGCTACCGCTCGCGGAAGCCGAAGACTATCGCGGGCTTCGCGCCTCCAGCCGCTCCGGCTGGCGGATCGTCGCCCCTTCTTCCGGCACCTACTACAATATCCGCAGCCTCGAAGGCGCGCGCTATACCGAAGCCTTCGACGTGATCTGCACGCCGGAACAGCTGGGTGACGTGCTGCGGCCGGAGGACATTCTGTGGGTGCCCTGCCGCACGCCGGCGCAGCGTATGATCGCGCAAAAGCATGCCGTCGCCCGCCATCTTCAGGCCGGCGGCACCGTGGTCGCGCTCGGCGAGAGCCGTTCCGACCTCTGGCTCCCGGCGGTCGACTTCACCGAGACACCGACAAACTGGTGGTGGTGGCTCGATCCGTCCGCCGATCTCGGCGTCCGGGTGACCGAAGCGGCCGCCTCCCATCCGCTGATGCAGGGCATCGGCGACAAGGAAGCGACCTGGCACCTGCACGGCTGGTTCGTTCCGCCAGAGGGCGCGACCGTTCTTGCCCGCGACGGCGAAGGCCGGCCGATCCTCTACGAGGACAAGGTGTCGACGCCCGGCACGATGATCCTCTCCTCGCTCGATCCGATGTTCCACCACGGTTCGCATTTCATGCCGGCGACGACGCGCTTCCTCGACCGCTTCGTCCCCAATCTGAAGGCCTATGCCAATGTCTAACGAAATCACCGTCCTCGACGACGGCCACCCGATCAGCTTCACCTTCGACTGCATCAACGCCTATCACGGCGGCGGCTTTCCGGGCGGCGTGGCACATGCGCTCAAAGCCATGCAGGCCGCCTTCCCGCTTCTGTCGGCCATGCCGCTGGAACGGCGCGAGGTCGAGATCGTTACCGCCTTTCCCGGCCATGGCGGTCGCGATGCGCTCGAAATGGTGACGCGTGCCGTGACCGGTGGGCGGCTCGTCCTCGACAAGTCGATCGGCGGTACTCATGTGATCAACGATCCGCCCGGCCCTTACGTCTTCCGCTTCAGCTATCGCGGCAAGACGGCGGAAGCCGTCATCAAGCCGGGGCACGTCAAGGAGGAGTTCATCACGCTCGGCGCCAAGCCCGGCAAGACGCCCGACGAGATCGCCCGCCACGAGGAACTGAAGGCGGAGATGGCCTACCGCCTGCTGCCACTCGCCGGCAGTGCCGTCTATGCGGTCAGGTTGATCTGAGGGGGCAACGGTCGCACGTCACCTTGCCGCTTGCGTGGCAGGACGGCTTCAGCCGCGCAATCCTCCTGGCGGCAGGGTGCATGGGAAATTTCCGCCTTGATAGGCCGTCGCCCGGTCTCTATCTCTCGCAATGATATCCCACCGCCAGAGAGGCTTCCCCTTGTCCGTATTCCCGAACCTGCCCACGCCGCCCGCCGCCGAGAAGAAGTCCGTCTCCGACACTCGCCACGGCATTACCCGCACCGACGACTATGCCTGGATGCGGGCCGAAAACTGGCAGGCGATGTTCAAGGATCCTTCGCTGCTCGACCAGGACCTGCGTCGGCATCTCGAGGCGGAGAACGCCTATATGGATGCCGCCATGGACGACACGAAGGCGCTGCAGGAAAAGCTCTTCGCCGAGATGAAGGGGCGTATCAAGGAGGACGATAGTTCCGTCCCGATGAAGGACGGCCCCTTTGCCTACGGCACCGCCTTCGTCACCGGCGGCGAGCAGCCGCGCTATTTCCGCATTCCCCGCGATGGCGACCACAAGGACGAGACGATCCGCAAACTGCTGCTCGACGGCGACAAGGAGGCCAAGGGCAAGGACTATTTCCGCCTCGCCGGCCTCGACCCCACGACCGACCACGCCTTCGGCCTCTGGGGCTATGACGACAAGGGTTCGGAATATTTCACCCTGCGGGTGCGCGATCTTTCGACCGGCGAGGATCTCGCCGACGTGATCGAGAATACCGGCGGCGGCGGCGCCTGGGCGCCGGACGGCAAGAGCTTCTTCTACACGCTGCAGGACGACAACCACCGTCCCTCCAAGGTTTTCCACCACATCGTCGGCCAGCCGCAGTCTTCCGACCGGCTGGTCTATGAGGAGAAGGACCACGGCTTCTTCATGGGCGTCGGCGGCTCGCTGCTCGACGACTTCATCTATATCGACATCCACGACCACGAGACGAGCGAATACCGCATCCTCTCGACGAAGGACCTGACCGCCGAGCCGCTGCTGGTCGCCGAGCGCGAGGAGGGGATCGAGTATTCGCTCGCCGAGGGCGGCGACGTCTTCTACATCCTGACCAACGACGGCGGCGCCAAGGATTTCAAGATCATGGAGGCGCCGGTTACCGCGCCGGGCAAGGAGAACTGGAAGGAAGTCGTTGCCCACGTGCCGGGTCGCCTGATCCTCAACCACATGGCCTTTGCCCGCCACCTGGTCTGGCTGCAACGTCGCAACGGCCTGCCGGAAATCATGATCCGCGACCGGGTAACCGGCGAGGAGCATTCGATCGCCTTTGCCGAGGAAGCCTATGCGCTCGGCCTGCAGGGGGCGGCCGAATACGACACCGACGTCATCCGCTTCTCCTATTCGTCGATGACGACGCCCTCCCAGCTCTTCGACTACAACATGGCGACCCGCGAGCGCACGCTTCTGAAGACCCAGGAAGTGCCGTCGGGCCACAATCCTGACGATTACGTCACTCGCCGCGTCTTCGCGCCGTCCCATGACGGCATCGAGGTGCCGGTGACGCTGCTCTACCGCAAGGATACGCCCCTTAACGGCTCCGCCCCCTGCCTGCTTTACGGCTACGGCGCCTACGGCATCTCGATCGCCGCCGGCTTCAACACCAATTGCCTGTCTCTCGCCGATCGCGGCTTCGTCTATGCCATCGCCCATATCCGCGGCGGCAAGGACAAGGGCTTCCAGTGGTACGAAGACGGCAAGATGGAAAAGAAGGTCAATACCTTCAAGGACTTCATCGCTGCCGCCGACCATCTGGTGAAGGAGCGCTTCACGTCCTACGACCGGATCATCGCCGAGGGCGGATCTGCCGGCGGCATGCTGATGGGGGCAATCGCCAACATGGCGCCGGAAAAATTCGCCGGCATCATTGCCGCCGTGCCCTTCGTCGATGTGTTGAACACCATGCTCGACGACACCCTGCCGCTCACCCCGCCGGAATGGCCGGAATGGGGCAACCCGATCGAATCGGAAGAGGAATATCGCTGGATCGCCGCCTACAGCCCCTATGACAATGTCGGGCAAAGGCCCTATCCTCCGATCTTGGCGCTCTCCGGGCTTACCGATCCCCGCGTGACCTATTGGGAGCCGACCAAGTGGGTGGCGAAGCTGCGCGAGAAAGCCCCCGCCGCCGGCCCCTATCTCCTCAAGACCAACATGGCCGCCGGCCACGGCGGCAAGTCGGGCCGCTTCCAGCGGCTTGAGGAAATCGCCTTCGAGTATGCGTTTGCGGTGAAGGTTGCGGGGAGGATGTGAGGGGAGGCGCTCCTCTCTCCTGAGCCTTTGCTCCGCCGCCACTTCGCGCTAAATCTGTAGCGGCGGCAGAGCGCCGCCTCGCGGTCGAAGTGAGGAGACGCCATGTCCGCCTATGTCGCCCTGATCCGCGCCGTCAATGTCGGCGGCACCGGGAAGCTGCCGATGGCGGAGCTGAAGGCGCTCGCCGAAGGCCTCGGCTTCGGCGAGGTCTCGACCTACATCCAGTCCGGCAATCTGATCTTCCGCGACGGCGGCGATCCGGCGGAGATCGCCACGCGGCTCGACGCGGCGCTCGGCGACCGTCTCGGAAAGCCGCCCGGTGTTTTCCTCCGCACGCCGGTGGAGCTCAACGCCGTCCTCGACGGCAATCCCTTCGCGGCGATGGCGCCGGAGCGCGTGCTCGTCAGCTTCTTCGGCGAACCGCCCGGCGACGACGCCCTGCACGGCTTCCTCGCCCCCGACGGCGAGGAGGCGGTGGTGCGCGGCCGAGAAATCTACGTGCACTACCCGATCGGCTCCGGTCGCTCGAAGATCAAGCTTCCGGCGCTGAAAGCCGGCACCTCCCGCAACATCAATACCGTCGCCCGGCTTGCCGAACTCGCAGGCGGGATCGAGGGGGCGTGAGTCTTCCCCACCCGTCCGCCGATCTGCCATGATGTGGGACGAGGGGCGCCGAGGGGAGGGCCGGGCATGTCGACGATCATTCCGCTTCTGGCGCTTGCCGCCGTCATCGTGGTGCTCGTCGCCGCGGTCTGGTCGATTCGCCGGCCGAAGGGGCCGTGGCGGCCGCCCTATCCGCTGATCGACGCCACCGAGGAAGAGATGGCGCGGCGCGCGGCCGAGTTGCGCGACCGGCTCTCGCGCTCTCCGTTCGGCGAGGCCCGTGCGAGCGCGCTCTGGCGCCGGTTGATGTCGATCAACGACGGTGAGGGGTTGATCGTCGAGTTTCATCGCGACTTCTGCGGCCAGGGGCTGATTCGAAGGGGCGACCAGATCGTCCTCTGCGACATCTTCGACGGCGGTGGTGCCACCGGCGATATTATCGCCGCGTGGCGGGAGGAGGCGGATTTCGTCGCCTTCTTCGCGCGTCAGTCGGACTTCAGCTGCAGCGGCTGGGATGCGGGCGAGCCAGTGTTTTTCACCGAGGACGCCTGGTATCGCAACAACCAGCGCCTCACTGCGCGCTCCATAGACCGCTTCGCGGGCGGCGCCGCTAGCTGATTTGCCCCCGGCTGGCAATGGCGCCGTAGGGCCCGACGCAAGCTTCGCGCAAGCTTCAAAAGTTAACAAAAGGTTAACGAGTGTAGAAGCGAGCGTGAGATGCGGATCGAAAGCGGCCTCGGAGGCTATTCCTATCAGAGCCGGTATGTGCCTACCGCCACGGAAACGGAAGAGACGGCGGCCGAAACGACGGCTGCCCCGAAACCGCGCCGCGCCGGCGAGCCAGCCTTCAGCAGTACCTTCGTCTCCGCCTCGCTGGCCACCGCGCTCTGGAGCATGGACGGCGGCCGCCGGCCGGTTGCGACGGCGGGGTTTGCCGAGCCGGTCGCCGATGGCGGCGAGGCCGAACGCTCCCAGCTCGAGCAGGTCGAGGCGCTCTACCGCGAGTTTGAACCCGGCGAAGAAGCGGAAGGCTGAGCCTCGGTCGAATTCTTTCCTTTTCTCCGTCAGTGATCGTGACGATGGCCGTGGGCATGGCCTTCATGCCCTGACGCGGCGTGATCGTGATCCGTGCTGCAGGCGCCGCCACAGCAGTCCTGGTCGACCACCCCGGCCAGCGCCGCCGTGCCGCCGCGGCGCCATTCCTGCCAGGACTGCTGCAGGATCTGCACCGAGGAATTGAGGAAGAGGCCCGCCATGACGGCGGCGACCGCGAGGTCCGGCCAGGCAGTCGCACTGCCCCAGACGCCGAGGGCGGCGATCATGACGATGACATTGCCGATTGCATCGTTGCGCGAGCAAAGCCAGACGGAGCGGACATTGGCGTCGCCGTCCTTGTAGCGCATCAGCAGCAGCACGCTCGTGACGTTTGCCACCAGCGCCATGAAGCCGATGGCGCCCATCACCGGTGCTTCCGGCATGCCGTCGAAGAAGACCCGCCAGATCGTGCTGGCGAAGACGAAGAGCCCCATCAGGAAGAGGCTCGCCCCCTTGCCGGCGGCGGCGAGGCTGCGCACGGCCAGCGGCGCGCCGATGACGGCGAGAGAGATGCCGTAGGTGACCGCATCGGCGAAGAAATCGAGCGCGTCGGCCTGCAGCGCCTGCGAGCGCGCCAGCTGGCCGGCGGTCATTTCCACCGCGAACATGCCGCCGTTGATGGCGATCACCGCCCAGAGACGGCGCTTGTATTCGGCGGAGACACCCTCGAAGGTTCCGTGGCTGTGGCCGCAGCTGGCACTCATCGCTCTTCCTTCCCTCTTGATCCTGCAAGGCTTGACCCCACCTAGTCTCTCTAGCGACTAGAGGTTCAAGAGGCTGGGGCGAAAAAAATGCTGTCGATCGGCGACATGGCGAAGCGGACCGGGGTGAAGGTCCCGACGATCCGCTACTACGAACAGATGGGGCTGATTTCCGCCGCCGACAGGACGGGCGGCAACCAGCGACGCTACGAGACGAGCGATCTCGAACGGCTCGCCTTCATTCGCCACGCGCGCGAGCTCGGCTTTCCCATCGAGGCGATCCGCGAGCTTCTGGCGTTGAGCGGCCATCCGGAACGGCCGTGCGAGCGCGCCGATGAGATCGCCCGCGAGCAGCTCGCCGAGGTGCGCGAGAAGATCGCGCGGCTGCGCAAGCTCGAAACGGAACTCTCCCGAATTGCGGCCTGCTGCGACGGGCACAGCATCGAGGACTGCCACGTTATCCGCGCGCTTTCCGACCACGGCCTCTGCGAGGGTGAGCACTGAGGGGAGTATTCTCCAGCAGAAGCGTTTGCCCCATCACCCCCTCTGCCCTGCCGGGCATCTCCCCCACAAGGGGGGAGATCGATCCGTGGCCGGCGCCCCGTGCATGGCGGAGCGCGAGGAGAGCGACGCGCGGAGTTCACCCTCCCCTTGAGGCGGGGTTCGAAGAACGAGTTGAGACACGCGGCTCAACCCGGAGGACCGCAGGTCCGGGGTGGGGTGATCCGTGATGTCGTCACCCCCACCCGCGCGTTCCGCGCGACCTCCCCCCTCAAGGGGGAGGTGGGAGGGCCTCGTCGCGAGTCATCTCCCCGTCCTCCGTCATGCCGGGCTCGACCCGGCATCCTGTGTATCGTGTG